>DAONJL010000141.1:0-1019 GCA_035405645.1 bacterium | reverse complement strand
ATTCGTTTGATACTTTTGTCGGTATTAAACCAATTGATAAAGTTTTAGTTACTTTTATTGTTGATGATTCGATAAATACTGGTTCATATACTAATAATATTATAATGTGGGGGACATTTAATCCAGCAACAGGTAAATATTCAGCAAACTGGAATGGTGATTCTTATTTAATTATGTCTGATACTGATAATAATCATATCTGGCTATATCAAACTTATTTAGAAGTGAATACAACCGAAACATATCAATGGAAAATTGGAACAATAAGCGAAGGTTTCGTAAAATATGGAAATTCATTTAGATTATTGGATAGTAATCCAGTTAATGTTTATACATACTGGGTTGATAAAGTTAAACCAACAATAAAAAATGTTTATGTAATTGATAGAAATCATTTAATACTTGTATTTAGTGAACAAATAACCAAAAGCACAGCAGAAAATAAAAATAATTATTCGATAAATAACGGTTTATCAATCGAAGCAGTTTCGTTGACTTCGGATAATTCTTCGGTTTATATTAGCACTTCATTACAAATGCCTTTACAATTATATACAATTACCGTAAATAATATTACTGATATGAATAACAATACTATATTGTCAAATAGTCAAATTACATTTAATGGTTCAAATACAGGTGATACAACACCACCATTTATTGTTTATGTGACTGCAATTGATTCACAAAATATCAAAGTGGTATTTTCAGAAATAATAAGAAAAGCAGAAGCAGAAGAAGAGAATAATTATTTTATATCAGGTGGATTAAATGTAATAAATGCGATATTAAGTAATGATAGTAAAACAGTAAATATCCAAACATCAAATCAGGTTGGCGGTTATATTTATACAATAACAATAAGTAATATTTATGATTCAATAGGCAATAAAATTTCTGATAACTCAACAGCAACTTTTATTGGTCAGCCATTGCCAAAAGCAAAAGTAGTATTTATTGCAGATGATGCTTCTAATATTAATGCTTATTATCCAGCAGTAATAATGCGTGGTTCATTT
>DAONJL010000140.1:0-1269 GCA_035405645.1 bacterium | reverse complement strand
GATTTGTAATACCTTTTTTTCTATCATATACTAAACCACCAACAATATCGTGTTCTAAATTTAAAAATGAAGTCTTGTAATTTAATTGTAATTCAGCATAATATCTTTTTGAACCCGGACTTCTTTTATTTGACCACCAGCCTCGCATTTTTTCTATATTCTCTTTTGTTGGTGTATATGGTGTTGCTGGTGAATCATCATCATCTATTGGCTTATTTGTTCCCCACCAATATGCATTTCCTGCTTGAGTATAATCAGGTAAAGTATCAGGCCAATCTTGAATTGGCATAGCACAAGTATGATTGCCCCAGGTAAATTCATTTGTATATCTGAACTCTAATTTTGTTTCTAACTTGTTATCAAGAAATTTTTTCTTTAAACCAGTATAGTATAAATATTGTTCTCTATGGTCATAACCATTATAATTTAGCCACTGAATTTTTGACATACCATGATTATTAGTCATATCGTAAATATTTGTGCCGAAATATATTTCTTCTGGTAAATATTTATTTACTTTAAGTTTTCGTGAATAATAAAAATCTAAATATTTAGCATCCTCAGTATTTTCATATCTATCACCATGAGTTTTTGGTGTTCTAAAAACCTGTCCTGTATTTGAATTATAAATTCTACCATCAGGTAATCTTGACCAGCCATTCGCAGCATTAAAAACACCTGCTCCAAATCTTTCTACATTTGAAACATAATCACTAAAATCCTAACCATCTGATTTTTTTAATCTACCTGATAATACTAATTCTGCATTATCTGTTTTTTTACCAACATTTACTGTTGCTAAATTTGTTTTACAACTACCATAAGTATAAGCAACATCAACACCATTTATATCTTCTGCTGATTTAGTAATAATGTTAATAACACCAGCAAAAGCATTTGCACCATAAAGAGCAGAACCAGGACCTGCAACAACTTCAATTCTTTTTACATTATGCAATGGGAATTGCGGACCAATAAATGCCTCATTTGCTAAAATATTATTTACTTCACGACCATTTATCATTATTAGTGTTTTTTGAAAAACACCATTAAAACCGCGCTGTCCACCATACAATTGTCCATAACTTAAATCTTCAACAATCATACCAGGTATTAATTTTAATACATCTTTCAAATCAACAAAGCCATATTGTTCAATCTCTTTGTCTGTAATAACATATATTGTTGCTGGTGCTTCTGTAATTTTTTGTGCTCGTTTTGATGCTGTTACAACTAATTGTTCTTCCAATTTAAAGAAATCTTCTTCTT
>DAONJL010000139.1:0-1338 GCA_035405645.1 bacterium | reverse complement strand
AGAAATAGACCTTGCAGGATATAATATTTATAAATCAACTGTTCCAGATTTTAGTATATCATTATCAAATAAAATAAATGCTGAAACCATAACAACAACAATATATAGAGATACGAATGCAACAAATGGAACAAGATATTATTATAAAATTACAGCAGTTGATAAAAGTGGGAATCAAAGTTTAGCAAGCAATGAAGTATATGCAACACCACAAGAAATTGATACATCAGCGCCAGCAGTTCCACAAAATTTTACAATAACAAATGGCATATTAAAAATAACATTAAGTTGGTTAAAGAATTATGAAACAGATTTACGAGGTTATAATATCTATCGTAGCACAAATGATACAGGTAGTTTTACGAAGATAGTCACATTAACAAATAATTTAAGTTATAATGATGTAAATCTTACAGTTGGTATAACCTATTATTATTACATCACAGCAGAAGATTCAGCAGGTAATGAAAGTAATAGGACAGAATATAAAATAGGAATGGCGTATAATTCACCACCTCCAGCAGCACCGAGTGGTCTTATAGCGGTTGCAGGTGATGGATATGTTCAATTAAACTGGACAGCAAATTCAGAAGGTGATTTAGCAGGTTATAATGTTTATATGCAGATACCGCCATCATTAGAAACCAAAATAAACACAGCATTAATAACGAGTAATAGTTATAGAGTGAATAATTTACAAAATGGGACGAGCTATACATTTTATGTTACAGCAGTAAATACATCAAATGGAGAGAGTAATAAATCAACAGGAAAGACAGCGACACCAGCATCAAAAGTGGCAATAACATTTCGAGTCAATATGAATGTAACGAGTGGATTTAATTTAGTTCAAATAGCAGGCGCACCATTAGCACCAAATAATTGGACGCCAGCAGACCATCCATTAACAGCAGAAGGTAATGGCTATTATACAATAACATTAAATTTAGATCCTGGAACACAATTTCAATATAAATATGTATTAGATGGGACAAAATGGGAATACAATTTTCCTACCAGTTCAAATAATCGTGAGATAACTATACCTTCATCTGATACAGTAATAAATGATGTATGGTCAGGTGAAATAAGATTGAGTTCTCCAGTGATTGATGGAAATATAGTAACATTCAAATACGAAAATGCACAGGCAGCAGTAGTATATGTGCGAGGAAGCTGGACAAAAATTTCTGGAACAAATGGCATTTATACAGCGCAATATTCAGCAACAGGTTGGGATACAACCACACCAATGGTAAAAGTTGGTAATGTGTGGATAGCAACAATAACATTTGAACCAAACAGATATTATGAATATAAATATAATTATGGTTCAAC
>DAONJL010000138.1:0-1413 GCA_035405645.1 bacterium | reverse complement strand
CAAGCAACAGTAACAATGAATTTATCAATAACCACAACAGATCAGATAGAAGATGTAGAAGTATTTACAAATTTAAATAGACGCGATTATGCGAGATTGGTAGAAGATGCGGCACAGATAGTTTCAGGTTCAGATTCTCCAACATATTATAAAGCGTATGATATGACTGGCGGAGCCGGGAATTATACATTAACATTAAATGTGTCAAAAACAGGTGTTTATCGAATAACAGCAAGATATAAGGTGACAGGTGATTCAGAATGGCGCTGGATAGGTTCGAAAGGATTTAGAGACCATATAGTTGTTGTTTCACCGAAAAAAGCGTTAAATTTAAGTATGTATGAGTTACAAGTAAATACAGTAGAAGCAACATCTGATGATTTTAATGGTCGGAGCACATTTGAAGATTTAAGCAGTGGCGATAATGATGGTTTTGATAAAATAAGTGTAGATTATTTACGTGATATAGGAATAAATGCAGTATGGCTGCAACCAATCCACCCAATTGGTTCACATAATGAGCCAGCACCATATAAGCAGGAATTTACGCCAGGCAGTCCGTATGCAGTAAAAAACTTTTTTGCAGTTAATCCTATATTATCAAATGGAAATAGTAGAAGTTCTGCAATGCAAGCATTTAAAAATTTTGTTAGCGAAGCAGATAATAAAGGATTAAACATATTTTTTGATGTGACATTTAATCATAGTGCTTGGGATGTAGAAATAGGACCAGCCGGAAATACATTATTTGGCTGGACATATCCAGAAGATGCACAAATTCGAACTATAAGACCACAATGGTATTCAAAATATAATAGTTCATTACCAGAGCCAGATGCATTTATTTATGACACACGAGCAAATAGCACAAGTGAAATATCAGTAGCACCAGCAGATAGGCACGATTTTGGAAAATGGCGTGATGTAATAGATTTTTATTTTGGAACTTATTCAGCATTAGGTTCACCAACAAATGAACAAGATGCATACTGGTCGCACGATTCAATTGTAGATGAGGTAGTAGAATATTTTGCATATTATGCAAGATATTGGCTTGAGCAGACTGGATTTAATCCGAATAATCCATCAGAATCATATAAAGGAATAGATGGCTTTAGATGTGATTTTGCACAGGGCATACCACCAGCAATGTGGGAATATATCATAAATAAAACACGATCATATAAATGGGATTTTATTTTTATGGCTGAAAGTTTAGATGGCGGTGCAGTGAGTCGCCGCGCAGCAAGACAATTTGATATTATCAATGATAATTGGGTATTTGCAACAGAAAATTTATGGACAGCGCCTGAATGGAAACAGGCAGTTGAACAGCGAAGAACAGATTATGGCAATGCGTTAATTTTGCGGAATACAGTTACACACGACCATCAACCACCAGAAGACCCGTGG
>DAONJL010000137.1:0-1491 GCA_035405645.1 bacterium | reverse complement strand
AATTAGAAAATGCAGGTGCTATGGCTGTTGAGTATAGTCTATCCTGTCCACAGGGTGGCGATGGAACAGAAGGCGATATTGTTTCACAAAATGCTGAATTAACTTCAAAAATAATTGACTGGATTATGGAAATTAGTAATCCTGATATTCCAAAACTATTCAAATTAACTGGTGCTGTTACTTCTATTGAAGCAATAATAAAAGCAATTTTAAAAGTATTAAAAAAATATCCAAATAAAAAAGCAGGTGTTACACTTGCTAATACTTTTCCAACACTTGCATTTAGATGGGGTCAGAAAAAAGAATGGGAAGATGGAATAATTGTTGGTATGAGTGGTGATGGAGTAACACCAATAAGTTTTCTCACTTTAGCAAAAGCTGCTCCATTAGGTATTTATATTTCAGGTAATGGTGGACCAATGAATTATAAAAATGCAGCACATTTTCTTGCACTCGGTGCGCGCACAGTTCAATTTTGTACAATTATAATGAAATATGGATATAATATTTTCAATGATTTATGTTCTGGTGTAAGTCACTTAATGGAAGAACGCGGTATTAAATCAATGAAACAATTAATTGGTATAACATTACCAGCACCAATCAGAGATTTTATGGCTCTTGATTCAAAGAAAAAAATATCAGCAGTGAATAAAAATTTATGTGAACATTGTGGTAATTGTAGTCGTTGTCCATATCAGGCTATTTCTTATGATGCTGAAAAAATACCTGTTACTGATGCTTCAAAATGTATTGGTTGCAGCATCTGCGTTCAAAAATGTTTCAGTGGAGCTTTATATATGCGTGAACGAACAGAAGAAGAACTGAAAATGTTAAAAGAAAATTAAAAATGAATAAAAATATTTTAGCAATTGATGACAGCATAGTAATTATAAAAATGATTGAGAAGATATTAAATGAGGAAAATTTATTTAATGTAAAAGTACTTCGTGATAGTAAACAAATATTTTCTCTATCAAATGATTTTATTCCTGATTTATTTATAATTGATATAAATATGCCAGATTATGATGGTTTTTATGTTTTAGAATTTTTTAAAAAAAATAGTTTGTATTCAAAATCAAAATTTTTAATGTGTTCAACAAAATTTTTCGAACAGGATAAAAAAAGAGCTTTAGATTTGGGTGCTGATGATTTTTTAATAAAACCATTTACTAAAGAAGAATTATTAGGAAAAGTAAAAACACTCTTATTTAATTAAAATTATGATAAATACAATAGAAATCACATTTTGGGGTGTGAGAGGTTCTATTCCATGTGGAGATAAAAATAAACAAAAATATGGAAATAATACATCATGTGTTGAAATTAATATTAATGATTATATTATTATTTTTGATGGTGGAACAGGAATTTATAATTTTGGTTTAGATTATTTAAAAAGAGAAGATAAAAAAAAAATTATTATCTGTATCACGCATTCGCATTGGGACCATATTCAAGGTTTACCTTTTTTCATTCCTGCATACA
>DAONJL010000136.1:0-1526 GCA_035405645.1 bacterium | reverse complement strand
TAAATAACCTTCCTTTTAAATTAACTAATGCACAAATAAAAGTAATAGAAGAAATAAAAAATGATATGTTCTCAAACTATAGAATGAATAGATTAATTCAAGGTGATGTTGGTTGTGGTAAAACAATTGTTGCTGCGGTTGCTATACTTTATGCTATTTTAAGTAATTATCAAGTGGCTGTTATGGCGCCTACTGATATTCTTGCACGTCAACATTATTCTACTTTTAAAAAATTATTTTCTAATTTAAATCTTAATATTGCTTTGCTTGTCCACAAAATAAATAAAAATGAAAAAAAAAATATTTATGAAAATTTAAAAAATGGACGAATTAATTTAATTATTGGAACTCATACTCTTATTCAAAAAAAAGTTGATTTTAATAATATTAAATTAGTTGTAATTGACGAACAACATAGATTTGGTGTGCAACAGCGTGAAGAACTAATTAAAAAAGGTTTTAATGTTGATGTTCTTATGTTAACTGCCACCCCTATTCCAAGAACATTAACTTTAACTATTTATGGAGATACTGATGTTTCTATTATTGATGAATTACCTGCACATAAAAAAACGATTAAAACTTTTGTTAGAAAAGAAAAAGATAGAATTAATATTTTTAATTTTATTAAAGAAAAAATCAGAAATGATAATGAACAGGTTTTTATTATCTGTCCATTGATTACTAAAAGTAATAATTCTAATTTTAAAGATGTTGAAAATTTTTTTAAAGAAATTTCTTCTAATTATTTTAAAGAATTTAATTGTTCTTTTATTCATAGCAAAATCAAAAATAAAGATGAAATTATTGAACGCTTTCGAAAGAATGAAATAAGTATTTTAGTTTCTACTACTGTTATTGAGGTTGGTATTGATATTCCTTCTGCAAACATTATTATAATTGAGGATGCACAAAAATTTGGTCTGTCTCAATTACATCAATTACGCGGCAGAGTGGGCAGGGGTAATAAAGAAAGTTATTGTATTTTAATGATAAATGATAATATTACAAAATTAGCAGAAACGCGAATCAAAACACTTGAAAAATATAATGATGGCTTTAAGATTTCTGAAATTGATTTATTATTAAGAGGAACTGGCGAATTAACTGGTATCAGACAATCTGGCTTATCTGAATTTCATTTTGGAAATTTATTGAAAAATAAAAAAGAATTATTATGCGCTTTTTATGATGCTAAAAAAATTTTTGATTTTAATTCTTTTAAAGCCAAATTATTAATTAAAAAAGCAATTGAAAAATTTGGAAATAAAATTGACAAAATTTTTATTTGAAAATATTTATTATTATTTATATTTAAATACAGGTGGCAAATATGATTTTAGTGACTGGTGGGAATGGTGGTTTAGCCAATAATTTGCGTTCACATATTTTACTAAATAATTTTTTATTTCTTGATATTGATGAGCTTGATATTACTTCTTATAGTGCTGTTCAAAAAATATTTAATAATTATAATATTGAATTTATTTTTCATTTTGCTGCTTATACTAATGTTGATAATGCAG
>DAONJL010000135.1:0-1529 GCA_035405645.1 bacterium | reverse complement strand
TAAATAACCTTCCTTTTAAATTAACTAATGCACAAATAAAAGTAATAGAAGAAATTAAAAATGATATGTTTTCAAAATTTAAAATGAATAGATTAATTCAAGGTGATGTTGGTTCTGGCAAAACAATTGTTGCTGCTGTTGCTATTTTTTACGCTATTTTAAGCAATTATCAAGTTGCTGTTATGGCACCTACTGATATTCTCGCACATCAACATTATTCTACTTTTAAAAAATTATTTGCAAATTTTAATTTTAATATTTCTTTGCTCGTGCATAAAATAAATAAAAAAGAAAAAAATTTAATTTATGAAAACTTAAGAAATGGTCAAATAAATTTAATTATTGGTACTCACGCTCTTTTTCAAAAAAATGTTTATTTTAAAAATATTAAATTAGTTGTAATTGATGAACAACATAGATTTGGTGTGCAGCAGCGAGAAGAACTAATTAAAAAAGGATTTGATGTTGATGTTCTTATGTTGACTGCCACACCTATTCCAAGAACTCTCACACTTACTATTTATGGTGACACTGATGTCTCTATTATTGATGAATTACCTCCTCATAAAAAAATGATTAAAACTTTTGTCAGAAAAGAAAAAGATAGAATTAATATTTTTAATTTTATAAAAGAAAAAATAAAAAATGAGAATGAACAGGTTTTTATTATTTGTCCATTAATTTCTAAAAGTAATAAATCTAATTTTAAAGATGTTGAAAATTATTTTAAAGAAATTTCTTCTAATTATTTTAAAGAATTTAATTGTGCTTTTCTTCATAGCAAAATTAAAAACAAAGATGAAATTATTGAACAATTTAGAAAGAATGAAATAAATATTTTAGTATCAACCACTGTGATTGAAGTTGGTATTGATATACCTTCTGCAAATATTATTATAATTGAAGACGCAAATAAATTTGGTTTATCGCAATTACATCAATTACGAGGTCGTGTTGGTCGTGGTAATAAAGAAAGTTATTGTATTTTAATAATAAATGATAATATTTCAAAATTAGCAGAAACTCGAATTAAAACTCTTGAAAAATATAATGATGGTTTTAAAATTTCTGAAATTGATTTGTTTTTAAGAGGAACTGGTGAATTAACTGGTATTAAACAATCTGGCTTATCTGAATTTCAGTTTGGTAATTTATTGAAAAATAAAAAAGAATTATTATATGCTTTTTATGATGCTAAAAAAATTATTGAAACTGATTCTTTTAAATCAAAAATGTTAATTAAAAAATCAATTAAAAAATTCGGAAATAAAATTGACAAAATTTTTGTTTGAAAATATTTTATTATTATTTATTCTTTTATTTCAGGTGTTTGTAAATGATTTTAGTAACTGGTGGAAATGGTGGATTAGCAAATAATTTGCGTCTTTACATTTCACAAAATAAGTCTTTGTTTCTTGATATTGATGAACTTGATATTTGTTCCTATAATGCTGTCAAAGAATTATTTAACAAATATAATATTGAATTTATTTTTCATTTTGCTGCTTATACTAATGTTGATAATGCAG
>DAONJL010000134.1:0-1530 GCA_035405645.1 bacterium | reverse complement strand
CTTTATATGATGAAATAATAAATGTTCCTTTTATAATTTCTTTTCCAAAAGAACTTCCACAAAATTTAAGAATAAAAACACAATGTAGTGGTGTTGATATAATGCCAACTATTTTTGATTTATTACAAATACCTGTAAAACCATTCTTTCAAGGTAAATCATTATTACCAATAATATTTGGCAAAGAAGGCGATAGAATAGTTTATGCTGAATCATCAAGAGAAGGTTATGGTGCAAAAGACCCAAAAAATATTACAGAATTTATTAGAATGATACGAACGCCAGAATGGAAATTAATTCATTATGTTTATAATGAAGACCCAAACAAATTTGAATTATATAATTTAAAAGAAGATGAATTAGAACAAAATAACTTAATAGATAAAGAACCAACAATTGCTGCAAAATTAAAAGATGATTTATTTAAATGGTTAGTTATATGTAAAGAAATACAACCACAAGAAGCAGATGAAAGTTTATATTTATCACCTTATGAAAGATGGAAACGAAAAAGAGAATTAAAAGCAAAAAAAATCGATTGGTCAAAAGTTCCATCACCACCAAAATTTCTATCAATAAAAGATGGTGATACATTAAATTATTATTCATTTGAAGGAAAAGCAATTTTTGAATGGACAGGTAATGAAAATGTGCCATACATAATAGAATATGAAGCAGGTAAAGGTGCATACTATTTAAATGGGACAATTAAGGTTTCAGGTAATAAAAAAATTTATGGACCATTTAATAAAAATTATTGGAATAATTTTTTAGTTAATTATAATCCAATAAAAATAAGAGTGGCAATTGATAAAGAACCATATCAATGGTCAGAATGGATAAATTTGAATATAGGAAAATCAGAGTAAAATGAAAAAAGAAAAAATAAATTATTGGTGGCTTGCTGTTATTATATTAACTTTAATTATTTATCTAACTTTACCATTAGGTCCAAAAATTATAAAATTTATTTCTGATACAATTAATAATCTTTTTAATATTGATTATGGTTATAAGATAATAGGTCATTGTGCAGCAGTAATTATTGCTATTATTTTTATTTATCTTATTATCACTATACTGAAAACTCGTAAACAATTTTTAAAATTTTATAATTATATAATCTTAATAATTATTTTAAGTATTTATACTTATTTTTTACTTACAATGGAAGTACCCACTGAAAAAATCCATTTTATTGAATATGGTTTATTAAGTTGGTTTATTTATCGGGCTTTGCTAAAAAGTATCTCTGATATATCAATTTATTTTATTACATTATTTATTGGTTATCCAATTAGTTTACTTGATGAATTTATTCAATATTTAATTCCATCACGAAGTGGTGAATTAGTTGATGCAATCTGGAATTTTTATTCTGTTGCTTTAATACAATTATTTATTGTTTTTGTCTGGAAACCACAAAATATAAAATTAATAATTTCAAATAAAAATTTTAAGTTATTAATAAGTTTAATTTTATTCACTTTAATATCAACTTCTGCTTTTATTCACATTACATCAGAATTT
>DAONJL010000133.1:0-1590 GCA_035405645.1 bacterium | reverse complement strand
TTGAACTGTGCAATTCCTTGTATTTGTATATTCACCCTCACTTATATTTATTACTGGTGCTGAAAAATCTATTCGCTGTAATTGTATTAAATCACTTATCTCTGTTGGTGCTACTGTTGTCTTTCCTAATTTTGTATAATATGTTTTATTTACTAAACTGTCACTTGCTTCTAAATAATAATATACATAGCCATTCGTTGAATCATTTGCTGTTCTTGATGGTATTATAAATGTTTCACTTAATGTTGTATTGCTTCCATTTTTTACTAATTTTATTAAATTCCCCATTTCTGCTGCTACATCCATATCTACATAAAATAATTTTACTGAATCAATATTTGCATATAAATCTGTTACTGTAAATGGTATCTCTATTGCCTGTGTTGTATCTGCCCAGATAACTGGTGTAAATGTAAAATCAGGTCCTTCATTATCTAAAATAATTGTATCAGAAACAACCACTGTATTACCTGCATTATCAGCAAATAATGCTGAAATTGTTTTCAGTCCCGAACTGCTACTTAATATTATATTTTTTGGTGTTATATAATTTGTCTCACCACTATTTACTAAATCACCTGATAAAATTATTGTATCATATAAACCAGAACCCATTTCATTATAACTAAATGATAATTGAATATTTATAGTTTTAGTTAAATCAATTCCATTATTTAATATAAAATTTGTAATTGTCGGTGCTGTTCTATCTAATGTTATTGTCCCATTTTGCGATGATATGTTACCCCAAAAATCTTTTATATTTAATGTTATATTTTTTAATCCATCTGTTTCTGATAATGTCCACGCTACTGGCGCACCACTCCATATTGTCCAACTGCTTGTCTCTTTATCATCTATTACTTGATAATACAATGTATCCATTAAATAAGTATCACCAAAATCTGCATTAGCATTAAATTGTAGTAATATTGATGTTGTCTTTGTATATTGTTCATTATTATTTATCTGAAAATTAAAAATATTTGGTGGAGAGGTCTTATAAAAATTTAATGTAATATTCATTGTTGGATTTTTTGTATCTGATGAAACTTGAACACCATTATTATTAATTAACTCACCAGTATCATAAATATTATTTTTATTTATATCTAAAAATGCTACTAAATCATACCAATTATTAAATAATTGGGTAAAAGAATATGTTTCAGATTTTGATGTTGTTCCACTATTAAGTCCAGATAAATCCAAAACTTTTGAATCTATTAAAACTTTTTGTGAATTTTCCCACTTATATAATAATAAATATGTTTTCATTTGATTTTCTCCAATTACCTCAGCATTTGTTGAATTCGTCTGAAATGTAAATGTTCCACTTATTGTTCCATCGCCTGGTAGTGGATAAAATGAAATTTGTTCTGCTGCTTCATTTCCATAATTATCTCGAACAGAAATATTTAAAATATATTCTGCTGATGCTGGATAACTTAATTCTGTATCATAAGAAGTAAATGAAGCATTTGGATTACTCCATTTATCATAATAATAAAACCAATTAAAACTCTCACCCCAGCACCAAATTGATAGAGATACACTCACTATCAAACTATCCTGTTCTGAATTTCCTGT
>DAONJL010000132.1:0-1599 GCA_035405645.1 bacterium | reverse complement strand
ATGAAATTAGTTTAATAATTGATGAATTGCTTGAATATCAACAAAAACAAATAAAGGATGAAAATATAAAAATAATAACTGATTATCAATATAATTTACCAATATTAATTGATAAACATCAAATCCAGCAAGTATTATTAAATCTAATAATAAATGCAAGACACGCAATATTACCAAAAGGAAAAGGTGAAATAAAAATTACAACACAAAAAAAAGATAATAATCTTTTGATTATTGTTGAAGATAATGGAATTGGTATTAAAGAAGAAATAAAGCATAAAATATTTAATCCATTTTTTTCTACGAAAGGTGCTTATGCTAAAGATAGTTATGGAATACAGGGAACAGGCTTGGGATTATCAGTTGCTTTATCAATTATCAAAAATCATAATGGCACTATTAGTTTTGAAAGTGTAGAAAATATTGGAACAAAATTTATTATTTCTCTACCATTGGAAACAAAAGAATTATCAAAAGAAATAATTAATAAAAACTCAAATGGAGATAATATAAAAAATAAGAATATAAAAATTTTAATCGTTGATGATGAAATAGAGATTTTAAAAATATTTAAGCAATATTTTAAAATCTTAGGTTTATTAAATGTAACTACTGTTAATAATAGCAAAGAAGCAATTGAATTATTTAGCAATAATAAATTTGATATTGTTTTTTTAGATATAATTATGCCTGATATAACTGGCGAAGAATTATTTGAGAAAATGAAAGCGATTGATAATTCAATACCTATTGTTTTTGTTTCAGGTCAAATAGAAAAATCAAAAGATGAGTTTATAAAGAAAGGTGCATTTGATTATATTCTTAAACCATTTTCAAACGAAGACCTGATAAATATATTATTGAAATATGAATTAAGTATAAAAAAATTTTAGTAAATAAATTATCGGGGAATAATTATTTTTATGCCAGTAAAAAAAAGAAGAGAGGATAATGCTGGTGTATTAACAGCAAAAATAAAATGGTGTGATTTATCCTGTGAATTTGCTGACTTTCCTGATAATGATGCAATAGATGGCGCAAATAGTTGCAGGACTTTTATTGGATTATATTGTAAAAAACTCAAATCAATTGTTCCAAAAAATTCGCCTTGTTCTTTAAAATTCGGCAAACGCAGACCAAAAGCAAATTGGTAAATTTTCTTCTTATTTATTTTTAAAAGAATAAAAAAATAAAAGAATAAGAATAAATGAAAAAATAGCAGTAAAAATCCACATTTGCTTTAAAGTAAAAGCAGTAATAATTCGCTCTGCAACTGCGCTTTTATACTGAATTTTTAATATATCATCAGATAATAAATCAAACCATTTTTTTGTTAATTCTTTATCCCAATAATATTTTGAGTTTTCTAATGTCTTTTTGAAATACTTTTCAAGAATTTGATTTTCTCGATATGCTGTATATAAATATTCTTTTAATAAATCTTTTTCATTGCCTTTTTTTTCATTTATTTTTTTTATTTGCTCATTTAGATACACTTCAATAATTTCATTTGTAATTTGATAATTGTATTTCTCTTTGATTACATTTTTTAAATAATGATAAAACCAATGTTCACGAAATATTTTTGCAACAAATTGG
>DAONJL010000131.1:0-1603 GCA_035405645.1 bacterium | reverse complement strand
GTTTATTATACCAATTAACAATTTCATCAGCATATTCACTATAAGAATTAATCCAATTGATTGCTGGATAATGACGCTCATTTGCTAATTGTTTATCAAGTGCCCAGAATACTTTTGTAAATCTTTTTGTTTGTTGTGTAACTGGTTCACTAAAATCACCACCCTGCGGTGAAACAGCACCAATTATAGTAATTGAACCTTTTGTTGAGTTTAGATTTACAACTTTACCTGCTCTTTCATAAAATTTTGCTAAATAACTTGCTAAATATGCAGGATAACTTTCTTCTGCTGGTATTTCTTCCATTCTTGCAGATAATTCTCTTAATGCTTCAGCCCAGCGAGAAGTAGAATCAGCCATTAGTGCGACATCATAACCCATATCGCGATAATATTCCGCGATTGTAATTCCAGTGTAAATACTTGTTTCTCGTGCTGCTACTGGCATATTTGATGTATTTGCTATTATTATTGTTCGTTCTATTAATGGTTTATTATTTTTATAATCAAATAAATGTTCAAACTCTTTTAAAACATCAGCCATTTCATTCCCACGCTCACCACAGCCAATATACACAATAATATCAGCATTACACCATTTTGCTATTGCTTGTTGTGTCATTGTTTTACCAGTGCCAAAACCGCCAGGTATCATTACAACTCCGCCTTTTTTAACTGGAAATAAAGTATCAATAACACGCTGCCCTGTTAATAATGGCTCTATTTCATTATCTTTTTTTAAATATGGTCTTGGTGAACGAACACTCCACTGCTGATATAATTTCAAATCAACTATTTTTGTTTTTGTTTTTAATTGCGCTATTGTATCAGTTATTTTATAATTACCTTCTGATTTAATATTTATTATTTCACCTTCTAAAAAATTTGGAACCATTATTTTATGCTGAATTTTTTCTGTTTCATCCACAACACCAATTATTTCACCACTTTTAACAAATGAATTATTTTTAATTATTGGTTTGAAATGCCATAATTTATCTGTATTTAATGGAAATAATTTTTCACCTGCAGAAATAAAAGGTTGTTTTGAATTATTAAATAGAAAAGTTAATGGACGCTGAATTCCATCAAAAATAGAAGATAATAATCCAGGACCCAAAATAACATTTAATAAATTATTTGTTCTATAAACAAAATCATCAGGTTTAATCATTGTAGTATCTTCATAAACTTGTATTATACATTTATCACGATATAATTTTATTACTTCTCCAATTATCTTTTTTGGACCAACATATACTACTTCTAACATCATCAAATCTTCAAATATTATTGCTTCTATTATTGGTCCATTTACTTTATATACTTTTCCTGAATGTTGTTGTTCTTTCATTTCACAATAACATTTTTAATATTTCTTTTTTTATATCTGTTAAATAATATTCAAATATATCTGATAATAAATAACTAATCTCTTTATCAGAGTCAAAAATAACAAAACCATTATTATATTCTGGCTTTTCAATAAAATTTATATTTTTTATTTCAATGAAGTTTGTTTTAATTAATTCAATTATTTCTTTTGATGAAATAATATTTATTTTTTCTGAATTAGTAAAAAATTTTTCTGTTTTTTTAATGCAAG
>DAONJL010000130.1:0-1656 GCA_035405645.1 bacterium | reverse complement strand
CATATTTAAAAGAATTAGGAATAACAGCAATCTGGCTAACACCAGTATTAAAAAATAAACCAACTTATCATGGTTATAGCATACAAAATTTTAAAGCAATAGACCCACATTTTGGCACACTCGATGAATATAAAGAATTAGTTCGTATTGCACATCAAAATAGCATATCTGTTTTAATGGATGTTGTTGTTAATCACTCTGCTGATTTAATTGGCAATACGCAAAATAATTATTCATTTAACTATCCACAAGGTTATACTCTAAAATGGAATAATAACAATTTAAAACATGAACCAAAATATCTTGCTAATCTAAATTTTTTTCATAATTATGGAAATATAGGTTGGGGCTGGGATGACCCGATAGAAGGCGTAGTTGGTGATTTTTATGGATTAGATGATTTTAAAACAGAACATCCAGAAGTTCAAAAAATTCTGTCTTATATTTATATGTGGTGGATTCTAAAAACTGATATTGATGGTTTTAGAATTGACACTGCTAAACATGTTGATATGAGTTTTTGGGAATATTTTTTACCATATATTAGAAGTGAAGCAGCAAAAATAAATAAGACAAAATTTTTTATGTTTGGTGAAATATGGAGTGATTATAATGATGAAATGATAGGTAAATATTCTGGTACTAAATATAATTCATCAAAGTATTTATTTGAATCATTAACTTATTTTACAATGAAAAATACAATATTAGAAGTTTTTAAATATCAAGGTGCAACAAATAAAATAACAGAATGAAGAAGTTATTTGAATTACTATGATAATACTGTGCATGATAAATTAGTTACTTTTTTTGATAATCATGATTTAGATAGATTTAATTCAAGAAAACAATCTTCAACACAATATATACAAAATTCACAAAATTATTATGATAATTTGAAATTAGCATATTTATTTATTTCTACTTATCCAGGTATTCCGTGTATATATTATGGCACAGAACAAGGTTTTGATGGTTATAAACTTGATGTTGATTATGGTGATGGGTATGTTCGTGAAGATATGTGGGATGGCTTATTTGAATTTGGTCCATCACTTGATGATAATTTTGATACTACTCATATATTATTTCAATTTATAAAAAATGTAAATGAAAAAATAAATTCAGAACAATATAATTTTATAAGAACAGGAAATTTTGCAGAACTTAAATCTGAAGCAACAGCAGGTATTTATGCATTTTCAAGATATACGACTGATTCAGAAGCAATAATAATATTAAATAACTCAAACACACAGAGAACAAATATAATATTAAATACATCTTTAAATTATCCAAATGGAAAAATACTATATAATATTTTTGATAATAATGATAATGTGATAGTGACAAATAATCAAATAAATATATCAATTAATGCAATGGGTTATAAGATTTATTCAAATTAAAAAAAAAGGAGGTGATATAATGATGAGAGAATTATTCAGAGTTATTTAATTTTTTGTTTTTTTAATTTCAAACTAAAAGGGGGTGGAAAATGAGTTTGCAAAATGTTAAACACATTGTTTTATTGTTTGCTATTATTATTTTTTCAATTAGTTTATATGCAGGCGAAGAAGAAGAATTATTTGCAGGCGCAAAAGAAGAAGATTTCTTTAAATTGGAAGAACAATTAGTTGTAACAGCATCAAAACG
>DAONJL010000129.1:0-1722 GCA_035405645.1 bacterium | reverse complement strand
AAATCAAATAATAGTAAATCTTGTGAGTAATGCAATAAAATTCACTGAAAAAGGTGATGTAAAAATTCATTGTAAAATTGAAGATAATAATTTAACTATTTCAGTATCTGATACAGGTATAGGAATTCCCTATGAAAAAATAGCAAAAATATTTAATCCTTTTGAGCAAGGCGATGCTTCGATTAGCCGCAAATTTGGTGGTACAGGATTAGGTCTTGCTATTACAAAAAAATTAATTGAACTAATGAAAGGTAAAATAAAAGTTACAAGCAAAGAAAATGAAGGCTCAATATTTACAATTCAATTAAAAGTTGAAAAAGCGAAAAAAGAAAAAACATTAGTAAATTTAGAGATAAGAAAAAATTTTGAAAATATATTAAGATTATCAGGTGATGAAATTATAAATAAATGGCTTCATAATCCAAAAATAAAAAATGAAGAAATAAAAAAAATCTTAATTCAATTTTTAAAAAGTTTAATAAATAATGATATTAAGCAACTTGAAAATGCAATTAAAATTCGAAACGAAAGTGATATAAAATTTTTATGTAATAATTTAATTATTTCAACAGAAAATCTTGGATTAAATGAATTAACAACAATAATAAAATTATTACTAAGTGAAATACATAAGAAAGAATATCAAATAGAATTAATCAGTGAATTATTTTTAATATTAAAAGAAATAATAACTAAAATTTCTGAAAGTAATGCACTAAAATCAGTAGAAACAACAATCAAAAGAAAATTAAGAATATTAGTAGCAGATGACAATTTAACAAATCAAAAATTAATTGGTTTATATTTAAAAAAATTAGGTGAAGAAGCAGATTTCGCAGAAAATGGAAAGCAAGTATTAGAGTTATTAGAAAAAAAAGAATATAATTTAATTTTTCTTGATATTCAAATGCCAATAATGGATGGTGTGCAAACAATAAAAGAATTAAAATCAAATGAAAAATATAAAAAAATATATACTATAGCACTGACAGCACACGCATTAAAAGGTGATGCTGAAAAATATATCTCTTATGGCTTTGATGATTATATGTCTAAACCTCTGGATTTGAATAAAATGAAAGAAAAAATTAATAAAGTATTCTTATTAATTCAGAGTAAAAAAATAGAAACAAAAGAAAGTATTATTGAAGATACAGAATTAAAATTAAATCAAGAACAAAAAGATAAGTTATTAGAAATTATTAATGAGTTAGAAAAAAATATTAAAATATTCAGTCCAACAAAAATTCAAAGATTAGCAGATGAAATAATTAAAATTGATATGAATCAAAAATATTTTACAAAAATTAAAAATGAAATATATCAAATAGCAGATAAATTAAATGAACAAATGTTAATTAATTTAATAGAACATTTAAAAGAAAAAATAGCAAATGAAAAAGAATAAAATTTTAATTGTTGATGATGTTTTAGAAAACAGATTAATATTAGCAACAATATTAAAAAATAGGACAGATTATGAATTATATTTTGCAACAAATGGAGAAGATGTTATTAGTAATATATCTGAAATAATGCCAGATTTAATTTTACTTGATATAATGATGCCTGGTTTAAATGGCTTTGAAGTAGCAAAAATTTTAAAATCAAAAGAAACTATTCGTGATATACCAATAATATTTATTTCAGCATTAGAATCAATAAATGATAAAATAAAAGCATTTGAAAATGGTGGAATTGATTATATTACAAAACCATTTA
>DAONJL010000128.1:0-1824 GCA_035405645.1 bacterium | reverse complement strand
TTTATTTGGTTGGACATATCCAGAAGATGCGCAGGTTCGAACTATAAGACCACAATGGTATTCAAAATATAATAGTTCATTACAAGAACCAGATGCATTTATCTGGGATACACGCGCAAATAACACGAATGAAATATCCGTAGCACCAGCTGATAGACATGATTTCGGCAAATGGCGTGATGTAATTGATTTTTATTTTGGCACTTATTCTGCCTTAGGTTCACCAACTAATGAACAGGATGCATACTGGAATCACGATTTAATAGTTGATGAAGTTGTTGAATATTTTACTTATTATTCAAAATATTGGCTTGACCAAACTGGTTTTAATCCAAATAATCCATCAGAATCATATAAAGGAATAGATGGATTTAGATGCGATTTTGCACAGGGCTTACCGCCAGCAATGTGGGAATATATAATAAATAAAACACGGTCGTATAAATGGGATTTTATTTTTATGGCTGAAAGTTTAGATGGTGGTGCAGTAAGTCGCCGTGCAGCAAGACAATTTGATATTATTAACGATAATTGGGTTTTTTCAACAGAAAATTTATGGACAGCACCAGAATGGAAGCAGGCAGTAGAACAAAGAAGAACAGATTATGGTAATGCATTAATATTACGAAATACTGTAACGCATGACCACCAGCCACCAGAAGATCCGTGGGTTAATGCAATACGAACAGCAATGGAAGTAACGCTTGATGGTGTGCCATTAGTATTTCAAGGTGCAGAATTAGGCTATTGTAAACAATGGGGTTTTAAACATTGGACTTATGAATGGGGCAGATATATTGTAAATTTCAAAGTATATAATGATATGACAAATTTATGGAATAATCCAGTGCCTGGCTTAAAAGAATTTTATCAAAAAATATTAAAAGCACGAGAAATGAGTCCAGCATTAAAAAGTCAGAATCAGTGGTTTTTATCACAGGTCGGCGGCGGTGAGCATCAAAAGATATTTGCAGTTGCAAAATATGAGAAGTCAGCAGCAGAAGGTGGAAATCCAGCAAATAGTGATGTTGTCTTATGTTTTGTAAATTATGACCGTAATAATGGAAATTCAGGAACATTTTCTTTAACAAATGTTCCACTCGGAATAATTTCAAATCATCGTTATAATGTTTGTAATATAGCGTCATCAAATCCACAGCAATATTTATGGAAAGATGGACAAGGAAATTTAGCAAATAAATTAGGGTCTGAAATATTAGCAAATGGAATTTATGTTGGTTTTTCAGGTGATGTTACAACAGATGGTTTTATAGCACAATTTTTAAAATTAGTAGATATGGATGCAGGCGTGGATAATCAACCGCCAGTTTTTGCAGGACTAACATCTTGTTCAGCAACTGGCGAGTACGGTAAAATAAGTTTGAGTTGGTCAGCCGCAAGTGATACATCAACACCAATAACATATTATATATATTATACATCAGATCAAAATGCCCAGCAGACAAAATCGTATATTGATAGCACGCCGGATTTTATAACAACAAGCACATCATATATAGTAAGTAATTTAACAAATGGGACAAGATATTATTTTGTAGTTCGCGCAAAAGATGCATTGAATAATATAGACAATAATTTAGTAGAAAAATCAGCAATACCAACAGGGACAATAAATGACACAACACCACCAATAATAACAAATATAACACAAATACCAGTTTATCCAAAGGCAACAGATACAGTGACAATTCGAGTAATAGCGCAGGATATGTTATCAGGAATAAATTCAGTTGTAATAAAATATACGACAAATAATTGGGCGACATATATACAGGACACAATGTATATATTAAGTGGAGATAC
>DAONJL010000127.1:0-1893 GCA_035405645.1 bacterium | reverse complement strand
ATTTTTTAAATAATGATAAAACCAATGTTCACGAAATATTTTTGCAACAAATTGGTCTTGTATAAGTTCATTAAAAACTTTTGTTAATGTTTCTTTATCATTTGCTTTTGTCCGAAGTAAATAATGGAAAAATTGTGCAGCATATCTATCTCGTCTGAAAATATGAACTCGCATTTCATTTAAAAAGGGATATTCTTTTTGATGGTATGTTTTACTTATAAAAGTATCATAATTATCTTCTGTTTCTGCATTTAATATATTTGCATATTCAGAATATTTTTGTTCATCTGTTTTTATTATTTCTTCTTTTGAATTTAATCTGCTATAAAAAATTCCTATTTCTTTATCAATTATTTTTATTCCAAATTCTGATGTAATATTAATAAAAAGAGAAGTTGAAATTAATGAAATAAAAATCAAAATTATTAATAATCGAAAATTTTTATTCTCGATTTTTAATTTAATATTTTGTGGTTTCCAGACAAAAACAATAAATAATTGGATTAAAGCAACTGAATAAAAATTCCATATTGCATCAACTAATTCACCACTTCGAGAAGGTATTAAATATTGAATAAATTCATCAAGTAAACTAATTGGATAACCAATAAATAATGTAATAAAAAAAATTGAAATATCATTGATATTTTTCTTTAATGCACGATAAATAAACCAACTTAATAAACCATATTCAATAAAATGGATTTTTTCTGTTGGCACTTTCATTGTAAGCAAAAAATAAGTGTAAATACCTAAAATAATTAATAGAATTAAATAATTGTAAAATTTTAATAATTGCTTTCGTTTTTTTATGATATTGTAAATAAGAAAAAGAAAAATAAAACCAATTATTACTGCTGCACAATGTCCTATTATATAGTAGCCATAATCAATATTAAAAAGATTATTGATTGTATCAGATAAAAATTTTATAATTTCAGGACCTAATGGTAAAGTTAAATAAATAATTAGTGTTAGAATAATAACCGCTAACCACCAGTAATTTCTTTTTTCTTTTTTCATTTTACTCTGTTTTTCCAATATTTAAATTTATCCATTCCGACCATTGATATGGTTCTTTATCTATTGCCACTCTTATTTTTATTGGATTATAATTAACTAAAAAATTATTCCAGTAATTTTTATTAAATGGACCATAAATCTTTTTATTACCTGATACTTTAATTGTTCCATTTAAATAATATGCGCCTTTCCCAGCCTCGTATTCTATTATGTATGGGACATATGGTTCGCCAGTCCATTCAAAAATTGCTTTTCCTTCAAATGTATAATAATTTAGTGTATCACCATTTTTTAATGATATAAATTTTGGCGGTGATGGAATTTTAGACCAATCAATATTTTTTGATTTTAAAGTTCTATTTCGTTTCCATCGTTCATAAGGTGATAAATATAAACTTTCATCAGCACTCTGTGGTTGTATTTCTTTACATATAACTAACCATTTAAATAAATCATCTTTTAATTTTGCAGCAATTGTTGGTTCTTTATCTATTAAGTTATTTTGTTCTAATTCATCTTCTTTTAAATTATATAATTCAAATTTGTTTGGGTCTTCATTATAAACATAATGAATTAATTTCCATTCTGGTGTTCGTATCATTCTAATAAATTCTGTAATATTTTTTGGATCTTTTGCACCATAACCTTCTCTTGATGATTCTGCATAAACTATTCTATCACCTTCTTTGCCAGAAATTATTGGTAATAATGATTTCCCTTGAAAGAATGGGTTAATTGGTATTTGCAATAAATCAAAAATTGTTGGCATTATATCTACACCGCTACATTGTGTTTTTATTCTTATATTTTGTGGTAGTTCTTTTGGAAAAGAAATTATAAAAGGAACATTTATTATTTCATCATATAAAG
>DAONJL010000126.1:0-1934 GCA_035405645.1 bacterium | reverse complement strand
ATGAAAATTATATAGAAGTTGAAATTTTAAGAGATAATAAACCAATTATTTTTGCTTTCGAAATTACTAAATAATATTTTATTCCAATTGATTAAAAAAATAATTAATATTCAATAGCAATGCTGGCAAATTGTCACCTAATAATGCAGAACCATTAAAAATATTTATATTTTTTAAAAAATATTTATTCAATGGTTTTATTATGACTTCTAATTGTGTAATTATTTTATCTACATTTATAGCGAAATATTTATTTTCCTTTTTGAATAATAATAAATAATATTTTTCATTATTGTTTGGTTCAATTATATAAAAAACCGGAATTATTTTTTTAAATTCAAGATTTAAGACTTCTTTATTTGATAAATCTATATAGAATTTATCATCTTTAATAAAAATATCTTGTTTTGAAATTTCTAATAATTCATAAACATAATCCTGTTGAATTAAATATCTGTTGTTATTATATATACATAATAGAACAGTTGATAAATTGATACTTGTTGGAATTGTTATTATCATTGTTGTTCCTTTATTTAATTCTGTATTTATTGTTAGCGAACCTCTTATTTTTTCAATCGTATTTTTAACAACATCCATACCAACGCCTCTGCCTGATAATTCTGTTATTTTTTCTGCTGTTGAAAAGCCAGGTAATGTTATTAATTCTATTATTTCTTTTTCATTCATTTGCTCTGCTTTTTCTTCTGTTATTAAACCATTTTTTATTGCTTTTTCTTTTACTTTTTTTAAATTTATACCCTGGCCATCATCTGAGATTATTATTTGAATTTCTGTATCTGTTTTCTTTACTTCAATAATAATTTTACCTTTTGGTTCTTTATTCTTTTTTTTTCTCTCTTCTTCGTTTTCTATACCATGGTCAATGCTATTTCTTATTATATGAACCAATGGGTCTCCTATTACATCAATTATTGTTCTATCAACTAATGTTTCTCCGCCTTTTATTTCTAATTCAATATTTTTATTTAATTCTTTTGCTAATTTTCTTGCCATTGATGGAAATCTATTTAATATCGTATTAATTTCAACCAATCGTGCTTCCATTATGTTTTTATTTAATTCGAGTGTATTTAATCTTAATTGTGATAAAATCTCTTTCAATTCATAATCTTCAGTATTTTTTAATTTTAACTCAAACCTATTTTTTATTATTATTAAATTATGGATTATTGATAGTAATTTATTTAATCTTGTTATTGGCACTCTGATAAAATCTTCACTGCTTATTTTTACTTGCTGTGCTTGTTTTTTTTGATCTTCTATTATTTTGCTTATATTCTCTTTTTCTATTTGTATTTCTTCTATATCATCCACAAAATTTTCTTTTAATTCACATATTATCTCATCTATTTTATCTAATTTTGTTAGTATATAAAAATTTTTTTGAAATTGCTCATCAGGTATATCTTCATTATTCAAATCCTCTTCAGTTGGATAAGTTTTTATAATTAAATATTTTTCTTTTAAAAATGAAAGAATTGAAAACATTGATATTGCTGGAATCAATACATCTTCTTTTAGTTTAATATTGAGTTTATAGATATTATCATTTTCTGATAATGAAAATTTTTTTATATCATTAAAATCAATTTTAAAATTTTCAAATTTTATTGCAACTAATTTTTTTTCTGATAAACTTAATATATTTTCTATTCTTGTTATTATTGAATCAATATTATATTCATCATTGGAATTTTCTTTTATACAATCAAAAATATCAAAAATATTATCAACACACTCGAAAGAAATTTCAATAATTTCATCTGTCGCTTTTATTTTTTGCTTTCTTAATTTATCAAGTATTTCTTCAAATTTATGTGCTAATTTATTTAGAATTAAAAAACCATTTGTTAGTGAATTTCCTTTAATAGTATGCACACTTCGAAATAATTCATTTATTATTTCAATAT
>DAONJL010000125.1:0-2131 GCA_035405645.1 bacterium | reverse complement strand
TACAATATACAAAAATTTGAGCAAGTAGTATCAGAAATACAGGCAAAAACGCCTTATGTTAAATTTTCAAAAGAAGCAAAACCACCACTAACACCTGAATTTCCAGATTGGGCTGTCAATCTTTATGCTGGGGTTGCGCTTGGTTTTATTTTTAGCATTATTTATGTTTTAATAATGGAAAACTTTGACCCTACTCTTGATGATATTAAAAAAATCAAAAAAATAACTAATTATCCTATTCTTGGTTATATTTTATATAGTCCTGAAATTGCAAAAATAAAAAGAGAAGAAGTAAGATATTTAATAAGTAAAATAGATGCAAAATCTTTACTTGCTGAATCTTTTCGTGTTTTAAAAATAAATCTTAATTTTGCTCTCGAACATATAAATCAAAATAGGATAAAATTAGTTAGTATAACAAGCACAAATAAAGGTGAAGGTAAAACAACAGTTTTAATAAATCTTGCTATTACTTATGCACAAAGTGGTAAAAAAGTTTTGATAATGGATTGTAATTTACGAAGACCAACTTTATATAAACATTTCAGCCAGCCAATAAAACCTGGTATTATTCAATATTTTGAAAATAATGAAAATAATCAAATTAAATTTAGCGATATTTTAAAAGAAACTGATATACCTAATTTATTTATTATTACATCTGGCGGCATTGCTAAATATCCTGTTGAAGTTCTTGAAAGTGATAAATTAAGAAAACTTATTCAAAATTGTAAGGAAATGTTTGATATTATCTTTTTTGATTGCCCACCATTAGGTTTAGTTATTGATGCTGCTGTTGTTGGAAAATATGTCGATGGTATTTTAGTTGTTTATTCTATGCTTAATATTCCAAAAGAAAATTTATTGATGGTATTAGAACAATTAGAATATGGTGGTGTAAAAATTTTAGGTCTTGTTTTAAATTCTTTAAAGAAAGCCACTCAGGTTGGTTATTTCAGACATTATAGATATTATAAATATTCTTTTGATGAAAAAAAGAATAAAAAAATTAAAATTCCGCAAACAGTAAAAGTATGAAAAAAATAATTTTTTTAATTTTGTTTTTTTTATGTTATAATTTTTTATTTTGTAACGATACAGATGATTATAAAATTCAATCTGGCGATGTTTTAAAAATTTATGTTTGGAAACATCCAGAATTTGACAGAACGGTTAAAGTAAATATTAATGGTGATATTATTTATGATGTAATTGGTAAAAATATTAAAGCTAAAGATTTGACATTAAATAATTTAATAAAAAAAGTGGAAACTGAATTGTCTAAAATAATTTTTGAACCAAAAGTTATTATTGATATTATTGAATTCCAAAAAAATTCTATTATTGTTCTGGGCGAAGGTATTAAAGAAGGACAATACTTCTTTGCAAAATCAATTACTCTTCTTGAAGTATTAAAATCAGTTAGCTGGGAATATCAAAAAAATAAAACAACTTCGGTCAGGGTTATTAAAAGAACAGGAAAAATTGAGGAAATAAATATTAATGAAATTATTGAAGAAGGTAAAAGTGAAAAAAATATTTATTTTGATAATGGCGATATTATTTATGTTATAACAAAAACTATTGAAACAAAGATTGATAAAATAAAAGTAATAATCACTGGTGCTGTTAGAAATCCTGGCATTTATGATTTTAATCCAAACACTAAATTAATTACTGCTCTTAAAACTGCTGGCTGGGACTATATTGAAAATAAAAAATATAAAATTCTAATCTTAAAAGAAAAAGATAAAAAGAAAATTGAATTTTTTATAAATGATATTTTTGATGGTGATTTAGATAAAAATATTATTCTTGATAATGATGATATTATTTATCTTTCAGAAGATATTACAAAAAAAATAATTACTCAATCTATTCAAAAAGATACCAGTCAAATTAATGAACAAACTTTAACACAAGCAACACAGATAAGTCAGCCAGATATTCAGCACCTGCCTCAGCCAACGCCTGCTCAACAATTAAAAAAAGAACTACCAAAACAAAAAATTCAAATTTATATTGCAGGAAAAGAAATACAAAATTCAGGTCGTTTTGAAGTTGCAAGAGATTATACAATTATGGATTTACTCGAATTTATTAAATGGCGATATGATGAAAATTATTTTAC
>DAONJL010000124.1:0-2176 GCA_035405645.1 bacterium | reverse complement strand
ACCATAGTTTTCTAATAAATTTGTAATTACTCTGCCAAGTAATATATTTAAGAATTCTAATATTAGTGAATAATTATCTTCCTCTTTTAAAATATTATTTATATTTTTATTTGTTGACATTTTCTGAATTAAATTCATTGCTGTTTCATTATTTATTTCAAATAATACTTCGCCTGATTTATCTCCAATTATTGAAATAACTATGATAAAACCTGTTTTAATTAATTTATCAGGTTTAATTGAGGTTACATCAATTTTTTTTATACCTGTATCAGCGACATCATTTAATATATTTTCAAAACTTTCTTTAAAGACTTCTATTATTTCTCTTTCCACTTCTTTCACCTCATTATTTTTAATTTTTAATTTTATTGAATTTAAATTTTATTGTCAAGTTTTTATTTTTAAAAATAAATTTTTTTATAAGTAATAACAATAACCAAAACAAATAATTTATTTGACAAATTTATTTAGCAATTATAAAAAATTTCTATATGAAAATTAAAAATAAAGTTCTTATATTAATGAGTGGTATCTTTATCCTCTGCCTCTTTTTTATTTTCTTATTCAAATACTATTATAACAGGCGAATTAAAGATATTTTTTTACAAACAAAAATAGATAAAGAAAAAACCCTAATAAATACTATACTTGAATTAAATAAAGAGAATTTACAAAAAGCAGTATTTGATTATACTTACTGGGACGATATGGTAAATTTTGCATTAAAACCTGATAAAGACTGGGCAAAAGATAATTTATTAACAATGCTACAATCATTTAATGTTGATATTGTTTTGGTTTTTGATTTGAATAAAAATATTATTTATAACACATCAGTATCAGATACAATAATTTTATTTTTACCAAAAGAAGTATTTGACGAACTAAATGAAAAAAAATTATCTCATTTTTATTTCGATACTGCTGATGGTTTATTAGAATTAGCAGGTGGCACAATTCATAAAACTAATGATATAGAAAGAAAAAAAGAATTTTATGGTTATTTATTTGTTGGTATTTTCTGGAATGAAAAATATATTAGTTCATTAGAAGCAAAGACAAAATATAAAATAAATCTAAATATTGAAAAGATAAATAATTCTTTTAAAAGTGAAGTAAAATATGATAGTGATATTTTCATAATAACTAATTATTTGCCAATTTTTAATAATTCTCTTTCTGCAAAAATTGATTTTATTTCAAAGAATGATTATTATGAACATCTATTGTTTATAAGTAAAACTGAAAAATTTTCAATATCTTTTATTATTCTAATTTTTATTATATTATTTTTAATATTTCATTTATGGTTTTATAAACCATTAAAAATTATTTCTATTGGTCTTCAATCAGAAAATCAAGATATTCTAAAACAAATAATAAATAAAAGTAAAGATGAATTTAATGATATTGCAAATTTGATAATAAATTTTTTTTAAAATAGAAAATTATTGGCAGAAGAAATTGAAAAAAATAAACAGATGCTTGAAGATTTAAAAAACAAAAAAGAACAATTAACTATATTTGAAGAAGCAATTGAATCATCAATAAATGCTGTAAGTTTGCTTGATAAAGATTTTAATATCAGTTTTGTAAATTTATCATTTTTAAAAATTTTAGGTTATGAAAAAAATAGTGAAATTATTGGATTAAATTTATCAAAATTTATAAATGAAAAAAATAAATATAATAATTTTATCAATGAAATAGAGATAAAAAATTTTTCCATTGTTTATGAAATAGAATTATTAAAAAAAGATAATTCTATTTGTTATGCTGTTCTGGCAGGTAATAAAATTCTGGATGCCAATAATGATTTTATTTGTAATATGATTTCTTTTATTGATATAAGTGAAACAGTAAAATTAAAAGAACAATTAATAAAGAATGAAAGATTATCAGCAATTGGACAATTAACAGCAGGTGTAGCACATGAATTTAATAATATCTTATCAATTTTAAAAGGATATAGTCAATTATTATTAATGAATGAAATAAAAGATGAAAATGAAATTATTGAAATTTATAAAATATTTAATAAACAGGTTGAGTTAGCAAGTAATATAATTGCTCAAATGAATTTAATTGTTAAGCCAAAACCATTAAAAAAAGATTATTATGAAATTAGTTTAATAATTGATGAATTGCTTGAATATCAACAAAAACAAATAAA
>DAONJL010000123.1:0-2269 GCA_035405645.1 bacterium | reverse complement strand
TATTTATTAAATCAGGTGCTGACCAAACTGAATTTATTTTTATCGAAGGTTTAAAACGCCAGAATAACTCTGTATCATCTTCTATAAATTTCTTATCAGCGAGCATTGGCACTTTGAATTTTTGAACAGCAGGACTAAATTTCATCTTATAAAAAAAGCCAATACCTTCTATTGTAATAAATATAATTGAGAAAAAAATTATAGTAAAAATTACTTTTTTATAAACTGGTAATTGCTTATTTTCCATTATTTTTTAGATAATATTTTAAATTTTTCTTCTGTTAAAACTGGTAAGCCAATTCCATAAACATTATCAGCCCCTATTTTGCCAATGTCTTCACTTAACCATTTCAAATGTTCATAAGCTTCATCTAAATTTGTTAATGGTGTCTCGCCTCCATATTTTAAATGTTTTGATATAGCAAGTGCTAAAATACCTGATATATGTGGTGTCGCCATTGATGTGCCTGAAAAAATTGCATATTTATTATCTGGTATCGTTGATAAGATTTCATAACCAGGTGCTACAACGCCCATTTTCTGCATTCCTTTACCTGTATTTGAAAATTCTGTTATTCTTTTTTTACTTTCTATTGCACCTACTGCAATACATAATTTCTCTTCTGCATATCTTGCTGGATAACCTAAATCTGTCCAATTGCCTTCATTACCTACCGCACAGACACAAACTAATTTTTCTTTTTTTGCTTCAACTAATGCTTTTCTTAATTCTTCTACACCATAAGGTGCGCCTAATGACATTGATATTATTTTTATTTTATATTTTTTATAATTTTCTAAAACCCAATATATTCCTTTTATTATCCAGTTCAAATCACCTTCTCCTTCATCATTCAACACTTTCACTGGTATAATCTTTGTTTTTGGTGAAACACCAATTATTCCTATACCATTACGATTTGCAGCTATTATACCAGAACAGTGTGTCCCATGTGATTGTTTATCAATTATATTATTCTCTTTACCTTTACCTGTCGCATTATAACCAACTATATTTTTTCTTTCATAAATAAAACTTTCTATTAAATCTTTATGTGTTGGCGCTGAACCAGTATCAAGCACTGCAATTGATACATCAGCACCTTCTGATAATTTCCATACATCTGGCGCACCAATTATTTTTACTCCCCAATCAATACTTTCTTTTATTTTTACATATACTTTTATTCTTTTATACGGTATTAATTTTACCATATTTTACCCTTTATTTTGAACCTAAATTCTTATTTACTTTTTCTATTAATGAAAATAAATCGTGCACTACATTACTCCCCCGTGAAATTATTATACCTGTAATTATATAATCAATATATTCTACAAAAACTGTATCCTGCTGTCTTGTTAATATATTTAATACTCGTAAAATACCTAATTTCGTAATTATTGTTAAAATAATTCCTAATATCAAAGAAAAAAATCTTAATTGCACTGATGAAAATTTTTTCTTTCTAAAATCTTTTATTATGCCAATACATTTTTCTACTATGATTGATAGAATAATAATAGAAAAAAAATCTTTCATAAAAAATATTTAATAAAATAATTTTTTAACATCTTATTAAATGTTCATTTTATGAACATTTAATTATATTACCATTTTTTCTCTATGTCAAGCATATAGAAAAATTTTTTATTTTTTATCATAAAATCTAATTTATTTTTTCTTTTTTTAACCTCACTAATAATTCAACTAATAACCAAAAGATTATTTATTTATCAAATTAAACTATCTTCTCAAAACAAAGACACCTTAAATAATCACCTTCTAAAAAATTTAATAACACTGGATGGTCTAATGCTGCTCGATTTTCATATATTATTCGTAAAATACTTTTATTTAAACACGCTGCTGATAATATCGTCTTTTTTAATTCATTATCTGTGAGTGCATAAGAACAAACATTTATAACAATTTTGCCATTAACTTTTAAATGACAGAGTGATTGTGAAATTACTTTATGTAAATATTGTAATGCTCTCTTCTTTTGCTTTTTATTTAATACAAGTGCTGGTGGGTCTAAAAAAATAAAATCATATTTCTTCGATATTTTTAAAATGATTTTTTCAAATCTTCCAGTAAAACATTTATAATTCTTAAATGAATTTAATTCACACATTCTTTTAAATAAATCTATATTTTTTTGCTGATATTCAATTACATCTACAAGTGCACCTTGCTTTAAAGCAAATAATGCAAATGTGCCAGTATAAGCAAATGCATCAAGCACTAAATCACCACTTCGTATAA
>DAONJL010000122.1:0-2285 GCA_035405645.1 bacterium | reverse complement strand
TATTTGGAAGAGGTGCACAAGATGATAAAGCAGGAATAGCAATAATTTTAATGATAATAGAAATATTGAAAAATTTGAATATTAACTTACAAGGCGATTTAATAATAGAATCTGTTATAGAAGATGAGACTACTGGAAATGGGAGTAAAGTATTATGTGATAATGGTATATTGGCTGATGGTGTAATTATATGTGATGGCACATGGCATAATAGAATTATTTATGGACATTTAGGACAGATTTGGATTAATATTGAAATTCAAGGTAAAGAAGCACCTGCTTGTGTAGAATATAGAGTAGTAAATCCAATTTATACTGGTATTGAAGTTATAAAAAAAATAAAAGGATATATTGATAATTTTAAAAATGAAAAAAGCAAATTTGAAGAATTAGAACCATCATATTTTGTTAATACAGGTTCATTTATATCAAAAGGTTGGCATGGTGCCACTCCATTAAAAACAATAATTAAAATGCAAATTGGATTTGGAAACGAAATTAATGTAGATGAAATTTTTAATGATGTGAAAAAAATTTGTCTAAAAATAGACGATACAATAAAAGTAAATAAATATTTATTAAAAACATCAGCATTTAAAACATCTAAAAAAAATAATTTAATAAAAAAATTAAGTGCAGTAATTTATGATACAATAAATATCAAACCTGAAATTGTAGCTATATCAGGACATTGCGATATGCGGCATTTTAAAACAGAAAATATTTGTTTGTATGGACCGGGTGGTGGAAAAAATGCTCATTGTTCTGGTGAATACTATATACTTGACCATTTGCCAATTATTGCAGAATGTATATTAAATTTTGTAATGGAATGGTGTAATGAAACTCGTTGAAATTTTTAATAAATTAGAATTACCAGATAAAGAAGCAGTAATTTTTTTTCATATTGCTTCTGAAAAATTAAAAACTATCACAGATATAAAAGGTATTTTTAAAGCAATAGATGATTATTTTGATAAACATTCAACAATTTGTATGCCGTCATATCCTTTTACAGGAACTGCATATAAAGAATATTTATCAAAAAATCCAATTTTTGATGTTAGAAATACTCCCTGTCGAGTAAATTTAATTTGTGAAATATTTAGAAGAAAAGAAAATGTAATAAGGTCAATTCATCCCTGGTGTTCAGTAGCAGCAATGGGTGAGAGAGCTTATGAAATAGTTTCTGAACATCATTTGGATAAAAAAGTATTTGGTAAAAAATCGCCTTTCCAAAAAATATTAAAGTTAGGTGGATATGTAGTTGGACTTGGTGTTGATTGTAACACAAATAGTTTTGCACATTTACCTGATGAAAAAATGTTTAAAAACTATTCTTTTGAAATATATGAAAAAAAATATTATAACTTTAAAGCAATTGATTATTCAGGAAAAGAGACTAAAGTTAAAACTAATATACTTTTAGAAAATGTTATAAAAAACATAAAACCAAGAAAGATGAAGCCTTTTTTTTATAACCAAAATTTTTATAAAGAATATAGAATTGATAATATTGAATTTTATCGACTAAAATTAGATTCATTTTTAAATTACACCATTAAGATAAATAAAAATATAATAAAGACAGAAGGTAAACCAATTTATTATGTATAAGCATATAGATAATTTATTAACTATTTTATATAAAAAAAATCCTATACACAAAAAAAAAATAGAATTAACATTTTCAAAAAAAGATAAAGATTTTTTTGTAGAGTTTGAAAATTTTTTAGATTTATTTTCTCTCTATTTAGAAGAAAATGGATTAAATATGGATTATGCTATTGATTCTTATTTATTGCTTTGTAAAAATATGTTTGCTTCTCAAATATATTTTTTAAAAACAGGTAAATATCCAGCTGATAATTTAGATAATATAATAAAATTTGTTTATACTTCAAAAGAAACTATGATGGCATATATAATAGGTTTAGCATTATCTGAATTCTTATGGGACACACATTATGAAATGTATTCTTTTTTTGATAAATGGTTAAAAAAAGAATCAAATAATATTAAACAATATTTAGAAGTTGCCCCAGGTCATGGATTATTTTTAAGAAAAGCAATATATTATTTAAAAAATAAATCATTTTTTAAAATAATTGACATTAGCCCTATATCAATTGAAATCACTAAATCAATAATTTCTTTTAGCTATCCTGAATTGCCAGAAAATAGTATTAATTATCATTGTGCTAATATTTTAGAAATTGATATAACGAACAAATATGATTTTATAACAGCAGGCGAAGTATTAGAACACCTTGCCAATCCTGAAA
>DAONJL010000121.1:0-2291 GCA_035405645.1 bacterium | reverse complement strand
ATAAAAATATTTTTAATAATAAAATAAATTGGTGAAAATCTACCTAATGCTATTAACAAAAAGAAAATAAAAAGAAAAAGATAATATTTTATGCTCTTTTTTTTATTTAAATTTTTAATTGAAATAATAAAAAAGAAAATTGTCAATATGCCAGTATATAATTCATTACCTGAACCAAATGGTGGACCTATAAATGAATTTTCTGCATCTGAACCAAAAAAATTATAAAAAACAAAAGATATAAGTGAATGTGGATAGAGTGGTATAGAATGTGATAAATCAGTATGAGCGCGAACAGAATATTTTGATAATTGATATAATGGTAAAATCTGAATTGCAGCTATACCGAATGCTAATAATAAAACTAAAATAAGTGCAGAATAAAAATATAAATATTTATTTATTTTTTCTTTTTTTAAAAATAATAAAATCAATGTATGAAAAAATAAGCCAATAATATTTATAAATGGTATCTGTGGATGCCCATTTAAAATTTGAAAAGAAATTATTAATCCTATAAAACATAAATATTTTTTTTGGAGCGAATTTACATATTTTTCAATGCAATAAAAAGAAAGTGGTAGAAGTGAAATAGCGACAATTAAAGGCACATAAAGATAAGAAAGCAAGTTAAAACCAAAAAAGGAAAATAAACTACTACAAAAAATACTAATAATAATTGATTTAAATTTATGTTTAAAATATATATAAGAAGAAAAATAAAGAATTATATAAGAAATTATAACTAATAATGTATAAGCCAATTCTTGTTCTTTTAAAAAATAAAAGATAAATTGCAATGGATTAAATATGCCATATTGCGCAGCACTAAAAATTGGAAATCCACAATTTAATGAATTTAGCCATAACGGTATTTTGAAATTTATAATATATTCTGATATTATTTTTCGAACTGGTATAAAATACCAATAAACATCACCATAAAATAATAATTCACCATAAATAAAAAATCGATGAAAGAATAAAAGAAGAAAAACAAATAAAATTAGTATTATCAAAAATAAATTTTTTTTCTTCATTTTTTTAACAAGTTAAATGAAAAAGACCAATTATTACTTTATTTTCAAATAAAAATTTATTATATATTTCAACTGCTTTTGTTGTATTATCATATATAAATTTTATGTTTAAATTTTTTAGTTTTGTTTTTACTTCTTCTGAAATTTCCATTACTCCATAACAACCTGTGCCAACAATTATTATTTCTGGTTTTTTGGAAATTGCTCGTTCTAAATCATCTATTACAAGAAAATGACCTGACTTTCGCCACCATTTTAATACATCACCATCACTTCTTACTTCAATGTCGTAATTATATTCTTTATTATTAACTATTATCTTTCCGAAACTATATTCTTTTATCATTTTTTAACTTTATCTTTTGATTTAAGCAAATTATTATTTTTATCTGTTGCTGATGTATCGGTTGTTCTTATTATATCAAATATTTTTAAACTAATTAATTCTGCTAATAATAAATTACCATCATAATCAGGATGAACTCCATCCCATATTAAATTCTTCTTCTCCTTTTCAAATATCTCAAATACTTTGTTTTTAAAATCAACTAACAATATCGCTTTATTTGTATTGACTACTTCTTTCATTGCATTATTATATTCTTCCATATTATTACCAAAAGAAGAACCAATGAATATAGGATTATAAGGTGGAGTAAATAAAATGACCTTTATATTTTTTTCATTACATATATTTATCATTTCTTCTAAATTTTTTTTGTAATCTGCTATTGATACTCTTGATACTAATTGTTTTTTAGCAAATTGTTTTTCTGCTGCTAAATAATAAAATCTTACTAATAATTGATATGTAAAAAACTTTTGTACATACTTTTCTATATTTGACAAAATTGTTATTTTTATTTTTTGCTCTTTATCAGGCACAACAACATGACGCTCATCATTTATTCCAAATGAAATTATCACTACATCAGGTTTATATTTTATGACATATCTTTTTAAAACAACTAATCCTTGATGCGATGTATAACCAGGCACACCAAAATTATACACTTCAAATTTATAATTTTTTATTTTTCTATTATTCAATATTTCTTCAAGAATAGTGGTAAATGTCTCATTCACTTTTCTTCTATAGCCAAAAGTAATACTATTACCAATGCAGGCAATCCGAAATACATCACTATCTTTTAATTCAGTATATTCATAATTACTTCTAAAACCTGCTGAATTTATATTTATTAAATCAGGTGCTGACCAAACTGAATTTATTTTTATCGAAGGTTTAAA
>DAONJL010000120.1:0-2309 GCA_035405645.1 bacterium | reverse complement strand
TATTTATTAAATCAGGTGCTGACCAAACTGAATTTATTTTTATCGAAGGTTTAAATCGCCAGAATAATTCTGTATCATCTTCGATATATTGCTTATCAGCAAGCATTGGCACTTTAAATTTTTGAACAGCAGGACTAAATTTCATTTTATAAAAAAATCCGATAACTTCTATTATGAAAAAAATAATTAAGAAAAAAATTATTGTAAAAATTATTTTTTTAAAGATTGGTATTTGATTTTTCTCCATTTTTTATTTTGCTAATATCTTGAATTTTTCTTCGTTTAAAATCGGTAAGCCTATTCCATAAACATTATCAGCACCTGCTTTTCCAAGGTCTTCACTCAACCATTTTAAATGTTCATATGCTTCATCTAAATTTGTTAACGGAGTATCACCCCCATATTTTAAATGCTTTGATATAGCAAGTGCTAAAATACCTGATATATGTGGTGTTGCCATTGATGTGCCTGAAAAAATGGCATATTTATTATTTGGTATTGTTGATAAAATTTCAAAACCTGGCGCTACTATACCCATTTTTTGCATTCCCTTACCTGTATTCGAAAAATCGGTTATTCTTTTTTTACTCTCTATTGCACCAACTGCGATACATAATTTATCTTCTGCATATCTTGCTGGATAACCTAAATCGGTCCAATTACCTTCATTCCCAACTGCACAAACACATATTAATTTCTCTCTTTTGGCTTCAATTAATGCTTTCTTTAATTCTTCTGCTCCATACGGTGCACCCAATGACATTGATATTATTTTTATATTATATTTCTTATTATTTTCTATTGCCCAATATATCCCTTTAATAATCCACTCCAGATCACCTTCGCCATCATCATTTAATACTTTTACAGGAACAATCTTTGTTTTTGGGGAAACACCTATTATTCCGATTCCATTACGATTTGCTGCTATTATACCAGAGCAATGTGTGCCATGAGATTGTTTATCTATTATATTATTTTCTCCACCTTTATTTGTTGCATTATAACAAACTACATTTTTTCTTGTATAAATAAAACTTTCTGCTAAATCTTTATGCGTTGGTGAAGAACCTGTATCAAGCAATGCAATTGATACACCATCACCTTCTGATAATTTCCATACATCTGGTGCTCCGATAATTTTTACACCCCAATCAATACTCTCTTTGATCTTTATATATACTTTTATCTTTTTATATGGAATTAATTTTACCATTTCTTCACCTTATTTTTGAGTCATATTTTTATTTATTTTTTCTAATAATGAAAATAAATCGTGAACAACATTACTACCGCGTGAAATTATTATACCAGTAATTATATAATCAATATATTCCACAATTATTGAATCCTGTCTCGCTAAAATATTTAAGACGCGCAATATTCCTAATTTTGTAATTATTGTTAAAATAATTCCTAATACAAGCGAACAAAATCTTATAATAGAAGGTGATAATTTTTTCTTTCTAAAATCTTTTATTATGCCAACACATTTTTCTACTATGATTGATAAAATAATAATTGAAAAAAATTCTTTCATAATATTTTTTTAATTGTTCATATTATGAACATAATATTATATTTTCTTTATTCTTTTATGTCAAGTATAAGAAATTCTTTTATTGGAAAAGAACAAGCAGATGATGGCACAGCAAAAATAGCAAAGTTAAATATACTAAGTAAAAAAAGTATAGATATATTACTAAAAATTTATATAAAAAAATTAAAAACAAAAGATTGAAAATTTACCTATCTGTAAATTTTTTCTACCAAACTATTTATTTAACTTATCTTTTCAAAACATAGACATCTCAAATAATCACCTTCAAGAAAATTCAATAATACTGGATGGTCTAATGCTGCTCGATTTTCATAGATTAATCGTAAAATACTTTTATTTGAACAAGCAGCTGATAATATAGTCTTTTTTAATTCGTTATCTGTCAATGCATAAGAACAAACATTTATAGCAATTCTGCTATTAATTTTTAAATTATTAAGTGCCTGCAAAATAATTTTATGTAAATATTGTAATGCTTTCTTTTTTTGATTTTTATTAAATACAAGTGCTGGCGGGTCTAAAAAAATAAAATCATATTTTTTCTCTAATTTTAAAATAATTTTTTCAAATCGACCAATATAACAATTATAATTTTTAAATGAATTTAATTCACATATCTTTTTAAATAAATCAATATTTTTTTGTTGAAACTCTATTACATCAACATACGCACCTTGATTTAATGCAAATAAAGCAAATGTGCCAGTATAAGCAAATGCATCAAGCACTAAATCACCACTTCGTATAA
>DAONJL010000119.1:0-2314 GCA_035405645.1 bacterium | reverse complement strand
CAAGCAAGCAAGCAAGCAAGCAAGCAAGCAAGCAAGCAAGCAAGCAAGCAAGCAATTCTCTTTTTATTATACCAATCAAAAAATCTTTTTAATTTTAATAATAATCAGAAAGGAGGGAAAAAGTTTTCCATTTTTTTATTTAAAAACTTTTTTATTTTTAAAAATTTTAAAAAAGGAGGAAAATTAAGATGTTAGAAAATTTAAAATTAAAAACAAAATTATTTGGTGGGTTTGGAATTTTAGTTGTTTTTTTAATAATTATTAGTATTGTAAGCATTAGAGAGTTAAATACTATTTCTAACTCAGCGCCTAAAATAGAATATATATTAAGAGCAGAAGTTTCTATCTCGAAATTAACAATAAGACTACGAACTTTAATAAATGTATTTCAGACAAAAGAAGAAAGAATTACAACAGTAGAAAATTTTTATAAATTTCGAAAAGAATATAGAGAAGAAATGGAAAAATTTGAGAAAATAGCAGATGAAAAAGAGAAGAAATTATTAGAAGAATGTAAAACATCAGTAACAGCATTTGCAGAAGTAAATAATAAGATATTAAAAATAAATGAAGAAATAATTAATCGTGAAATACTGAATCCTTTTGCAATGTTAGCAGATATAGAGAAATTAAAATTAGCACATTATATTTTAGTTCGAAAAATTTTAGAATCAATAGTGAGTAGAAAAACATTTGAAGGTGGAACAGACCCGACAATCTGTGCATTTGGTAAATGGATGAATGAGAAAGGAAAAAATATAAAGAATAAAGTATTCTTGGAAAATATGCAGCAAGTAATGGAAGAACATAATAATTTTCATCATAGTGTAGCAAATATACAGGAAGAATTAAAAAAAGGGAATAGTGAAGGTGCATTAGCAATATATAATAAGATAACAATGCCAAATGTAAATAAAGTATTTGAGGTCTTTGATAAGATGAGTGTTGAATGCGAAGAAATAATAAAATTATATAATGAAATGGGTGATTTAATAGATAATGAAAGCAGAGAGTTACAGTTTAAGACATTTGAAAAAATGGATAATTTAGTAAAACAAGTGGAAGATGATATAGATAATGTTTTTCATACATCATTACTACTACTAATAATAGTATCAATAATCTCAATAATAATAGCAATTATATTAGCAATAGCAATAGCAAATAGCATATTAAGACCAGTAATGAAAGTAATAAATAATTTAAGAGAAATGAGTAAAGGCAATTATAATGTAAAATGTGAAATAACAGGTAAGGATGAAATAGGCGAATTAGCACAGGCAATGAATATAATGATTAATTCATTACAGGAATTAATCGAACAGGCAAAATTAATAGCAGAAGATAAATTAAATAATGATAAATTAAATAAAAAAATCGAAGGCGATTTAGGCGAAGCATTTTTTAATATGGTTCAAAAATTAAAAGAGTTTGCAACAATAGCAGAATTAATATCCAGAGATAAATTACTTGATGAAAGAATAAATGTTTTTGTAAATAAAAATGCAATTGAAATAAAAGAAAAAGGAATACAAACAATAGGAAATGAAGAAACAATAATAAAAAGAAAAAGTGAAGAAAGCGGCGTTTTAACAACATCATTTATAAATATGGTAAAAAAATTAAAATATTTTTCACAAACAGCAGAACAATTATCAAATGGTAATTTAACAATAAAATTAGAAGAAGGGATCGAAAATGGCGTGCTTGGTGGTAGTTTTTATAAAATGATAAATAATCTAAAAAATTTAATAAGTTTATTAAAATCATTGTCATTAAGAGTAGATGAAATTTCAGAAGAAATGTTAGCAGCAACCACTCAATTATCAAATGGTCTTGAACAACAATTATTAAAATCTCAGCAAATCAATTCTGCAATGGAAGAAATGAATGCTTCAATTGAAGAAGTTCGACAAAATGTAGTAAATACAAATAATAGATCAAATGAAACAAGAGAAGCAGCATTAGAAGGTCATAATGCTGTCAATACAACAGTTGAAGGTTTAGAAAAAATAAAAGTAGCAGTTGATAAAACTGCAGATAGTATGGAAAAATTAGCAGGCAGGTCAAAAGAAATAACAGAGATATTAAAAGCAATAACAGAGATAAGTGAACAGACAAATTTATTAGCATTAAATGCAGCAATAGAGGCAGCGCGCGCTGGTGAATATGGTAAAGGCTTTGCAGTGGTAGCAGATGAAGTGCGGAAATTAGCAGAAAAGAGTGCAAGAAATGCAAAGGAAATAGGTGATATAGTTGAGGGTATACAGGAAGATATAGCAGCATCAGTAGAAGCAATGATGAATGGTAAAGT
>DAONJL010000118.1:0-2331 GCA_035405645.1 bacterium | reverse complement strand
AAATTCAAATCGGCAATAACTTTTCCGGCAGCCATCGGTTGATTATCTATTTTTACAGAATAATCAGGATGCGCTGAAATTTCTTTAATTTTAAATTCAACCTGAACATTCGATTGACTATAATCAGTATTTATTCTACCTTGCAAATCAAGAGCATAAACAGTAATATTCACGTTTTGTTGTTCATTAAATTCGTATTTATCGGCAAATAATGCAAATTGCGCAGTGCTTGTCGAACCGGCATTATTCGGAACAAAATTAAAATTATAAATATTTTGAATATTATCCATTATTACTTTAGCAACAAGTTGTTCGCGCTCTGAATTATTCAATGTAAAATAGCCTATACCATCAACTATTTTTAACAGTAAATCCTTTCGAGCCCTTATTAGTTTCAAATTTATTAGATGTCCAACTATTAAATATCATACCGCCATTTTCTTGTATTTCAACCATTACACTACCAGAAAAACCAGTTACTAATTCGTTAGCAGAATTTCGCGCTTTAATTGTAAAATTAATATCTCTACCTATTGGTAATGCAGATAAATCATAGAAAGATTCAATTGCAAAATTCTGAATAATTTCCGCTGAGTCAGATACCACAATTCTCGATTTTTCAAAGTTATCTTCTTTATTACCGTATTGATCACGCGCAGTTACTAATATTTCATAATCATTATCATACCCACTTATTCCTGTCAGTTGATAAACAATATTATTATTTTGTAAATCTGTATCATTATTTGGATTATACATAATTGTTGTCAAATAAACAGAATCTGAATATGTCAGCGGCATATTGGGATTAGAAATAAAAACATCTAAATATACTGTATTTGTATCTGCTGGTTTTGGCAATGAAATTATCACGCTATTATTTTGTGAACCACTAATAATAGTTTGAATACCAGTAAATAATGGCGGTGTGGAATCCACAATAATATTAGTATCAGCCAGTGTTACTGCTACTTCATTTGATAACATCGATTGATTCCCGACAAAATCCACTGCTGCTACTTTAAATTTCGGAGTATTCGGCATATAAGTAAATTTATGAATATACCTATTAGCATAAGTTTTAGCAACAGGATTAAATGGTCCCATATTTTCGCTTAAAAATACAATATATTTTATCGGATCCATACTATTATCAGAACTGCTATCCCATTTTAATGCAACTTGATTATCGCCAATATTAATCCACTGTAAATTTTGCGGAACTGTCGGCGAAACATTATCTGATGTTTGTACCCAAATAGAAATCGAATCTGAACTCATATTGCCTGCTTCATCTTCTGCAAGAATAAACAAGTCTCTGCCAACTGTATCGCCGAATTTGAATAAAAATACTGGTGTAGAATCTGCCATTGTCGTAAATATTGGCAAAGTATCGCCAGACTTATAAATATGATATACTATCTGCGTATCTAATGAGAAATTATCTGTTGCTTGCGACCAATTTAAATCTACTGTTCCAGTATTATTAGCCACTACAAAATTACCCATATTAAAAATAGGAGCAGTGGTGTCATTGCTATTCGCTAAGTTTATAATTTGATAAGAATTATTATATTCACTATTATTAACAGCATCAGTCACTCTAACAAATACAAAATAATCCTTATTCTGCAATAAATTCAAACCAGAAACTTCATAATTATTCAAACCATAACCATTTGCAGATTTAACAATTCTAACAGGTAAATCATTTGAATTAATATAATCATTTTCTGAAACATAAACCTTAAAGAATACCGGAAAACTACTGTCATCAACATCGCTTGTAGATAGTCTAATTTTATATTTACTAATAACTTCTGCACTTAATACACCCGGAGAACCAAGCCATACAGGAGCATTATAATCAACCACGCCATCAGCGGCATTGCAATTTTCTTCTGCTGTCATTCTAATTACTTGATTCGCATTATCAAGAGATACTACTCTTACTTTGTAATTAACTCCAGGTTCCAAGTTATTTAATATAACAGTAAAATCTTCGGCATACATCGGTGTGCTATATTGTGATTGCCCTACATTTACTGATGTTGTATCGTAATAAATTCTATATGATGATACTCCAACAGAAGTATCAGGATTCCATTTTACAACAATAGAACCTGCTTCTATTCCTGGGAAAATATCATATATTGAAAATTCCGATGATGATGGCACGCCACCGGTTCCTGCTTTCGCTACTCCCCACATTTCATTTGTTACATTCAATATGTTCATCGACATATCAAATGATACCATCTTCACATAATAAGTCTCACCCGGTTCTAATCCGTTTATCGTTATCTGCGTCTGCATTGTGTCCATTACATA
>DAONJL010000117.1:0-2412 GCA_035405645.1 bacterium | reverse complement strand
GGTTTGATGGCAAAATTTACTTTTTCTATTTTTAAATATTCTAAATTAATTAATGAATTAAAAGTTTTTTGCGATATTGATAAATTTATAAATTATGGTTTTTTATATATTGTTAATTTTGATATTTATTCTTATGAATTTGGTTTAATTGTTGATAATTTGTCTTATTCGAATTTTATTTAAGTTATGAATGATATTTTTGTTGATAAACCAATTGACGAAGAACAAAATAAATATAATGAATTATTAAATCAAATTAGTTTTACTGGAACACAGATTCATTGTTTTTTTACCTGTCATAGACAATTATGGTTTTTTAGTAATTATATTCAAAGAGAAGATGAAAATGATTTTGTTCAGATTGGCAGATTATTGCACGAAAATTCTTATAAACATGAGAAGAAAGAGATTGAGATTGATAACAAAATAAAAATTGATTTTTTCAAAAAAGATGCTGTAATAAGTGAAATAAAAAAAAGTCCATCTTCAGAAGAAGCACATATCTGGCAATTAAAATATTATCTGTATTATTTAAAAACAAAAAAAATGGTTGTAAATGTAAGTGGTAAAATACATTATCCAAAATTAAAACAGGTTATTGAAGTTAATTTGACAAATGATGATATTATTGTGCTTGAAAACGCTTTAAAAGAAATAAATAAAATTTTAAAATTAGATAAACCGCCAATTATTGAAAAAAAAACAATTTGTAAAAAATGTTCTTATTATGATTTTTGTTTTTGTTAAATATATTTAGTTAAAAAAATTATGAAACGAAATTATTATTTATTTTCTGGTGGTAGATTAAGTAGAAAAGATTTTTCATTAATGTTTGAAAATGAAAAAGAACGAAAATATATTCCAATTGAAGATGTCGAAGCAATTTATGCTTTTGCTGAACTTGACTTAAATACTAAATTTTTAAATTTTCTTTCAGAAAAAAATATTATTATTCATTTTTTTAATTATTATGGTTTTTATACTGGTTCTTTTTATCCAAGAGAATATTTGAATTCAGGTAAATTAATTATTAAACAAGTAGAACATTATAAATTTCGAAAAAAACGATTGTTTATTGCTAAGGAAATTATTAATTCTTCTGTTCATAATATTTTAAAAAATCTATCTTATTATGATAATCGAGGAAAAGATTTAATTGATATTATTGAAAAGATTAAAGAATTTAAAATGAAAATTAAAGATTGTAAAATAATTTCTGAATTAATGGGTATTGAAGGAAACATAAGAGAAATATATTATAAATCTTTTGAAATAATATTAAAACAAGATATTGAATTTGAACAACGAACAAAGCAGCCACCAAAAAATATTTTAAATGCTCTTATTTCTTTTGGTAATAGTTTATGTTACACAACTGTGTTAGGTGAAATTTATCGAACACAACTCAATCCTTTAATTAGTTATTTACATGAACCAGGGGAAAGAAGATTTTCTTTATCTCTTGATATCGCTGAAATTTTTAAGCCTTTATTAGTTGATAGAATTATTTTTAAATTAATTAATAATCGTATGCTTTCTGAAAATGATTTTGATATTAATTTGAATTATTGTTATATGACTGAAAAAGCTAGAAAAATTTTTTGTCGTGAATACGATGAAAAATTAAATACTATTATTTATCATAGGAAACTTGATAAAAATGTTAGTTATCGTCGACTTATTCGTCTGGAATGTTATAAACTTATTAAACATTTAATTGGCGAAGTTGTTTATGATGGTTTTAAAATCTGGTGGTAGATTTATTTTTCTATTTTTTTGAAGGTGTTTTTATGTATATCATTTTAGTCTACGATATAAATACTGAAACAAAAGAAGGTCAGCGAAGATTAAATAAAGTTTTTAAAATTTGCAAGCAATATTTATCTCATATTCAAAAATCAGTTTTCGAAGGTGAATTAACCAATGCCAAAATAGAAGAATTAAAATTTAAATTGAATTCATTACTTGATAATTCTTGTGATTCAGTTATTATTTTTTCCAGTAGAGATATTAAATGGATGAATAAAGATTTATTAGGTTTAAAAATTGATAAAGCAGATAATTTTATTTAATTATTTTGTCGTCGAACTATGAAAAATTTTCTACAAAATTTTTTTTAAATATTTATGATGTAAATTTATTGGAAAAAATAAGGAATTTAAAGTCGTCGAGGTATGGTTTTTTTTGTATAATTAAAGGTTGACGATAATAATTTGAAAAAAATAAAAAAAATAATTGCAAAAATTCGAAAAAAAAGATATAATTTTAAGTGAAAAAAATGGGTTTTAATCGAACCATTGTGGAATTGAAACTTAAATATATATATTTATATTTATAAAAAATAAAAAAGTTTTAATCGAACCATTGTGGAATTGAAACACATCAAATTCTCTTACCTCGTTTTCTTTTCTT
>DAONJL010000116.1:0-2431 GCA_035405645.1 bacterium | reverse complement strand
ATACAGCATTATTAACTTATCATCCTGTAACTTTGTCAAAAGAAATAACAATAAATGAAATTACTAATCTAATTAAATTTATGAAGCAAACAGATTTAAATTGGATAATAACTTATCCAAATGCAGATAATTATAATGATATAATAATTGCTAAAATAAATGAGTTTAGTCAAACTTACAAAAATGGTGATGTTAAAATATTTAAATCATTAGGCAATGAATTATATTTTAATATTTTAAAACACATTGGTTTTGTTATTGGCAATTCTTCGAGTGGTATAATTGAAGTTGCGATGTTTAAGAAACCTGTAATAAATGTTGGTATTCGTCAGAAAGGTAGAATTGCACCAGCAAATGTGATTTCAGTTGAAAAAGTTAATCAAAAAAATTTATTAAATGCATATAAATTTATTAATTCAAGTTTATTTATAACTAAATTAAAAAGATTAAAAAATCCTTATGGAAATGGAAGTGCTTCAATAAAAATTATTGATATATTACATAAATTTTTTGATTTTAAAAAATTATTAAAAAAAAAATTTATTGCTTTAAAATAATGAAAACAAAATTAAATTATGGTTTTATTGGATGTATAGAATTTTCAAAAGATTGTTTAGAAACTTTAATTCAAAATAATATTAAACCAAAAAAAGTTTTTATAGGTAATAAAAATTTTCGAAAAATTAATAGTGATTATTGTGATTATTCTTATTTGTGTAAAAAAAATAAAATTGATTATATGTATTTTTCTTATATAAATGATCCAAAAATAAAAAATGAAATTATAAAAAAAAAATTAGATGTAGTTTTTGTTTTAGGTTTATCTCAAATTATTAATGAAGAAATTTTAAAATGTGCAAAAATAGGATTTATAGGTTCACATCCTACTTTACTACCTTTAAATAGAGGACATCATCCAATAATTTGGGCTATTGCTAATGGCTTAAAATGGACAGGAATAACACTTTTTTGGTTAGATAAAGGTATTGATACAGGTTATATTTTTAAACAAAAAAAAATATTAATAAAAAAAAGATATACAGCTAAAGATTTATTATTGGAAGTTACGAAAATAACAAAAGAATTATTATTAAAAGGGATACAAGAATTAGAAGCAGGAAAAATTACTAAAATTAAACAGCCATTAACTTCTAATTATTGGCGCAAAAGAACATTTAAAGATGGCGTTATTGATTGGCGAATGAGTGCTGAACGAATAATAAATTTGATACGTGCTTTATATGAACCTTATCCTAATGCAGTATTTGAATATAAAAATAATTATTATAAAATAAAAGAAGCAAAAATTATAAAAACAAAAAAATATATTGATAATATAGAACCTGGAAAAATAATAAAAGTTTTTAATGATAAATCATTTATAGTAAAAACAGGAGATAAATTAATAAAAATTATAAAACATACTTTAATAGATTTACCAAAAGAAGGAGAATATTTAATATGAGTAATGTTTTAGTTATAGCACCGCATCCTGATGATGAAACATTGGGGTGTGGAGGGACATTATTAAAACATATTGCAAATAATGACAATGTGTATTGGTTGATTATCACTGAAATGAAGAGAAAATATTATACTCCAGATCAAATAAAAAAAAGAAAAAAAATTATAAAACAAATTGCTAAATTATATAAATTTTCAGGACTAATTGAATTAAAATTTTCAACTGGTAATCTAGATAAATATTTATTAAAAGATTTAATTGAAGAAATTAAAAAAAATATATTAGATATCGTTGCTGAAATTATTTATATACCATTTTATGGTGATATTCATTCTGACCATCGTATTTGTTTTGAGGCTGCAATGAGTGCAACTAAAAATTTTAGATTGCCTTTTATAAAAAAGATATATATGTATGAAACTTTATCAGAAACAAATTTTAGTTTTATAAATAATTTTAGCTCTATAGTTTTTAATAATATAACAAATTATTTTGACAGAAAAATTGAAATACTTAATATTTATAAAGATGAATTTTCAGAACATCCATTCCCAAGAAGTTTTAAAAGCGTGGAAGCATTGGCAATATTACGTGGCTCGCAAGCAGGATATAAATATGCAGAAGCATTTCAATTAATAAAAGAAAGAGTTGATTAACTAATGAAAAATATTGAAAATTTATTTATTTCGAAAAATGCGCCATTATATGAAGCGTTGCGGTTATTAAGCAAAACTTCAAAACAGATATTATTAGTAGTAGAAGATAATACACGCAAATTAATCGGCACTGTAACAGACGGTGATATTCGCGATATGCTTCTTAAAGTGCGTAGATTTGATTTAAAAGTTAATGATTTTATGAATAAAACACCAAAAACAATTACTAAAAAAGATTTAAAAAATAAAAAAGAAATAATTGATAAAATGCTTAATTTTGGTATCAAACAATTACCTGTTATTGATGATA
>DAONJL010000115.1:0-2460 GCA_035405645.1 bacterium | reverse complement strand
TGAAGAAGCGGATTTGGCTGAAAATGGAAAACAGGTATTAGAATTATTAGAAAAAAAAGAATATGATTTAATTTTTCTTGATATTCAGATGCCAATAATGGATGGCGTTCAAACAATAAAAGAATTAAAAGCAAATGAAAAATATAAAAATATATATACAATAGCACTAACAGCACATGCATTAAAAGGTGATGCTGAAAAATATATTTCTTATGGTTTTGATGATTATATGTCTAAACCATTGGATTTAAATAAAATTCAAGAAAAAATTAATAAAGTTTTTTTATTAGTCCAAAGTAAAAAACCTGAAAAAAAAGAAGATAATATTCAATGTATAGAAATAAAATTAAATGAAGCACAAAAAGAAAAGTTAATAGAAATCATTAATGAGTTAGAAAAAAATATTAAAATATTCAGTCCGTCAAAAATTAAAAAATTAGCAAATGAAATAATTTTATTAGATGAAAAGCATGAATATTTTAAAAAGATCAAAAATGATTTATATCAAATAGCAGATAGATTGAATGAACAAAAGTTATTTGATTTAATACAAAATTTAAAAGAAAAAATTCAAAATGAAAAAAAATAAAATTTTAATTGTTGATGATGTTTTAGAAAACAGATTAGTATTATCCACATTTTTAAAAAATAGGACAAATTATGAATTATATTTTGCTTCAAATGGAAAAGATGTTATTGATAATATATCAGATATAATGCCAGATTTAATTTTACTTGATATAATGATGCCCGGCATAAATGGTTTTGAAGTAGCAAAAATTTTAAAATCAAAAGAAATTATTCGTGATATACCAATAATTTTTATTTCAGCATTAGAATCAATAAACGATAAAATAAAAGCATTTGAAAATGGTGGAATTGATTATATTACAAAACCATTTAATGCAGAAGAAGTATTGAGTAGAATAAATGCACATATTCAATTAAAAAATTACTATGATGAAATACAAAGATTAAATAACGAAATAAAAGAACAATTAGAGTTAGCAAATAAAATACAGAAATCAATATTAAAAGAAAATTTATTAAATTTTCAAAATATTAAATTTTACTCAAAATTTATTCCTTATGAAAAAATCAGTGGTGATTTTTTTGATATTATTGAATTATCAAAAGATAACTATCTTTTTATCATTACTGATATAACAGGTCATGGTATTCCAGCTGCTTTTTATACTATGATGATTAAATCTATATTTTATTATTTAGGTTCGTTGATTGTTACGCCAAATCATATTATGAATAATTTAAATAATGATTTAATAAATTTATTATTATCCAATTATTATCCAACTGCTTTTATTGGTTTGGTTGATTTAAAAAAGAAAATTATAAGATACTCAAATGCAGGGCATTTATGTCCTTTATTATTTTCTATAAATAAAAATGAAATAATACAAATAGAAGAAAAAAATTTAATGTTAGGTATAAAAAAAGATTTTGAATATCAATTATTTGAAAAGAGTTTATCTTCTGGTGATAAATTTTTTATATTTACAGATGGTTTAATTGAAAATATAAGTTCTATTGATCAAATAAAATCATATTTAAAAAACAATATAAATAATTCATTAGAAAAAATTTTAGATGGTGTGATTGAACATACTTTAAATTTATCTCCAGAAAAAAAATTTTATGATGATGTCACTATTTTATCATTTGAAATAAAATAATATGGAGGAAAAATGAAAAAGCAAGTAATATTTTTTATAATTTTATTTCTTATTTTAACTTTTATTTTTTCTTTTTATTTTTTTAAACAGCCGAAATTAAAAATCAAAAAATACAATGTATTATATTTAACATCAGATAGTTTAAATAAAAGGCATTTATCTCTTTATGGTTATGAAAAAAAGACAACACCATTTTTAGAAGAATTTGCAAAACGAAGTATAGTATTTGAAAAAATGATAAATCCATCAGGCTGGACTAATGAAAATCTTGTTTCATTATTTACAGGTTTATATTCACCAGTGCATGGAGTTAATACACGAGGTAAAAATATAAATCCAAAATGGAAAACTGCACTTGAAATATTACGAGATTTTGGTTATCATATACCGAGATTATCAGGATGGCAAGGCGATCAGAATCATTCTTTTTTAGGTTTTGAAGAAGTTTCTGTATCATCACCAGAGGAGTGGTTAGAAAATTATAAAAAAGAAAATTCACAACAACCATTCTTTTTATTTTACCAATTTTTAAATACGCATTTACCTTATAATTGCATTGAAGATACATCTTATTTATCAAAATTTTTTTCTGATACAATGTTTATTAATAAAGAACAGGAAGAACGCATAAAAAAAACGATTATGAGCCAGTCAGTGATACCAAAAGGTAGTATTGAATTTAAACCAGAAGATGCAGTAATAATAAAATCTTTATATGATTGTGAAGTTGCCTTACTTGATTCTTGTTTTGAAAAAGTAATAAAGA
>DAONJL010000114.1:0-2641 GCA_035405645.1 bacterium | reverse complement strand
TTACTAAATATGAATACTCTGAAGATATTGTCTCATTTGCTGGTGTAGCATTATCTTCTGCCTTTATTTTATATTTTACTGTCACACCATCCTGATATGCTGGCAACTCAATACTATATTTTATTCCTGATACAAAAATCATTGTATCATAATTCTGTGTCACCCAATTATTCGTCGTCCAATATATTACGGCATTCTTTATTCCACTGGTTAAATCTACTATATTTGCTGATACAGTTACCTTATTTGCTGATGTCGGTGAAGTTGGTAAGTGTGAAACAGAACTAATTACTGGTGTATCATTATCTATTATATCTCCTGTTGGTATTGCTGATAATTCTATCAAATTCGTGTCCTGATTACCTCCATTTGGTCCTCCATTATTTGTCGTGCCATCTTCTGCTCGAACTATAAAATAATATCTAACACCTTTCGTTAAGCCTGTTACTGTATATGATGTATTTGTAGTTATAAATGCTGGTTGTTTATTTACATAACTTTTTGTCTGCTGTTCTGATAAATCTGAAGTATAATAAATATTATATCTAATTGGTAAAGTTGTATCACTTGCAGCGTTCCAACTTAAATTTATTTTATTGCCCTGCTGTGCATCAACACAACTCTGTAATCCACTAAATACTGGTGGTTCTTTATCAACAAATAAAGCATTGCCAGTTGTAAAATATGAATTATTACTATTTTGTGGATTTACATTTGAATTTAATGGGTCTGATAACCATGTCGAACCATAATTAAATTTGTATTCATAATATTTATTTGGTTCAAATGTTATTGTTGCTTTCCATCGACCGGCGCTTTTTACCATTGGTGTTGATGTGCTCCAAGCACCTTCGGCATCCGAAGCATAACGACAGGTATAAACTCCATTTGAACCTGATAATTTAATCCAAGAACCACGAACATATACTTCTGTTACATTCGGGTCATTATTTACATAATTAAAAGTCACTACATTACCATTTATTTCTGGCGAAACAAATGTTGGTCCTGTTGCTGTTCCTTTAAATCGTGATATAAATCCGCCATACATTTGCTTGCCTGTTGCTGATGCTTTTGCTGTATTTGCTATTTTCACTGTATATATTACATCCTGCTGGAAATTTGCATTTGATAATGTTAAAACTTTTCCATTTAATGACCATGTGCCGCCGGGATTTGGTGTGATTGATACTGCTGCTAATGTTGAAGTTGGGTCCATATTCTGGTCAAAGGTTATTATTACATTATTTGATGTATTTGTTGTGCCATGCGCTGGTGTTATAGATTCCACTATTGGCTCGAGTGGATAACTTCCATCTTTTACCCAGATCCCAACATCATATTTTGCAAGCCGTATTGTCCCATTTCCGTTAAATGTCGAACCATCTATCAAATTAACCCAATTACCAGAACCAATATTATAAGTTGCTGTGCGTTCGCCATTTGTCCCATTTATAGCAATAAATGCATTTGGTCCACGCTTGAATGCGAAAATACCATTTTGTGGGTCAAATAATTCTGTTCCATAACCTAATCCATCACCAATTTGTCTGCGTGCTGCCAGCATCTTCGCTATCTTTTTGTACATCCAATAACACATATTAAAATTATCGCCGACTGCATTATCAAATTCAAATGGATGAGCAAACATAGCAGGATATGCACCGCGACCATCTTTTCCTGGAGTATTAAAACATTGCTCACTTCCGTAATATACACCACCAACACCTTCGATCAAACAAACAACTGCAAGTGCTGGTAGCATTTTATCCCAATCCTGATATGCTAAAAATCGTTGTTGGTCGTGATTATCGACAAAATGTAAGTTAAGATTACCGAAACTCCAGTTAGTGCCCTGGCCCATATCATAATCATAAGTATTCATTCCAGCTATCCAATTTTTCAAACTCCATTGGTCATCAAATATCTTCCATGGCATTCCAGATAAATAAAATACATAGTCCATCATTCCATTCATTAATTTACCTTTTCCTGCTTTATTACCTGTATAATAACCAACAGCACCATGACTACCGCTATATGCTTCACCAAACATATAAAAATTATTTTTACCTATACTTTGTGCTGTTTGTCGCCATATATTACAGAAATATCCCCATTCATTTACATTTATATGTTTTATTGCATCAACACGAAAACCATCAATATCAAATGCTTTTATAAAATTAGCCCATTTCGTTGCTACATATTGTTTTACATAATCATTTTCTGTTTTTAAATCATCTAATCCAACTAATTCTTTTGTTTCGATTTCCCATTGATTATTCCAATCATTAATATTATATGCTGGATGAAAATCATTCGGTCCTATTGCATCACCAAATGTTGCACCATATTGTTTATTTGAATCTTTATATTCTAAATTTCCGATATTGTCTTTAAACCAATTTGCAAAATGATTGGCTACACAATCAACAATTATATACATTCCTTTTGAATGTATTGCATTTACTAAATCACGAAATTCTTCTACTGTTCCTAATTTTGGGTCAATTAAATTATAAGAAGCAGGTGCATAACCATTTGGTTCTGTTCCTATCATTGGATTTGATATCCATATAGCATCAAAACCTAAACTTTTTATATAATCAAGATGCTCTTTTATTCCAGCAAAATCGCC
>DAONJL010000113.1:0-2702 GCA_035405645.1 bacterium | reverse complement strand
ATAAATTATTTTACCTTCTTTATTTTTAAAAAGATAAACACCAGATTTATCAGGTAAAAAATTTAATTTCTCTTTATTAATCGCCATCTTAAATAAGTTGTAATTATAATATTTTTTCTGCTGCTTTAATTATTGTTTTTAATGTTTTTATTCTGCCGTATAATTTGTTATTTGATTCAATTATAGTCCAGGGTGCATAAGTAGTGCTTGTTCTAAATAACATTTCATCGACAGCTTCTTTATATAAATCCCATTTTTCTCTATTACGCCAATCTTCATCAGTAATTTTCCATTGTTTATGTGGTGTATTCTGTCGTTCTTGAAATCTTCGCAATTGTTCATCTTTATCAATATGAAACCAGCATTTAACTAAAATAGCGCCGAAATTAGTCAGGTGTGCTTCTAATTCATTTATTTCTTTATATGCGCGTTTCCACTCTTCTTCTTTACAAAAACCTTCTATTCGTTCGACTAATACTCTACCATACCAGGTTCTATCAAAAATAGCAATATGTCCTGCTTTTGGAATAGCCATCCAGAAGCGCCATAAATAATGATGTGCTTTTTCAATATCATTTGGAGCAGCAATAGGAATAACTTCATAACCACGTGGGTCCATATTTTGTGTTAAACGCCGAATATTACCGCCTTTCCCAGCCGCGTCCCAGCCCTCAAATAATATTATGATTGGAATTCTTTTTATATATATCTTATGTTCTAATTCTCTTATTTTTTCCTGATATTCTTTTAATTTTTCTTTATATTCTTCCTCAGTTAATGATTTGGATAAATCAACTTTATCTAAAATAGAAGAATTAAGAGTTTTAACTTCAATTATTTGATGGTCTGGTTTTATGATTTTATCCTTTACTTCGATTATTCTTTCTTTTGCATTAATTTTATTTGAAATCGCTTCAATAACAGTATTAAAAATTTTAACAGTAGCAAAACGCTGGTCATGTGCTTCGACAATAGTCCACGGTGCATTTTCAGTATCTGTTTTTTCTATCATTTCTTCAATCTTTTTTAATAACTTATTATATTTTTTATGATTTTTCCAATCTTGTTTTGTAACGCGCCAGGCAGTAGCAGGATCAGAAGCAAGTTTTTTTAATCTTTTCTTTTGTTCTTTTTTACTTATATGTAAAAAGAATTTAATGATAACAGTGCCATCATCAGTTAATTGTCTTTCAAATGCTTTAATATCTTCATAAGAAACAGATTTATCAGAAAGCATTCGTTTATACCAACTTCTATCAAAAATAGTAATTCTACCTTTTGCAGGTGTTTTAATCCAGAAACTCCATAAAAATGGTCTTAATTTTTCTTCTTCATTTGGTGGCAAAGTTGGGTAAACATTAAAGCCGCGTGGGTCGAGAGGTAAAATTAATCTATTTATTAAAGTGCCTTTACCAGCAGCATCCCAACCTTCAAAAACAATAATAATTGGTATTTTTTTGTTTTTTGATTCACGCTGTAATTCGCCAATTTTTAATTCAAGTTCATTAATAATTTTTTTAAATTCTTCCTTACTAATTTTTTTTGACAAATCAACTTTTTCTAACATTTTAACACCTCACTTAAAAAATTTATAAACTAACCTAAAATTAGTTCATTATGCTTTTAATTAATTTTTCAAATTTCATTTGATATTTTTCAAAACTAAATTCTCTAACATATAAATCTTTTATTTTATCTTCAAACATTTTTATTTTTTCAGGACACTGATGTAGATGTTTTATGGCATCTTTAATTTTATCAAATTCTTTTGGCACTAAATAAGCATTCACATTATGCTTCAAATAAGTTCGATGAACTTTTGTATCAGAAGCTAAAATTGCTTTATGATATTTAATAAATACGACTAATCGTGAAGGAAAACCATTATCATCATCTTTAAAACTAACACATAAATCCACATTATTAAATAATTCATCAAAATTATTTATTTCATCGATTTTTAAAATTGTAAAATTTTTAAAATTATTTATTTTTATTTCATCATTAGAACAAACGACAAAATAAAAATTATCATCATTTTGAAATTCAATAATTAGTTTTAAAAACAAATCAAAATTTTGATATTTTTCTGTATTGCCATACCACAAGATTGTAAATTTGTTTTTATTAAATAGATTTAATTCTTTATTCATTTGCTTTTTTCCATCATTCAAAGCAGGAATAACATTTATAAAAAATACATTTTGATTATATCTATTTTTAATTTTTAATTCATCTAAATGATTTATAACAGCAATAGCATCGCTAAACGAACAAAATAAAAAATCTAAAAATTTAAAAGTGTATTTAAGAATGAAATTATGAGTTGGATAATTAGAAGGCAAAGTATGTACACGATAAATAATTTTTTTATTAAATAATAATTTTAAAATCAAACCATAAAAAATGCCATCTTCTAAACAGAAGACAAAATCAAAATTATTATTAAGAGAAAGTTTAATTGATTGATAAATAAAAAAAGGAAGAATGATAATTTTATAAAAAGAAAAGCCAGGATTAAATGTTTTCAATTTCATAAAAGTTGGTGTTTTAATAATTGTTAAGTTATGAGATGATATGTATTTATCAGGATTTTCAACTGGATGGCAATTTGGGATTAATAAGAAAATATGATATTGTAAATTTTGAAAGACTTTAATTTTATTTAAAATTGCATTTGGCGTGCCACGTAAAATTAAAAA
>DAONJL010000112.1:0-2793 GCA_035405645.1 bacterium | reverse complement strand
CTAAAATATTGTGAATCAGAAAATGTCTCACCTAAATTATCTGAATAACGCCATGCTATCTTATTGTTTAATAAAGGATATGCAATATGTAATCGATTATTTTTGTCAATTATAATACTTACATTATAAAAATTACTTTCATTTGAAAATTTTTCTATACTTCTTATAAAAGTTAATGTTGCTGCTGATGAAGAATATGAGAAATTATAGATATTAATTGTATCTGATGTAATTGCAAATAAATAAATTTTTCCACTATAATCATTTATTACTTTTATTGCTCCATATTGCGCCGCTAATGCTAATGTTGTATCAAGAATAGTAGTAGTCGATGCATTCTGTCTAATTAAATTAACATTTAATTTAATAGTTGTATCATAATAGTTACTAACATTTTTAAATAGAAAAATATTTCCCGCTGTATCAGTTGTTATATCATCAGACCTATAACTATACGGAGTATCAACAGCATAATTATAATGTGCTGTAAATATGCCTTTATTTTCATCAAATATTGAAAGATATTTATAAACATTTTCACTTTGTGAATCATATTTATAATAACTCCACAATGTTAAAGTATAATTCCCAAAACTTTTTACTGAGTCAATATATTTTACTTCTGTATCACTAATATTTTCATTAAATGAATGTTGTCCTAATGTAATTTCAACTTCATTTGGTTCATTAGCAAAAATATTTGTCTTTTTACTACCTCGAATTAAAAGATTATCACCAGAATAAACTGATACAACAATAGAAACATTTTCCTGTGCTGGAACTTCCATTGTTATTGAACCAGCAAAATTTGTTATTGTTGTTGATGCTGTTGAAATTAAATTACCGCTCACATCATAAGCGTTTGCTATTGCTGTATATGTTCCACTACCAAACATTTTTGGTGCTTTGACTTTTAAATTTAAGGCTGTTTGACTTGTTTTATTTGTTGAACCACAATTTATTGCAAAAAACAATAACATCAACACTGAAACAATCAAAATAAAATTTTTTAAATACTTCATATTAATCCCTCCATTTTTTTATTGATGAAAATTTATCACTACATTACCACTTGTTGTTTTTAGCGGTTCTTTTATGATTTCAGGTGCTATTATTACTGGTGCTACTATATTTACACTTTGCTCTATTACATTTACCTGTGGTTGAACAACCTGTTGTACTTCTGCTTTTGATACACCAGTTGCTGCTTTTACTTGCTCAACATCCTGTGGTGCTAATGCTTCACTTTTTGCTTTACCACCTTCTACTGAAATGTTAAAACTCTGTCCTGCACTAACTGCCTGTATTGCACCTGTAATTAAATTTGTCACCATTACATTGCCCTGAAATACATTTACATTTGTTCCTGCTGATGAATGAATTGTATTAAAAATAGTGCCTCTTACACCAACAACTGCAACAGGTGTTGTAATTTTAAAATAACCAGCATCAATTTTTTTTAATTTTGATAATACTGCACCTTTATCTAAATTTAAGTTTATTTGTTTTACTTCTTTTTTACCAAATACTGTTTTTTTCGTCATTCCACTTGCTTCTTTTATTGTCAACTCAGAATTTTCGCCTACGCGCGCATAAGTAAATGGTGCAAACTCTAAATCACAAACTGATTTTTCACCTGTTATTATTTTATCACCTGTATTCACTACTAAATTTAATTCACCTTTTACTTCCTGTCCTGCTTTTATTATTTTTACTTCTCCTTCTAAATAAATTATTTTTGCATTCATATCTTCTGCTAATATTTGTATTGCAAAACACGATATAACTAATAAAATTAACAAAATATTTGTTCTCATTTTTTACCTCCTTTTATTATTTAAAAATTTCTGGAATAACTTAAACTTGCTAATAAATCTAAACCATTACTATGTGAGTCCTTACCTATAATACAACTAATTGAGTTTTTTTCATTTATCTGATTTTTTAGACCAAATGCATATATTGTTGAGGACGAACCTTCTTCTGGTTTTTGATATGATACTTCTGCTGATACTCCTATTTTTTCTGTTAATGTTTTACTTAATGCAAATCCAAATTTATAACTTTCTAATTCATATATTGAATTTCTATCTGTTATCATATAACCTATATTCATATTAACCTGAATTGTATTAAATTTTCTCTCTATTGGTAAATCTACTATAATATCCATTTTATTATTATCGCCTAAACCTAAATTTCCGCCTGTTGGAAAAACAAAACCAACTGAAAAACCTGCTTTATAATCATTTTCTAAAAAAGTATGTTTAATACCAGCGAAAAAATCACCTGTTATATTTTCTGAACCAACATTATTAATTTTTAAATTTATGTGTGGAATTGCAAAAACTAAATCAAGTTTATCTGCTGGTGTGTAGGATAATGATAATGAATATTGATATAATTTGCCACCATCAAATTTGATTAAACTTGCACCAACTCCAATTGATTTATTTCCTTTTTTGCCTGTCCCTGGTGCTGGAACTAATAGTGAACCAATTGGTCCTTCTTTTTCTTCGGCAACTTCAAAATCTTTTCCAAGTGGGTACGTGCTTAAATATGGAATTGAATTTTGTGCTAATAATTGAAACGAAAATAATAGCACAATGAAAATAAAAAATAACTTCATAAAATGCCTCCTCTTTAAAATTTAATTATTTTATTCATTTTTATCTTATTTTTTTTTTTTTTTTTAAATATTTTTTTTATTTTTTTTATTTTTTTCAAATTTTTTTTTATTTTTTATAATTTAATTTTACAGGAAAAAATTTTAATTGTCCATTTACTTTATTC
>DAONJL010000111.1:0-2860 GCA_035405645.1 bacterium | reverse complement strand
ACATTATCCCCTTATTCTGGACCAAACTGGTATGTTTCTACCACAGGTTCTGATACTTATGAAGGCAGTGAGACATATCCATTCAGGACAATCACAAAAGCGATAAGTAGAGCAGCAGCAGGAGATACTATTTATATAGCAGCAGGCACATATTCAGAGACAATAACAATAGACACAGATAATATAACAATAATCGGAGCGGATTCAGCAGGCGCGAATGCTACAATAATAAATCCTAATAATAAAACAAATAGCGCATACAAAGCAATAACTGCAACAAATAGAACAGGAATAGTAATAAAAAATTTACAGATAAAAACAGCATATTATGGAATACAATTTGACACTGTTATATATTCAAGAATTGAGAATGTGTATTTTACTGATATAGGTTCACATATTAGTCATTATACCATTTATTTAAATTATTCAGATTCAAATACAGTAACAAACTGTAAATTTGAAAATAATAGTGGTAGAGAAATTTATATGTATAGTGCAAAATATAATACTATTTCATATAATACAAGCATAAATCCAGGCTATAGTTTTGTTCAATTAACAAGTTTTTCAAACTATAATACAATAATAGGTAATTATTCAAGTAGTGCTTTTTATTATGGATTATATCTTGGCAATAGTTCAAGTTATAATACAATTAAAGAAAATATAATTGTGAATGGAAGAGATGATGCATTTTCTGCACTTAGTTTTGCTTCAGGTTCTAATAATAATAAAGTAATAGGAAATAAAATAAGTAATAATAATTGTAAAACTTATGGAACTATTAATTTACCACAAGGTTCAAATAATTATTTTGCACAGAATACAATAGATTCAAATGCAGGATATGCAATAAAAAATGATAATGCCTGGAATTCAAATAATGTATTTGAAAAGAATAATATCATCTTATCACCATATTATCCTGATTCAGGAGTATATACACCTAATCCATCAAATTATGTAATAAATGTGCGAAATAATTACTGGTACACAACAGATAGTAGTGTGATTGCATCAAAAATGACAAATATAGATTCAATATATTACATACCGTTTTTATTTAGCGAAGTAGATACAGATTTAACACAGGATACAATAGCGCCAGATTCATTTTCAATAAATATAGATACATCGATACCGTTAAGAGTAACATTAAGTTGGAGCACGCCGTCATATACAGGCACAGGTTCAGCAGGATTAGCAGGATATCATATATTTAAAATGGCTAGTACGCAAGTAATAAATAATGATACGAATAATATTTATGCATATATGATAGACACATTGCCAGCGAGTGCAACGAGTTATACAGATACAAATGTAATAGTAGGCGAAACTTATGTGTATAAAATAACAGCATTTGATAGTCATATAAATAATGGTAGAATCTTTTCTAATGAATCATGGTATTCGAGAAGTAATGCAGTAAATGCAGTAGTTCAAGATTATCCATCATATAATGGGCCAAACTGGTATGTTTCTACCACAGGTTCTGATACTTATGAAGGCAGTGAGACATATCCATTCAGGACAATCACAAAAGCGATAAGTAGAGCAGCAGCAGGAGATACTATTTATATAGCAGCAGGCATATATAGCGAAACAGTAGTGATAGATAAAGATGGAATTTCGCTAATCGGAGTGGATTCAGCGACAACAATAATTGACCCACCGGGTGATTCAGGTATTACTACACTATATGGAATTTATGCTGATACACAAACAAATTTATTTATAAGTAATTTGCAGATTATAGATTGTTATAAGGGAATATATTTTAAAAATGTGGATAGTTCAGTGATTGAAAATGTTTGGGTTGATTTATGTAGAGGAGTGTCTTATGGTGTAGGAATATTATTAGAAAATTTCTCTGATTCAAATATTATCCGAAATTGTTTTGTTGAGAAAAATTTTTATGGTTTTCACATTATTTCGAGCAATACTAATACATTAACAAATAACATTTGTTTTGATAATCACAGTGGATTTGTTTTTGAAACAAATTATAATATTAATTTGCAAAATAATAAAAGTTTAAATAATTCTAATGGTATTTTAATTAATACATTTAAGAATGGTAATATTATAAACAATGTGTGTTCAAATAATTATTATGGATTTTTTATAAAATATAGTTACACAAATAATATAACAGGTAATACAAATTCAAATAATAATACTGGCTTTTATTTTGAATCGAGTGATACAAATAATATAACAGATAATAGTGCATTAAATAATAATAATTATGGTTTTTATTTAAAAAGTAGTAGAAATAATAGTTTAATAAATAATATAAGTTCAAATAATAGTTCTAATGGTTTTTATTTAGAAGGTAGTAGTAATAACAATTTAATAAACAATATAAGTTCAGAGAATAATAGAGGCTTTACAATATATTTCCAGAGTAATAATAATATACTGAAAAATAACATAAGTTCGAATAATGGAGATAATGGTATTTATATTTATTATAATTCAGATTCCAACCAAATAATAAATAATACAATAATGAATAATAATAATTATGCATTTTCTATCGAGAGTTCAACATCAGTTATATTTGAAAAAAATAATATTATAACGAGTTCGAATCCTTCAAAACAAAATTTAGGAATTTATAATGGAAGTTATTCATTGAGATTTGTAAGAAATTATTGGTGCCGTGGTGGTATAGAAACGACAGATTCAGCGATTATAAGAGAAATGATAAGTGGTAATTATGCTAATAATATGCAATATATACCATATAGATTAAGTATGATAGATACGAGTGTGGACGCAGATACAATAGCACCAGCAGCACCAGATACAGTAGGAGTAAGTGTATTTATTCTTGGTTGCACAGTAAGTT
>DAONJL010000110.1:0-2900 GCA_035405645.1 bacterium | reverse complement strand
AAGTAATACTATCACCTGTATTAATACCATCACCGCCATTAATTGTATATTTTGAAGGATCAACGGTAACTCCACCTAATTTTACTTCTAATGAATTTCTTAAAAATTCTTCTGTTGCATTTACTGTTAGTGAACCTGTTCCTAAAATATCAGTTGCGCGAATATATTTTAATTGAATTGTATCACCACCTTTAACTTTTGTTGAATCAAGAGTAATTGATTGTTGGTCAGCATTAACTGTATAATAATTATCAGCAAAACTTTTGAGAACACCATTATAATAAAATTCTTCAGAACCAATTTGTGAATTATCAGCTGGATAATAATCCTTTGGTGTTTCCTCAAAATTTATTTCAAGGTCATCTGCCACACCATTCATATTCAAGTCTTCTGTTTCAAGATATGAAATAGTGAAATTCCAGCCGCCTTTACCAGTTAATCTTTCTGAACCAGTCAAAACTATTTTATCACCAATTATATCAAATCCATTTGCACCTCTTGTTAATGTAGTACTATCTTTTTTCACTTTAACTGTATCAGAAATATATGAACCTGGTGTAAATTCAAAAATTGTATTATCATCATTATCTTCTTCATCATTATCAATATATTGAATAGTAATAGAATGGTCAGTTGTTCCGCCAATTTGTGTTGGATTTATTTTTAATTTTGTTGGGTCTGTTAATGTTATTTTTTTACTCAAATAATCTATTGTATAATCTACATCTTTTGTTAAAGTTACACTATCTAATTTAACAATTTCAGAACTATAAGAACCACCATCATTAGCAGGTGTTTCTGTTAAATTAAAAACATTTCCATTTTCTTTAACATAAGTAATTCTAAATGTATAAGCACTACTACCTTCTGCTAAACCATTATTTCCACTATATTCATTTAAAATTGTTATTGTATCATAACCAGTGCCAGCACCACCGCTTTCTGAAGTTGTATAATTTACACCGGCTGTTAATAATGTATCTATTCCATTATAATTCAGATAAACTTTTTCTGTGCCATTTATAAATTTTTCTGTTGTTGTTATTGTTCGAGAACCTTCTACCCAATATTCAATTGTCAATGTATCAGTATGTTGCATTGCGACAGTAAATGCTTCATCCAATAATGTAATACTTTGTTTATCAGGATTAACGACATAATGAGTTCCTTTTGATAAATACATTCCAGAACTTTCTGCTTTAATAACTAAACTTGTATTATTACCAGCATAATCTTCAATAGTATTAGCAAAATTAACAACACGATTATTCCAATAATCTATATTTGCATAACCTGTTGTTTGCGTCACACCTCGTAATTTATCAGATTCTTGCACAACATTACCGTTTGTTTTTAAAGAAGCAATACTATCGTCATAACCCTGAACATTAATTACAGGTTCTGTCTTTCCTAATGTAATTACATTATCAGTTTTGCCAAGATTAGTATTAATAGTATCTGTTTTACCAACATCAGCATCAGATATAGTAGTAGTAGAAGTAGCTGGTTGATAAATTTCTGTTGTTCCAATATTATCATAACTTAAATATTGTGGATTGGCAGGAGGGGGTAGTGGTGATGGCAATGTATAGTATTCAATTGTGCCATTGCTTTAAGTTACGGCTGTCCCGCGGTCATCAATTATTCGTGAAGCGGTATCTGTATTTCTTGTTGGCGATTTATATGGTTCAATATTTAAAGTATGCGATATTGGAAAATAAGCATAATTTGGGTCGCCAAAAATAAGTTCATCAGCAAATTTTGTGGTATCAGTAATATTCTTCATCTCACGCAAAACCTGCAAATATTCATCCTGTAAATACTGCCGCTCATCAGCAGTAAGTGTCTGATTTTTTGCTTGCAAACATAACTTTAATGCCTTGTTTAACAAGCCCTGTAATCCTTCATATCCCCCATCAGCTGTTTGTAAAATAGATTGTCCTGTCTGGACATTTTTAATAGATTGTTTTAATGATAGGATTTTAGATTTGATATTAGCGGAAATCGCCATTCCGGCTGCATCATCAGCAGCGCATTGAATTCTTATTCCAGTGCCTAATGATTTAATTGATTTAGCAACGACAGAATTTGCTTTATTAAAATTTCGATAATTAAAATAAGAACTTAATGGCGTTAACCTAATCACTTTTTATCTTCCTTGATAAGTGATTAAATTTAAATCACATACATCCATATATGTGACAAAACCTATTTTAAAATAGCTATAGCTTTCATTATTTATTTTCGACAAAATTTAAAAAAACTTAAATTTTTTTTAAAAAATATTTTAATCCATTTTTAATAACAACTTACATTTATTAAAAAAATCATTAAATACTGCTTAAAAGTAAGAATAAAAAAATATTATGAAAATATAATAAATATGCTAATTCTAAAATTAAAAAATTAAAAAATTTTAAACGGTCAAAAAAATAATTATGTATATGAAATACAAATCATATTATAGTAAAAATTTTAAAAATCAAAATAATAATTGGAAAATTCATATTATTTTATACAGACAGGAAAAAATTAATATTCCGAAAAATATAAAAAGAAAGTAGATGTTTTAAAAATGATATGACAGCATCCTGGCATTTCTATTTTTCGAAAAATCGAAATACATTTACTTGTAATCAGACATTATATAAAAATTAAAAAAATTTTTTAAGATTTTTTATTTTATTTTTTTATGGTGAATTTTAAAAAAATTTTTTAGTGTATAATTAATGACAAATTTATTATTATTATCGAAATATTCCAAATTCTATTTTTTTATCAATAAAAAAATTTTGCTATTTTTGCTGTTCCATCATCTGCTTGTTCTTTTCCATTAAAATTAAAAATTCGGGAAGTTTACAGACATGGTATACCCTTTTCTTAAGAATATATTATTAAAA
>DAONJL010000109.1:0-2940 GCA_035405645.1 bacterium | reverse complement strand
TTGGCAAGAATAGTTGGTGTTGATATACCAAATAATAAAAAGGTTCTTTATTCATTATGTTATATTTATGGTATTGGCTTAACAACAGCAAAAAAAATATGTGAAATTGCAAATATAAATCCTGATGTGCGTGTTGCAGATTTATCAGAAGATGATTTAACAAGAATCAGAAATGTAATAGAGAAAAATTTTAAAGTTGAAGGAGTATTAAGAGCAGAAGTTCAAAGAAATATTAAAAGATTAATGGATATTCAGTGTTATAGAGGAATCAGGCATATAAGAGGATTACCAGTTCGTGGTCAACGAACACATTCAAATGCACGCACAAGACGCGGTAAACGTTCAAGAATAGGTGGCAAGAAAAAAGAATAAAGCATAGTTAATTAAAGGAGGATAAAAACTGGTGGCAGAAAAAAAAGTAACAAGGGTTAAAAAGAAAAAAAAGAGTGTTCCGATTAGTGGCATAGTATTTGTTAATTCAACTTTTAATAATACAATAATAACTATTACAGATGAACAGGGTAAAACATTAAGTTGGAGTTCAGGTGGAAATATTGGATTTAAAGGTTCGAGAAAAGGAACTGCTTATGCCGCACAATTAGCAGCAGAAAAAGCAGGAAAAGAAGTTCTTTCACTTGGAATGAAAAAGTTAAAAATATTTGTAAAAGGGCCAGGCGCAGGTAGAGAAGCAGCAGTAAGAACATTTCAAGCACTTGGTTTTGAAATAGAGCATATAAAAGATTTAACTTCTATCCCACATAATGGTTGCAGACCAAGAAAAAGAAGAAGAGTATAAAATATAAAATATAAAATATTTAGGAAGGTGTAAAATAAAATATGGCAAAATATTTAGAATCTGATTGTAAACGATGTAGACGCTATGGAGTAAAATTATATTTAAAAGGCGAACGTTGTTACACAGCAAAATGTGGATTTGAAAAAAGAAAAACTCCACCTGGTATGCATGCAAAAGCAGGTAAATTATCAGATTATGGATTACAACTACGTGAAAAACAAAAATTAAGATATATTTATGGAGTGCTGGAAAGACAATTTAGAAGATATTTTAAAAATGCTGCTAAAAAGAAAGGTATGACCGGTTTTAATTTATTATTAACTCTTGAACTCAGATTAGATAATATAATTTATCGTGCTGGTTTTATGCCATCACGTAAATCAGCAAGACAGATTGTTTTACATAGTAAAGTTCTTGTGAATGGCAAAAAAGTTAATGTGCCAAATTATATTTGTAGTGTAGGTGATATTATTTCAATTAATGAAAAATTTAAAGAAAATAAGAATTTAAAAGAATCTGTAGAAATCGCTAAACAACGAGGACATAAAGATTGGCTTGATGTTAATTATGAGACTTTATCAGTCAAAATTTTACGGGAACCAACACGCGAAGAAATTGATGTGCCAGTTAATGAGCAATTAATTGTTGAGCTTTATTCAAAATAAAAAATAGTTGGAGGAAAATATGGTTGAAAAAAGATTTATTACAAAAGGCATAGAGACGAAACAAGAAATTGAAGTATTAGAGGAAAATGAAGTATATGGAAAATACGAATTTAAACCTTATGAGCGTGGTTTTGGTCAGACAATCGGACATGCATTAAGAAGAGTATTATTATCATCAATAATTGGCGCAGCAGTTGAAAGAATTAAAATAGAGGGCGTTAATAATGAATTTGCTACAATACCAGGTGTTCAGGAAGATGTAGTTGATATTATTTTAAATATAAAGAAATTATCATTATCTATTGCAAAAGGTGATAAAGGCATTATTACAATAAAAGAAAAAGGGAAAAATCGTGTTATTACAGCAGCAGATATAAAGACTGATGGTAATGTGATTGTTCACGATAAATCATTATATCTTTTTACTCTTAATGATGGCGATATAAATATTGTAATGGAAGTTGGTCTTGGTAGAGGTTATCGTGATGCTGCTGAAAACATATTACCAAATATGCCAGAAGGAATGATTGCTATTGATTCTATTTATTCACCTGTTAAACGAGTTAATTATAAAGTTGATAATGTTCGCGTTGGACAGGATACCGCACATGATAAACTATTATTAGAAATTTGGACTGATGGAAGTATTTCACCGCGCGATGCATTGGCGCATGCTGCTAAAATATTAAAAGACCATCTTGATAGATTTATAAATTTTGATGAAGAAAGTGTTCAGGAAGACGAAGAAGATTATTCACCGGAAGAAAAGAAATTAAAAGAGATATTAAATACACCAATAACAGAGTTAGAATTATCAGTTAGAGCAAGTAATTGTTTAAAAGAGATAAAGATAAAAACATTAGGTGAATTAGCACTGCATTTAGAGAATGATTTATTAAAGACAAAAAATTTTGGAAAGAAGTCATTAAATGAAATAAAAGAAAAATTGGGACGTTATGGTTTAACACTCGGAATGACAAATATAGATTATTTGCTAAACAAGTGATAATGGAGGAAAATAAAATATGAAACATTTAAAAAAGAATAGACAATTTGGAAGACCAGTAGGTCATAGAAAATTATTATTACGAAATTTAATAAAATATTTTTTCTTAAATAATGGCAGATTAAAAACAACAGTTGCAAAAGCAAAAGAAATAAGACCACGAATAGAAAAGATTATTACAAGAGCAAAAAAGGATAATTCTGTTGCTGCAAAAAGAGAAGTATATAAAATAATAAACAACCATAAAGTAATTAAAAAAATATTTGACGAAATAGCACCAAAATATATAAATAGAAAAGGTGGATATACAAGAATTTATAAATTAGGATTTCGAAGTGGCGATGCTGCACAAATTGCTTTGATTACATTAGTTGAAGAGGAAAATAAAGAGAAATAATTTTTTTCAATTCGATTATTGTTCGTGCCTGTAGCTCAGTTGGATAGAGCATCAGACTTCTAATCTGAGGGTCGCA
>DAONJL010000108.1:0-2944 GCA_035405645.1 bacterium | reverse complement strand
GTTTTGCTATTTTCCAAACATAATTTAATTACTTCCACCACATCTTTAACATAAACTAAATGAGTTATCCGATTTCGATAAAATATAATTCCAAATTTTTTGCCACGCTCTTTGATTCTTGCAAAGTATCTTTTATAATCATCACGCTCAACTCCAAATATATTTGTCGGGCGTAATATCACCCAATTTATTCCGCTTTGTTTGATTATTTTTTCTGCTTCTAATTTTGTCTCACCATAATAATTTATAGGTTTTTCTTTCGTCTCTTCAGTTATCTTTTTTATTTTACTATCAGGATAAACTGAAACTGTACTTAAATAAATTATTTTTTTTACATTATTTTTTTTTGAAAGTTCACATATATTTTTTGTACCTATAACATTTACATTATATATTTTTTTTCTTTCTAAATTCGGATCAGTCAATGCAACTAAATGAATCACAAAATCTATTTCTTCATTTATATCTAATACTTTTTCTTTATCTGTTATATCTATTTGATAATATTTTTTTATTTGGAATTTACATTCTTGATGTAAATCTAAACCAATAATATAATAATTATCCTTTAATACATTAACTAAATTTTTACCAATAAAACCATTAATACCTGTTATTAAAATTTTTTTCATATTTATCTTTTATAGATAATAAAAATTTTATACCTGTCTCAATATTTGCTGGTATATAATTTAATAATGTTTTAATTTTAGTTATATCAAATGAAGTATTTTTCGGTCTTGGTGCTATTTCTTTAAAATATGAATTTGGCACTGGTTTAATCCTACTTTTTTCGTAATTTGTTTGTTCTGCTATTTTTAATCCAAATTCATATCTACTTACTATCTCAGAACCAGCAATATTAAAAATACCATTTAATTTCATTTCTATAATTTTCAAAATAATTTTAGCACAATCATTAACTAACAGCGGATTAGAATAAATATCATTAACAAGAAAAATTTCTTTGTTTTCTTTTTGCATTCTTAATTGCCAGGTGAACGGATTTTCTCTTTCATTTAAATCATTCCAACCATACATTAATATTGGTCTAATTATTACATAATCATCTAAATTCTCAATTACATAATCTTCTTCCATAACTTTTAATTTTCCGTAATAATTAATCGGATTTCGCTGCGAATTTTCCGAATATAACGGATTTCTTCCGTCATAAATTGCATTTGTTGAAATATGTATGAATTTTATTTCTCGATCTTTACATAAATCAACTATATTTTTCGTTCCGATAAAATTTGTTTGATATGCTTCTTCGCGATGTTTTTCGACATAATCAACATTTGCTAATAATGCACAATGTATTATTATTTCAACTTTTTCACTATCAATTATTCTTGAAATTTCTTTAAAATCTCTTATATCTAATAAATATTTTTTATTTACATATTTTAAAGTACTATAATTATTTTCAGGAAAATAACCTGCAATTATTTCAAACTTTTTATTTTCAAAAATTAGAGTTCTACCTAATAAACCAGTGCTGCCTGTTATTAAAATTTTTTTCATAACTTTTCTTCTCTTTTTATTAAAATAAATATAATAATAACAATCGAAACAAATGAAATATATTTACCTATCTTAAAAAATTCATCATTATAAATAAATTCAATTTTATGTTCACCTGCTGGTAAATAAACTGATTGAAATAAATAATTTGTTAAATAGATTTTTGTTTTTTTATTATTTACAAAACAATTCCACGCTGGGAAAAATGAATCGGTTAAAATAAAAAATGCTGGCTTATCTAATTTTACAAAAAAAACTTTTTCATTATCACTGTATTTTAAATTTTCTATCTTGCCTTTTATTTCACCTCCGAATTTGAATTCCTCTTCTTCTTCTATTATTATTGTGTTTTCAAAATTTATACTTTCGTCATTTAACTTTTTCAAAATCTCGTTTTCATCTTTTATTACCAGATAATTATTTGCAAAATAAAAATGAGGTAATGGATTTTTAAATGTATAAAAATAAACATTATTTTCACAATTTTTAAATTCAAAATGGCTTTCAGGTAACAAACTATCAGTAAAAATATATTTTGTAGAAGAAAATTTAAGTAAATTAAACCAGCCAATTTTTATTAGTGATTTCATTTGATATAATCTTCGGAATTCAAGTGTATCTTCTCCATAAAATAAATTAAGTTTATAATTTAATCCTGTATTTCTATATATAAAATTTTTTAAATGTTCAAATACTAATAAATCATTTGCAAAACCAAAATAATACTTAAATGGTAAATGCATTATTCCACGATTTAAACTGAAAAATCTATAATACATTGATTTTGTTTTATCAATATTTACTATATCCAATAATTTGTCAAGTGTTTTAGGTTTTTCAGAATAAAAATTTTTATTAATAAAAACAAAAAAATTTTTAGAGAAAAAATAAGCGTCCAAAAAATAAATAATAAAAATTAAAATAAGTAAATAAAATATTTTAATATTTTTTTTATAAAAAACATAAAACATTTTAAAAAAAATAATTATTAAACACATCTGCAAAATTAAATGTTTGGAAACTGTATTTAAATATCTTTTTAATTTTCCATAATAATATTCTATTGGATATGTTCGAATTCCTTTTTCTATTGCCTTTAAAAATTCTGGCGCTTTTCCTTCGGAAAATTCTTTTAAGTATATAAATGATTTTTGCAATATATATTCTTTTTGAAAATAAACAACTAATCCAAATAACAAAAACAGGAAGAGAAATAAAGATATGAATAAATTAAATACCGAAAACTTTATTTTTCTCTTTTTATATGATTGTAAAAAAAATAATAAACCATAGCCACTGATAATAATTTGATAAAAATTAACTAATAAAACAAAACGGCTTATTGCTCTAAACTTTTTAAAAATAAAAATATTTTTAATAATAAAATAAATTGGTGAAAATCTACCTAATGCTATTA
>DAONJL010000107.1:0-2979 GCA_035405645.1 bacterium | reverse complement strand
GAATTAATATCTTATTTAATTAATCCTTTATATGAAAACCAACAATATTCAAATTGGACAAAAGAAGTAGTATTAAATGATAGCAATATAATTTATTATTTAATTGAAGCATTAAATACTGATAACAGCAGAATTTTATGGGAGATAAAAATTCAATTAAAAAAAATTGGTAAGCCAGTTTCAAATCTATTAAATGATTTTATCAGCGATACTATTTCTGCCGGAAATTTAACTGCAATTGAAATTGCTGGTGATATAGGTGATTCTATTTTTATAAATAAATTAAATTCATTGTTATCATCTAAATATCCAGCAGTTCGTAATATTTCTGCTATTTCAGCCGGTAAAATATTTAATAATGAAACAGTTAAAAAATTATGTGATTTATTAAATGATGAAAATGATATGGTAAGAAAATCAGCATTGGTTTCAATAGGAAAAATTAAGACTGATGATACTACGATAATTGAAAAAATTTTTTTTAATTTTAATGACACTTATTATTTTCAAAAATTTTCTGCTGTTGAAGCATTGCAAAAATTTGATACTACTATTATTTTACCTCAAATATTTAATAAACTTTCAAATTCTTCAAATACAAATGAATTATCATTATTATTAAAAACATTATTAGTATATACGATTGATGATAATGAACAAATAAATATTTTAAAAAAAATCTATGAAGAAACAAATGAAAAAATTATTAAAGAATTGATATTAAAAATTTTATCAAAATCAATTTCAATTGATGATTATTTAGAACAATTTAAGATGCAATATAAATGTGAACCAATAAAAATATAAAATTAATTTATTAGTAAATTTTTAAAATTGAAGTGTATAAATTAAAAAAATTTAATACATCAGAATTTACCATTAAATTTTATTTATCAAAAAATTTTTTTATAATTGATATATTGAAGTTTTTAGGTATAATATTAAATAGATAAAAGAATGCCATTAGATACTTATAAAATTTATAATCATTTAAGAAATATATTTAATGAAGATATAGCAGTAGAAATGATGAAAGTTATAAATGAAATAATAATAACAATATATGAAGAGCAAAATAGAATGGCAGGAAAAGAAGAATTTAATGAATTAAAAGAAATAGTAAAAGAATTAGCTGAAGCTCAGAAACAAAGTGAAGAAAGATTAGATAAATTAACAGAAGAAGTAAGAAAATTAGCAGCAGTTCAGAAACGGACAGAACAAAGAGTAGAAGAATTAGTAGAGGCACAAAAAAATGCAGAAAAACAAATAGCAGAGTTATCAATAAAAGTAACGAATTTAACTCATGAAGTTGGTAAATTAGCAAGTTGTGTTGAATATATGTTAGAAGATGAAACGCTTGTATATTTACCATTTTTATTAAAAAGAGATTATAATATTGAAGTATTGGCGAATTAAAAAGATTATATTTAACAAATAAAAATGGAAAAAAGGAAGAAGTAAATATATTTGGTAAAGGTAAAAAAAGAAGTAGAATATATAATAATAGGAGAAGTGAAATCAAAAATATCATTAAAAAAGATAGATGAATTTATAATGAGTAGAATAGCACCATTTAAAGAAGAATATAAAAACATACTACCAGTAATAGTAACACAAAATGTCACCACGCCGTGGCAACAGAAGAATATGCAAAATCAAAAGGACTGATATTTTATTATTCATATAGTATTAGAAATTTAAAAGTAAAATATTAAAACATTCATTATTCATAAAAAATTTAAATAAAACTTTCGAAATACGATAAATAACAATGTTTTAAGTGAAATAAAAAAAATAAAAAAAGCTCTTGGCAAAAAAATCTGCCATTTATTCATATCAAACTTTTGAGCAAAAATATGGGTATAGTTAACTTTTAAAATTTATTTAACAGGTATAATTTAAGTTCTTGACTTTTATTTAAATTTGATTATAATTCTCGGAAATTAATAATTATATTAGGAGGGCGATAATGAAAATTAAATTAATATTAGGCATTTTTATTATTTTAATAATTACATCATTAGCATTACCAGCAGAAGATACACAAATTATTGATAACACAAAAAAAGATACAATTGGATTAGGATTGGGTTTAATTGGTGCAGCAATATCTATTTCTGTTAGCTGTATTGCTGCTGCATTTGCAGTTTCTTCGATTGGTGCTGCATCAATTGGTGCTATGGCAGAAAAAGAAGAATTATTTGGTAAATTCCTTATTTTTATCGGGCTTGCAGAAGGTATTGCAATTTATGGTTTAATTGTCGCTGTTTTAATTATAAATAAATTATAAAAATAGAAAAATGAAATTTTGTATAATTGGTGATAAATATACAGGTAAAGGTTTTAAATTAATTGGTTTTGAACATATTGAAATTTCAAAAGAAGATGATATAAAAAGTGTATTTAATGAAATAACTAAAAGAGAAGATATAGGATGTATTTTAATTACTGAACAAATAGCCCGAGCAATAAAAGATGATATTTATAATTTTAGAAAACATCATCATATACCTATTATTTTTACATTGCCTGGAATATACGATAAAAAGGAAGAAGTAAAGAAAATTTCTGATATAATAAAAGAAACGATAGGTTTTAATGTATGAGTTATGAAATAATTAATAATATTTTAGAAGATAGTAAAAAAGAAGCAGAAAAGATAATTTTATCTGCCGAACGTTATAAAAAATTTGAGTTTCAATCTCTTGAAAATAAACTAAAAAGAATAGAAGAAGAAAAATTTTATGAAGCAGAAAATGAAATAAAAAAGATAACAGAAAAAATAAAAACACAATTTGAAAAAGAAAAGAATTTTTATAAATTAAAAATAGAAGAAAAAATAATAAATGGAATATTAGAATTAATTAAAAATAAATTAAAATCAATAAAAATTTCAGATGATAAATTTCGAAATTATATTATTTCTTGCATTAAAAAAACAGAAAAATTTTTTACTAATTCAGAAAAAATAAATATTAT
>DAONJL010000106.1:0-3041 GCA_035405645.1 bacterium | reverse complement strand
TTGAAATACTTTAAAATCATTATAAATAAATTCATCACTTTTTAATTTATTATTTTCATTAAATATTTTCTTTATTTCATCAAAATTTTCAGTCATTATTTTTGAGATAATGCAAAAAAAAGATATTTTCTCATCGTAAAAAATATTTAATAAATTTAATTTATATGTATTAGGAAGAATATTTACTTTTTTTTCTAAATCGGATTGAATTTTGTTAAAGGAAACAGTATCCATCAAAATTAAATTTTTTGGTGCTGAAAAATATATGTTTATTTCTTCTATTTTTATTTGCTCATTTATATATTTTTCATCTACATTAAATTGCATTATTTTTATTTTTGATATATTTTCATTATTTGTATCAGCAACTTTATTACAGCAAAATCCTGATAAAATAAATAAGCAAAAACTTATAAAATAAAAATAATTATTTTTTATCATATAAATTTTGATTATTATAAATCTTTATCTTATATTTAGTCAATAAAGTTGTTATAAATTTTTTCAATTTTTTCTAAAAATATAGATAGTGAAAATTTATTTTTTATTGTTTTTATTGCGTTTATAATTATTTTTTCTTTTTCTTCTGCAGACATATTTAAAACATATTCTAATAATGAAGTAAGTTCTTCAATATTAAATGATTCATATAAAAAACCATTTTGATTATGTATAATAATTTCAGGGACACCACCAGCATTTGTTCCTATTGTTATTTTGCCCATTGCCATTGCTTCGATTACAACTAATCCAAAACTTTCTTCTTTGCTACCAAGAATAAAAATATCAAGAGCAGCCAATAATTCAGGCACATTATCACAAAAACCAGTAAATAATACCTTATCTTCTAATTGTTGTGTTTTAATAAAATATTTTAATTCATCTAAATATTGTTCATCACCTTTTGGAGGTTGTCCACCAATGATTAAAAAAATATCATTTCTTTTTTTTAATAATTCGTTAATTGCTTTTAAAACAATAAACTGCCCTTTGCCATAACATATTTGTCCAATTATTCCTAACACAATTTTATTTTCTGGTATAGAATATTTTTTTCTTACTTCTTTTTGATTAAATTTGGTATAATCAAATTTATTTAAATCAATGCCATAATAAACAGTTTCAACTATTTCTTTTTTTACAGGCCAGAAAGAGCGAACACGCTCACACATCTGTTCTGATATTGTAATTATTTTATCTAAATGCTTATATAAAAAAATATGAAATAAATCTTTTCGCTTATGGGTTGGTAACATTTGTAAATGATGAATAATTTTAATTCCTTTTATTTTTAAGATTTTTGTTGCAAATACAGCAAGCCAGATATCAGATGATTTGAAAGTATGAATAATTTTTATTTTTTCTTTTTTTACAAAATTATGAATTTTAATAATTGTTTCAAAATCAAAATATCTAAAAGTATCAAGGGGAAAAACATTTTTATAATTCAATAATTTTTTATGTAAAGGCGAATCTTTTTGCAGAAAGAAAAAAATATCGTATTTTTGATTAAGCCAGTTAAAGAGATTGAAAGAAAAAATTTCAAGCCCGCCAAAACCATTTGAAAAATTAAGATATAAAATTTTTTGTTGCATAAATTATTTCTTTTTTTGTGCTTCGCCAGTCATAGGAACAAATCTGACAGGTAATAGATTTTCTTTTTTAATACCAGTTTTTGTTTTTGTAAGAAGAATTAATTCTTGATAAAAATCACCAACAGGAATAATCATTTTGCCATTATTTAAACTTAATTGTTCAATAAGCGGTTCAGGTATATGGTCTGGTGCAGCAGTAACAATAATAGCATCAAACGGCGCATATTCAATCCACCCTTTATAACCATCACCAATTTTTACTTTTATATTTTTATAGTGCATTTTATTTAATAGAAGATCTTCTGCGCGATTACCTAATTCTGGTATAATTTCAATTGTATAAACTTCTTTAGCAAGTTCAGCAAGAACTGCTGCTTGATAACCAGAGCCAGTGCCTATTTCTAAAACTTTTTCATCACCTTTTAATTTTAATGCCTGCGTCATAAAAGCAACAATATAAGGTTGTGAAATTGTTTGACCATAACCAATTGAAACTGGACTATCAATATAACCAAATTTTTGTTCTGCTTCTGGAATAAACAAATGTCTTGGTAAATATCGCATTATGTTTAATACTTTTTCATCATTTATATCTCTTCCTTTTAATTGCAAGTCAACCATTTTTATACGCAATTCTTTATATTCATTATTATCATTTTTATTAAAATAATCTTCTCGAAAATACTTGCTAATTTTTTTTACGAGTGTATTAGCAAAATCTTGAACTGCAAAAGGACCAGGTGAAGTAATTATATTGTCATCAATTACAACATTTTTATTCTGGTATTTTACATTATATTTTTTAAATGTTTCTTTTTCTGATTCATATACAGTTGCATTTTTATTTGTTAAAATACCTGTTCTTGCAAGAATAGAAGGAGCTAAACAAATTGCACCTATTATTTTTTTGTTTTTATTGAAGGCATTTATTATTTTATGAATTGTTTGATTATTAAAAATTTTTACAGTACCACTGCCACCAATTAAAACGAGTGCAGAATAATCATTTTCCAGAACATTTTCAATATTTAATTGATTTTCGATACTACCCCCCAGCATACCGTATAGTGTGTCTGTTTTTGTTGAAGATATTTGAATTTTATAGCCCGCATTTTCAATTATTTTTTTGGTTTCAAATAATTCTTCATCACGAAAATTATCAGGCGGAATAATAAATAAAATTGGTTTACTAATATTTTTTATTTCAACTTTAATTTTATTATCTGCCATACAATTAAATGAGATAAATAAATAAAATGATATTAAAAATAATAATAAAATTTTTTTCATAAATTATTTTTAATTTTTTTTACATTTCCATTTGTAATTATTTTTTTACTAATCTAATTATAATATTCTAAAAATTGTAACTATACCTATTTTTATATTTTATTAAATATCATAATACAGGAAAAATTCATAAGGATTAGGTCTAATATCAATTTC
>DAONJL010000105.1:0-3057 GCA_035405645.1 bacterium | reverse complement strand
ATTTTAGACCTGGTGAACAAGATTTTGGTGGTGATGCTTCCTGTAATGCTGATGGACATACTGTTCAAGGTGGTAATGCATCTGATTGGTTGTATGATGATATAACGCTTGATGATTTGTATTGGTATCAACATCCCTCAAGAGAAGAATTAAAAATTAAAAATTTAAAATCAATATATTTAGGTTATTATGTTAAAGAGTATTCTGCTGTTAGAAATGCAGAATTTGCTATAAAAAGAGGTTTTAAAGGTAGAACAGAGCCTTTAGAAGAGATCGGAAGATATAGAAGATATACCGCAGTAGATGATGATACAGTAATTGTTAATCAATTATTAAAATATATTAAGTTTGGCTTTGGTTATGCAACAGATGAAGCCTGCTATGATATAAGAGAAGGCAGAATAACAAGAGAAGAAGGAATAGAACTTGTTAGAAAATATGATGGTAAATGTCATCCGCGTTATATAGAACAATTTTGTCGTGACATTGAAATTACTGTTGATGAATTTTGGCGAGTTGCAAATTCTTTTAGAGGAAATATGTGGCGTAAAAATTCAAATGGTGAGTGGGAATTAATTGAACCAATTTGGGAACAGGAAAAATAAATTATTTTTATAAGTAAATTGGAGGAAATTATGAATATAAAGATGATTCAGAAATTAAATAGTATTCGGTGGGAAAAGTTACATCAAAATTTAGCTAAACATAACATTCATACAAGATATCCACATGAATTGCTTGTAAGATGGGTTTCAATAATTAAACAACCTCCTGAAAGTAAAGTATTGGATATTGGTTTTGGTTCAGGACGAAATCTTGAAATGCTGGCAGATAAAGGTTATGATACTTATGGAATAGAAGTTTCTAAAACAGCTATTAATCATGCATTGAAAATAAATAATAAATTTAAACTTTCATTATTCACACCGCCGAAATTAAATTTTCCTGATAATTTTTTTGATTTAATTATTAGTTTGCAAGCTATTTATTATAATATTAATTTAGAAGTGATTATTGAAGAAATTTGGAGAGTGTTAAAAGAATATGGATTTATTTATATTTCATTTTATGGAAAAAATCATTTTTGGATAAAAAATTATTCAAATAAAATTTCTCCTACATTAATTGAATGGAGTAATAAACATCCTGCTAAAACTGAAAGGGGTTTAAAACTTAGATTTTTTGAAAAAAAGAGTATGTTGAAAAAATTATTTTCTAAATTTTCAAATATTGAAGTTAATACTTATACTTATGATTTATTTGGAAATCATTATGAATATTATTTTGTTATAGCCCAAAAAATTACTAATTCAAATAAAGAAGTTGAGAGAAATAAAGTAAATAAAAAATTTAAAGAATTTTATTTAAAACAATAATTTATACCATAAATAAGTGATAATTTATATATCTCTATTATTAAATCAATTAAAAAATTATGAAAAATAATTAAAAATTTAATTATTATTTTTTTAGAAATATGTTAAAATAAGTTTTGTTATAATGCGCTATTTCTTTTTGAGCGACTGACTATAAAAATTTAAAGAGGTATGTAAAAACAATGAAAGATTTAATTATTGTTGGTGGTGGATGTTTAGCAAGAATTGGCATTGATATGCTCGAAGAATTTTATTCAGATGAATATAAAATTATCGGTTATGTCGCACTTGAAAAATCCGAAGAAATTACGAATTACGAATATTTAGGGAATGACGAAGCATTAGAAAAATTTTCAGGGAAAGTCAAGTATGCATTAAATTGCGTCGGAACAGATAAAAGTAATAATATTCGTAGAAAGATATATAATAATATGGTTGCAAAAAATTTTGAGGGCATAAATTTAATTGACCCTTCTGCGAGACTTTCGAGAAGTGTAAAATTAGGAAGAAATATTTTAATAATGAAGAATGTTTCTATTGCAATAAATGTGGAAATTGGAGATAATGTGATTATTTATCCAAATTCAACAATTGACCATGATTGTAAGATAGGTTCTCATTCACACATTTGTCCTGGCGTAATTATGGCAGGAAACATAACAGTTGGTGAAGCAGTATTTTTAGGGATAGGTTGCGTTATAAGTAATAAAATAGAAATTGGTGATAATACAATAATAGGCGCAGGTGCAGTAGTAATTAAGAATATCGAAGCAAATACAATTTATAAAGGTTTTAGAAGTTAGGTTAAAAAATAATTTAGCATTAAATAAATTTATCCATCAGGCTGGTTTTATGATTGTATTTTAAAGGATAAACTATATTTAGTAAGTGAGGTTCAAAATATGAGAAAACAAATTGAGTATCGACAGGATGTAGCATTTATAAATCGCAAAGAAGAATTAGATTATTTAAATTTGTATATAAATAAAAAACCAACAGAAATATTATTTTTACACGGGCCGAAATCAAGTGGGAAAACGACATTATTATATCATTTTTTAGAAGATTTAAAGAAAAGGCAAAAAATAGATGTGAAGTTTTTAAATTTACGCGAAGTATATTTAGGGAATTATACAGATTTTTTAAAAGCGTTTTTTGAGATTGATTATAATAAAGGGAAAGAAGGAATAAAAGAAAGACGAAAATATAATTTAGGAGTATTCAAATTAGAAGTAGAAGCGATGAAAGGCTTGGAAGAAAAGAAGTTAGACCCATTTGTAATAATGAAAACAGAATTACAAAAGATAGTAAAAAAAGAGATAAAACCAATAATAATAATCGATGAATTACAGGCATTGAGAGAAATATATATAAATAGTCAGAGATTATTAATACAGGAGTTACTTAATTTTTTTGTAGCGATGACAAAAGAAAGTCATTTAGCGCATATAATAATTTCATCATCAGATGGGTATTTTATCGACCAGGTGTATAATGAGAGCAAGTTAAAAAAGACGAGCGATTTTTATGAAGTAGATTATTTAAGGAAAGAAGATGTTTATGAATGGTTGCGAGATATAGAGAAGTATAGCAAGATAAAGGAATATAGATTGAGAGAAGAAGAGATAGAAAAGGTATGGGACACAGTGGGCGGTAGTATGTGGGAGATACAATTATTATT
>DAONJL010000104.1:0-3289 GCA_035405645.1 bacterium | reverse complement strand
AAGATATTGATATTACACTTGGTATAGATATTTCTGAGTTAAATAAAATAATTAAGATATGTAATAAAAATAATATTTTACCTTTACCAAAAAAAATAGAGGAATTTGTAGAAAAAACTTATGTATTACCTTGTTTTGATAATGAAAATAAAATTAGAATCGATTTTATTTTTTCTTTTTTTGAATATGAACGCAAAGCAATTTCAAGAGCAAAAGAAGTATCATTAGATAATATAAAAATAAAAATAGCAGCGATTGAAGATGTAATTATTCACAAAATTTTTTCAGGAAGACCGCGGGATATTGAAGATATTAGAATTTTGATGATTATAAATAATAAAGAAAAAATTGATAGAAAATATATAATAAACTGGTTAAAAGAATTTGCTAATATTCCTGGTAAAGAAAATTTAATAGAAATATTTTTAAGAATTGAAGAAAATTTATAGATAAAAGCATCCTTTTAAAAAGGATACTTATTTAAAATTTAGGTCTTAAAATAAGGACAATAATTAAATGATATCAACTGAGTTATTAAAAGAAATAATAATAAGCAATCAAAATTATATAAATGAATTACCAGAAATAATAAGCCGTCAAATTAATTTATCAGATTTTTATAAAAGAAAAGTATGTATATTATATGGACCGCGTCGAAGTGGTAAGACTTTTATTCTTTATGATATTTTTTTAAAAAATAAAAACAATGCATTATATATAGACTTTGCAGATGAAAGATTAGTTAATTTTGAATTAGAAGATTTTCAAAAATTACAGGAAGCTTTTTTTGAATTAAACCCGCATTTAATAAAAAGTAAAAATATATTTTTTTTATTAGATGAAATTCAGAACATTGAAGGATGGGAAAAATATGTTCGTAGAGCAGTTGAAAAAGAAAATATAAATGTAATAGTTACTGGTTCATCATCAAAAATGATGCCCTATGAAATACATACAGCATTAAGAGGCAGAGCTATTAGTTATCAAATATATCCACTTTCTTTTGCTGAATATTTATTAATTAAAGGAATTGAATTAACAAAAGTTAATTTATATAACCGCCAAAAAGTTTTAATAAAAAATTCATTTAAAGAATACTTAGAATTTGGAGGTTTTCCAGAGGTTGCTTTATTTGAGACAAAATATCAAAAACAAAAAGTTTTGAAAGAATATCTTGATGCAATGTTTTTTAAAGATTTAGTTGAACGATACAAAATTTCAAATATTTCAATAATAGATATACTTCGTGATAATTTATTTAGCAGTTATTCACAAAAATTTTCAATATCAGCATTATATAAAAAGTATAAAATAAATTATTCATTTTCAAAAGATACATTATTTAAATATTATCGATATTTTATTGATAGTATGTTAATATTTGAAATTCCATTATTTAATGAATCACATTATAGAAGACAAAATTTTCCAAAAAAAATTTATTTAGTAGATAATGGATTAGCAAAAAAAATAGTGTCCGAAAATTACGGTAGATTATTAGAAAATATTATATTTTTAGAATTATTAAGAAAAGAAAATGAAATATATTATTTATCAAATGAATATGAGTATGATTTTATAGTAAAAAAAGATAAACAAATTAATATATTCCAGATTTGCTGGGAATTAACAGATAAAAATAAAGAGAGAGAAATCGAAGGTTTAATAAAAGGTTGTAAATATTTTAATATAAAAAAAGGTTATATAATTACTTATGAACAGGAATTTGAAGAAAAAATAGATGGAATATTAATAAAAATAGTGCCAGCATTTAAATGGTTAGTAAGTGAAGTGTTAAATTAAAAAATAAAAATGAGGTTTTTAGAAAATGATAAATAAAAAAATTTTGATTATATCAGCTCATCCTGATGATGAGATTTTAGGATGTGGTGGCACAATAAAAAAATATTCGGCTAATAATGAAATTAATTGTATCATACTTGGCGAAGGAATTACATCAAGATATTTTAAACGACATTTAGCGCCAAAAAAACTAATAAAAGAAATTCAAAAAAAAAGTAAAATCGTAGCGAAAAAAATTGGTATAAAGGAATTAAAACAATATCAATTGCCTGATAATCGTTTTGATTCTGTGGATTTTTTAGATATTGTAAAACAAATTGAAAATGATTTATTAAAAATAAAGCCAGAAATAATTTTTACACATTCAAATTCTGATTTGAATATTGACCATCAAATAACTTTTCAAGCAGTATTAACAGCAACAAGGCCAATACTGAATTCAACAGTAAAAGAAATATATTCATTTGAAATACCATCTTCAACAGATTGGTCATTTGGAAAAATAAATGGAGTATTTACTCCAAATTTGTTTATTGACATTTCTGAAACTTTTAATGAAAAATTAGAAGCACTTAAAATTTATGATAGCGAAATAAGAACATTCCCTCATCCTCGTTCTGATGAAGCATTAATTTCTATTGCAAAACGTTGGGGTGCAACAGCAGGACTTCAATTTGCTGAAGCATTTGAAATTATCAGAATTATTAGATAATTAACGAACAGATAATATTTAAAGAAATTAAAAGAAAATGATTGTATAATAAGTAAATTAATAAATTATTTATGCTTGACGAAAAAATAAAAAAAGAAATTATTGAACAAATAAAAAATTGTGCTGATGTAGAAAAAATAATAATTTATGGTTCAAGAGCAAGGAATGAAAACAGACAGTATTCTGATATTGATATAGCAATAATTTTTCGTGGCAATCTTGCAGTTATAAAAGACAGATTAAATGAAAATATTAGAACATTATTAAAATTTGATATTCATGATTATAATGAATTACCTGATTATTTGAAAGAAGAAATAAGCAAAGATGGTATTGTGATTTATGAAAGAGAAAAATAAAGTTTTAGAAGATTATAGAAATGCACTTTATTCATTGAAAAATGGTATATTAGAAGCAACAACAGATTTGGAAATTGATGGAGTTATTCAGCGTTTTGAATTTACATTTGAACTTTTTTGGAAATTATTAAAATTAAAACTTGAAGAAGAAGGAATTTTTGCAAATAGTCCACGCAGTGTTTTTAAAGAGATTTTTGCGATTCAATTTATAACAAATGAAGAGATTTTGCTTAATATGCTTTATGATAGAAATGAAACAACACATTTATACAACAAACAAAAATCACGAGTAATTTTAGAAAGAATCAAAAATCAATACTTAGAAATTTTTTTTGCTGTATTAAATAAGATTGAACATGAAAGTGAATTAAATAATTAAATTTTTTAAAATTGAAATTCGATATGTGTGATAATT
>DAONJL010000103.1:0-3347 GCA_035405645.1 bacterium | reverse complement strand
AATGCCCAATCACTTATCTTATCAAATGTAGTATCAGGATATTTCCAGCTGCCATCTGGATTTTTTGCATAATTATCATTGTCTTCATCATGCCATGCTGTCTCATATATCATTGCTTGAAATGCTAATTCTGCTGTTTTCTTTAATTCATTATCTGGCGAATTCTTTATATAATTCCAAACATCATAAATAATCGTATTTGGTGTATTTATATCGCCATATTTTTTGTTATTTGGTAAAAATGTTTTTGTACTACTATATCTATCACCTGTTAAAACTGGCACTGCATTTTTAAAACTGTCTTCTAATGATGAACCATTATACCAATTATCATAACTGTTTTCTGAAGCATGTTTTAACCATTCATAAGTTTGTATTGATAATCCTGTATTTGTGCCTTTATCTATTGCATTCCAATTCTTTGTTAATATCTCATCTAATAATACTGTTTCTATCCATTGATGATTTGCCAGCCATTTCACTGTCTTCTCCCAATTATCTGCATTATCATTAGGTAATACAGAAGTAAATGACCTTCCTGCATAAGCTTCCCAATCATCGAATACAAGAACTAATTGTTCCTGATCTGTATCTATCGCTTTATTTAATAATAATTTTCTTGTTTCTCTATGCAAACCATTATCTTCATTCCAGAATTTTTTCTGATCTGCATCATCATTTATTAAAAAGCAGAAAACACCATTTATTTTATGTAATTTATTTACATTTGTTTCGCCAAACCAGTATTTCAAATGTGTTATCTGGTCAATAACTGTTGCTGTATAACCATTATTTAATATATCGCTAAAAGTAGTGCCTTTTACTACTCGTTCAGGTATCCAGAATACTTTTGGCTTTGTTGTTAAATCAAATATACTCATTAATAATTCTTCATTTAATTTTATAGAATTTGCATTTACTTCACCTTCAAAATATGGCATAATATGTTCTGCAAAAACTCCACCTATTATTGACGCTCTTCCTGATTGTATATTATTTTTTATCCGTGTAATAAAATCTGGTCTTGTCCATTTCATTGCTGCTAATAATGTACCTGAAATATGTAAATTCATTTTTACATTGTATTTTTCCATTGCTTCTATTGCTCGATAATATCCTGTTGAATCACTTCGCTGTATCCATTCTGCTACATGATTGGATAAATTTAATGATTGATTAGCATGTAAGATTGCAGCATATTTTGCTGTACCAGTTGTTGAATTTGAATAAAATTCTGTTGTATAATCTGACACAGAGCCAGAGCGAACTGTATAAACCATCATTTTAAATGTTCCACCTTGTGTCCAGCCATTATTTAACATTATTGATTTATCAATTGCTAATTCAATTGAATCAAGGTCTGCTCTAAATGCTGAACCTTTAAACATTGCTGGATAATTTGTCCAACTTGATGTCCATACATCTGCTGTTGTTGTATTTTTTAATACAATTGCTATATCCCATTTAAAATTTGTATAACCATTAACAAAATTTGGTAAATTGTTTGTTCCATTATTTTGATTATTATCACAATCAATAGCAATTACTACATCTAAATAATTTTCTTCTGCCATATAATATAAATCAAATAAATCAACTCTGAAATAGTAATTTAACTGACCTTCACGCGAATACACTGCAACAAGATCATTACAAGCATCGTATTCATCGCCCCATTTTAATACATTATCTTCTGCTTCATCTAAACAACGAACATCAACTTTTTTCCAATCAAGAAAATCACCATCAATTATTCGCTCTTCTATTGTTGAGCCTGATGGCACTGTTGCATAAACTATATTCGAAAAGCCACTTTCATTTGCTGGTGATGCTGTATCTGTTGCTGTTATTTTATACCAGTATGTATTTCCTGATGTTACATTTGTATCTGTATATGATGTATATGTTTTATTAACCGAAGTCAATAATGAATAAGACCCGCCATTAGAACTCTTATAGATTTTATATACATATAAATCATCTTCGGTATTTGCTGTCCAATTTAATATTATTTTTCCGATATCTGCGGTTGCCGTTAAATTTCTTGGTGGTAATGGTGGTGTTAAATCAACATTTGCTGGAATTGTATCAACTTCCGCAGAATATGCGCTTTCACTATCGTATATATCTATTGCTGTTACTCGGAAATAATACCGTATTCCGTTTTGTAAATTTAATACTGTATAATATGGTGTTGTAATTACGGTTGTATTTACTTTTGTATAATTTGAACCTGATGTTAAACTTTTATATACATTATAACCAGCCAAATCTGCTTCTGTATTTGCATTCCAATATAAATTTACTTGATTATTTCCTGGTATTGCTCTTACATTTTGTGGTGCTGATGGTGGTGCATTTACACCTGGAATTGCTGATACTTCATTTGATGGATTGCTTTCTTGATTTGCTAAATCTATAGAACGAACTATAAAATAATATGTCTCACCATTTGTTAAATTAGTCGCTGTAAATTCTGTTGTTGTTATTTTATCTGCTATTTTATTATAGTTTTGACTATTACCTTGTTTTATATAAACATTATATCCTTTTAAATCAAAATCACTAACTGCTGACCAACTTAATTTTATTGAATTTGATTGTGCTATTGAATTTAAATTAATTGGTGCAGCTGGACGAGCATCGCCAGCAATATTAAATTTATGTGATACATACATCTTATTTGCTTCTTGATTTATTATTGTTATTTCTCTATTACCAGATGTTGTTTGAAAATTATTTTCCCAACTCGTCCCATCTTTAACAAATTTATATTGTAATACTGTCCCTTCATATAAATTTATTGATACTCGATATATCTTTTTAATTTCATCTACTAATACCATTGGATTTGCTGTCAATGACCAGGCAGGACTAAATTTATCGCCTGCTATTTGAACTGATGAAAATGGTACTTGCTCTGACATATCAAGCGTAAAAATAACATTTATTAAATTGCCACTTTGAATTGTAAATTTATCATTTCCATTTGTTGCGTGTTCATTATTTAATGGGTCATTTGTCCATACATTATTTACCATAAAACCATATTCATAAGTTTGATTATATGGTAAAGTAATTGTTATTTTCCATACATTTTTTATCTGGTCTAATACCATTGGCGTTTCAGCACCACCAGCCCAGGCAGCATCATATATTCCAGTATAATTTCCATTTGAACCTTCGGTTATTTTCCAGCTGCCTTTGATTGTTACACTTTGCGGGTTAGTTGAATTTGAATAATAAAATGTTACTCTATTACCTGATACTGATGGTGAAATAATTGGGTCATTTACTAAATATGAATACTCTGAAGATATTGTCTCATTTGCTGGTGTAGCATTATC
>DAONJL010000102.1:0-3388 GCA_035405645.1 bacterium | reverse complement strand
ATTGCTTATATCCGTCCTATTATTCTTGATGACTTATTTAAAAATTATAATCCAAATTTTTCTTTTATGGATAATTATTTGTTCCATTATGTGACTGAACTTACCGAAAAAAATTTTTTTTTGTAAATGAATTAAATTTTATATCTTATATTGAATTTCAATAAATAATCTAAATCCACCATATATTTTATTTTCTGCAAATTCTGTTGTTGCTGATGTTATTGGTGGTTGTTGATTATTCGTATTTATTTTTTTTTCTTTTATTATTATTGGTAATAATTGTGCGATTTGTAAATTTATTGAAGTTTGTTTATTTAGTAAATAATTTGCATTACAAATTAAATCAACGAAAATTAATTTTTCATAATCTTTTATTTCTGTTTTTCTTTTTTTGATTATGAAACCGCCTAATAATGGTTCATAATAATCATAAAATAATCTAAATTTGCTAAAATCATAAAAATCAAAAATAGGTTGAAAACTAAATTTTTTCGCGGTTTTATTCCATACAATTTTTACATTATTACATTCATAATCGATATTAAAATAACCAGTTCTATCGCCTGCCATAACATTTAAAAAAAAGTCAATATAATAAGAAGCATCAAAATAACCACTACCATAAGAAGAAGCAGTTAATTTATTTATGGTTAATAGAAAAAAATTTTGCAGATAAAATTTTGAATAATTCCATTTAAAAAAAATACCATTTTGTTCTTTTGATGTTTTGATAAAAAAATTTATTATTTTATTATTGACATTTTCTTTTTCAAATAATTTTGAAAAAAGGTTGCTGTTGAATTTTGAATTTTCAAAACCAGCAGAAAAATTTTGGAGTAAAAATAATTCAAAATTATAAATATAATTCTTACTCTCACCATTTAGCAAAGTATTGAATTTATTCTTTTTTTCAAATTCACTAATATCATCATTTAAAAAATCTTTTTTATAAAAATAATCTAATTTACAAAATGATTTAATGTTTAATATGGATTTTAAGCCACTATTTTTATTAATAAATTCACTTTTGAAATTTAATTTTTCTTGTTTGTAATTTAAAAAAAATTCAGAATTATTTAAATTATTATTTTTAAAAAAAATAATTGAGAAATAATCTTTATAATTAACAGATGATAAAAAATTTGAAAATGAATTTTTATGGTCTTCAAAATTTTTAATTAAGAGTGAATTACAATAATCATTAAAAAAGCCAAAACCAAAATTATTAAAATTATTATTTTTGATTTTAAAATTTGTATTATATTTATCAGAAGATAAATCACTAAAAAATTTAGAAGCGAAGCCATTATAAGTAAAATACAATGTTTTATTAAAAGGTTTAATAAATAACTCAATTTTTTTATCTGTAAAATTTATATTTACATTTTGTCTATCTTTTGATTGCTTAAAAAAATTGTTATAATTATAAGAAATATTTAGATTAAGTAAATTTATATTTTTTACATTTTCAAATTTTGTAATTAACTGAAATTCATTATTATGTAAATCAGATAATGAAGTTGGTAAAATATTTAATGGATTAAATGCAAAAGAGAATTTTAAAAATAAAAAGGAGAAAAAAAATAATAAAAAGAAAAGGCGCATTTTTAAAATAAAAAACTTCGGTAGCATAAAAAGTTATACTACCGAAGTTTTATTGATAACAAAATTTTATATGCCACTACCAGAACGATTAAGTAAATAAATCATCAATTCACTCATAGCATCCTGATAATTTATTGCAAATATACTATTAATTCTATAAGTTTTAAAGAAACCATTTTGATTAAATAAATTGGGGTCTGCATAATAATATGAACCATAATAATTATCTTTACGATAATAATATTCAACATCAAAAATACTATACATAATTTCCAGACCGCTATTTTTATAACTGCCTGTTAATAAAAGAGAACCAGAACTTAACCACCAGCCACTAGATTGATTTAATAGCATTTCTGGAGATAAGAATACATAATTATTACCAGAAGCCACAATTAAAAAGTTTTTATATGCTGTATCAGGTAAAACAAGAATCTCATATGAATCAGCTGTGAATGTATAATTTCCTATAAATTGCCAGCCAACATTTGTAGGTGATGTTTCGCCTTCTTCAATTAGATTTAAGCCATAATCATAATAATAATTTCTATCAGCATTGCTACCATAAACAGCAAATTGTGATGTGCGCTGAATATTCCAGAATTTATTCTCACCTCTTGCATTTATGTAAGTAAATATTTTTCCTGATAAATATTCAGATTGATAAATGATATACATTAATTGCGATACAGCATATAATCCTTTTGAAGTTTGAAAACCAATTAACAACATATTTGCTTTTGAAAAATCATTTATATAATAATCATATTGAGTATTAAAATTAATTTGCTGACTACCATCACTAACATTTATTGTATCAATAGAAGATAATAAAAGAGTATTTAATAGGACAACTTTTTTACCACTAGCAGCAGAAATTCTGATATACGAACCTTCTAATGAAATCGTTAAATCAGCAATGTTATCATTATCAATATCTGATGTATATCTTTGGGTGCCGTATATCATAAATTGGTCATCACAACTTTTAATATTTATAAAGTTTAAATATTTATTAAATGCAGTATCAGTTAAATTAGCAAAAAGGAAATCAAGCGCACTTTTAGAAAAAGAAACAGCAGATAAAGTATCATAATCAAGAACATCAGGTAAAAAGACTTTAAAATCCTGAATAGGATTAGTAAAGAAACGAACAGGATAAACAGTTTCATAATTACCATCTAAATCAATGTCAAATCTATCATCACCACGCAAAGGATTACCATCCCGAATATAATAAAGAGCAGTATCAATATTTGCAACAGCGTCATTAAAATCTTTTGTATCAAAATCATCATAATTGTATAATTTTTCAGATGTTACAAGACCAGCATCTCTAATTTGTTTTGCAACTTGAAGTGCTGTTTTTGCACTTTCTAATGCACTGATAAATGCTTGTCTACTTTGCACCATATAATTCGTTGATTTTAATTTTCCTAAATCTGGGTATTGACTGATTAATGCTGCTTTTGTTTGAATAGTTTTAAAATATGTTTCAGAATAATCACTAACATCCCAATCATACGAACAAATATAATAAATCACGCCTTTTAAAGCATAAAGAATAGATTTTAAAGCATCAAGAGAAGGTTTATCAATTTGATAAAGAATGGCATCAGAAGATTTTTGGTCTCTTTCATGGTCATAAGGGTCAGGTGTCATTGCATAAGTAATATTAAATTGAAATGAAGGATTATAATAAAAAATTGTATCAATAGAATTTATTGATTTATTAAGTTCAGGTAGAATTGTATTTAATAAAATATTTTGTAATCTTGAAATT
>DAONJL010000101.1:0-3509 GCA_035405645.1 bacterium | reverse complement strand
ATCATTAAAATTATTGCTATTCCTGCTTTATCATCTTGTGCACCTCTTCCAAATAATAAGCCATTTTCGTTTCTACCTGAAAACTCTTTCTTTTTATTATAAATAACAGGTGCAATATCACAATGTGCATTTAAAATTAAGGATTTATATTTTGAAGAATTTTTACCTTTTAATATTCCAGCAATATTTAATGATTCTTTATCATCTCTTGAATAATATTCTTTTACTTCTAATCCTAATTTTAACATTTGTTTTTTTACATAATTTTGTGCTTTGAGTTCAGAACCATAAACTGATGGAATTCGAACTAACTCTGATAAAAAATTTATATATTTTGATTTTAATTTTTCAATTTCTTTTTTTATTTTATCTTTCATAAATTTTTTTTATAAATATAACCTTTATATTTTTTACCATCAAAAATTTTTATTGATGTTCCAGTTTCTTTATATCCGTTTTTTTCAAATACTTTTGATGCTATTATATTTTTTTCAAGTACCCACGCATATAATTGTTTTATATTTTTTTTTATTGCTATTTCTTCCATATACTTTAATAATATTGTTCCATATCCTTTTTGTTTTTCTTTCACAAAAAAAGTTAGTTCATTTCCTTTGTTTATATATAAAATAATTACTCCTTTTAATATATCATCTTCAACAATTCCATATATTTCTATATCTTTAATTTTTAGCCATTCAAGAGTTTCTTTATAATTTACTTTTTTTGTTAATAGCAATTCACTATATTGATTTCTTAATTCTATATATTGTTCTATATATTTTAAATTTGTTTTTAAATCAATAAATTTTTTATCCAAAATATTTTTCCCACCATAATTGAAAATTTACTAAAATCCATATTTTCGCTGGTTCTTTATTTTTCTTTATATAAAAATTATTTAATAATGTTTTTACATAATCTTGATTAAAAAAATTATGTTTTTTTAGTCTTTTTTCTGATAATATATCTCTAATAAAATTTTCATATTTATTCTCAAGCCATTGATACACTGGTAAAACAAAACCTTCTTTTGACCTATTTATTATTTCTTCTGGTATTAAATTTTTTACACTTTTTTTTAGTATATATTTAACAATGTTATTATTTATTTTTAATTTATCTGGAATTTTTGCAACATATTCAACTAATCGATAATCAAAAAATGGTGAACGAACTTCAATAGAATGTGCCATAGAAAGGAAATCTACAAATGCTAAAACCTGGTCTGGAAATTGTGTTTTATATTCATATTCAAGTATTAAATTTAATGGTGATTTTGAAGAACAAGCATTATATTTTTTTCTAAATAAATTTAATGTTAAATATTTAGTGTAAAATTTACTAAATATTTCTGTTAATAATTTTTTCTTTTCAAAATCAGTAAATGTAAATAAATGATAACGCCAATCTGTTTTTTTTATTTCTGATTTATCATATAATTTTTTTATAAGTTCAAAATTTTCTATCTTTTCTGATAATTTGTTTTTTTCTATATATTCATTCATTGGTTGTGCTATTCGATGTGATAAATAACTACCAAATAATTCATCAGAACCATCACCTGATAAAGCAACTTTAACATATTTTTTTATTAATTTTGAAAGAAAGTATGTTGAAATAGTTCCTGAAAATGGTTGGTCGAATGCTTCAATAACATTATCTAAATCTTCTATTAATTCATCAGAAGACATAATATATTCATAATGTTCTGTTTTAAATATTTTTGATAATTTTCTTGCAGATAAAATATCTAATTGTTTATTTTTAAAATCATCAGAATAACCTAAACTAAATGTTTTTATTGGTTTAGTTGAAAATTGTGACATTATAGCAACAACCGAACTTGAATCAACACCACCGCTTAAATATGCGCCAAATGGAACATCACATTGCATTCTTAATTTAACTGCATCTTCAAGTAATTTGCTAATTGTTTCAATAATGCTTTTTTCATCATCATCTATTTCATTAGAAAAATCGATTTTCCAATATTTTTCTTTATTAATTTTTGAATTTGAATATTCAAGAATTTCACCTGGCATTAATGAATAAATGTTTTCAAATGCAGTTAATGGCGCTGGAATATTTTTAAAAGAAAAATAATGATAGATTGCTTCAAGGTTTATATTTTTTTTTACTTCTGGAAATTTTAAAATAGATTTTATTTCAGAAGCAAAAATTATTCTGCCATTAATTTCACTATAAAATAATGGTTTTACACCTATTCTATCTCTGATTAAAAATAATATTTCTTTATTTTCATCCCATAATGCTATTGCAAACATTCCATTTAGATAATTCGGAAAATTTATACCATATTCTTCATAGAGATGAACTATTACTTCTGTATCAGAATGGTCTGTATAAAAATAATGTCCTTTTTTTTGCAGGTTTTTTCTTAATTCAAGATGATTATATATTTCACCATTAAATACTGCCCAAATTTTTTTATTTTCATTGTGAATAGGTTGTTTGCCACTTTCTATATCAATTATACTTAATCGCCGAAATCCAAAATTTATTTTATCATTTGAAAAATATCCTTCATCATCTGGCCCCCGATGAGTTAAAACAGTTGTCATCTCTTTTATTATTTTTTTTTTGGCTTTACCACTAAAACCGCATATTCCACACATATATTTCAATTAACAAATTCCGCATAAGTTGACTGCCAATCTCTGCAATTCCTGCATATTTCTGGTAACTCGTTATATCTATTTTCACTATGCATTTTTCTATACTCTTTTAATTTTCCAGACCATATTTCTTTTATACTTTTTTCACGAACATTGCCGCATTTTACTTTACAGTGAACATCTACTGAACACAAACATACTTCGCCATTTGAACATATATTCATTGTTTGAATGAGCCAATAACACGGCTTTCGAATTTCTAATTGTGAATTATCAACTAAATTTTTTGCTTCAACCAGACCAGCCCAACTTACTTTTGGTCGAATTTTTACATTTATTTTATTCTTTATCCAAAAATTTTTAAAATCTTCTACTTCATCCTGATTTATTTCATCTACTACATATTGAACATATATTTTTTGTTTTTCTGGATTTCCGTATTTTTTTATTAATTCTGAATATTGTAAAACATTCTCTATCACTCTTTTAAAATTGCCACCTACCCGTATTTTATTATATGTTTCTTCTTTGTATGCATCAATTCCAACATACATTGCATCAAGCCCTGCTATTATCAGTTGTTTTGATTTTTCTACATCCATTAATACTCCATTTGTATTTAATACAACATCAGTTAATCCTTTATCTTTTGCATATTTTATTCGAAATGGCATATCACTACATAAAAAAGGGTCACCAAAAAATATTTCCCATACTCTTGCTTTTGGATTTTCTTTTGCTATTTCATCAATTATTTTTATATATAAATCAAATGGCAACTTTTCTACTTTCCTGTATTTTATCATATTTTTATGGTCACAAATTGAACATTTTAAATTACACGCATTTATATTATCAATTATAAATACT
>DAONJL010000100.1:1812-3572 GCA_035405645.1 bacterium | reverse complement strand
GTATCAAGAGCAACACCGACAACAATCAATAGTGAAGTGCCACCTAATAAATAATCAACTGTCGAGGGTATTCTCCCAATAAGTTCTGATAAAATATCAGGAAAAACACAGATAAAAACAACAAATATGGAACCTGCAAGAGTTAATCTAATCATTACTCTTTCAATAAATTCTGCTGTATTTGCACCAGGTCTTCTGCCTGGAATAAATCCACCAAATTTTTTTAAATTTTCTGAAATATCTTTTGGATTAAAAGCAATTGCAGTATAAAAATAACAGAAGAAAATAACAAGAGCAGCAAAAAGTAAATTATAAAAATTAAATATCTTAAAAATTGTTAATGGTGGATTATCTGGGAAGCCTGGAAAAATCCATAGAAATAATGCATGAATATTATATGGTGAATTCTTATCCAGAAATGCTGAAACCTTGCCTAAAAAAGTATCAGCAATACCACCGGAAAAAAATTGTGCTAAAGTTTGTGGAAACATTAAAATAGATGAAGCAAAAATCACAGCAATAATACCTGAGTAATCAACTTTTAAAGGAAGAAAAGTATTTTGACCGCCAAACATTTTTCTTCCACGAACCTGTTTTGCATACGAAACTGGTATTTTTCTTTTGCCTTGCTGAACAATAACAACAAGTGCAACGACAACAAAAGTAGCAATTAAAATCATAAGTAAAGTAAATAAAGTCATTGATTCAGAACGCATAGCAGTTACGATTTCTATAACGCCCTGTGGCACTGCTGCTACTATACCAATAAAAATAATTAACGAAATACCATTACCTATACCACGCTCTGTTATTTGTTCGCCGAGCCACATTATAAAAGTTGTTCCTGCTGTCAATGTAAGTACAGTCATAAGTTGAAAACCAATTCCTGGCTGTGGGACAACAGGAATACCAGAGCCTTGATAACGCCCCATATTTTGCATCCACATACTTAAACCAAATGCCTGAATAATTGATAAAATAACAGTTCCATATCTTGTATATTGATTTATTTTTTTTCTTCCTTCTTCTCCTTCTTTTGACAATTTTTCAAGTGCTGGAATAACAGCAGTTAATAATTGCAAAATAATTGAAGCACTAATATAAGGCATAATACCAAGAGAAAAAATCGATAATCTTTTAAAAGCGCCGCCTGTGAATAAATTTGCCACACCTAAAAAACCACCATAAGTTGAACCAAAATATTCTGCCACTGCTTTTGCATCTACACCAGGCACTACTATATGTGCACCAAGTCGATAAACCATTACTAATAAAGCAGTAAATATTAATCTCTTTTTTAATTCTGGTACACGAAAAAGATTTATAAATGATTCAAGCATTTATTTACTCCCTGCTTTTTTCTTTTTATTATTTTTTATTCTTTTTTTTATTGATTTTTTTATTATAACTTTTCCCCCGACACTCTTAATTTTTTCTGCTGCTTTTTTGGAAATTTTTTCTACATTCACTTCTAATTTTTTAAAAAGTTCTCCCTCACTTAATATTTTAACTTTTTCATTTTTATCTATTATACCTTTTTCAATTAATGTTTTTTCATCTACAATCTCATTATCATTAAATAATCTATTAAGGTCTGACAAATTTAATATACGATATTCTTTCTTAAAAATATTTAAAAATCCTCTTTTTGGTAATCTACGATGCAAAGGCATCTGACCACCTTCATAACCCCATTTTCTTGAACTACCTGAACGTGCTAATGCACCTTTACAACCTCTACCAGAAAAAGTGCCATGACA
>DAONJL010000100.1:0-1712 GCA_035405645.1 bacterium | reverse complement strand
TTTATTTCTTTTAATGCTTCAAATGTTGCTTTTGCATTATTTATTGCATTATTTGAACCAAGTGATTTTGTTAATATATTACCTATACCTGCTGACTCCACAATTGCTCGAACTGGACCACCGGCAATAACACCAGTTCCTTTTGAGGCTGGTTTTAATAATATTTTTACTGCACCAAATTTCCATACTATTGGAAAAGGAATAGTCTCATTTACTATTGGCACTTCAATTAATTCTTTTATTGCTCTTTTTATTGCTTTATTTATTGCGATTGGCACTTCTTTTCCTTTGCCCATTCCAATTCCAACTTTTCCTTTTTTATTGCCAACAACAACAAGCGCATTAAAACTAAATCTGCGTCCACCTTTAACTACTTTCGTAACTCTATTTATACTAACAACTGTTGGTATATACTCTTCTTCTTTTTTTATTAACTCTTCTGACATTAAAAACCTCCTTTTGTTGAATAAAATATTTCCTATCGTTAAAAAACTAAACCATTTTCTCTGGCTGCTTCTGCCACTGCTTTTATTCTGCCATGATATTTATAACCTGCTCTATCAAAGCAAACATTTTTTATACTTTTTTCTATTGCTCGTTTTGCTATTATTTCACCTATCTTTTTTGCTGCTTCTACATTTCCACCATTTTTTATTTCGCTTTTTATTTCTTTTTCAAGTGTTGACGCACTAACAAGTGTAGTGCCTGCTACATCGTCTATTATTTGAACAAATAAATTTTTATTACTTTTAAATACACATAATCTTGGACATTCTTTTGTTCCAAATATTTTTTTACGTATTTTTTTATGTTTTATTATTCTTTTTTTTCTTAAAATCTTATTATAATCTTTTGTTCCCATTAATTACTCAACCTCTTTCAAATAATTTATTTAGCGCCTGTTTTACCGGCTTTTAATTTTATTCTTTCTTCTACAAATTTAATTCCTTTTGCATGATAAGGGTCTGGTACACGAACCTGTCTAATATTTTTTGCTACCTGACCAACTAACTGTTTATCAATTCCACTTACTTTTATTTTTGTCTGTCCTTCAAGAGTAAATTTTATTCCTTCTGGTGGGTTTATAACAACTGGATGCGAATGACCAACTGATAAATGTAAAGCAGAACCACTTAATTGTGCTCTATAACCAATGCCATTTATTTCAAGATTTTTTTCATATCCTTTTGTTACTCCAATTAAATTATTTTTTAAAATACTTCTTGCTAATCCGTGTAAGGCTTTCACTTTCTTTGTATCATCTACTCTTGTTAAATAAATTGTGTTATTTTCTACTTTTATTCCTATTCCATCAGGTAATTTATATGATAATTCACCTTTTGGTCCTTTAAGAGAAACCACTCCATCACTTACTTTACAACTAACTCCATCTTCTAATTTTATTGGTAATTTTCCAATTCGTGACATATTTTTTAACCTCACAATTTTTTTAAAATTTTACCAAACATAACAAATTACTTCGCCACCTATATTTTCTTCCTTTGCTTTTTTAGCACTCATTAATCCTTTTGGTGTTGATACTATTGTTAACCCAAATTCCCCACGAACGTTTTCTATCTTTTTTGCTTTCCTATATATTCTTCTGCCTGATGTACTTACGCGCTTCATATCCGTTAAATATCTTTCTTTATTTTCGCCATATAATAAATAAACACGCAAAATGCCTTGTTTTCTATCTTTTATCATTTTAT
>DAONJL010000099.1:0-3673 GCA_035405645.1 bacterium | reverse complement strand
CACGCGTAGAAACAGCCTGATTTAATGCTGCACCTGTTGTCTGGTCAGTATTTCCGCTTGATGTAGTTAATCGTATATCAAAATCAGTATTATCCGGACTAATAACTGTTCCCTCATAATACACAGTAAGACCAGACCAGGTAACAGATTGCGATGCTTTTACCCAACTACCATTTGTGATATTTGCATTGTTCGTTAATGTACCGGCTAAAATTAAATCGTTTTCATAAGTATACGTTACAGTTGAATCAGTCCAATTGCCAGTCTCTGGATTATCATCAGTTGCTCTGCCACTAATATAATAATTATTTGCTTCTGTCCAATCCCAATCAAAAGTCATAGTCCAGGTACATTGAACATCATTACCCGAATATGATGTATCAACAGTGATATTGCCCACAACATAAGCATTGCCAGTAACAATAGTGGCATTTGCACTTGCTGATGGTCGAATTGTATAAGCCCAAATAGAATCAGAATTATTAGTTATACGCATATCCATTCTTTCGATATCTGATGCTCCTTGTTGGTCTGAATATGTAATCCTTATTTTATATGTTTTTCCGCCAAAAAAAGTATCATATCCACTGGTGATTAAAATATTTGAGGCTGTTACAGTTGGTGCATTATTTGCCGAATTAGATGCATTTGGTGTTGAAGTAGCAAAATATTGCCAATCACTTGTTACATTACTATCACCACCATCAATAATTAGACCAATAGAAGTTAATGAACCTTCACCAGCATTTGGATATGATGAAAAATAAGTTGTATTATTTGGCCAGATACCTGCATCCACAGCATAAGTAATTTCTGTCATTGATGACCAAGAGCTGCCTGTCCTAACCCAGGTAATATAATCAACAATTGTTGAACTATTAGTTGTTGTGCTATTAAATAATGCTACTTGATTATATGTTGTATGGTAGAAAAAATTTGTTCCAGCACGCCACCAGCCTGTATCACTTACTCCTGCTGTCATTGCAGTATCATTTGTACCAGAACTCGAAGCATAAATAACAAAAAAATCGCCGGGCCCTAATTTTATATTTTGATTTATAGTAACATTTCTTGAAGATGTTCTTTCAGCTATATACCAACCATTTAAATTTATCCAACCATTAGCCACATCATTTAAAAAATATAATTCTATCCAATCACTATCTCCTGCTGACCCCCACATACATACTTCATTTATTTTCACTGCTGTATCATAACCTGTAACATAATAATCTATCTGTTTCGCAGAAGTAGTAAGTATTGTCGGTATAGCTAATGTACTTGTAGCAGAACCAATACTTGTAGCCCAGGCAATATACAAAGGCGAAACTTCCCAACCTGCTATTGTATTTCTTTGGGCGTCTGTTAATGTGATTTTAATTCCGTATGAATCACTCGATGATGTTACAGTAGCACCAGATAATGATTGTGAACTACCACCTGAACTTGTTGTCTGAATTGTTATATTTGCTGGTGTAATACTCGAATATGAAACCGGTCTTGTAAAATATAAATACAATTCTTTTGTTTTGTGATTATATGACGAGTAAGATAAATAAGGATAAGTATCAATATAAACCCAATCAGTACAAGTGGTAGTAGTTTTTGAGTTCATTGTTAATATCATATAATTTGGCAAGGTAATAGAATCTTCTGCACTTGAATATGCTGCTACTGAACCTAATTGTGTTCTAATTACACCTCGAAAATTATTTGAATTAACTCCATTTTCATAACAAACCACATCCATATTATCATTCGAATTTTGAGGAAGTTCAACAAAAGTAGCTTCAGTATTTGTTGCTGATGTCTGTGTAGCTGTAACTAAAATATAAATTGTCTCACCTGCTATATAACAACTTTTATCAGCAGAAAAATCAGATGCTTTAAATGCTACTGATGATATTGTAGATGGCCCACCCGCAGCTTTATTTGTTATACCAGGTGAATTACCTTTATTTGTTCCTATCTGTCCCCAATTAGAAGAACTATTTTCATCAACACCATCACTTTTTAAATAAACTGCTCTATCTGTATTTGTACTGCCATTATATACATTTATTGAATCACCACCTGTCCAGATACCTGCATTAACCGCAGTGTCATCGACAGTATTTGCAAGTTCACCTGCATCACTTGCAGCAACAAAATCAATAATTGTGCTTACAGTTTGTGTTGTGCTATTAAATAATTCAAGAGCAAAATTTTCATCACTAGTAGTACCACTATTACCAATATACCAGGTATTACCAGAAGAAGGATAAAAATGCCTTATACCCATCCAATCTGTATAATTAGTTCCTACATAGGGTGGATGAACTAATATAAATTCGCCTGGACTCATAGTGGTGCCAGCAGGAAATGAATATGTTTTATTTGCTTCGACATCTCTAAGCGTATAATTCTCTATTCCAATATAATAACTTGTTGGATTATATAATTCAATAAAATCATCTCTATCAGTACCTCTTGCATTAAATAATACTTCATTTATCACACACCAACTTTTCACTCTATAACTTAAATATTTTGAAGCATCCGAAGCGCCAGTATTGCCCCAATCAGTACAAAAATTCGGATCAGCTGGGCAGGAGGTTGAAGCAGCAGGTTTATTTTCATCAGGCGAGCCCCATACTAATATTTTTATAGTCATACTCTGTGTTATGCCTAAATAAGATAATGGAATTCTCATTTCTGTCCATTTATCAGCCCCACGAGAAATATCAGTTCCAATACTTAAAGAGACTTCATTACTCCAACTGCTAGTCCAGGTTCGTCTTACAGCACCGCCAATCTGTGTAGAACCATAAGATATCCACCACATTAAAAGAAAATCAGGTTTCAAATTAGTGCCATTAGGGTCTGCTTCTGAATGAGACCCCCAATATGGCGAATTGCCAGAACCAGCTCCACTTGCTGTACCATTAGTATCAATATAAACCCCAAAATGAGCTGACAAACCATCATTCCACGGATCACCATCTGTATAACAGCCAATATAAAGATACTGCGTATCATTAGTAACCCATAAATCATAAATACCAAAAGTTCCAGAACCTGGGTCTTTTATTGTTTCAGCATCAGTATCCGGGGTGGCAGTCCAACTGGACTCTTTAGAAGCATCAATAGAAATAATGGCAAAAGAAGCAGAATAAAGATATTGAAAAAATAAAAAATTTATAATAAATAAGAATAAAAATTTTTTCATAAAACACCTCATTAGAAATTATAAATTTTTATATATAAAATATTTATAGCAAAAATTATGCTCTTTTTTTTAATATTTTTATTATATTTTTCTTTTAAAAATTACTATTTAATAAAGTTATAATTTTTAAAAAATATTTTTTTATCTCCACTCTATTATTTATTTTTTTACTCTCAATTAACATTTCTCTTTTTCTATTTTCTTTACTCAAATAAATATAAGTATGCAAAGTTTCAAATTTTCTTTTCTGCAATTTATCTTCTACAAATTTTTAATGCTCTTTTTTAGCATTGTCAATAAAAACCAATTCCTCTATATCTTTTTTAAACACAATTGGTCAAATTTTACACTAATTATACACCTACTAATTTTATTTTAACTTTTATAAATTTTAAATAATCAGTACTTAAAACTCTGTGCACTATTGCAACTTTTCTCACTCAATTCTATACTCTTTATTAATTT
>DAONJL010000098.1:0-3751 GCA_035405645.1 bacterium | reverse complement strand
ATTATCTTGACAGAAATGGTTTTGAAAAAGCATGGTTATTGACTTGGGATGAAATTGAACCCGAGAAGAAAAAATGGGATTTTCAAAATCTGAATATTGAAGATGTTTGGGATTTATATGAAAAATATCCTGATAAGGTAGTTCCTTTTTATGCACCGGATCCATTGCGTGCTAATGCGCTTGAATTATTCATTAAATGGCATAAGAAAGGCGTTAAGGGTTATGGCGAATTAAAATCAACCATCAGATGGAGCGATAAACGATTAGATAAAATTTTGGATTATCTGAATGAAAATAAACTGCCATTGATTTTTCATATTGAAAATAGATCTAACAGAATAATTGAATTTGACAAGACAAAATTTTATGGTGAGATTTTAAATAAGATTTTACATTCTAAATTAGTAAATTACTTTTCAGAACCATTATTAGAATTTTTAGGTAAATATCTCGATTTTGATAAAATACCGTGTTTTTATAAGTTTCCTGGTTATATGCTTGATTTTATTGAATTGGAAGAACGGTTAAAACAATATCCAAATATTAAATTCATCGCGCACGGACCATTCTGGTGGACGAATATTTCAACTAATGAATTATACAGAAAATATCCAAAAGGTAAAATTCAAGATAATGGAATCATCATAAGATTATTGTCCGTGTATAATAATTTGTATTGCGATATTTCGGGATTAGGCGGGTATAATGCATTAAATCGAGATTGTGTATATTCTGAAAAGTTTATGATACGATTTCAAGATAAAATTGTATTTGGAACGGATAATTATGAATTTGATTTGATAAAATTATTAAACAAAAAAAAAATTAATAATTTTTTAAATACCATAACAAAAATAAATCCTAAAAAGATTTTGGAGTGGAATAATTATGTTTAAAATAAAAATTAAAAATAAAGAAATTATTCTTAAAAATTCTTTATTAAAAATATTATTTATATTTTATATGATGATTAAAAAAACATTAAAAAGAAAGATTATTGATTCTGACGAGTATTGGCGTTTTCACGCTAAACAAGAAGGAAATTCAAAAATTTTATGGAAAAATGAAAAATATAATTCATTAATAAGAAAAGTTCAAAGAGAATTTTTAGAACCAATTATTAATTCGAAATTTTATGAAAATTCTTCTGAAATTTTAATACTTGATATAGGTTGTGGAATAGGAGAATTATCCTCAATCATTTCTACTTTTAATTCTAAAATTAAAATTGATGCAGTTGATTTTGAAGAAATGATAAATGTTGCAAAAACAATAAATAGTAAGCCTCAAATTAATTATATTGTATCTTCAGCAGAAAATTATTATGATGAAGTAAAAAAATATGATATAATTATTTCGGCTGGTTGTTTTTCAGCAATAAAAAATATTTCTAAAATGAAAAAGTCAATAACAAATTGCGCTAATATGACAAAAGAAAAAAGTAAGATAATAATGATGGATCCATTTCATAAATGGAATTATTTAGCGCGGGTTAAAATTAGTGTTCAAAAAATTATTCAATTTACTGAAGATTTAGGTTTTGATTTAATTATTAAACAAGGTAGATTTTTTTGGCCTTATAGAGTTTATTATGCTGAATCAATAATTAATGATGAAATTCTTGAAAAAAAATTTTATCAAGGCGAGAAATTATTAAAAATATTTGGCGAACATATTTGGTCAGATTATAAATTTTTGGTATTTCAAAAGAAATGAAAGCATTAATAACAGACGGTTCGTATATTCATACTGTGGGTATTATTAGATATCTTGGAATAAATTGTGTGCAGAATTATATTGTTGGGAATAATAAATATTTGGATATAGCCAAATATTCTAAATTTTGTCATAAATATATAATTGGTCCTAAACCAGAAAATGAAGTAGAATTTATAAAACTTATTTTAGAAATTTTGGCGAAAGAAAAGATTGATATTGTAATACCAGTTAGTTATTTATCAACAGCCGTATGCTCAAAATACAAGTCAGAAATCAAAAAATATTCAAAAATTGAAATTGCTGATTTTGATAAAATTAGTATTGCATTAAATAAAAAATTGACTTACAAGTTAGCAGAACAAGAAGGTGTGTCTTTTCCGAAAACATATTATCCAAAATCGATAAATGAAGTTGAAAAAATATCAAAACAAATTGAATATCCAGTTGTAATAAAATGGTTATTTGAAGTAGGAAGGAATATAGTTGTTATTGTAAATGATGAAAAAAAATTAGTGAACGAATATAATATTATTTGCCAAAAATATGAACCTGAAGAAAATTGTTTGCCAATGATACAGGAATATATTCCTACAGCAAATAATAAAGTATATTGTTTTTCTGCGCTTTATCAAAAAGGCAAATGTAAAAGAATTTTTATACAAAAACAGATTCGTAATGTTCCTGCAAATGGCGGCACTTGCGCGTTTGCTGAAAGTTTTTATAATCGAGAAATTATAGAAAACAGCCAAAAATTGCTTGATTCATTAAATTGGAATGGTGTAGCGCATATAGAATATAAACTAGATATAAGAGATAATAAATTTAAATTATTAGAAATAAATCCAAAATTTTGGGCATCAACAGAAATGTCTTTGAAAGCCGGTGTTAATTTTCCGTTTTTATTACTTCAAATGAGTCAAGGAATTAATTTAAACTATTCCGAAGAGTATGATAGAAATTTAAAATTTCATTTTCCATTTTCAAGGGAAATAGAGCATATTAAAGATAAGCCGTCATCAATTTTTCATTTTATTAAAGATTGTTTAAATCCATTTGTAAAATCAAATGTTTGGTTAAATGATTTTATGCCTAATATTGTGGAATTGGCATTATGTTTAGTAAATAATTTTATACCTAATAAATTAAAAAAAGTTTTGAGTTGTTATTTTTTTCAAAAATAAAATTATGTTTAAATTATTGCTATTTATTGATTGTAGAAGTTTTACTTTTTCTTATAAATGGTATTCAAAATTTAAAGAGTTAGGACTTAATGTTAAATTATTGAGTTTTTATCAAAATAAGGATATTCAGAATAATGATTTATATTATATTAAATCATTTATGCCAAATCATCGTTTAAAAATGATTTGGTCGTTAAAAGAAGTAAAAAAAATAGTATATGAATTTAAACCAGATATCATTCACGCTATACAGGTAACACGGCAAGGTTTTTTAGCATCTTTAATTGATTACCATCCGTATATAGTAACAGCGATTGGTTCGGATGTGTTTGTTGAGCCGAAAAAAAGCAGGATAGAAAAATGGATTGTGCAGAGATGTTTTAAGAAAGCTGATTTAGCGACATCAATGGCTGAACATATGACTTATTATATTAAAGCGAATTTTGAGATTGATGAGAAAAAATTAATAACATTTCCGTGGGGCGGCGATACAAAAATTTTCAATCTTGAAAATCGGAATATAGATGAAAATGAACCACTGATTATATGCACGCGGAGAATGGATAATAATTTATACAATCAGGAATTAATTATAAATGCAATACCTGAAATTTTGAAAGGCGTTCCAAATGCAAAATTTATTTTTATTGGCGATGGTTATTTGCGAAAAAAATATGAACGAATGTGCGAAGATTTGAAAGTTAAAAATAGCGTGAGATTTTTGGGTTGGCAAACGCCTGAACGGATTGCGGATTGGCTGAAGAAAAGTATGATATTTATTTCAGTAGCGCGGTCGGATGGCAATAATATTTCTTTAAATGAAGCTATGAACTGTGGTTGTTTTCCAATTT
>DAONJL010000097.1:0-3860 GCA_035405645.1 bacterium | reverse complement strand
AATGACAGCAGAAGTATTAGGTTATAAAAAAGGAATTGAAGAAGGAATCGAAAAACAAAAAATAGAGACGATAAAACGAATGTATAAAAAAGGATATAAGATAGAAGATATTGCAGAGATAGTTGATGTAAGTGTAAATAAAATTTATAAGATAATAAAAAATGGCAAAAAAGAAAAAAAATAATTTTATAACAATTTTACAACAAGATAGATAAAAAAATAATGAGGTGAAGAAAATGCCATTAGTAATGACAGCAGAAGTATTAGGTTATAAAAAAGGAATTGAAGAAGGAATCGAAAAAGGAATCGAAAAAGGAATTGAAAAAGGAAGAGAAGAAGGAAGAGAAGAAGGAAGAGAAGAAGGAATCGAAATACAGAAAATAGAGACGATAAAACGAATGTATAAAAAGGGATATAAAGTAGAAGAGATAGCGGATATAGCAGATGTAAGTTTTAAAAAAATATATAGAATATTAAAAAAAGATAAAAATAAGAAAAAAATTTTTCGAAAAAGTAAATAACAAATTATTTTTTATTTTTTTCACACCAAAATTTTGTTTTCCAAAAAAATCATTCTCTTAAAAAGATTTATTTTTTTTACTTGATTAAAGTTTAAATATTCAAATGATTATAAATCAGATTCAACATATTTTCATACATAATATTTGCTTCTTTTAAAGTAAATTTTGTGCTTTCATTTTGAATCTGATTTTTTACCATTTCCATTGTTTGATATGCATAATCTGTATCAATTATTCTGCTATTTGTTTGGCTTGTTTCAATATACTCTTCCATTAAAAAATTTAATCTTGATTCCATTCGAGCAAGTGTAGCGCCCAATGTTGCTCGATGTTCACTTACTTCATTTATTGCAGTATCATATAAACTGATTGCCTGTGCTGCGCCTGATATTGTCGTTACATCTATATTGCCTACACCTAATGCATCTGCTTGCATATCTCTTAATGCTATTCCTATTACTGTATTATTTGTTTTATCTGGTGAATCCTGTAATGAAATTGATAATATTTCGAGTATTGATTCATCACCTACATCTGCTGATGTTAACTCTTCTTTTAATTGAATTCGCACGCCTGATATTCCATTTATTGAACTTGTATTATTTATGAAATTACTTGTTGCTGTTGTTTGATATGTATTATTATTTGCATCTGTTACTGTAACCTGTGGGTCAACTGCTGGTGTGCCTGATATACCAGAATTAAATCTAAATAAATGTTCTAAATCATTGCCAAATATATTATTTGCTGTTATATTAAATCGTGAACCTTTGTAATCTGATGTTAATAATATTGTCGAACCATCCCAACTTGCTGTAAATGCTGCATTTGAGCCACCTGATGCTGTTAAGAATGCTGTTGATGCTGTTGAACCACCTGTCCTTTGTGTATTCGCTTCATTATTTAATTTATCTATTACATCCTGTATTGTATCTGTTGGGTTTATTGTTATATTAAATACATTGTTATCTACTGTTAAAGAAAGATTTGCAGGTGTCCAGAAATCATTGAATACTGAAGTAGTTCCATTATTTGTGCTATCGCCACCTACTACTGGCACTGCTTCACCTAATTGCTGAGTTAAACCAGTGATTGTAACTGGTGTGTCGCTATCATAAGAAAATTCAATTGCTGCTGTTCCATCAAAACCATTTATTCTAACTCCTCTGCCACTTACTTCATAAGTATCATTTTCTTCTGTTGTTGATGCTATATTTTTAAATGCTGAGCCTGAGCCTGTCGAAACTTTTATTGTGTTTGATAAGGGTGTTTGTGGTAATTCATAATATGTTAATCTTATTCCATCATAATATTTATATGTCATTTCAAGATTTGAAACATTATCAGCAGGGTCTGATACACTATCACCTGTACCATTTGTTATCGTTATTTTATCACCATTAAAGGAAAATGAATCACCATTACCTGTCGAGTATTTTCTTCGATATGAGTAATCAACTGATACTGTGCCAGTACTTATATCAGTTAAAGAAACAACCCCTGCATTAGAAACAGTGCCTGTTGCATTATTTATTGTTGCACCTGCACCATTTACTGGATTAACTCCATCACTATTTGGTTTTGCAAGGTTAAATTGATTATAATATGTAGCATCATATTGCACCTCAAGTGTTCCTAAACCAGAATTTGGATTTATTCCTTGTGAACCATTTAATGTTATTACACCAGTTGTAGTATTTTGACTTGCTATATTACCAGTAAAATTATATCCTGCTTTATATGTTATTGCCGCACCTGCTGGTAATGCTAAATTATTTGTTTCAACCTGACCTGTTGCATAATTTATTTTTATTTCCTTACTTACTCCAGGATTTGAATATGCAGCGCCCCATGCTATTTCTGTCCAGCCATCTGCAATTAAAACACCATTTAATGTTACATCACCAACTGAACCCTGTGAATATTTATCACCACCATCAGCAATATAAAAGCCACCACCCCCAACTGCACTCGTTGACCATCCATCAGCAGCAGTTGGATCAAGATAAAAACCTCCACTCCCAGCATTCTCAAGATTATTATTTGTTGTTTTATCAATATCAACCATTACAAATTTATCAATATTATATGAACTTATATGTGTTCCAGCATAACTTAATGTTATTGAATTTGCGCCAGTAGCTGATACATTTGTTACATCTGATTTTATTGCTGTTGAACCTGTTTGTGTCATTCCATTTCCATTTGTTACACCTGTTTTTGTTGCTGCTGGGTCAATAATTATTATATTTGCTGCATCTGCTGCAACCACACTATAGCCTGTTTCTGCTATCTGGATTTGCCAGCTGCCTGTTTTTGCACCACCTGCTACACTTGTTTTTTGAACTATACCATCACCACTCGTATTATTTACTGTTAAATTTCCTGTTGCTGCATTCCAACTATATTCATTTGTTGCTTGTGAAAGAATATTACCTGAACTATCTTCAACTTTGTCAATTACTCCTATATTTGTATTTGTTGGATTTGCTGTCGCACTATGAAAATTTACTACTCCATTATTATTTGGTTTTTCATAACTTGTTACTTTTTCATATGAACTTATATTTGCTAAATTTATATGTGTTGATGTTGTTGCTATTAATTTTGTTTCATCTTTTGTGCCTGCTCTATCCAATCGAACTTTATAAATTCCATATTCTGGCGTGCCAATTATTCCTACATCATATACTATTACTTTATTTGAATCATTTTCTCGTTCATACCATTCTATATAACCATTTAATAATGGAACACCATTAAAAGAAACTGAATTTGCAATTCGATTTATTTCTGCTGTTAGATTATCTATTTCTGTCTGGATTAACGACCTATCTTCTTGTGTTAGTGTTTGATTTGCTGCTTGAACTGATAGTGTTCGTGCTCGCTGTAACATTTGTTCTATACTTTCTATTGCATTTTCAGCAGTTTGAACTAATGAAACACCATCCTGTACATTTTTTATTGCCTGTGTTATTGATTTTGTGCGAACATTCAATCTTGTTGAAATCGCAAGATTTGCTGCATCATCTTTTGCAAAATTTATTCTATAGCCTGATGATAATTTTTCAATTGTTGAATTTAATTTTTTCTGCTTTATTTCATATTGGCGTGATATTTTTACATCTATTGCAATTCCTTTTACTTGCATTTTACCTCCATGTAAATTTTTTATTTTACATTATTCATTATATTACTTTTTTTAATTTTGTCAAGTATTTAAAAAAAATTTTTTTTTACGGGAAGTCCAGTCACATAATGGAACAAATAATTATCCATAAAAGAAAAATTTGGATTATAATTTTTAAATAAGTCATCAACAATAATAGGACGGATATA
>DAONJL010000096.1:0-3925 GCA_035405645.1 bacterium | reverse complement strand
AATAGCGAATGGATAGCTGAGCATCACAAATGCGCACCAATTTGGTATGGCTGGGCGAATAATGAAAAGTCAATTGAAAAATTAGAAACAATTTTAATTGAGATATCTCAATTGTCAAAATAATAAAAATGAATAAAAAAATCCAAATTAATCAAAGGTTGTTATGTAATAGTTTTTTATCAATTTGAAAACCGTATAAAGTATGTTATTAGAAAATACATTAATCAATTTTGCAACAATTTTACTTTACAAAATATGAGAAGTATTAAAATAGAAAAAGTTTGTATTATTACTATGAATTGGTTTGGAGGAATAGAAAAGTATTATCAAAAAGCTTTTAAAAAATATTGTTCGGTTTGCGATATTATCTATTATCCTTCAATAATTGACATTTATTTAGTGAGAAAGATAAAACAATTTTTAAAATTAAAAGAATTTGAAAGGATTATACCGAGCAATATAAAAGATAATTTATTAAATAAAGAATTTAGAAATAGATTATTTGAAAAATTAAAAACAAAATATAATTTAATTTTTATTATAAAAGGCGATTATTTAGATAAAGAATTATTAAGAGAATTAAAAGAATTTCATAAAGCAATATATGCCATTTATTTTATTGATAATCCCTTTTGGGCATTAGGAAAAGAAAGAATGTATTTGCCGACAATAATAGACACTTTGCCATTATATGATTATATTTTTTCTTTTGATACATATTATCTTCCATTATTAAAAAAATTAAGTATGAATGATAATGTTTATCATTTACCATTTGCAAGTGATTTAGATTATTATTATCCAATAAATAAAATTAAAAATGAATATATATATAATATATCATTTGTTGGTAGTGCTACTTATGAACGGGAAAAATTTTTCTCTGAATTATCTGAAAGTTTTAGTATTCATATTTTTGGTAATTGCTGGGATAAAAAATTATTTAAAGATACTATTAATAAGATTTATTCAAGTAAAGAAGTAAATGAAATATTTAATAACACTAAAATTAATCTAAATCTTAATGTTTTAAATTCAATTTATGGAACTAATATGAGAACATTTGAAATTATAAGTTCTGGCGGATTTTTATTAAATGATTATAAATTAGAAATAGAAGAATTATTTAAAATTAATCAAGATTTAGTATGTTATAATGATATTTTTGATTTAAAAGAAAAAATAAATTATTATTTAAAAAATGAGTCATTAAGATTAGAAATTGCTAAAAATGGATATAATACTTTATTAAATAATCATACTTATAATCATCGAGTAGAATATTTATTAAGAATTTTCCAAAAGAATGGAAAAGAATAATTTTATTATTAAATATTATAATAAAAATGTTTATTAGAAAGTAATAATTTTACTTTTAGGGCGCTCTTTTTAAATCAAGAAATTTGATTGAAAATTATTGGTAATGGCTAATAGAATAGAAAATAATCCATTAATACAGATTATAGTAAAATCAAGATTAGTTGTTGCGAAATATTTTTAATTAATTATAAATTTAGATAATTATAAAAAATGAGGGTGATAAATTATTTAGAGATAATAATAAAAATTATTGACAAAAATAATAAAAAAATCTTAAATAAATAAAGCAAACGGATAAACAGAAGCAAATAAAATAAAAAGAATAGAGGAAATGAATATAAAAAAGTATTAAAAAATGAACGAGTAATGTAAAAGTTGAGTGGAATAACAATGAAAAGAATTTAAAGAATTATATCGTTTACTACAAAAAGATGTGTATAGATGGAATAGAACGACCAATAATAAAATCAAAAAATTAAAAATTTTAAAAGAAATATTAATTAGATGATAATAAAAGAAATATGAAGAAAAATATAATAATAAGGATACTGCTGATATGAAAATAAAAGGAGAAATACACATATATCAGATAGAGTAACAATATGGCAAAATTTAAGACTTTTTGGGAATGAAAAAGTTATAATCTTAAAAACAAATGATGATACTGCATAAAAGAAGTAAAAATAAAGAAATAACGGAAGTGTCAAAAGAAAAAAAGAGGATTACGAATAGTCATAGAAGATAGAATAAATGAAATAAAACAAATGAAGAACATATATATAGAAGCAAAAACATATTTTAGGATAGTAGCTGATGGATTATGGAATTCTAATTTATATCTCAAATAGTTCTATTAATTGAACACTAAAAATAATTGTTGGATAAAATTGATGAAATTTCAATTTTTTTATATAGTTAGAAAATTTTTATTTTTTTAAAGAAAGGTTGATTTTTATTATGATAATTACTTTAATAATTCCTACTTATAATAGACCTAATGATTTAAGAAGATGTTTAATTTCTGTTGTTAAAGCAAGTCGAAAACCAGATGAAATTATTATTGTTGATGATAATGGAAAATATGATTTAAATGATATAGTTAAAGAAATATTAGAAAATAAAATTATTTATAAGATTATAAAAAATAAAAGAAATGTTGGTGTTTCAAATTGTCGAAATATTGGAATTGAAAATTCTAATGGTGATTTAATTTTTTTCCTTGATGATGATTGTGAAGTATTGCCTAACTATTTTGAAGAAATTGAAAAGATATATTTGGAAGATAAGGAAAAAAAAATTGGCGGCGTTGAAGGAATTATTATTTATGAGAAAAAACAGATAAGTAATTTAGAAAAATTTATATCAAAAATATTTTTCTTAACAAAAGAAGGAGAAAGTGGAGATCTTCAGTTATCAGGTTTTCCTATTGATTGTAATGTTATTGATAGAATTGTTGAAACTAAAATTTTAATGGGAGTAGCTTCGTTCAGAAGAGAAATTTATAAAGAATTTAAATATAATACAGAATTTTTTGGTTGGTGTTTTGATGATTGTGAATTTTCATATAGAGTAAGCAAAAAATATATTTTAATTAGAAATCCAAATGCTAAAATGTATCATTATTGCTCACCAATAAGTAGAGAAAGTAATTTTGTTAATTACGCCAAAAGATGTTGGATGCATTATATTTTTTGGCGAAATTGTGTTCCGCTTTCTTTGAAATCGGTTTTATGTTTTATATGGGGTGATATAGGTTATATAATTTGGATACTGTTATTTAATTGTCGTTTGAGAAGATTACTTGGATGGATTTATGGGCACTTTTTAATTATACAATATATATTTTTTCATAAAAAAATAAAAGAACTTAAAATTTTTAACAAGTAAATAGAGAACTGAAGGCGTGAGTTATAATTATAAGTTGAGCATGGCTTTGTTTTTAAAAAATGGATTAGACCAACATAACGGAAAATATCCCAGACATAGTCTCCCCTAAAGATGGAAAAACTAAGGTAATAAGTGAAAAAAGAAAATAGAAATGAAGAAAATAATAAAGAAAATAAGAAAAAGAAAAAAAGAATTGCAAAACAGAATAGAGACCTGCAAAATTAAAAATTTTAAAAGTATTAAAAATTGACTAATTTTATAATTAAGTTGAAAGTTAAAGTTTAAATAATTATGGTAAATAAGAAAATCTTATTTAATTATTTTGTAATCAAATTATAAGGATTACTTTTGTTTATTTTAATTTTGAGGTAATTTAATTTTGATTATTTTGAGAGTTTGATTTTTTCTGGGTTTTGAATAATGCATATGTCAAATAATGTTTAACAGTGCAGGAAATAAAATAATCGAGGTGTAAATTAAGCAAATTCCATTATTAAAGTAAATTTTTTCTTCGTGAAAAAATGAGAAATTCTATTCAGAATAAAATTAATTTGTGATATAAAAAAGAAGCATATTTATTATACTTAATGTAAATAAAAAAAATTGTGATGTTATGTAATTACAGTATTAATAAATTTTTATTCAATATCATTTAAAAAGGAGAAGAACAAGCAATGGAAATTGGTTTGAATAAAATTATGTTGTTTCCTGAAAAAAT
>DAONJL010000095.1:0-4148 GCA_035405645.1 bacterium | reverse complement strand
ATAATTATTATTCAAATCACAACTTATTATTTGTTCGCCTGGTGCTACTAAATCAATATAATTACCATAATTTGCAAATGTGGATTTATTATTATCTTTATTTATTGAAGAAACACTGATTACATTAGCACAAGCAGCAGGATAAAATGGCTCATCAGTATTATTATTTCCTGCTGAAGCTACTATTACACAATTTTTATTAAACGCATAATTTATTGCATCCTGTAAATATTGTGAATAAGCATAACCACCTAAACTTAAATTTATTACTTTTGCACCATTATCAGCTGCATAAATTATTGCATCTGCTACATCAGCATAAGTGCCATACCCCTCAGAATCAAGCACTTTTAAAGGCATTATTTTACATTTTGGTGCTACGCCACTTATGCCAATTGAATTATTCTTTACAGCGCCTATTATACCTGCCACCATACTGCCATGTCCATTATCATCACTTGCATCAGCATCATCATTTACAAAATCATAGCCACTCTTTATATTTGCCTGTAAATCTAAATGCGCTAAATCAAGCCCACTATCAAGAACTGCTATTATTACATCATTTTCGCCTTCATTTATTTTCCACGCTTCCTCTATTTCGATTTTCTTTAATCCCCATTGTTCACTATAATAACTATCATTCGCTATTTCACTTGCTTCTATTACATAATTCGGTTCTATATATTCTATATCTTTGTTTTTCTTTAATATATCAATTATATCTTTTACTTTTTTACCTGTGCTTATTTTTATCTTTTCATTTCTTAATTTTTGATTTCTTTTTAATTTTGTTAATTTATGTGTCTTTAATAAATTATTCTTCTTACTTTCTGATACACTTTCTTTAAATTTGATTACTAACTCGTCTTTTATTATTTTGATTTGTTTTTTTGATTTTGTCGTTTTATAAACTTCTATATTATCTTTTATTTTTTTGACTGACTTTTCAGCAGAAAAAAGATTGTTTATTAATAAGAAAAAAATTAAACTCAAAAAAAATGAAAATTTCTTTTGGTTCATTATTTTATTTTTTATTACTAAAATCTTTTTTTGTCAATAATAAAAAAAATTTTTTTCTAACCCAATTATTTTAATGTTTCTAATAATCTTTCTGCTTCACTTCGTAATTCACTGCTACCAAAATCTATTAAAAATTTTTCCAATAAATTCTTTGCTATTTCTACTCGCCCCATCTTTATATTTACATTTGCTAATGCAAGCATAGCTTTATCTACATAATTCTCAAATGGATAGACATTAATAATTCTATTATATTGTAATATAGAATATGCTAATTTGTCAAGTCTTTGATAAGTTTCACCTAATAAATAAAATAATGCTGCTATTATATCATTATCTTTTATTCTGCCTTCTTTTTCTGCTTCACTATATTTTTTTATTCCTTCATTTGCTATTTCTATTGTTTCATTATATCTGCCTATGTTATATAATGCTTCTGCTTTGTAATATATTTCTATTATCTTATTTAACTCATCTTCTTCATTATTTATTATTTCATCTGCAAATTTTAATACTTCATTCCATTGCTGTAATTCTTTATAACTACTTAACTTATAAAAATTAAGTGATTTTTTAAATTTACTTTGTGGATATAAAAGATTTATTTGTTCTATATATTCTATTGCCTGTTTATAACTCTTTAAATTATAGCAACTTAATGAAATTAAATATAGTGCATCTTCATATTTATCACTTTTTGTATATTCTGAAATTATTTTTACTAAAACTTTAATTGATTCACTATATAATTTATTATTAAATTTAATTATACCTATTAAAAAATATAATTGGTCATTTTTTTCAAAATCAGGAAAATCATTTATAAATTGAATTGCTAAATTTTCTGCTTCTTCATTTTTGTTTAATTTATAAAATGAAATTATTTGGTTATATCTAATTATTTTAATATGCTCAATATTTTCTGTTTTATAATTATCTATATATAATTGACTCCATTTTAAATATTCACTCCAATTATTTAATTCAAAAAAAGTCAGACAAATATTAAAAGTTAATTCACGACGCTGCGGACTTACCGGTGTTCTGGCATATTCATCTAATAATAATTTTAATGCTTCTTCTGGTGATTTATTTGCTGCTATTATTTTGCTCTGCCTTATCTTTATATCATTTACATACTTGCCTGCTGGAAATCTTTTGATATATTCACTATAATAATATTCTGAATTTTTTAAATCCTTTATTGTATAATATGATTCACCTAATAATACAAGTGCTTCTTCTAATAATGAACTATCACGAACACTTATTTCTTTTAATTGCTCGTATTTTTCTATAAATTTTAAAAAAGAATTTATTGAATTCTTTAAATCATTTATCTTATAATATGCCCAACCAAGACCATGATAAAAATAGATAACATTTTTATTTTCGCTATATTTACTTATTAAATCATTATATATTTTTATTACTTCATTAAATGAATTTATTTTGAAATGCAAATCTGCTTCTTTTATTTTTGAACTTATGTAATCATCAATATTATTTGCTTTTTCATAATACTCTGCTGCTGCATTGTATAAACTAATTGCTTTTCCAAATTCTTTTTTACTTTCAAATAATTCTGCCTCTGTTATTTTTATTACGCCTAAATTATTATTCTTCTTTATTAAATCATCATTGTTCTCTGGTTTTATTGCTATTAAATATTTTTCTGAATTCTCATAATCTTTTTTATCAAAGTATATTTTACTTATTTGAAATTGAATGCTTGTTCGATATTTACTTTCTGGAAATTCATTTAATAATAAATCAAATACTTTCACTGCTTCTTCATATTTCGCTAATTCTGATAACGCCCAGCCTTTTTTATATAATGCATCTTCATAAAATGAATTTTTATTTTTCCCTACTTTTATTAATTCATCATAATAATTTATTGAATTTGAATAATCTTTTTTCTCAAAATAATATTCAGCAATTAAAAAATATGTTTCTATTATTAATTTGCTTTCTGGCGTTTCTTTTATTAGTCGAACTAAATATTTTATTCCTTCATCCTTTTTATTCTGCAAATATAATTGTCTTGCTATTTCAAATAATGCTTTATCAAGTAAATTTTTATCCTGAACCTGATTATAATATCTTATTGAATTTTCTATATCATTATTTTCAGCATAAATTTCGCCTAATCTAAATAATGCTCGCTCGCGGTATTTCCCACTTTTATAGTTCTCTAAATACTTTTTATAATTTCTTTCTGCATTATTAAAATTATTTTTATTTTCTTTATTTCTTAAAAATAATATTTGATAAATATATCCTGTAAAATAATTTGCTGTTTCATAAATTGACGCTATTTCTTCATTTATATTTTTTATTCTCATATTATTTACTGCTTCAAAATATTTTAAACTCTGTTCATATTTTTCACTTTCATATAAATAATTTGCATAATCAAAATTTGCTGCTAATGTTAAATAATCGTTTGTATATTTATCATTTAATTCATTTATTATTTGTTCTACTTTTCCTTCTTTTTTTTGTTTTAGATAAATTGCTGATAATGAATATAAGGCATTTATATAATCAGAAGAATTTGCAGGAATTTTTAAAAAGTATTTTTCTGCTTTTTCTAAATCATTTAGTTTTAAATAACATTCGCCAATCTGGATATTTACATCTTCAAAATCTTTTTTACCTTCTATCCTTTTATAATAATTTATTGCTTTTTCATACTCACCTAAAGATAAATAAGCCCAACCCATTGAATAATTCGCATTAAAATATAGTTCATCATCATATTTGTTCGCTAATGCTTCTAAAAATACAATTGCTTCTTTATAGCGTGTTTTCCTAATTAATGTTTCACCAAGAAAATAATATGCGCGATTTGATAATTCATTATCTGGAAATTTCTTTAAAAATTCTTTTAAATATTTTATTGTTTCATCATCTTTTTTTAAGCGAAAATTTACTTCACCTATTTTATATAAAACTTTATCCAACAATTTGGTTGTTGGATAATTTTCAATTATTATTAAATAATTTTTTAAGGCTAATTCATATTTATCAAGTCCATAATATGCTTCTGCACATAAATAATACAATTCATCTATTTTTGTATAATTTGGATTTTGCTTTATTGCATCTTCTACAATTAT
>DAONJL010000094.1:0-4654 GCA_035405645.1 bacterium | reverse complement strand
ATTTTTTGTAAATAATTTTTTCCTATTCGTGTTAATTCGTGCTAATTCGTGGCTAATTTCTTTCATTCGTGCTATTTGTGGCATTTATTAAAATATTATTCTTTTCCATTCTAAATTTTTATTATTGCCAAAATTTATTAATAAACCTACTTTTATTCCTGTTGCTTTCAAATAATTTATAATTTGCGTAACTTCATTATTAGTTAATTTAGGAATTCCTTTTATTTCTACAATTATTTTATTATCTACTAAATAATCTGGTTTATATTTTTGCTTTAGTTGTCTTCCTTTATATTTTATATTTATTTCTTTTTGCGATATATATGGTATTTTTCGTAAATCAAATTCTATTTCTAAAGCTTCTTGATATACTGCTTCTAAAAATCCATTTCCTAACTCATTATATACTTCATACGCTGCTCCGATAATTTTATATACATCTTCTTTATATAGCAAGTTATCTTCTATATTTATTTTTTGCATTTTGTTTTTTTAAAATATTTTTTCGCCACTAATCACACTAATCTACACTAATATATTTTTATAAAATTTTTTGTAAATAATTTTTTCCTATTCGTGTTAATTCGTGCTAATTCGTGGCTAATTTCTTTCATTCGTGCTATTTGTGGCTTTTTATTATTCGTGGCTGTTTTGTTAATAAATACTCAGCAAATCTAAAATCCAAAATAGTATCAATATCAGTATTTCGTTCAGGCGGAATAATTACATAACCGCAATTATCAGAAAAAAACGATTTTGTTTTAAAAAATATATTTCGTTTAGCAGCATACACACCGCCACCTGGCATATACCATTCAATTGCTGACATTTTCTTTATTTCTGTATTTGAAAAATATTTTTTGAATTTATTATTTTTTATTATACCGCACCATTCTGGTCTGTCATAAACTCTAAAAACTGTAATTGCAGTATCGTAATTTTCTTCTGTTAGTTTTAAAATTATTTTTGTTATGTCATCTTTTGTTGTGGTAGGTGTTGTTGTTTGAAGCAGTACGATAATATCAACTTTTTTATTAAATATTTTTTCGTATTTTTCGATTGTATAGATAATTGTATCAGCAACTGGCGATTTATCAGTCGCCAATTTTTTCGGGCGCATAAAAGGCACATTCGCACCATATTTTTTTGCTAATTCTGCTATTTTTTTACTATCAGTCGAAACTATTACATCATCAAAAACTCTGGATTTTAATGCTACTTCTATTGGATAAGCAATTAAAGGTTTGCCATTTAATAACATAATATTTTTATTTGGCAAACGCTTAGAACCAGCTCGTGCAGGAATGATTGCTAATATAAAACTTTTGTTTTTTTTCATTTTTTTATTTACGAATTAACGAATTAACTAATTGCCGAATTGATTATACAAACCGATAAACTAATAATTCATTTCTTTGTTAAATTTCTTATTACTAATTCATCAATTCGAAAATTCGTTAATCAGTCAATTTATTAATTCGTCTATCCATTAATTAACTTTTCAACTTTCTTTATCGCTTCTATGTATTCATCAATAATTTTCTTATCTTTCTCAAAAGTAAAAGTCGGAAAACTCAAATGATTTTTATAATACCATTCTGCATTTGGAAAATCTTTTGCTTTATATCTTGGATAATCTGAAATTTTATTTACGGCAAAGTTTGGACATATTTTATAAACTTCTTTTATTTTATTGAATAAAAATGTTTTATGCAGTGGTGGTGTTACTGTTTGTCTCACATCAACACCTTCAGCATTTAATATTTTTATATATTCTTGTATGTTTAATTCAGACTTCTTATTTTTCATATTAGTCACTGAACCCTGTATTTTGCAATTCGCACTCAGCATTATTTTATTATAAAACGGCTTATATCCATACCACGCACCCATTGTGCAATATTCTTTTATCTTCGGTGGTACAATACTTTTTGTTTCTTTCAAGCGTTCAGAAAAGTAATTTAACATTTTTGCACGCATTGCATTTAATTCAGGTAATTTCTTAAATTTAAAATATGCTTGTGCTGCTCCAAGAGGATGTATTCTATATTTTATTCCCAAACCACTCTCCTTAAAATTCAAATATTTTTTTAAAGAAACCTGCGTAGTATTACGACCGCAAAAATCAGAAAAAACAATACAACGCTCATATAATTCTTGATTATTCGTAATTAATAATCCAGCTTCGCCGGCTGCTGGCATTTTTTGATTATCAAAACTAAAAACCGCAATATCGCCAAATGTCCCGACAAGTCTATTTTTATAAGTTGCTAAATGCGAATGTGAACAATCTTCAATTAAAAAAATTTTATACTTTTTTACTAATTTCATTATTTCATCCATTTCGCACGGATGTCCCCATAAATGCGTTATTACTAAAACCTTTGTTTTTTTGGTTATTTTCTTTTCTATTTCTTGTGGCATAATATTACCATTTTCACGAAAACAATCGCATAATATCGGTATTCCACCTAATTGAAATACAGGAGTTATTGTCGCGGGAAAAGTATAAGTTGGTGCAAGCACTTCAACACCTTGACTAACGCCACATGCAAAAAAAGCTGTATGCAAACAAGCAGTTGCCGAACTCAAAGCAAGACCATATTTAACACCGTGATATGCTGCAAATTCATTTTCAAGTTTATCAACGATTTCTGGTATTCCTTTTGTTGTTCCTTTGCCAAATTTATATTGATTGATTATTGCTTCGAGTTCATCGTCATATTTTAAAGGCCATTGCCAATGCGGTGGCGCTATCTTCACTCCTTTTGCTCCACCATTTATTGCTAACTTTAACATTATTTTACACCTCTTTAATTTTCTATATTCTTTCTACCATTAATTTAAAATAATTTCATCCCAACTATTATATTTAGAAAAATTTTCTTTTATATATTTTAAAAAATTTTTTCTATTTTCAGATGTTCGTAACTTATTTATATCAATTTCTAAAATATATTTTTTTACTAATTCAAAAGAAATTTTTATTAAATCAGGAAATGATGCATATTCAAATAATCTAATTAACTTAAATTTTTCACTACAATTATCAGTGTAATCCCAGAAATATTTTTTATTATTTTGTTTTTGCATAATCAAGCATCTTTTCTATTAATTTTTTTCTAAAAAATTTAAAATCTTCTTCATCTATATCATTTATAAGTAAGACATCACCTTCAATATATTTATCTATATTTTGGAATGCTAATATAGCACTTTCATAATCTAATGGAACCATTTTATATTCAGAACATTTTATAACTTCCTGAAAATCTAATTCTTTTAATAAAAAATATAAATCTAAAAAGTCTTTATATGTTTTTCTATCAGTTATTGCTGTTATTTTATTAACACAAATATTTTTTTTATTATCTAAATAAAAATTATTCTTTTTAATTTTTTCACCAATTGTTTTTATTGCTTCATAAATAAATTCTATTTTTAATTCAATATTATTTTTTTTCACAAAAAGTCGCTTAAAAAATTTATTATTTAGCGTTACATTAATTTCATCAAATTCGTTTTCAATAGAATAAACAAATCTTTGAAAAAAAACAGCAAATTCATTTTCAGTATATTTTAAGCCATCACAAAAAAAGTCTAAATCATCTGAAAATCTATGATTATAATAAAATCGCGATAAAGCAGTTCCGCCTGTTAAATAAAAATAATTTATTTCATTACTATTTAATATTATGTCCTGCAACGGATATAACTTTCTTTCATAAAAATTTTTTTGTTCTTGTGTCGCTAATATTAACATTTATATTTTATTTATTACAAAAATAATTTTTATCTTTCTAAAAATTTTTTTAAATGAATTATTTTAGTTATGAAATGATGCAACAAAAAATATATATTATTTCCATTCTTTTTTAGCACGTTCGTAATCATCTAAATGACCGATATCAATCCAATAATCATTCAATTGATAAACAATAATCTTCTTTTTAATTTCTATCATTTGATTTATCAAATTTGTTATATCGAGTTTAGTATTTTTTTTGATTAGCGCTAATATCTCAGACTTTAAAGCATAAATACCAGCATTAATAAAATTTTTATAAACAGGTTTTTCAATGACACATTTCAATTTGTTTTTCTTTAAATCTAATACTCCGTATTTCTGCTGCAAAACAGTTTCTTTGGCGCAAATAGTCAAATCAGCGTTATTATTTAAATGATAATCAAGAAATTTTTCAAAATTAAGTCGCGTTAGTATATCAGAATTCATTAAAATAAAATCAGTATTTATTTTATCTTTTAATAAACTTAAACCACCAGCAGTCCCGAGTTTTTTTTGTTCTTCAATATAATCAATTGAAACGCCTAAATGTGAACCATCTTGAAAATAATTTTTTATAATTTCAGATTTATAATTCAAAATAAAATAAAATTTACGAAAACCATACAAAATAAAATTATCGATTATTATTTCAAGCAATGGCTTATTATGAATCTTAAGCATTGGTTTTGGAATATCATTTGTAAAAGGCTGTAAGCGTTTACCTTCGCCACCAGCCATAATAACAATCGGATTTAACTTCTCTCTAATTTCCAATAAATCTTCTATTCTAATCAAATCAAGAATATTATTTTTATCATCAATAACAGGTAATTGTTTGATACCAAAATTAAGCATTTTATCAATTAT
>DAONJL010000093.1:0-4747 GCA_035405645.1 bacterium | reverse complement strand
GTTTTTAATGTCGGTGCTACATCTGAAAATTATACAAAACAAATGATTTATGAATTACTAAAAAAAGAAAATCCAGAATTAAAAGTGAAATTTGTCAAACAAATAGATGACCCGCGTGATTATAAAGTTAGTTTTGAAAAGATAAAAAATGTTTTGAATTTCATTCCAAAATATAAAGTTATAGATGGAATTAGAGAAATTATAGCAGCATTAAAAGCTAATATTTTTCCAGATGCTTATAATAAAATTTATAGAAATGAGATTATAGTTTAGTTTAAATAAAGATAAATGTCATTTAATTCTTTTACTTTTTTATTTTTTTTCTTAATAATATATATAGTTCATATTTTATTATCTAAAAAATATTGGAAAATTGAAAAGTATTTTTTATTATTAGCAAGTTATATTTTTTATGGTTGGTGGAATCCAAAATATTTATTATTGATTATTATCTCAACAATAATAGATTTTTATGCTGGTAAATTTATTTTTTATTCTATTGATAATAAAAAAAGAAAATACATCTTAATATTTTCAATAATTTGCAATTTAGGATTATTGTTTTATTTCAAATATTTTAATTTTTTTATTGAAAACATTAATAATTTTTTAAATTTCTTCCATATAAAAAAGAGATATGATTTATTAAATATTATATTACCAATAGGGATTTCATTTTATACATTTCAAACAATGAGTTATACGATTGATATTTATAGAAATAAAATGAAGCCAATTTACTCATTTTCTGATTTTGCATTATTTGTTAGTTTTTTTCCACAATTAGTTGCAGGACCAATTGTTAGGGCAAAAGATTTTTTGAAACAATTAGTAATAAAAAAAAGTTTTTATAAAGCAACTTTTTATTGGGGCTTTTATTTAATAATTTTAGGTTATTTTAAAAAAGTTGTTATTGCAGATAATTTAGCTAATTATGTTCAAATTATGTTTAATAATCCAATAGATTATAAAAAAGGATTGTATTATTGGCTTGCGATATATTAATTTGCCTTTCAAATTTACTGTGATTTTTCAGGTTATTCAGATATTGCAATTGGTTTAGCTTTATTATTAGGTTTTAGATTTAAAAAGAATTTTGATTATCCATATTTAGCCATTAATATAAGTGAATTTTGGCGGAAATGGCATATTTCTTTATCTTCATGGTTGAGAGATTATTTATATATTCCTTTAGGTGGTAATCGATATGGACTATTTAGAACTTTTTTAGCACTTTTTATAACAATGTTTTTAGGTGGTCTATGGCACGGTGCAAAATGGACATTTGTAGTATGGGGTTTATTGCATGGTTTATTTTTAACAATTTATCATTATTGGCAACATTTTAAAATTAAAAATGGTATTTATTTTAATAATAATATTTTCGCTATAATAATATCAATTTTTTTGGTTTTTAATTCTGTGTGTATTAGTTGGATTTTTTTTAGAGCAAATAATTTAGAAGTTGCTTTTAACATATTAAAAGCTATGTTTAATTTTAAATATTTTTTTTCTTATTTTAGTAGCACTTATTTATTTTTAAAAACAGATTTTGTTTATTTTATTATAATTTTATTAATACATTTGTTTATTTTTGTGAAAATAAAAATATTTTATAATTCTAAAAGACTTTCTTATAAGTTTTATTTTTTTATAAGTTTATTTATGATTTTAGGAATTATTTTTTTAAATGCAAATGCAAAAACATTTATTTATTTTCAATTTTAAATATTATAAAATATTTTATCTTATAATTATTATTTTTGTCCCATTATTTTTATTAGGTTTTATATTTAATTATTATTCTCCGATTGATGTTTATGATTCTATTGAAGATAGATTATTAAGTTGTCTTGATTTATTTAAAAAAAATCCTAAGGCAACTGGTATTATTATAGGAAATTCTATATCTTTATATGGCATTCAACCTGAATATTTAAATTTTAATAAAAAAATTGAGATATACAATTTTAGTATTGGTGGATGTCATATTGCTACTATATTAAAGATATTAAGTAGCCAAAAATTTTTTCCGAAAATATTAATTATCGATTTAAATTTTAGGACTATTTATTTTAATGAACCATATAAATATATAGAATTATTGAATTATTATAAAATGGATAATAATTTTGAAAAAATAAAATTTTTTTTTGAAAAAGAATTAATAGAATGGGGAGGAACACATATTAAAATGTTTCATCCGACGCATAAATTTCAAATAAAAAATTTTGTATTTGATTTATATAAAAATAAATTAAAAACATTACCTAATTATTTTAACATTGATTTTAATAAAAATAAAAATATCAAAAAGACAAAAACTTTCTTAAATAGAGATTTTTCTATTAAATTATTTAGTGATAATAAATATACAATTGATAATATACCTATAGAATCAAAAAAAATTAATATCGAAATGATAAAAAATGGAATTAAATATATAGAACATATCTTAAATGAAATAATAGAAGAATTGGAAATATTTAAAAAAAATGGAACGAAAATTATTGTAGTAAGAGTCCCTCATCCATATACTAAAATTGAAAATGAAACCATAAAAGAACAAAAATTGAACTTATCTCAATTCTTTTTAAATGAAGATATAATTTTTATAGATAACGATGAATTTTTCGAAAAATATAAATTTTTTTTTGCTGATTCTGTTCATTTAGAGTATGAAAGTGCAATTAAATATTCTTTGTGGTTATCACAGAAAATAAATTTAATTTATAAATAATATATATTTTTATAAAAATTTAAATAAAATTTTTCATTTTTTAAAAAACTATTAAAAAATTATAAATTTATTAGGATTTATTTTAAAATTTTTAGAGTAATCAAATGATACCATTACATGAACCTATATTTAGAGGAAACGAATGGCGCTATATAAAAGATTGCATAGATTCGGGATGGGTGTCTTCAGTTGGTAAGTATGTAGATTTATTTGAAGAAAAACTTGCAGAATATACAGGTGCTAAATATGCTATTGCTTGTTGTAATGGCACAGCTGCTTTACACACTGCTTTATTATTGGCAGAAGTTTCAGAAGGCGATGAAGTTATTACACCATCTTTAAGTTTTATTGCTACAGCGAATGTAATTTTATATTGCAAAGCAATACCGATTTTTATTGATTGTGAAGATAAACATTTTAACCTTGACGCAGATAAACTTGAAAAATTTTTGAAAAATAATTGTTATTTTGATGGTGAAAAAACTATAAATTTAGATACTGGTAGAATAATTCGTGCGATTCTTGCAGTCCATATACTTGGTTATCCTTGCGAAATTATTAAAATTTGTGAAATAGCAAAAAAATATAATATTAAATTAATAGAAGATGCAGCAGAATCTATTGGCACTTTTTTAAATAACAAACATACTGGCACATTTGGTGATATTGGTTGTCTCAGTTTTAATGGAAATAAGATTATTACAACAGGCGGCGGTGGTGCAATTATAACGAATAATTCTGAAATTGCTAAACTTGCTAAATATCTAACGCAGCAAGCAAAAGAACCACATCAATTTGAATATATTCACAACGAAATAGGTTATAATTATCGTTTAACAAATATTCAAGCAGCATTAGGCGTAGCGCAACTCGAACAAATAGAAGATTTTATTGCAAAAAAAATTGAAATAGAAAAATGGTATAATGAATTTCTAAGTGATGTAGAAAATATTTACTTTCCAGTCTCAGAAAATAATTCAGTGAGATGGAATCGTTGGATATTTGCTGTTTTATTAAAAAATATAAAAACAATATCAGAGCGCGATAATATAGTTAAAAGATTTATTAATTCTAATATTGGAGTTAGACCTTTCTGGCGACCGATACATTTGCAAAAGAAATTCGAAAATTATTACAGCGCTGATTTAGCAATTACGGAAAATGTTTATTTAAATGGTTTGCATTTACCTGCTTCTGTTTCTTTAACAAAAGATACAGTAAAAAAAATTTGTGATATTTTAAAAACAAGTGCTACTCCTTGAAAAATTGAAACAATATCAAAAAATTTAGAATTTTAAAAATCAAATTATTAAATTAATAAATTAGTGAAAAATAAAATATGAAAGCAAAAAAAATTTGTGTTGTTACTGGTAGCCGTTCTGAATATGGAATATTATTTACATTGTTAAAAATGCTGAAAACTGATAAAAATTTTGAATTGGAATTAATTGTGACAGGAACACATTTATCAGATAAATTTGGTAAAACAATAAATGCAATAATAAATGATGGTTTTAAAATCAGTGCTAAAGTAGAAATGAATTTAGATAGTGCATCAAATGAATCAATTGGCTATGCAATAGGTTTAGGTACAATTAATTTCACATCTGTATTAACGCAATTAACGCCAGATTTATTAATATTGCAAGGCGATAGATTCGAAATGCTTGCTGCTGCTAATGCTGCTGTGGCATTGAATATTCCTATAGCTCATATACATGGCGGCGAATCTACCGAAGGTGTAATAGATGAACAGATTCGGCATTCTATAACAAAAATGAGTCATTTGCATTTTTGTGCAACCGAATTTTATAAACGCAGAATAATTCAAATGGGTGAAAATCCAAAATATGTTTTTAATGTTGGTGCACCTGCTCTTGATTTAATTAAATTTGTTAAATACTTACCAAAACAAGAATTAGAAAAAAAATTAAAAATTCCATTAAATAAAAATACAGCATTATTAACTTATCATCCTGTAACTTTGTCAAAAGAAATAACAATAAA
>DAONJL010000092.1:0-4884 GCA_035405645.1 bacterium | reverse complement strand
ATTTTTCATGCCATTTTTTATCGTTTTAGCCTCTATTTTTATTGATTTTAACATTGTTTTATTTCTATTTTTTGGTGGAAGTTCCGATTTAAAAGAAAAATTTGTTTTAAAATTTTTAAATAACTCATCGACAATTATAGGTTTGAATATATGCAATATCTTTATCAAAAAAATTATTTTCATTTAAAATATCAAAAGGTAATGTGAATTTTTTGCTTAGGAATAAATAAAAATATTTATAAAAACCAAAATAAAAATTTTGATGATAAATATGAAAATCGAAAACAAGATTTAGAAAAAATAAAATCAATTATTAAGCAAATTAAAAATTTTGATAAAAATTATAATGTTATTAATAATTATAGAAATGATGTGAATCATTGTTGAATGAGAGAAACATCAATGGATATTAAAAAAATTAAAGAGAAAATAAACAAGTTTAAAAAAATTTTTCCTTAACAATTTTTTTGATTTATATATCTGTATTATTAAGTGAATTGATTATTATTTGTTTGATTAAAAATTTTATTTAATCATCAAAACTAATTAAAAATTTTTGCAAACATTTGATTTACTATATCAGTTTGCTTTTGATATTCTTCTATAAATTGCTGATAAGCGGTTTGTTCTAATCTATCTATAAAGCCAATTCTTCTTGCTAATTTAATGAGTTCTGTTTTATCTTCTGGTAATATATGTTTTTGTTGTAAAGCAAACATCTGAATTCTATGTTCTATTGTTCTTAAAAAAATATATGCATTTTTTAAAGTATTATAATCATCATCAGATAAAATTTTATAATGTCTTAATTGAAATAAAGCAAATAATATATTGCCATTTAATAAAATACGATATTTTGAACCATTTAAAATTTGATAATATTGAACAATAAATTCAATCGAACGAATACCACCAGGACCTAATTTTACTTCTTCATCTATGATATTTTCTCTTAATAATTTTTTCGTTATTTCTTTACGCATCTTTATTATATCATCAAAAATCTTCTTTTGATTTTCAGGTAATAATGCTATTTTATGAATTTTATCTATTAATTGTTTGCCTGTTGCTTTATTACCTGCAATTGTCCGTGCTTTTAACCAGGCTAATAATTCCCAGCCAGCTGCTTTTGAATTATAATAATCAAGATAATAATTAAAAGAACCAAATAAAGAACCAAAATTACCATAAGGTCTTAATCTTGTGTCAACCCGAAATAGTTGACCATATTGACTTGATGCTGTTATTATCTTTATAAAATTATCTATAAAAGAATTTATCTTTTTTAATTTATTTTCATCATCAGTTGAATTAGCAAAAACAAAAACAAGGTCAATATCAGAACTATAATTTAATTCTTTACCACCTAATTTACCAAGCGCAATAATAATAAAATCATTATAAAAATCATTTTCAAATTTATGTAATACAATCAAATTATATATATGATTTACAATAGCATCAACTAATTCAGAAATCTCTTTTACTATTTTTTCAAGTTTAATATTCAAATAAATATCTCTTAAACCAATTCGCATTATTTCTCGATTTTTAAATCTTCTTATTATATCTATCTTTTCTTCAAACTCATTCACATTTTTTAATAAATCATCTAATTCTTTAAAATAATGCTGATATGTCTTACCAGTAAAAAGAATATCTTCATTACTTATATGATAAATTAAATCAGGTTCGATAACTAAAATATTTGATAAATATTCACTATAACCAAAAATATAAATAATTAACTCTAAATAAAGCGGATGGTAAATAATCTGTTTTAAAAATAATTCTGGCTCTTTTATATTTTTTAAATATTTTTCAAAATAAATAATAACTTTATCCGGGTCTGGCGAATTAATAATATATTTCTTTGCTAAAACTAAAACAGAAGCAAGTGTCTTTTTGTCTGAAATTATTTTTTTTATTTCAATTATTGTATTATGAACTTTCTCAATATCATTAAATTTATATTCAGTTAATGTCTTCTTAATATTTTCTTTATCACAAACATCAAAAACAATAATTTCAGTCATTCCGGTCTCTTCAAAAACTTTATCTTTTTTTTCAATAAATTTTTTCTCAAAAAAAGTTCTGCCTGTTTTTAATACATTATCTAAATCTTCTTTCAATTGCGTTTCTGGAGAAATATTATTTTTTGTAACATAGCCCATTCTACGCGCTAAAAATGTAAATTCATCAGAATTAACAGGTGGAATAACAAGGTCATTTGCATTTCCTTTGACCATTCGTAATGCATTAATTAATCTTCTTAAAAATGTGTATGCATTATATAATTTTTCATAAGCAGTTGGCGTAATAATATTAAATTCCAGTAATTTATCAAGTGCTTTTAATATATTTTGTGTCCGTAATTCTTTATATTTTGAACCATATAATAGTTGTAAAAATTGAATAGAATATTCAACATCATTTAAACCACCTTCTGAAAATTTAACATTTATTTCATCAGGTTTAACAAGCATTTCAATCTGTTTTCGTCTTAATTCAATTGTATTTTCAAAACTAATAGGTTTATCTGAAAATAATATTTCTTCTCTTGCTTGCATAACTCGATTTAAAAATTCATTATCACCACATATAGGTCGTAATTTAATTAGTGATTGTTTTTCATAATCAAATGATTTTGCGGTTAAATAATATTCATACCATTTATTAAAGGAAGAAGCAAGTGGTCCTTTATTGCCATAAGGTCTCAATCGCAAATCAATTTGAAAAATACCTGTTTGTTTTGCTTCTATGTATTTAACTAAATTTTGAATAATTAAAATAAAAAATTCAGGATTAGAAATAGAATTTTCAGTATTATCAGTAAAACCAATATCTTCATAAATAAGAACAATTTCAATATCAGAAGCATAACCAAGTTCAATACCACCAAATTTACCAAGCCCAAAAATACCAAATTTACAGCAGTTTGATTTACTTTCTGTATTTATTATTTTTGGTTCACCATATATCTTTTTTAAATCATTATAAATTATTTCAATTGATTTTGAAATTATTACTTCTGCAAGATTTGTTAATGCTTCTGAAAATTCAATAAATGTCTTTGTATGATAAATTAAATGTGCTAAATCTATTCTGAAAAGTTCTTTATCTTTATAACTATTGATAACTTTCATTTTTTCAACCAATGTATCTTTTTCTGCTAATAATTTTTCTAATTCAATTTCAATCTCTTTTTTTGTTTTTATTTTTTTTAATTCATTTATTCTTTTTAAAATTGGTAAAAAATTTTCATATTGTAATCTAATAAATTCTTCCCATAAATAATTGCTTGAACCAACTAATTTTGCTAATGTTGTTAAAAAGATTTCATTATTTATATCAAGTAAATTAAATGATTGAGTTTTATTCAAAAGAACTGCATCAATTAATTGTTCAAAATGTTCAATGGCAAGAGATGGGTCAGAAGCAAAAGGCAACAATAAAGTAAATTGTTTGATTAATGAAACAGCGATTTTTAGATTATTTAAATAATCAGTATTAGTTATTGGTCGCTCATATCTATCAGTAATAAATAGTATATCATTAACTTTATTATCTATTGTATTAATATAAATTTTATGAATAGAAATTCCTTTAATAGCAAGCGCATTAGAAAGTGAAAAAAGAAAGGCTGGTGTATCTTCACCTGTAATATGAAGAATAGTCCAATTATCTTCATTTTCTATTTCTATTTTTATTGGCATTAATTTTAGTTGTTCTTTTTCTTTAAATTGAAACAAAAAATTTGCAATCCGTTTTTGTAATTGTTTTCTGACTTCATTATATTTCCTTTTCTGAACTAAAAGCAGATAATTATTTAATTCATAAACATAATTCGCCCGAAATTGCTCATCCAGTTCTTCTTCGTTGTTATTTATTATTTCCAACCAATCGATTATTTTCTTTCGTTTAATATAATAATCTGCATCATCATTTGAAAATGATTGTGTGCATCGTTTATAAGTAAATATTTTACCAGTTTGAATATTAAGATTATAGAGAGTTAACAAACCACTGATAATTGAAAAAAGACCAGGGAAATCAAAACCAATAATAGTTAAATAATAAACTTTTTTATCTTTTGGTTGAATAATTAAATCACATAATTTTTCACTATTTAGAGATAAAATCAAATTCAAATGTTGTTCAATTTCAGATAAATCAAATTGCTCAAAATAATCATCATCTAATCGCATTAAATGATGATTTAAAATAGGTTCTTGAATGTTCTTTAATTTTTCTTTTATTTGTTCTCTCTCTATCATAAAGGTGTGAATAATAAAATTTAATTCTTACTAACTAATTTTATAAATTTGGAAATTGTCTTAATTAATTGACTTTCTTCAAATGGTTTTACGATGTAAGAAACAGCGCCTTTTTTTAAACAATCAAGCACAATTGCTCTTTGCCCCAATGCAGATAACATAATTACTTTTACTTTATCTTTTGGAATATTATTAAGAAAAGTAATACCATCCATTTCAGGCATAGTAATATCAAGCAAAATCAAATCAGGCTGTAATTCTTCGAATTTAATTAAAGCAATTCTTCCATTTTCAGCTTCGATTATTTCAAGATCATATTTTGAAAGGACTTCTTTAATCAGAGTTCGCATTAACTCAGAATCATCAACAATCATTATTTTTGGTTTATTCATTTTAATAAAAAAATGGCCAGGGGCGGAATCGAACCGCCCACACAAGGATTTTCAGTCCTCTGCTCTACCGACTGAGCTACCTGGCCATTTATAAAATTTTAATTTTTAAAAAAGTATATATTATAATATATAATAATGTCAAGACTTTTTTAAAATTTTTTCAGAAAATATCCCAGACATGGTATACCCCTTTGCAGCATTACGAATAATAAGTA
>DAONJL010000091.1:0-4903 GCA_035405645.1 bacterium | reverse complement strand
TTTAATAATATATTCTTAAGAAAAGGGTATACCATGTCTGTAAACTTCCCGATAAAAAATTTTTTTTGGAATAATTTATGATTTATTTTTTTTTATTTCTTTATAAATCAGAATTAAAATTAAACAACTAAAAATTTGCATAAAAATAATAAAATTAATTAAAATAAAAAAATTTTTTTCATAAAAAAAACCGACAAGCGAACTACCAATGAACATAGCAAGACCATAAATACTATTAAATATGCCATAACCAGTTCCTCGTTTTTTTAATGAAGTAATATCAGCAATAGCAGATTTCATAATAGTTTCGTGTGTTGCCATAACAATACCCCAGATGAAAACAGCAATAAAAATAAGAAACAAATTATTAGAAAAACCAAATAAAGGAATAAATAGCGTAAAAATAGGAATAATAAATAATGTCAACAATCCAGCATAAATATTCTTCTTTTTTTCTTTAAGCACATCATATAATTTACCAATTACGACAGCGGCAAAAGCATCAATTATCATTGCGATTGCATAAAATAAAGGGATTTGATAATCAGATAAAATTTTAAATTTTTTATAATGATATGATAATAATAAGAAATTTATAAATCCAATTGTTGTTAGAAAAATAAATATTGAATATAACCAGAATATTTTTGGTAAATTATCTTTTTTAATTTCAGCAGTTCTTTTTTCTTCTTCTAAAATTTTAGAATACTTAAAATAAGTTAAAATGATACAAAAGATTAAAATAAGAAAAGGAAACCATAATAAATTATAAGCATTTTGATAAGTTGTAATTTCATTTTTATTTGTTTTGGAAAAATAAAAATAAATAGTAAAAATAGCAGGACCAATTAAAGCACCAATTTGGTCTAATGCTTCTAATAAACCAAAACCGAAGCCAGTGCCAACTTTATTCGCTGCTAAAGAAACAATAGTATCTTTTGCAGGACTTCTGATTGCCTTACCTAATCTTTCGATAATAATTAAAAAAGCAGCAAATTGCCAGATAGAGGTAAAAGCAAGCATTGGAACAGAAATAAGTAAGCCATAACCAATAAAAGTTAATAGCCAGTGAGATTTTGTCTTATCAGAAATATAACCAGAAAAGAAGCGAATAAAATAACCAATAAATTCACTGATACCTGCAATAAAACCAACTAAAACAGCATTAGCACCAAGTATTTTTAGATATGGTCCATTAACACTTCTCGCACCTTCATAAATAATATCACCAAATAAACTTATTAAACCAAAAAATATGATTATTTTTATTGCATTATTTTTTATTGTTTGCATTTTAAAATTTTATCAAAACCATAGTCCAGTCATCATTTTGTTCTGTCTTTTTTGTCCATTCTTTTAATTCTTGAATAATTTCATTTTGTAAGTCAATAATATTTTTATCTATATTTCGATGAAGAACTTCTTCAAATCTTTTTTCGCCATAAAGTTCATTCTTATCATTTAATGCTTCTGTAATACCATCAGTATAAAGAATTAAAATATCATTTGATTTAAAAGGAATTGTAAATTCTTCAAATTTTAATTCTTCTGAAATACCAATAAAAAAGCCAGATTTTTGAATTTGAAATAATTTCTTATTTTGTGCATCATAATAATAAGGATAATTGTGACCAGCATTAACATAATAAATTTCTTTTTTACCATTATCAATAACAATAGAGAATAAAGTAATAAAACCAATATCTGATTTTTGAAAAGATGATATAAATTTTGAATTAAGGTTTTCAATAACTTTTATAAGTGATTTAAAATGTTTTATTTCATCATTTAAAACAGCCATTACAAATGACATAATTAATGCTGCAGCAGCGCCGTGTCCACTTACATCACCAATAGCAATAAAATACCTGTCATTATCAACTTTCTCTAAAAAGTAAAAATCACCACCAACTGAAATAGCAGGTATATTTATTGCCTGTAATTTTATTAAATCAAATTCATTAAATATTTTTTTCAATAAATTTTGTTGTATTTCACCTGCTGTTTTTAGTTCATTTGTTAAATCATCATTCATTATTTTCATTTTTTCATACAAATCTTCATTTTCAAGAGCAATGGCAGCCTGATTTATAAACATTCGTAATTCATCAAATTCTTCACTTTTAAAATACTCTTCTTTTTTTAAGCCAATAAAAATACCACTATTTAATTGCCTGCCAACAATTGGCAATATTATTAAATGATTTATTGAAAAGTGTTTTTTTATTTTATCTACATTATTTCCATACCAACCACTTTCTAAATCAATATTAAAAATTTTTTCCTCTTTTATTGCTTTTGTGATAGCATCATTCTCATCATCAGAAAAAGTTAAATTAATATTTTCTATTGGTTCAGTTGATTTGATTATTTTATAATTTTTATTTAATATTAGTATATAATCAAGTTTTGCTATATCTTTTAAATTATTAAGAATTATTTCATAAATTTTTTCTTTGCTTTTTGCTTTATTTATAAGAGAAACTAAATTATATTGTCTTGAAATTAAGTCAAGATAAGCGTATAAATCGTTTTGTGCAATTTTAAGATTTCTTTTTAAATTTATATTTTCTATAGCGAGTGAAATTACATTTGCTAATAATTTTAATGTATCAAATTTTTCTGTCGTTATTTCTTCATTATTATTATCGGCAATAATCAAGCCAATAATATCTTTTTTTGTTTTTAAAGGAACTGCGACAAAATTATCTGATTTAAGATAATCATAAATATCTTTATCAACTTCAAAAACATTATTTTTATTAAATAATTTTGCTTCACCAGTTACAACAACATAAAATGGCTGCTTGATATTAAACTTAAATTTGAAATGATTTATCTTAAAAATTAGAGAGCGTTCTAAGTTTGTTTTTACTAATTCTAATAAGTTTTTGTTTTTATTTAATAAATAAATTAAATATCTTTTAAAGCCAATTATTTTTGTTATATTTTCTTCTACTAAATTAAAGAGTTCATCAAATGTTTCTAAATTTATTACTTCATTTGCAAAGTGATATATTGCGGATAATTCATTTATACTATTCAATAAAACTTCATTTAATATTTTATAATTTTCTTCCATTTTCTTCTAAAAAAATTTTTTTTATAATATTAAAAAAATATTAAATAAAACAAATAAAAAGTCAAGTATAAAAATATTGACGAAAATTTTTAAAATAATAAAATATTAAATATGAAAAAAATAATTGATGTTTCTTTAACGATTAGTAAAAAATTAGTAATATGGAAAAACGACCCAAAAGTTAAAATAAGAGAAGTTCAATCACTTAAAAAAGGTGATAAAGTAAATTTAACAGAAATTAAATTTGGAGTTCATACAGGAACCCATATTGACGCACCATCGCATTTTTTGAAAAATGGGAAAACAGTAGATAAATTAGATATAAATAATTTTTTTGGACAGGTAAGTGTTATAGAAATAAAAAATAAAAAAGTCATAGAACCAGAAGATTTAAAAAATAAAATATTGTGTGATAAAGTATTATTCAAAACAGATAATTCAAAATTCTGGCTTGATAAAAATCATAAATTTACAACTAATTATACAGCAATCACAGCAAACACTGCAAAATATCTTGTATCCAAAAAAATCAAATTAGTTGGGATTGATTATTTATCAATAGGCAGAACAGGAATTGATAATGATATAACACATAAAATATTATTAAGAAATAACATCATAATTTTAGAAGGATTAAATTTAAGTAAAGTAGAAGAAGGTTTATATGAGATAATTTGTGCACCATTAAAAATAAAAGAATGTGAAGGTAGTCCAGCGAGAGTGTTTTTAATTAAATAATATTTTTAGATTTAAAATAAAATAAAAAAATTTTTTCTGGCATAGTGATTGCACTTTTTAATAAAAAAAATTTTAGAGGTGATGTATGAAAATAAAAAATAATAAAGGTTTTACTTTGATTGAAGTGTTAGTTTCAATAGCAGTAATAGGTATAATTTCCACAGCATTAACATCGCTATTACAAGCAGTTTTAAAAAGTTGGACGCGTGGCAGTAAAAAAGTAGAAATACTTCAAAATACTCGTGATTCTATTGAATCATTAACAAATGAAATCAAATGTGTAATACCAGCATATAATGGAAATATTTATATTGATTTATTTGTGTTTAATAGTGAAGAGAATGTGATGATGATTGGTAGTTCAAAAGTCACTAATACCTGGGGTGATAGATTAAATGTCGTATCAGCAGCAAATCGTGCAACTACCTGTCGTGATGGGTATAATATAGTAGAATTTTATTTCTTTTTAGGTGATGCAACTGGAATTACAAATAAAGCATTATTTGGTAATCCGCGCCAAATTGAAATTGATTTAGGTAATTCAAATCATTTATATTTAATTAGAAATCCAGAAGATATAATAATAGAAGATGGTTCAACTTATCCGCCAAATGAAGTAACACCTTGGACATCTGCGAATGATTTAGCAGGTCGAGTATTAGGAACGAATGTAACATCATTTAAAGTTTCATTTTGTGATACTGATTTAACCTGGGTTACTGTTTGGTCCACAACAAAAAAATATTTACCAAAAGCAGTAAAAATAATAATAACAGGCACACCTGATAGAGTTGATGATAATTTAAAACAGATTTATGGCGACCCAACAGTTGCTGGTTCGGGTGATACTTATTCTATTACATTAAGATTATTTCAAGAGAATGTGCCTTATAATTGGTATTAATTTCAGGTGTTAAAATGAAATATATAAATTTAACTTTATCGAGTTTTGAGGAAATTATTAAACAAAATACAGTTTATGTTGATAAGACAAATTATTTGTATGAGATTATTTCAAAACCAGATAAATATTATTTTTTATCAAGACCGAGGCGTTTTGGAAAATCACTAACAGTAAGCACA
>DAONJL010000090.1:0-5531 GCA_035405645.1 bacterium | reverse complement strand
ATAAAGCAATAGAAAAGATAATAGAAGCAGATAAAAAAGAAGAGATATTAAAAATATTAAAATGATGGAAATAACTTGTAAATTTTTTAAAAAAATATTAATATTATTGAAAAGAGAAAAATATATAAAAAAATAGAATGTTTACAAAAATGACAAGAATACTATTATTTTTTTTGTTTATATTTCACATTTCATTTTTATTTTCAGCAGATACATATTATATCTATTTAGGTGGTGATGGTTCAAATCCAAAAAGTGGTAATAAAGAAGAGGCTTTAACATTTGTAAATGATGCAATAAATTTACTTAGCGATGGTGATAATATTTTTATTTTTGGCACTCCAGACCCAATTCATCAATTTTATTATAAAAATATAACAATTGAAAAAAATAATATAACAGTAATTGGAGAAAATCAAAATAATACAGTTTTAGAATTATCATTTGATTTTGGGCAATATTTATTTACTATAAATAACTGTTCAAATGTAAAAATAAAAAATTTGCATTTTCGTTCTTCACCTTTTGCTTTAATCATTTCTAATGCTGATAGTATTTACATTGAAAATTGTTTATTTTCAAATAATAATTATTCATCAATAAAAATTATAAATTCAGAAAATATATATATTTCAAATTGTGAAATAAATACTACATCAGATTATGGCATTGAAATTTTATCATCTGATTCAGTATTTATTTTTAATAATAAAATACAAACTAATAAAACTGGTGTTTTTTTACAGCAAGCAAGATATAATTTAATATTAAATAATTTGATTATTTTAAATGATGTTGGTATTGAAGTATTGGATAATTCAAATAATAATTTTATTCTTTTTAATGATATTAAGAAAAATTTAACTTATGGTATTTTACTTGAAAATAGTGAAAATAACTATATAAATGCTAATAATATTTCATTTAATAATGATAGAGGAATTTTTTCACCTTTAGCACAAAATAATTTTTTTAGTTATAATAATATTTTCAATAATTCAAATGATGACAGCATAAATATTAACAATAATTTCTTTTCAAATCTAAATACTTTTAAATTGCCAATAGTAAATGATACAAAATATTCAAATACCTTTCAGGAAACAGGTTATATTTTCTTTAATATTGATATTGATTTTGATAATAATAATGATAGTGGCAAAATTACTTATATTACAGGTTATTATGGTTCACAAAATCCTTTTATTTTTCCCGAAAACAGTTTACCTACTGTTTCAAATTTAAGAATATTAAATGGACTGATTGTGAAAAGTAAATTTTATACTTCTGATAATTATCTCAAAATTATATATTCTTATTCTGATTTAGAAAATGATACAATGACAGATATAAACATTCAATTATCACATTCAGCAGATTTTTCAAATTTAACAAAAGATTATTATCAATTTAATTATGATACAATTTATATTTCAGTAAATGATTTAAGTTTAGATACTTATTATTTGCGTGTCCGTGTTAATGATGGTAAATATCAAGCAATAAATAATTCTTATAGTAATTTTTTAGTTTACGATTTACCTATTATTATTTCAACAAATGTTCCACCTTTAATTGCTGATACTATTAGTCAATTACAAAATCAATTTGATGAAGATTTTGGTATTGTAGAAATTAGTTTAAAAAATTATGAATTTGATTATGATGATAATGACACAAATTTAATTTGGTCAATAATAAATGTTGCTCCACAAATAATAAATGCAAGTATTGAAAATAATGATATTTTAAAATTATCAAGCATATCAGATTCTTATGGCGAAGCAATAATAATTTTAAAATTATATGATAGTAAAAATGCTTTTGATACTTATTCATATAAAATTAAAATTTTATCTATTCCTGATACACCTTTATTTGTTAATAATATTGACACGATTATACTTAATGAAGATTTTGGTGAAACTATAATTAATTTAAATAAATTTGTTATAACACCAGATACACAACAATTATATTATCAGGTATTAAGTATTGAACCAATTTATTCGCTAAATTATACGATCACTGATTCAAATTTAATTTTATCATCAAAACAAGATTTTTTTGGTTTAGTAAATTTAGAAATCAAAGTATTTAATGAATATAATTATTTTGATACAACAATTTTTAGAATAAAAATTACAAATATAAATGACACACCCCAACCGCAAATTATAACTGATTATAAAGTTTTAATAAAACAAAAAGAATATTATTTTATTGGTTCTGTATATGATGCTGATAGTGATATTTTATTTTACAATTGGTCAGTTTTTCCAGAAACTGGTGTTTCCTACAATAATACAAATGAAACACAATTAATCATTATTCCACAAATAAATGGATTATATACAATTTCTTTTTCTGCAACAGATAATAATTCTACTGGCAATTATAACATAAATTTTATAGTAATTGAAACAGGCGTAATTTTAACAAGTGCTGAAACAAAAGAGATTTATTTAATGGATACTACAATATATTCTTTTTATTTAAGTAGTGAAACAATAAATATAAAAGTTATAAATCAAGATAGTTCATTTTATTTATTTAATTTTGACTTTAATTTAGATAGTGGATTAATCACTATTGCTCGATTTGATAGTTCATTAATTTCTACAAATGATATTTTACTTGCTGATACTTTATACTTTTTAAACTTTGGTATTTCATTAAATCTATTTGATATTTATTTAAATGATATAAGTAAAAATGAAGAAAAATATAATCAATTGAATTTAACATATAAATATAATGAGAATGATGAGATAATAAAGAAATATTCATCTTATCAATTGAGTTTTTTTTGGTATAATGAAAATAATGCAAAATGGGAGAAAATAAATAGTGAAGTAAATACAAATGAATATATGCTCAAATGTTCAATTATGCATTTTTCAAATTATTGTATATTTCCTTCATTAGCATATAATGTATTACAGATGAACTTAAATAAAGTTGAAATATATCCAAATCCATTTATTCCAAATGATGGTAAAAATGAAACAGGAAGAAATTATGATGGTAGTGCAGGTTCTGGTATATATATAAATGGTTTAACACCAAATTGTAAAATAAAGATATATGATATCACTGGACGATTAGTTCGAGAATTATATAATAATAATAGCGGTGCAGTTATCTGGGATGCAAAAGATAAGAATAATTGTGAATTAGCATCAGGTATTTATTTTGCTGTTATTGAAAATGGTTTTGAACGAGTAGTAAAAAAATTTGTTATTATCAGGTAAATATAATGAAGTTTTTATTTTCACTCTTATTCATAATTTTTAGTTATGTAAATTTATTTAGTGGACAGACAACAACTTTACGATTTTTAAAAGTATTTTCAAATGGAGTATATTCATCACAGGCAAGAGCATTAACTCCATTTAATGAAACAATAAAATTTTTTTATAATCCAGCATATAATATTGATGATAGACTTATTACTATTTCTTACAATAATTATAATCAGGATTTAAAAGCAAGTTTTATTGGTTATTCTTTTAATTACAAAGAAAAAATAAATTATGGAATTGGCTTTTTAGATTTTGATTATGGCAGATTGCGACAGACATTTATTGATGCTATAGAGCGTCCATATTATGGTAATAATTTAGATGGTAATGCTTATGTATTTTTATTTAATATAAATTTCATTAACCAAAAAATATATAATTTTGGAATAAATGCTAAATTTGTTCGTGATAAATTATTCGTAAAAAAAGCAGAAGTATTTTTACTTGATGTAGGAGCAGACATCAAACTATCAGATAATTATGGACTTGGATTAAGCATAGTAAATTCAGGCAGTAAAATAAAATATTATATAAGTGAAGAAGCAGCACCAACAAGTTATTTAGCAGATTTTTATTATAAGAAAAATAAAGTATTATTAAATTTTGGAATAGAGAAATATAGCAGAATATCAGAGTTAGAAAAAAAGATTTCAATTGAATATGAATTAATAAAAGAAATAAAAATAAGATGTGGTTATAATTCAGCAAGTGATGTGATAAATAATAATTTAAGTTATGGATTTAGTTTTTCATATAAAAATTTAGTCCTTGATTTTTCATATAGTAATTATAGTGCAGTTGGTGAAGAAAACATAATAACATTAAATTATAGGTTTTGAAAAAAAATAATAGAGAATAAATTCATCAAAACCGCATAAAATACAGGGATTTAAAATACTTAAAAAATTTTTTTAAAAAGACTTGACAAAATAAAAAATAAATTATATATATGTAAGTCTAAAATTTGAAAAAATTTTTTAAATTTTTTCTTGACAAAATTTTTAAAATTATATATAAAGAATTTTTAAAATTTTTCTTGACAAAATTTTAAATAAGATATATAAAAGTTGAGTTTAAAATTTTAAAAAAAAAATTTTTTTTAAAAAGACTTGACAAAAAGAAAATTTGATATATAATATAGAATAGAAAAAACAAGCAAAAGTTCGAGAAGAAAAAAGCAAGTCGAAAAACCTATCTGAAAAGATAGAAAGTTTTGATCATTGACAATTAAATATAGGTGTGCGAAGAGCAGACAGAAAATAAGAAACCCAAGATATTTTCTGGAGAGTTTGATCCTGGCTCAGGACGAACGCTGGCGGCGGGCTTAACACATGCAAGTCGAGCGAGAAAGTAGGGGCAACCCTATGAGTAAAGCGGCGGCCGGGTGAGTAATACATAGGCAAGCTACCTTTTAGACCGGGATAACATCGGGAAACTGGTGCTAATACCGGATGTGCTTATAGAATCGCATGATTTTATAAGTAAAGATTGGGATTCGCAAGAACCAATTGCTAAAAGATGCGCCTATGTTCCATTAGCTAGTTGGTGAGGTAACGGCTCACCAAGGCGATAATGGATAGCTGGTCTGAGAGGATGGCCAGCCACACTGGAATTGAGAAACGGTCCAGACTCCTACGGGAGGCAGCAGTGAGGAATATTGCGCAATGGGCGAAAGCCTGACGCAGCCACGCCGCGTGAACGATGAAGGTCCTATGGATTGTAAAGTTCTTTTGGCAGAGACGAATAAGGTTAAGGATAATAACTTTAACCGATGACTGTATCTGCCGAATAAGCCCTGGCTAAATATGTGCCAGCAGCCGCGGTAATACATATAGGGCGAGCGTTGTCCGGAATTACTGGGCGTAAAGGGCGCGTAGGCGGGTTGATGGGTCAATTGTGAAAGCTTCGGGCTTAACCCGAGAAGTGCAATTGAAACTATCAATCTTGAGTATAGGAGAGGGTGATGGAATTCCTGATGTAGCGGTGAAATGCGTAGATATCAGGAGGAACACCAGTGGCGAAAGCGGTCACCTGGTCTATTACTGACGCTGAGGCGCGAAAGCGTGGGGAGCAAACGGGATTAGATACCCCGGTAGTCCACGCCGTAAACGATGTACACTAGGTGTGGGGAGATTTTAACTCTCTCTGTGCCGAAGCTAACGCGTTAAGTGTACCGCCTGGGGAGTACGGTCGCAAGACTAAAACTCAAAGGAATTGACGGGGGCC
>DAONJL010000089.1:0-5733 GCA_035405645.1 bacterium | reverse complement strand
GAAAGGAATATTAAATTAAAAACTAATGATGTTTATAAGGATTTTTTAGAAAAAATAGAAAGTTTTAAACCTGATTTGATTGCTTTATCTTGTAATGAAATAACTTATCCATTAGGATTATCATTTTTAGAAAAACTTAATAAAATAAATAGACCACTAACTATTGTTGGTGGTGTATTTGCGACATTTGCACCAGAAAAAATTTTATTAAATGAATATGTAGATTTAGTTTGTATAGGAGAAGGCGAAGAGGTAATAATTGAGTTAATTGAAAACATCAAAAATGAAAAAGATTATACTAATATTCAAAATATAGCATATAAAAAAGAAGATAAGATTATAAAAAATCCATTGAGAAAATTAGTTGATATAAATAATTTACCTTTACCAGACTATGATATATTTGAAGAAAATAGGTATTATAGACCGATGGCAGGAAAAATATGGAAATTATTTCCAATAGAAACCAGTAGAGGATGTCCATATTTATGCAGTTTTTGTAATTCACCATCTCAAAAAAAATTGTATAATGAATATGGATATAAAAATTTTTTCAGGAAAAAAAGTATAAGTAAAATAGATGAGGAATTAAATTATTTAGTAAAAAAATATAACATGGAATATGTTTATTTTTTGAGTGATACATTATTATGTATAAATGATAAAGAATTTGATGAATTTTGTAAGATGTATAAAAAATATTCGTTGCCTTTTTGGTGTCAAAATAGACCTGAAATGATAACATATGAAAGAATGAAAAAATTAAAGGACATAGGCTGTCATAGAATGTCAATAGGTGTAGAACATGGTAATGAAGAATTTAGAAAAAATGTATTAAAAAAACCTTGTAAAAATAGTCAGATAATAAAAGCATTTGAAATTTTAGATAAAGTTGGAATACCTGTTACTGTTAATAATATTATTGGCTTTCCGTATGAAACCCGTGACTTAGCATTTGATACAATAAATTTAAATAGGAAATTGCAATTCGATACTTCAAATGCTTATGCATTTACACCTTTTCATGGAACAGAACTATATGAAATATGTGTTAAAGAAGGTTTTATAGATTCAAATGAAAAACTAAAATGTTTGACAAAAGGTTCGATATTAAATATGCCAGCCCCTTATTTATCAAAAGAAGAAATAGATGGACTTATAAAAACATTTGCTTTATATGCAAAAATGCCTGAAAAATATTTTGATAAAATAAGAACAGCGGAAAAAAATACAGAAGAAGGAAATAGGATATTTAAAGAATTAAGCGAGATATATAAACAAAAATATTTTTGATATAAAAGGGAAATAAATTCATAACTTAATAAAAATTTTAAAAAATAATTTTTTAATTTGACAAATAAAAAATATCTGATATAATTTATCTTATGAAATATATTCATAGAAATATTCAAAAAAAAATTGATAAGTTTCTTTATGATGATGATATTCTTATTTTAACAGGTGCCCGTCAAACAGGTAAAAGTTCATTATTGAAATATTATTTTGATACATTAAAAGCAAAAGATTTTAGTACAGTTTATATTTCGCTTGAAGATATTGATTATTTGAATATATTAAATTCATCACCTAAAAATTTATTACAGTTCGTCTCTTTATCAACTAAAAAAAAGGTATTTGTATTTATTGATGAAATTCAATATCTCAATAATCCTACTAATTTTTTAAAGTATATTTATGATGAATATAAAGATAGAATCAAATTGTTTGTTTCAGGTTCTTCAGCATTTTATATTGATTCAAAGTTTAAAGATTCATTAGCAGGCAGAAAAAAAATATTTATTTTAAATACTTTAAGTTTTAGTGAATTTTTAAAATTTAAAAACGAAGATAAATTAAAACAGGAATTTGATAAAATTGATTTGAAACAAAAAGATTTATCAATTTTTAATATTATAGACCAGAAAAAAATTAATATTTTAAAAAATGAATATATGCAATATGGAGGTTATCCACGTGTGGTACTTGAAAATGATATTGAGAAAAAACTTTTAATAATACATGAACTTGCAAATTCGTATGTTAAAAAAGATGCGCTTGAAAGTAATATAAATTATATTGATAAATTTTATATGTTATTTCAACTGCTTGCTAATAATATAGGAAAGTTGATAAACAAAAATGAATTATCAAAGATTTTAAATGTTTCAACTACTGTAATAGATAATTATCTGACAATTATTAAAAAATCATTTCATATATTTATGATAGACCCATTTTATAATAATTTATCTAAAGAAATTCGAAAAATGAAAAAGGTATATTTTAATGATTTGGGTTTAAGAAATTTTTTTGTTAAAAATTTTGATATAATTGATACACGAATTGATAAAGGTGAGATTTACGAAAATTTTGTATATAAACAACTCATAGAATTATATAATTATGATTCAATTAAATTCTGGCATACACAAAGCAAGAATGAAGTTGATTTTATAATTGATAATAAGATTGCTTATGAAGTAAAATATAATACTGATTTATTTAAATATTCAAAATATAAAAATTTTTTTGAAAAATACCCAAAAATCCAATTTTATGTTATAACACAAACTCAAAATTTAAATACCTCGGACGTGAAGTTTGTGAAGTTTTAGAAACTTATTTAAGTAGAATGAAAAAAAATTAAAAATTGAAAAACTTAAACAATACGAGAAATAGATTAAAAATATTTGTTATAAAAAATTATAAATTGAATATTAAAAGAAAGTGAAATAGTTAGATAAAATCAAGTATTAGAAACAGGAATAAATATTGGAGGTTTGAATGAAGCGTAATGAATATTTACAAAAAGCAGAAACATATTTACAAACATTATGCGGCGTTAAACCTAACAGATGTTTAGGTTCGAAAGGGAATTGTGAAGCGACAGACTATGTTTCGCAATTATTGAGACAATGGGATTTTAAAATTGATACTTCAAAATTTGAATGTTTAGATTATATAAGCAGGGAAACATACCTAAAAAGTAAAGACAGGAATTACGAAGTTTATATAAGCCCATATTCTTTAGGTTGTGATATAACAGCTGAATTGGTAACAGTTTCAACAGTATGTGAGTTAGAAAAATGTGAATGTAAAAATAAAATATTATTGATGAAAGGCGAACTATGTGCTGAACAGTTAATGCCGAAAAATTTTCCGTTTTATAATCTAGACCATCATAAAAAAATATATTTACTTTTAGAAGATAAACAACCAAGTGCAATTATTACTGCAACTGATAGAAACGGGGCATTGTATCCATTTCCATTAATCGTTGATGGCGATTTTAATATACCAAATGTGTATTGTTCGGATAAAATTGGAGAAAAAATTTCCGAAAATAAAGGAGAATTATTCAATCTTAAAATCAATTCTAATCGTATTTCGTCAACAGCCTGTAATGTCATTGCACAAAAAAATGTAGATAAGCGCAAAAAGATTGTAATTTGTGCTCATATTGACGCTTATGAAAATTCACCCGGTGCTTCTGATAATGCTTCTGGTATAGTTGTTGAACTTCTTCTTGCTGAAATGTTATCGAAATATCAAGGAGATTATTGTGTTGAAATAATAGCGTTTAATGGAGAAGATCATTATAGTGCTGGTGGGCAAATGGATTATCTCCATCGGTATGAAAAGGATTTAGAGAGGATTATTTTGGCAATAAATGTAGATGGTGTGGGCTATAAGTTTGGTAAAAGTGCTTATTCATTATATGAATTTCCAGATAATATTAAACAGAAAGCAAATATGGTTTTTAGTAATTATAAAGATATTATTAAAGGCGAACAATGGTATAATGGCGACCATATGATATTTGTCAAATATTCGAAATCTACAATTGCATTTACTGCTGAAAAGGTATCAGAATTAATGGCAACATATACACATACTTCTAAAGATACACCAGCGATTATTGATTGTGAAAAACTTGTTGATTTAGCATATGCATTGCAAAATTTAATAATTCAATTTTGAATAAATGATATAAATAATAAAGTTAACTTCATCTATTTTTGTTCTGCTGTTCAATTTCAGGCTGACAATGCGAGATATGTTGTAAAAATTCAGTCCCTTTACTGGATAGATTTTATAATTTGAAAATTTTGTAGGTAATGAATTATTTAGAAAATTTGGTAAAAAAATAAAAAAATATTATGAATTAGATTTTTCAGTTTTAATAGAATAATAATTTTATAACAATTAAGTTTGTTAAGAATTATCTGTTCGAATTCAAGAAAGAGAAATAAATGATTTAATTTATATAGAAAAAAATTATTTTTTTATAACACGAAATCAGAAAGAAATTAAAATAAACAAAGATTGCAAAATAGAAATTGTTAAAATGAAAGAGTTAATAAATTAAAACAAAGCAGCTGGTGTAAATAAAAACCTAATGTGCGTTGTTAATGTAATAGTAATCAGGTAATTAAAAATATTTTTTAAAAGGAATTTATTATGCTGAAAAAAATTAAAAAGTTTATTAATAAATATTTATATCATAATTTAGATAATCGTAGAATTTGTGTTTTAAAAGCAGCAGAAGAACAAAATTTACTTCCATTAATGAATGAATTGGAAAAAATTGTTCCTGATGAAGTATTGATAAAACAATATACAAATATTCCAGAAGAAAGATTTGCACATAGTTATTGGAAAACTAAATTACGCTGCCAGCATAGTTTTCAAATTTCAATGGTTTTAAAAGCAATTGAATTGTTAAATTTACAGAATAAAGAAATTACTATTGTTGATATAGGCGATTCATCTGGAACACATATTTTGTATTTAAAACATTTACAAAAAAATATTAGAAGTTTGAGTGTTAATATTGATGAAAAAGCGGTTGAAAAAATTAAGCGCCGTGGTTTAGAAGCAATATGTTGTAGTGCAGAAGAAGTAGATAAATATAATATTTATCCAGATATATTTATGAGTTTTCAGACATTAGAGCATATATTATCACCAATACATTTTTTAAAGACAATGAGTGATAAAGTTAATTGCAAATATTTTGTTATAACAATTCCTTATCAAAAAAGAAGTCGAATGGGATTATATTATATTCGGCAAAATAATTTACAAAAGATTTATGCTGAAAATTTACATATTTTTGAATTATCACCTGATGATTGGAAATTAATTTTTAAATTTTGTGGTTGGAAAATAGTATTTGAAAAAGTTTATTATCAATATCCGCAGCGGGGCATTTATCGGTTGACAAAAGCTGCTTGGAGTGCATATGATTTTGAAGGTTTTTATGGCGTGATTTTAGAGAAGGATGATACTTATAAAAAATTATATATGAATTGGTAAATAAAATAAGTAAAAAGTTGTATTATGTTTTTTATCTCTTTATAAAATTTTTATTAAATGTGAGAGAATTTAAAAAAATTTTTTATAGATTTGCTAAATTTTTTCTATTGATTATTATTAAATCAAATCATAAAAAGTAAAACAGAAATTTGTAAAAAATTATTGACCTTTAATCAAAATTTATTTATTATAAATAAATAAGTTCATAATTTATGCCCCAAAAAATGTTTAGATAATAGTGAGGAAATAACAGATGCGTTATTTTAATACAGCAGGACCAGTTCGACCAGAAGACCATTATACGATAGACATATTAGGTAGAATAAATTTACCAGAAATATTAAGTTTAATAGAACAAAAAAAATATTTTATATTACACGCACCGCGACAGACTGGTAAGACGAGTTCATTATT
>DAONJL010000088.1:0-5766 GCA_035405645.1 bacterium | reverse complement strand
TTCGTAATGCTGCAAAGGGGTATACCATGTCTGGGATATTTTCTGAAAAATTTTTTTTTACCCCTTGACAAATTAAAATTTTGTGCTATAATTAATTATGCTGAAAAAGGATTTTATTATTTGAATAAGGAGGTTTGAAAAAGGGAATTTAAGTTAAAAAGGACATAAGGAAGTGTGGGGTTTTAAAGTAGATTGGCTCGCTACTTAAAAATCCTACCAAAAGTCACTTCCTATATTTTAATTATTCATTAGATTTGTTAGTATTATTTTACTCTAATTATTGCTTTTTATGCGTTCTTATACTGGCAAATTTAACTGATGTATTTTTTGAAAAAATTTTAAAATGCTAATTAAAAAAAATGACAACATATTTTTAAAAATAATTAGTGTGTTTTAAAAAGAAGAATTTTAATTAGCACAAGAGTAAAATAAATTTATTATTTGTAATAAGAGTAAAATAAAAATTTTATCAAATAGAATTTAAAAATTAATGAAATTATATTATTTGCCTTATTTTTGGCAAAATTAAAGTAAGAAATTTATGACAGTGAAGGAGAATATTTTACTAATTATAGGTTTGTATTTTGAGATAGGTTAAAAAATACTTAATTATGTATGTTTTGTGTGGTGGTTTAGTTGATTTTTATTTGTCAAATGATTAATTTAATAAAAAAAGGCGAAAATTTTCTTTATATATTAAAACATTTTTGCGAAAGTATGATAGTTTTTAACTTTTGTCCTGTGAGGTGATTAATGCGTTGGCGGTCTATGTTTTTTTTAAAAAAAAATTAGTTACTAAGAGGTGTGCTATCGACACATTTTTATAAATATATTTTTGATTTTATCAAAAAGGAGGTGATTTAAAAAGTATAAGAATAAAATAATTTAAAATTCATCAAAAGTTAAAAGGGAGAGGCTAAATTTCCAGGGAAGGAGGTAAAAGAGGAATGAATCTTTCCATTCATAATTATGCAGGCGATAAAAAGTTCGGTGGGATAATTTATCGCAATTTTGAAAATTATTACAAAAATGTTCGTGAAGTTGTTAGTGGCAAGAAAACTACATATTTTTATGAAGACCCATCAGGAATAATATTAAGCGAAAGGGCAAATACAAAACTACAAAGTCTCCAGAAAGTAAATACTGAGCTTCAGACCGGTCAATCTATGATTCAGTTAGCTGATTATGCTTTATCAGAATGTGAATCAATATTAATTGATATGCGTAATTATGCGCTTCAGGCAAGTAATGGCAGTTTATCAGCAGAAGATAAAGAGACATTGCAAAACAGAATAAGCGAGAAAATAAATAGTTTAAATGATATGGTATTAAACACAAAGTTTAATGATAAGTGGTTATTAACAACATTAGAGAAATTAGGTAATATGTGGACAACAATTGATACAAATAATTCTAATATCACAGATATTAGTGTGCCAGGCACTTCACGATTTCAGCCTGTTGAGGCTGGTCTTAATATTACTGTTTCTGTTAGTGGTGGGTATTATGAAAATTATCGTGCATTTGCACCTATTTATAATTCCTCAACTGGTAAATATTATATAAGTGCTGAATTATCTGGTACTGGTCAATGGAATTACTGGGAGGTTAATCCTGATGGTTCTAATTTTTCAAAAGTAAATACTTATACTGGTACGATGTATGGTGATGTTTCTCCAAATGGTAATTATTTTGTTTATGTTAAAGGTGCTGATAGAATGGTTTATTATTCTACAATTGGTGGGGCTGAAACTTTAGTTGGTGCTGGTTATGTTACACCAAATACCAGAACTACAAATGCAACAATTGCTCCAAATAATAATACAATTGCTTTTGTTAAATCTTCTGATAATCAAGTATATAGAGTAAATTTAGATGGTAGTGGTGAACAACAATTAACAAGTGGTATTAATGCTACAAATTTATCCTGGTCTCCTGATGGGAATATATTATATATTACTGATAACTTACAAAATATTTATTATATTAATAATCCTTTAACAATTAATGCACCAGTTTCACCAACTGACACTAATTTAGATGGTAGATGGGTTGAAGTTTCACCTGATAATAGTAAAATTGCTTATATTTCTGGTGGTAATATTTATTATGCTGATACTTCTACTTTTACTGCTTCTTTAATTCCAGATACTAATGATGTTTATTCAGCAGGAAGAATAGATTGGATAGATAATAATACAATTATTTATTCTAAAAGTGGTGTATTTGATATTTATAAAATTTCTTTAGATGGTTCAAATAAGACATTAATTCAATTCGATTTACCATATCAAGCATCATTTAATGGTGGTCCTGCTACAGCAATTAAAAAAGACGCTTATACACAATTAGAAGATAGTCAGGGTAGAGAAATAAATGTAAAATGGTCATCATCCACAATCCAGTCTGGCACTGATACAATAACTATTAATGGTGAAGGACCAATTTACCACGATGAAAATTCGTTTGATTTAAATGTTGTTAGTGAAATAGGACAACTTATTAAAAATATAGATAGTTATTTGCCGATTGATATGGATTCTGTTTTTGACTCACTTGAAGATATAAGTATAACAACATTTTCAGGTGCACAATCTGCTGTAGCAAATATTGACAATGTCTTAGCAATTATTCGAGAAAAAAGAGCAAATTTAGGTGCTTCTAATGTAAAAATAGAAGAAGTATTAGATTTTAATGAACAATATGCAATTAATACAACAGAATTTTTAGATAGTAAAGATAGTGTTAATTATGTTTCAAAATTATTTGAATTTACAAGAAATCAATTATTATCAGTATTAAGTATGGATTTATTAAATATTAGCAATTTAAAAAATAAAAACATAGTTACAATACTTGGTATTGATAATGAAAAATATAAGGAACAATATAAAGAAGAATTTGCAATTTAAGTAAATGTTGGGAGGTTAAATTTTATAAAATAAATGTTGGGAGGGGCATTTTAATTTAGATGATTAAAAATGTATGATTTTATATTTTAATCTTTAATTGAAAATTATAATTCTATTTTTTAAAAATTTTTCATCTATTGCTTTTTTATTCTTGCTTTTTGTTATGTATTTTTTAATGATATTAAGAACACAAAGAAAATAGAACAATGCTATCTCTGAAACTGTTTTTAAATTATACAGAATATAAAAAAATCATATCTTCATATTAGTGAAATTCTTTTTAGTTAATTATTTAAAAATTTTGTATTTTGCAATACAATATTTTTTTACATTTATTAATTTTTTGAGATGAAAAAAAGAAAAATCCTATCTTTTACCATAAAAAAATTAAATAGCATTATTTGCAACATCTGAATAATTTTCTTAACTCTGTACTCTGTTCTAATTTTCTGTTTTACTTGACTTTTTATTTTTATAAATATAAAATTATTAAAAATGTGTTCAAAAAAAATTATCCTTTTTTTTATATTTTTTTATTTATTTATAACTAACCTTTTTTCTTATTCTATTTTTATTGATACTGATATTCAAAGTTCTCATTGGATTGCTGAACCCGCCGCCCCAGAAGACACAACTTTATATTTTCCGTCTAATGTTTTTAGAGTTAGACTCTATTTTGATACTATGGGATTAAATGGTGCCACAGGATTAGATTATATTTTTACATATATAGATATAATTTCTTTTTGTACAACAATAACAATTTTTTCACATTATACACTGCCACCAAATGGAGAAACTCTTCCTTATGTTGATACTGGTTGGTTTTATATGAAAGATACTTTAACAATTAGATTATATAGAGGCGACGGAAGTACTTATTCAGAATTTGGCTATGCCTGCACTGGTATTTTAATGACTTTATTACCTGCAATAATTATTGATACAAAACCAGTTAATAAACCAGATTCAATTATTTTTGTTTCAGATACAATCATATATACAAATGCAAGCACAATTGATTTATCTGGCACGACCGTTTATGCTGATAGTGACCCTTCTTGCACTATGACTACAATCACATTATATTGTGATACTGATGGCATAAGCACAAATTATTTTGATACAAAAAGTGGCACTATTTATTATTATTCTGGTTTTGCTTCTGATACTTATGATACCTGGACAGGACAGATAAATTTGTCGCCAACTGGTGAGACAAATATTGTTGTTGCACGTGTATTAAAATGGTATGGTGCTGGTTTTAATGATTTTTATTCTGATACATTTCGCTGTGGTTATGATACAATATTTGTTTATTCTTTTCCAGATTCACATCTTGATATAAAAGTTGATAGTGTTATAAATTCTATTTTCGTACCACCAGATACTTTTTATACTATTAGTCAGAATGTAACCATTTCAGGAACAGCTACCTCTGTTTTTAATGGTGATACTATTTATTTATTTAAAAATGGTAGTTTAATTAATACCTATCCAGTATCAATGAATCTCGGCGATACTTTTGAGACTTTTTCATTTTCTGATATTTCTATTTCAACTAAGTATAACACTTTTTCTGTTTTTGTCCATACAAAATTTAATTCTTTTGATACTCATACTATTTTTGTCGTTTATTTTGATTCGCCTTTAATAGAAATAAAAACACCAGCAAATAATACAGAAACAATTTATAATCAAATAACAATAACCGGCACAACATTAAATACTACTATTGGCGATAGTATATTTATTTTAAATAATAATGACACAAAATCAACTTTATATGTATCAGCCAATGATACAAGTTGGAGTGCTATTGTTAATTTAGAAAATTATGGAAATAGAATTGAAGTAAAAATAAAAGATAAATGGGGCCGAATAGATACAGATGTAATAAATTGCACATATTTGCCACAGGGAATAATTGGTATTAGTTCACCAGCAAATAATACTGATACAAATTTGGCATTAGTTTATTTATCTGGCACGACATATCTTTCATCAACAGGCGATAGTGTAAAAATATATATAAATGATACAAATCCAGCCTCCTTACAATATACTACAGCATTAACTGCAAATTCTGGAACCTGGCAGGGCACTGCTTTACTTTCAGGTTATGGCCAGAGAATTATTGTTTTATTAACCGATAAATATAATCGAATATCAAGTGATTCAATAAGAGTAAATTATTATGGACAGCCATCAATAGAAATAACAGCACCAGCAGATGGGCATAATACATCAGCGCAGATTATCTGGATAAGCGGCACGACATATAATAGCAAAACTGGCGATAGTGTAGAAATTTATCGAGGCAGCATAATAAATAGTGTAGCGACAATAACAGGTGATAGTGGCAGTTTTAGTGGCACAGTTTTATTAAACGGCGTGGGTGATAGTGTATGGGTGAAATTAAATGGATTTAGTGGCACAGCGTATGATACAATAAGAGTAAATTATTATGGACAGCCATCAATAGAAATAACAGCACCAGCAGATGGGCATAATACATCAGTGCAGATTATCTGGATAAGCGGCACGACATATAATAGTAAAACTGGCGATAGTGTAGAAATCTATCGAGGCAGCACAATAAATAGTGTAGTAACAATAACAAGTGATAGTGGTAATTTTAGTGGAACAGTATTATTAAATAGTATAGGCGATAGTGTATGGGTTAAGTTTAGTGATAATTTTGGAAGGACAGCGTATGATACAATAACCGTGAATTATTATGGACCGCCATCAATAGAAATAACCACCCCATCAGATGGACATAATACAACAGTTCAACAAATAACAATAAGTGGAACAACAGCAAATAGCAAAAGCGGAGATACAGTAGCAA
>DAONJL010000087.1:0-5789 GCA_035405645.1 bacterium | reverse complement strand
TATATTTAACTTTGCTATTTTTGCTGTTCCATCATCTGCTTGTTCTTTTCCAAAAAAATTTTTTAAAATACTTGACAAACAAAAAAAAATAATTATAATGAAAAATAAAATTTTTAAAAAGTGAGGTTTTTATATGAAAGAAAAGTTGAGATATTTTCTTTTTATTTTGTTTTTATTAGCAATAATAATATGTCCAACATTAGTGAATGCAAATGGCTTGAAAGTTTATATGGAGGTAGCACCAGGGGCAGCAAATTCACAAATTCTTGGTGATACTTATCCACGAAATGTTTCGTTAGATTTATTACAATCTTCACTTATTAGAGTTGAATGGCATAATTTATTAACAGCAGATACTTTCTATCGAGTTTTATTTACAAAACAATCAATGGATTTAGATTTAACAAATTGTAGAGGATTTGATAATACAAATACATATTTTAAATTATTACCAATTGGCGCAATTGGCGCATATTATACTGATAGCACACCTATAGCAAATTCAACTTATGAAATTGGACCAAATAATAATCGTTCTGATACAATTAAATTTTTAAATTATAACACACTTGGCTATAATAGTTATTTATTATATGCTGATACAGCCATAAGTCATAATCCATTTCCAGGTGGTGAAAACTTTTATGATTTCGTTTTTCATGCAATCAAAAAAGGTGATATAGGTTTTGATATAAGAAAAGATTTTGGTTCAGGTGCTGTATTAACAGGTGCAACAGTACAAGTTGATAGTGGTATAAATAACAGCACATTAACAGGTGGTGGCCCTTATGTCGATGGAACAACTGATAGTGATGATACAGAGAACGGTTTGATATATTTTGTAGAAGGTACTCATTTTAATGCAAATAGTTGTACGGAATATGGTTTTATAGTATCACATCCAGATTATTCTTATTCAGCAATATGTGATTCAACAATTTATAAAAGTTCATCAGTTGGACCAAATATGATTTATGTTTTAATGCGTGATTTGAATTTTAAGATAACAGGTGTGGAAGCAAATAGTGGCAATAGAGAAGATACACAATATGGAGAAGCAAATATATATTATGATGTTGATAAAGAAGATACAGTAATTTCATTTTATGTGTATGCTTCAGAATCGAGTGATTCATCACATAACTATTCACAACCAGTAACAGATTTACCAACTGATGTGAATAAATGGTTTATCTCAATATCAAATAATGGTATAGTATATTCAGAAACAAATCCAGTAGCAGTAAGAAATATAGGAAGTGGAACTTATGTAGTTACAGTTTATAATGATACATCAGTAGTTGGGAATTGGGGAGCATTAATTGAAACAGGTGTTGTAAGTTGCACAATATCAGTAAAATATTTTCAAACCCCATTACCAAATCAGCCAGATTCATATTATTTTTATTTGAGCGATACAGCACAAAATATGGTTCAGGTATTTGATATAGAGATAAATAATGATAGTTGGACACAACCAGATAGTGGTACAATGATAATAACAATAGATAAATTAGGTGATACAATAACAGGGGGTAGATATGAAGAATTAAGTAGTGGTGATACAGTTGTTTTATCATTTAAAGTAACAATAGATACTAATGAAATAAATATTGATAATAGTTCAAATATTGATAGTATAATAATCCTAATTGGTTCATTAACAGAAGGAACAGCATTTCATTTATCTTCAGAAACTTATATAATAAATAATGGAGAAAACCGTATAGGAAGAGCAGTCTGGTTTGATAGCAGTGTAACACCAGGATTATATGATATTTATGATACAGTAGTATGGAAATATCAAAGTGGTCAGGGCTATAATCCACAAATAATTGTAGCAAATGATAGTAATTTATCAGCACAGAAACCAAAAATAAGAGTAATAAATTTGAATGCAACATTAGAGGTTTCACCAATAAATGTTGATGATGATGATTCCACATATTTTACTTTTAAGATAACAAATATAGGTGATACAAATATAGGCGAAACAATAACTATACAATTATTAACACCATTTACAACTGGTTTTGATATGGCAGAAACAGTGACAGAAAGTGGCGGAACTGATACCTGGATAGTAACTTATAATGGTGCTGATTCCACAATAACAATATATGAACCTTGTGGACTTACAGATAGTGGTATTGTACCGGGAGAATTTATACAATTTAGTATTCATGCAAATTCAATAAATAATAGTGATAGTTCTATTGAATATCGAATGAGATATTTTACAAAAGAAATTTATCCTTATGTGGCAGCAAGAGATGGTAGTGGAAAATTAGCGCTTGATACATATATATTAGATGTAACATATTGCACATTCCCATTAGAAGTCCATAATTTTAATTGCACATTTGCAATATCAAGTGCGTCAAAAGTAATAGATGATGGCGATACATATAGAATTACAATAACAATATATAATCAAGGTAGTTCAGCAGGCGAAGATATGGATAGTGCAGTATTAACATTTACAGATGCAGGGACGATATATTATTTATCAAATTTACAATGTACGACATCAGTTGGTGGAAGTTGGACAGGTGGAGTAATAATAAGTAATACATCAATAAAAGTTGGTAGTTTAAGTGCTGGTGATACTGGACTTATCACATTTGATATATGGACACCAAATTTAGTAGCAGGTGATACTGTATGGACAATGATGATGACTGCTTATGATAGTTGTGGCGGTGTAAAATCAACATATAATAATAATGATATAAATGACACATCAATTGACACAATAACAATAAAAGATTTAGCAGCATATTATAGCATAGCAACATTTGATGCACAAAGTAATGCAGAAGGAATATATTTGAACGATAATGCAGCAAATACAATTCAAATAACATTATATAATGAAACAGGCGCAACAACAGCAGATACAATAGGTAGTTTTATTATTTATTTTGATGCTGCATTCAGAAATAGTGTAGATACAATAACCGCAGTGCAGGTAGTAGTAGGGAAAACACAAAATGTAGTTTATAATAGTTTTTATCCAGCAGTAAATACAGCACCGTCAGATTCAATTGTATTTACTGCAAATGCAAATGATAGTATAGCATCAGGTGATTCAATAATAATTAGATTAGGCGTATGGACAAATGATTTAACGAGTGATACAACAAGTTCGATAAGTATAACAGTATATTCCAAAACAGAACCAACAGTATATGATGCAACACCATTAAATTCATTAAATACCACAAATGATACAATAGTAATAAAAGCATTTGAAGTGCGAATAAAGAGTTGTTCAACAGTATTATCAGGTGGTTCACAATTTGGCGATGGTGAAACAATTACAGTTGTAATAAATTTTGATACTGCGTCAGCGAGTGGTGGGACAAATTCAAATACAATAGATAGTTATTCAATAATATTTGAAGAACCAGCACAAAATATAGTAACTTGGATTACAGATTATAATGGAATGGCAGATTATGATTCAGTAACAAGTGGAAGTAATGATACAATAACATATAAAGCAGCAAAACCATCTGCAAATATAGGAAATGGCTATTGCACATTTGTAATATCTTTAAATGATTTATCAGCAAATAGTTATATGAATGTAAAAGTAATAGGCTATAAATATGCTTATAATGTAAGTGGAAATACAGTCGGCTTTTTAACAGAATATAGTGATTCAATAAGAATAACAATAGTAGATAATAATTGGTTTAATTTAAGAGTAAAAAGTGCAGCCACAGGAGGCGAGACAGTAGAAATCGGAACTACAACATCATTAAGATCATTTGATTTGATAATAACGAACCCATCTTTAACAACGACAGTAGATACAATAATATTTGATACTGCTTATGCAGCAAGTGGTGATAGTTTTAATTTATCTTATGTTGAAGTATTAGGAGTCACTGGCGTTGTTTTCGATACAAATGCAACAACAGCAGGCGAAACAATAGTAATATATAAAGATAATTTAATAAATACAAATTCAACAATAATAGTTAGATTTTATTATACAACTGGCAGTTTAAATACTGTTGATTATCAGGTATGGAATGTATCATTTTATGATACAAATTTAGCAACATATAGATTAGGGTATGATACAATCGGTTTGAAAATATCATCATTAAGTTTGAGTTCTTATGCTGATGATAAAGATACCGCAAATTACAATTCACCCGGGAATATGATAATCAGCCTTGTATTACAGAATTATGGTGGACCAACAGGTTATACAAATCCAGATTCACATTGGGCAATATACATTGGCAGTAGTGGTGAATCATATCCATTGACAATAAATAATTTATGGCAGGGTTATTATGATGTAGCAAATAATAAATGTAATTATAGTTTTGATGTAACATTAAATACAGCAAATTTAAGTCCAAATACAAATTATTCAATAAAAGTAATTTTTAAAGGAAATACAAATGATACTTTATCAGAAATATATGGAGTAAATACAATAAGATTTATAAAAGACTTAGCAATAATAGATTCATCAGTAATATATTTAACAAGTGGTGCAACAGCAGTAGATAGTGGTTCTTTTGTAAAAATAAGATTTAATTTTAATGATGCTACATTAATAAGTGATTCAAATGTATCAACGAATTTAAGTAGTGGAACTTTTACAGTTCAGATAACAGGCAATCAGGTTGATTTTATTATTCCATGTATGACAAATGCATTAGGGACAGGTGAGACAGTAGCATTTAATTTTATAACAACATCAGGCACAACAACAGTAACATTAAATGTAGCAGTAGATACACAGGCACCTTTATATGCACCAACAGTAAATATGGTTAATGACACCATAATATTAACAGATACATTTCTAGTTAATGTAACTGCTTATGATAGTGAAGGAATGTCAAAAGTCGAATTAACTATAGATGGCAGTGATACAATGACAGATACAAGCGTTCCATATAGTTTTATAATAAATGTTCCAGCAATATCAATAACAGGCAGTACAATAACAATAACTGCTTATGATAATGCAATGCATTCCACATCAACACAAATAGTAAATGTAAATAGAGATATTGATTCACCAACTTCAATTGCTTTTGCAAATATAACAAGTGGTGATAGTTTTGGTGTATCAAATGTTATATTTAGTATTTCAGCAGAAGATTCTGTTGCAATTGATACAGTTGAAGTTTATTATAGATATAAAGGTAGCGATATATTAATAACCACAATAGATGGAGCAAAAGCAAGTTCAATAAATGATTCAGTAACCTGGAATATAAGTTCTTTAATATCAGATACAGGTTATGAGTTATGGGCAAAAGTAATAGACCAAGCTGGTAATTATCTGACATCAAACGATACGGTTCATAGTATAAAAATAGATAATAGTGCACCAGTGGTAACAGAAGGAACTTTACCAGATACAGGCGAGATAATAGTAGCAGGGTATGAATTTAATATAAATGTAAGTGATTCAAGTTCTGTAAATACAGCAAATCTAATAATATCAAAAAATGGATCAATTATATATACAACGATTCCATTAAATACAAAAGTTGATACTTATAATGACATAGAATATGCGTCAGTTGATACTTATGTAGTAAATTGGGATTTAGAAACAGGTGATTGGTGGTATAGAATAGAAATAGGTGATGTATTTGGGAATACATATACATCAAATTGGATATATATTAGATATTATGCAACAGTGCCAGTAATAAAGAATGTAAATATATCATATCCAGCAAGCCAGAGCAGAGCAAAAATAGGTGATGAGATAACAATAACAGCATTAATAGAAGCACCCGCCG
>DAONJL010000086.1:0-6539 GCA_035405645.1 bacterium | reverse complement strand
TGGACTGATGGAAAAGCAGTTGAAACTCCGCTTGATGCTAATAAAAAGATTGTAATCGGTCCATTTAATAAATCGACAGAAGTAAATCAAGTTAATTTTATTTTCCATTATGATGATGGAACCTGGGAAGGTGAAGATGTAATACCAATTGCAAAAGTTAGTGTTGATACAACCCCGCCTGCTGCTCCGCAAAATGTTACACCAACTGCTGGCAATGGTTATATTGATTTAGTTTGGACACCAAATAGTGAATCAGATTTAACTGGCTATAATGTATATCGTAGCACATCACCTACTTCAAATTTTGTAAAAGTAAATGGAACACCTATTACATCAACATATTTTAGAAATACAAATTTAACAAATGGAGTAACATATTATTTTGTTGTAAAAGCAATTGATAATTGGACAACACCAAATGAAAGTGATTCTTCGACAATTGTAAATGCACAACCATCAGCAACAGATTTATTTGCACCTCTTGCTCCAAGAAATTTACAGGCAACTGCTGATGTAGCAAAAATTATTTTAAGTTGGTCAAGAAATTTAGAGACTGATTTAGCAGGTTATCGAATTTATCGTTCACAAACAAGTGGCACTAATTATTCATTAATCGCAACAATAAATGATTCAACGGTAATTTCATTCACTGATACAAATGTTGTTTTAAATCAGAGATATTATTATGTAATGAAAGCATTTGATAATTCGCCATCACAAAATCATAGTCCGTATTCTTCGGAAGTTAATGCAATGCCATTGAATTATCCAGTTCCAGAAGCACCGACAAATTTAATTGCTACTGCTGGTAATAAAAAAATCATATTAAGTTGGACAGCATCACAGTCCCAACAAATTGCTGGTTATCGTATATATCAACTAATAAATAATAATTATCAACTCATTAGTAGTGATACTGTTACTACATTAAATTATGAAGTATTAAATTTAAATAATGGTGAAACATATACATTTAAAGTTTCTGCAGTTTCTGTATATGGAATTGAAAGTATAAATAATCCATTTGTTACAGGTGTTCCAAAACCGTTAATTGAAGTTACATTTATTTTAACAGTAGATACTTATGCTGGCTTTAATTATGTCAGAATAGCAGGCGATAAGTTAACACCAATGTGGTCTGCTGATGCAAATGAAATGATTAAATTTGATAATTTGACTTACTATAAGACATTTGAATTTGAACCAAATACACAATTACAATATAAATATATAAAAGCAACACCAACAAATGTAATCTGGGAAACTGATTTTGCTACAACATCAAGAAATAGAGAAATAACAATAATTGATCAGGGTAATTATAAGATGATTGTTAAAAATATTTGGACAAATATAAGTGCTTCTACTACGCCAATCGTTCCGCAAAATTTATCAGCAACTGCTGGTAATAGAATTGTAACATTAAACTGGTCTCAAATTAGTTCGCCTGATATTGATTGTATAAATGTTTATCGAAATAATAGTAAGATTGCTTCTGTTTATTCTGGAAATTCTTATATTGATACAAATGTTCAAAATAATGTTCAATACAATTATTATTTAAAAGCACAGAATAAAGCTGGTATAGAAAGTGTAGCATCAAATTCAGTTAGTGCAACTCCTTATTCAACGAATAAAAATGGTAGAATATCAGTAAATACCACCTGGTCATTAATTAATTCGCCTTATATTATTGATGGTGATATTATTATTGATACAGGAATAACATTAACAATCGAAGGCGGAGCAATTTTAAAATTTGATACTAATGATATAAATAATCTTGGCAATTCAGTGAATAAAATTGAATTTATTATTTTAAATAATGCAAAATTAATTACCACAGGAAATGTATTATTTACATCAAATTCAGTTAATCCAGTAAAAGGCGATTGGTATGGAATAATTTGTTATAATTTAGCAGATACATTAAGTAATCTAATAGTAGAATATGCAGAAAAAGGAATAGAATTTCGTGGCAGTGGTAGAATTGTAAATTCAACATTTAGAAATAATAATATCGGAATATATGTTACAGTTTCGGATGTTTCAGTCCGATATTGCGATATATTTAATAATGATTACGGAATACAGGTTACAGGCACAAATTTAACACCAAAATTTAATTTCAATAATATTTATAATAATTCACAATGGAATATCCATAATAGCGGAAATACTGGAACAATTGATATTACAAATAACTGGTGGGGAACAAATGATACAACACAAATTAAAATTAGTAATGTAACAAATGCAGTTTATCAACCTATCCGAACAACAAGCATAGATATAACACCACCTGCTAAACCACAAGGAATAAATGTTCAGGTATTTGAAAAATATATAACAATAAACTGGCAGGCAAATAATGAAGCAGATTTAAAAGGTTATAATGTATATAGAAAAAAATCAAATGAACAAACATTTAGTTTAGTAACATCAACACCTATTACAACAAATTATTATACTGAAAATAATTTAACAGCAAATTTAACATATTATTATCAGATAACTGCAATTGATAATTCAAACAATGAAAGTGAAAGAAGCGCAATAATAACCGTAGTACCGTATGCAAGTTCTGGTCCATTAGAAAATAGAGTTATTGATGGTGATTTTCTCGATTGGAAATATTATGATGTGAAAGCGCTTGATCCAATAAATGACCAGTATAATTTTAATGATGGTTATGATGTATCGCGCGATTTAATTGCACTCTATAGCCGCGAAGGAACAAATGAATATTATTTTAGAGTTGATTTTTATGAATTAGGAATAAATGCAGAATTAAATAATGTAGATATTTATTTAGCATTAGATTTTTTACCTGGCGGGCAAGTATGGCTACCTGATTTTGTTGATTGTCAGACAGATACAAGCACTGCGTGGGAATTATGCGCTATAATATATAATTCAACAAATTATAGATTATTAAAATCCGATTTTACGGAAATACCGAATGGAATTACCGGAGTAAAATTTAATAGTTCACTTGATGCGTTTGAATTTGCTATATCGAAAAATGTTTTACTAAATATGGGCTGGCAATCAGGTCAGCCATTAAGAATGCAATGCTTTACTACAAAAGATGGGACATATAATGGTCTTGGTGAAATAGCAGATAAACCAGATATAGTTGATGCAATTGGTAATACAACTAATTGGGACAATGGAATATTAGTTGGTGCTGTTTCAACCACGGCAACAACTGGCAGAGCAAAATTTGCTGTCATTGTGCATGGGAATCAATCTTTTAATCCATCGGATAATATTAGTAATTGGATATATGATAATATTAATCTCACACCAAATAATAATCCAACAGGGTATTTACGGACAATTGAAACACATAAAAAATATGGTGTGCCAATAAATATTCATATAAGTGGTTGTTTAGCAAGTGCATTAGAATTTGCAGAACATCAGAATAATAATAAGAATGGTAAATTATTTAATCAAATAATAAGTGAAATAGTAAATAATTTTGATTCAGGTTGTTTAATTGGTGGTAGTTTTGCTGAACATATTATGCCATATTTTAAAGATGATGAAAATAATGGCTTTTTTGTTAATTCAAAATCAATTGAACTCGGGACAAATATATTAAAGAAGATTTATAAATTAACATATCAGCCGAGAATTTTCTGGGTGCCAGAACGAGTAATAAATGGAGCAACATTTTCCGATATTTTAACAAATCATATAAAGAATCAATCAACAGGTTATGTTGCTACTATTCTTGATGAAGTAACACATTTAAAGAGTTGGTTTCCATCAGATACTAATCCAAATAAAATTCATAAGATAAATAATGTAATAACTTTTTTAATAAATGATAATGCGGATCAGAAAAAATTCTGGAATCAGGATAATGGCTTGCATTTAGAAACACGAGAATTATTATTAAATAAAGCAATGGCACAAGACCAGGAACAAATTGTAATTGTCTTTGATGATTGGGAAGCTTATGCAGGCAAATCATTTGGTTCTGGTGTAAATGATAACCCTGATAATTATGATAAAACAATAAGATGGTTAGCAAATCATCAATGGATAGAAATTGTTTCTTTAGAAGATATATTAAATAGAAATTGGACACCTATCGAGCATCCATATAATCAAAATTTAGAATTAGAAACTTACGAATGGTTAAAACACGCTTGTGAAGATAGTTATGATAAATGGTATTATGGCGGAACTTATGAACAATCATTTTTTGATGCAGTGCCAGTTTTACGAGGTATTCGTAGTGGTGATAATAAAACATTTATTAGTAGCAATAAGAAATATGGTGATATAAAAACAGTTGGCACAATTTTACGCGATGTGCTTGATTTAATTAAGAATGCGCCAAATAATAATTTAAAAGAACTTGCTTATTATATGTATAGTATGATGATATTTGAAACAGCATGGCACGATGAAGATAATAATAATTATACAAAAAATCCAGATGGCAGTTGGGCTTCACCTGATATTACTTATGATAAAATAAGTGAATGGGCATTAAGATTACACGGAAAAATTAGACAGATAAATATAATAACAGCAGCAGCAAATTGGGCTAATAATGTGAGAAATGGTATTCAAACCGAAACAACAGTAGTAGAAGCAATTGATATAGACCAGGATAGTGAATTAGAATATGTAATACGAAATAATAAAGTATTTGCTGTATTTGAAAATGATGGTGGTAGATTAGTTATGGCATTTGCTTATGACCCTGGTCTTGGTGGTATTTTAACTCACGGTTCGCCATTATTAAATAGTTCTTATGAAGGCGAAGAAGAAGATAATTTTATGCGATGCAGTTCATTTAAAGATATGAATGAAAATAAATATGTAAATGATTTATATAATATTACAATGGGCACAAATTATTTAATCTTACAATCATCGGATAATAAAATAACAAAGAAAATAACGCTTAATAATAATTCAGATGTATTATTAGCACAGTATAATGAAAATGTTGATGGACCATTATATATTAGATTTGGTTTAGCGCCAAATATAATAGATTTAATAAATAATGGCAGCGCAAATTTAGTTGAAGTTGGAAGTCCGACAGGTCAATTTTATGGTTTGAAAAATGTAACAGGTGGCCAAACATTTATTACATTTGGAAATGCAACATATAATTTAACATCAAAAGCATTACCACTTGTAACACAGGTTGAAATTTACGGTAATGATACATTTTCATTTAGTATAACAATAAATAATGGAGATGGTGGCTATGATGTAATAAAACCAACAATAATAAGTGCAACACCGATTGATGACCATACTGTTGATATTTTGTTCAGTGAATATATATCAAAAACAAGTGCAGAGAATAAAAACAATTACTATATAGCAAAATCGAGCGATACTTCGCAAGTTTTATCAATAGTAAGTGCAACATTACAAAATGATTTACAAACTGTCCGATTAATTACAGCACCACAAACACAAAATGAAAGTTATGTAATAATTGTAAATAATATAGAAGATCGTTCACCAGTGCCGAACACTATTTTACCAAATAGCAGAGTATATTTTAATGGAATAGGAGCAGTATTAAAAGCAAATGTATATTTTCTGGTTAATGATGCAGATAATATCGGAAATTATCAGAGCGCAATAATAATGCAGGGAAGTTTTAATCCAATAACAGGTGCTTATGACCCATTATGGAATGGTGGCATAGATAATTTAATGTATGATAACGGAACAAATGGCGATACAACAGCAAATGACCATATATGGACAATCAGTTTTAAATTAAAAGTAAGTGAGAATGATACTTATTATTGGTGGGTTGGTAATCCGACAGGTAAATTTGTCAAATCAGGACCATCTTTCCGTGTAATAAATACAGATACATTATATATTTCAGTAAAATGGCCTGACATAACACCACCAAGAGTTGTTTCTGCTTCGTCTATTGATAATAATCGTGTTGATGTAATTTTTAATGAATTTATTGATAAAACAACAGCAGAACAAATAAATAATTATAACATAACAACAGGCTCAAATACACTTGCAGTATTGGCAGCGACACTTGATGCAAATAATACTACTGTTCATTTACTGACAGGCAATCAAATTGAAAATCAAGTATATTCAATAATTGTATCAAATGTTAAGGATATAAAAAACAATGTAATAACACAATATAATCAGGCAAACTTCACTGGTAAAGGGCCACAGGATGTCACTCCACCAGCAATTTATTTTGTTTCTGCAATTTCACCAAATCAAGTAAATGTTATATTCACAGAAAAAGTCGAACCTGTTTCTGCTTTAACGATAAATAATTATAAAATTTTTAATATAACGAATGTCAATGATACGCTAACAATAAAAGAGATACAATTAAATGCAGATGGAAAAACAGTTCATATTTATACTGATACACAGGCAAATAAAGTATATAAAATAATGATATCAAATATAAAAGATTTAGCAACACCACCGAATATAATAATTGAAAATTCGTTTGATACTTTTGTCGGTATTAAACCAATTGATAAAGTTTTAGTTACTTT
>DAONJL010000085.1:0-6543 GCA_035405645.1 bacterium | reverse complement strand
AGGGTATACAGGAAGATATAGCAGCATCAGTAGAAGCAATGATGAATGGTAAAGTAAATGTAGAAGAAGGAGTAAATACAGTAGTAAATTTAGAACATGCTTTTAAAAGGATTGAAAATGAAATAGATACTACAGTAAGATCAATAAATGAAATAACTGTTGTAATAACACAACAGGTAAAAACAACAACTGAGATAGCAAATAATATGGATTCAATAACAACAATAATAAATCAGAGTAGTAGTTCATCAAAGAATTTACTTACAACAGCAAATGAAGTAAAAAAAGTTGTTAATGAATTAAATAAAAATATAGAGATGTTTAAAATATAAAAAATTGTTTCAGATAAAAAAATATGAACAGGTGACAAAAAATGTAAACCAAAATAGTCCCCTAAAATGTTGACTAAAATGTGGACTAAATGGGGACTAAATGGGGACAGGCGTCATCAGTTCACCTCAAATTATATAAGTATAAGTATATTTTTTTAATATAATGTTTTTAAAATAATTTTTAATAATTCTATTTTTTGAAATTAATAATACCTCTTTCTCTGGTAGTTTAGTTTTTCAAATAATCAGATTCATTTTTTGATAATAAATTTTTTCAATATATCTTCTATTTGCACACTTCTAATAACAAATCTTTTACCATTGAATATGTTAAATCTTTTCTATATTCTGCTTCAGAACGAATATCATCAATAGGTTTTATCTCTGAAGTTGCTATTTTTGCTGCTTCGTTTATATTTACATTATTTGCTTCTTTACCTATTAAATATTCTTCAGCTTTTTTCGCTCTTATTATTGTAGGACCAACAGAACCAATAGCAATCGAAACATATTCAAATTTCTCTTTTTTAACAATAACAGCAAGAGCACAATGAACTTTTGAGATTGTTAATAATTTACGAGGACCAACTTTTTTAAATGCACTCTTTAATGAAGTGTCTATAGGTAAAAGAAAACCTTTGATTATTTCACCTTTTTTTAAATTAGTTTTTTTAGGTCCAATAACAAATTCATTTATAGGAACTTTTTTCTCTTTACCTTGATGATTATATAAAATAACTAAAGCATTATAAGCATATAAAGGACTTAAAGTATCAGCAGCAGGTGAAGCATTCGCTACATTGCCACCAATCGTGCCACGATTTTTTATTTGCGTAGCACCAACTTCACTCGCTGACTGAACTAATGCTGGAAAATATTTTTGACATAATTTATTATTTTCTATTTCACTATGAGTAACAAGTGAACCAATAAATAAATTATTTTTTTCTTTTTTTATTTGTTTTAATTCTTTTATTTCACTAATATCAATAAATAATGCAGGTGTAATTAAATTATCTTTTGCCTGAACCATTAAATCTGTTCCACCTGCTAAGTAAAATACATTCTTTTCTTTACTTGTAAAATGTAATTTTACTGCTTCCTTTATTGTATTAACTTTTTCTATTTTTATATCCATTTATACATTCCCCCTTATTTTTTTTTCAACGATTTAGCAGCAAGTTCAACTGCCTCAAATATCTTTTCATAACCAGTGCATCTACATAAATTTCCTGCTAAATATTTCTTTATATCTTCGCGAGTTGGTTCTGGTTTTTCATCTAATAATGCTTTTGTGCTCATAATAAAACCAGGTGTGCAAAAACCACATTGAACTGCACCTGCTTTTATATATGCTTCCTGTATTGGATGTAATTGTTCGTCATTTGATAAACCTTCGATTGTTAATATTTTTGCTTTATTTACCTGTGTAATTGGCACTAGACAGGAATTAACTGCTTTACCATTCATAATCACTGTACAAGCACCACATTCGCCTTTGCCACATCCTTCTTTTGTCCCTGTCAATTTTAAATACTCTCTTAAAAAATTTAATAATGTTATATTAGACGGAACTTGCTTTTTTATTTTTTCACCATTTATTTCACATTCTATATCATAATAAATTTGTTCACTCATTTTTTTCCTCCTCATTTTTTTTCTCTTTGATTTCTTTTAATACCTTCTCAGGTGTTAATGGTAATTTATTTATTTTAATATTTACACAATTAAAGAGTGCATTTCTAATTGCTGGTGCAATACCAATTAAAGGACATTCGCCAAGGCCTTTTGCACCATATGGTCCTTTATTATATTCTTTTTCAATTAATATAACATTCATTTTTTCTGGTATATCCATTGTTCCTGGAATAATATAATCAGTAAAATTTGGATTTAAAATCTTTCCATCTTTATATTTTAATTCTTCATAAACAGCCCAACCAAGCCCCTGGATATTTCCGCCCTGTATTTGACCTTCACATAATTGCGGATTTATTGCTTTTCCAAAATCAACTGCACAGGTTATTTCATTAAACTTCATTATTCCTGTTTCTATATCTAAATCAAAATCAACAATATAAGAAGCATAAGAATAAATAAAATATGCATCGCCCTGACCTTTATCTGCTGAAAATGTGCATTCTGGCGAAACATACCAACCCTGTGATGTTAAATGTAATCTTCTATTCCAACATTCTTTTACTACTTCTTTAAATGATACTTTTTTACTTTCATTATTTTTATTTAAAAAATATCCATCTTTATTTATTAAATCATTTGCATTAGAAATATTTAATAAATCCATAGCAACAGCATCAATATTTTTTCTTATTGATTTTGCTGCTTCTATAATTGCATTTCCTGACATTACTGTTGTTCGTGAAGCAACTGTAGGACCAGAATCAGGAACTAATGCAGTATCAACATCAAGAATATTTATATCATCATAGTTACAGCCAAGTGCTTCTGCAGCTATTTGTGCAAGAACTGTTTTAGCACCCTGTCCCATATCTGTATTACCAACTGCTAAAATAACTGAAGCATCAGGCGTAACTTGAATGTAAGCACCAGCGCGCGCTAAATATCTACCACCAGCGCCTAACCCAACTCCATAATACATTGACGATAAACCTATACATTTCTTTATTCTTTTTGATTGCTTGTTTATCTCTTTATATTCTTTTAGTTTTGTTAAATAATTTGTCTTATTTACTACTGCATCAAGTGTATCTAAATAACCAACACTATGGTCAAGATAATGTGATGTAGCAGTTGTATCACCTACTTTTAAACCATTTATTTTTCTTATTTCATAAGGTGTTATATTTAATTTTTGTGCTATTTCATCAATAAGTGATTCAGCAGAAAAACAAGATTGTGGCTGACCAAAACCTCGATATGCTCCGCACGGCACTGTATTTGTCGCTACTGCTTTACTTACTATTTTTACATTTGGTATATTATACGGACCAGCAGCGTGAACTGTACCACGCCATAATACAATTGGACTTAATGATGAATATGCACCACCATTTAGTAAAAAATCAACTTCACAGCCTATTATTTTACCATCTTTTTTTACGGCATATTTTATTCGTGTTATTGATGGATGGCGCTTTGACATTGAGATTATATCTTCTTCTCTTTTATATATTAATTTTACTGGTCTCTTTATTTTCATTGCTAAAACAGCAGCCTGACAACAAACAACTGATGGAACATCTTCTTTGCCACCAAATGCACCACCAATTGCAGTTTGAATTATACGAACTTTATTTAATGGAATATTTAAACATAAAGCAACAGATTTTTGGACATAAAACGGACATTGTGCACTTGCATAAATTGTTATTGAATTATCAGGTTGTGGTAATGCAATACAACCCTGTGTTTCAATATATGAATGTTCTTGATGATGTGTTTCAAATTCACCTTCTACTATTAAATCTGCTTCTTGAAATGCTTTTTCTACATCGCCTTTTTCAATATTAAAACTTTTAAAAATATTATCTTTATTAAATATTTTAATTTTACTCTCAACACTTTTTCGAGGGTCTAATAATGGTTCTAATTCCTCATATATTATTTTTACTTCTTTTGCACAGCGTTCTGCTATTTCATAATTTTCAGCAGCAATAATTGCTATTCCTTCGCCATAATAATTTGCGTATTTTTCCGGAAAACAAGGCCAATCTTCAAAAACAAGTGCAACTTTATTTACTGGCACATCACGATAATCAGCATAACCACTAAACCCTTCAATTTTTTCTGCTTTTGAATAATCAATCTTTTTAATAAGCATTCTTGCAACAGGTGAACGAATTATTTTTGCATAAACCATATTATCAAAAAAATAATCTTCAATATATTTTTCAATTCCTCTTACTTTTGTTATTGCATCTTTTTTTATATAACTTTTGCCTACACTATTCAATTTAATTACCCCCTTATTATATATTTTTTTATATTATACTTTATCAAAAAGAAAAAGGCAAGAAAAAAAATAATTTTTTTCAGAAATTATCCCATCTGTAAACTTCCCGATAAATAATTTTTTTATGTAAATATGATGAATTATAAATGATTTATAACCAATTTTTTTGAATATCTCTTATTGAAAATATGTCCAAATTTTATTTAATAAATAACATTAAAATTTTTTGTAATTGACAAAACAATAAATTTGGAATATAATATATAAAAAGAAAAAGGAGAAAAAAATGCCAATAGATACCTATCAAATTTTTAATAATTTAAAGAATATATTCAATGAAGAAATAGCAATAGAAATGATGAAAATAATAAGTGAAATAATAAAAACAATTTATGAAGAACAAAAGCGAATGGTAACAAAAGAGGAATTTAATGAATTAAAAGAAATAGTAAAAGAATTAGCTGAAGCACAAAAAAGAACTGAACAAAAAGTCGAAGAATTAGCTGAAGCACAAAAAAGAACCGAACAAAAAGTCGAAGAATTAGCTGAAGCACAAAAAAATGCTGAAAAACAAATTGCTGAGTTATCATTAAAAATGTCAAATTTATATGATGAAGTTGGAAAAATATCTAATGCTGTAGGTTATATGTTAGAAAATGAATCTCTTGCATATTTGCCAATTTTATTAAAAAAAGATTATGATATTGAAGTAATAGATTCATTAGAAAGATTATATTTAACTGATAGTAAAGGGAAAAAAATTGAAATAAATATATTTGGAAAATGTAAAAAAAATGGTGAAGAATACACAATCATTGGTGAAGTAAAATCAAAACTAACAATCAAAAAGATAGACGATTTTATTAAAAGCAGAATAGAGCCTTTTAAAGAACAATACAAAAAAATAATACCAATAATTGTAACACATAATGTAAGCACATTAGAAGTAAAAGAATACGCAAAATCAAAAGGAATTTTATTTTATTATTCTTATTCTCTTAAAAATATTAGTGTAAAATTGTTAATGAAAAAAGAATAGTGAATTATTTAGAAAATAATTAAGTATATAACTTTTTTAAACTTATCCATTTATCTAATAAATTGTATGAAAATATACTAAAAAAAAGCAAGATAAAATTAAAATTTTCCTAATAATCTGAATATAAAAACAATTCTATTTATTAACTTTCTCATATTATTAAGTTTTATTTTGAACAATAAACTTATAAAAATCCTTAAATATTTTTTCTGTTTTCAAATAATTATCTAATTATAAATTAAGTGTATTTCAATTTTTCAAAATAACAAATACATTCATTTTTTTTATAACTATAATGTTTTTATTTAACATATATTTTTTGTCTCCTTAATAAATTCATTTTGTGGTTGTATAAAATTATAATAGGAATTATCTAATCAAGTTAAATAAATTGAGGTGAAGAGGTGACGCCTATCCCCAATAATGCCTATAATGTATAACCAATAATGCTGACTATAATAACTACAATTTTTTGTAACAATTGAAAAAGTGTTGAAAATACTATCAAAATTTTTTTAGAGTATTCTAAAATTAAGATATTCTAAATATTGTTATAAAAAAGGCTGGAATTTCAAATATTAAATACGGCATTTATGTGATAATAATATTGCTTTATTTACTGAATTCATATATTTTTTTCTATTTTTTAGATGGATATTAAGTTAGAAAGATTTTTAAAAGAGATAGAAAAATAAAAAAGCCCGGCAACTTCCTACTCTCCCGCATCATAACAATGCAGTACCATCGGCGTTCAGGAGCTTAACTTCTGTGTTCGGAATGGGAACAGGTGTTACCTCCTGGCTATAGTCACCGGGCAAAATTTATATTCATATAATTAAAACAACTTTAACAACAAAATAGAGAGGTGAAGGATAATGAGTAAAATTAATCCAGACCTAACGGCTGATTAGTATCGCTCGGCTCAATGCATTACTGCACTTACACCTGCGACCTATCAAACTGGTAATCTCCCAGTTGCCTTCACCATCATTTCCAGCAAGCTGGAAATGATGAGGGATACCTTATCTCGGGGTTGGTTTCCCGCTTAGATGCCTTCAGCGGTTATCCATTCCGAACATAGCTACCCGGCAATGCCACTGGCGTGACAACCGGTACACCAGAGGTTCGTCCATCCCGGTCCTCTCGTACTAAGGACAGCGCCCCTCAAGTATCCTGCGCCCGCGACAGATAGGGACCGAACTGTCTCGCGACGTTCTGAACCCAGCTCACGTACCGCT
>DAONJL010000084.1:0-6617 GCA_035405645.1 bacterium | reverse complement strand
GAGCCTCTTTATTTAAGTAAATCATATGTTGATGTAGGTAAAACATTTGATTTTATTGAAGAGCAGAAGTATTCTTTTATAATTAAACCCGAACATATTAAAAGCCGAACAATGCTTGAAAGAATAGCAAAGGCACTGCAAGAAAAAAAAGAATATTCATTACCGCCAAATATACAGGATAGAATTGAATTTCTAAATAATGTAATAACCGCTTCATTTACAGCATCAAATAATCAGATAGAAATCAGAGCAGTGACTAATAATCCAAATTTATCAGCTGATATTGCAAATAAAACAGCGGATATTTTTGCTAAATATGTTCTCGAAGACCAACAATCTTCCTCAATTCGTATTCAAAAATATTTAAGTGAAAAAATACCCAAATTAAGAGAACAGATTAATTTATTAAAACTTGAAATTGAAAAAATTGATAATATTGCTTCTCTGAATATAAGTAAAAAAGAATTTAAAATTAAATTAGAAGATTTAAAAAAGACAATTATTGATTTAACAGAAAAGAAAAATAATTATAACTCAAAAATACGATATGTTGCACGAAAACAATATATTGAGTTAAAAGAATTAAGTGATGATGAAATAAACAGAAAAATAACTGAATTTGAAAATAAATATGCTGACTTCATTGATAAAGGTTTTCGTGATGAATATATTGATGTTCAGGATGTCTTAAAAAATATTGTTTATTATTATTCGCTTAAAATAATGAACCTAAGTAAAAGAGTTGCTGAAATAGAAGAAAATATAAAAACAATTGACCATCAATTAGAAGAAGCAAATAAATATTTAGATTCAAAAGTTGCTGAATTAGAAGATAAAGAATTATATAAAAGAAAAATTCAAAGTGAATTAAAAAATTTAGAAGAGCAATTATCTTACAATATACAAAAGTTTGAGCAGGTGGTGTCAGAAATACAGGGAAAAACTCCCTATGTAAAATTTTCAAAAGAAGCAAAACCACCAATAACACCTGAATTTCCAGATTGGTCTGTTAATATTTATGCAGGTATTGCTCTGGGCTTAATTTTTAGTATAATATATGTTTTAATAATTGAAAACTTTGACCCAACTCTTGATGATATTAAAAAAATTAAAAGAATAACTAATTATCCTATTCTTGGTTATATTTTATATAGTCCAGAAATTGCCAAAATAAAAAGAGAAGAAGTTAGATTTTTAATTAGTAAAATTGATGTTAAATCTTTACTTGCCGAATCATTTCGTGTATTAAAAATAAATCTTAATTTTGCGCTTGAACATATAAATCAAAATAAAGTTAAATTAGTTAGCATTACAAGCACAAATAAAGGCGAAGGTAAAACAACAGTTCTAATAAATCTTGCAATTACTTATGCGCAAAGTGGAAAAAAAGTTTTGATTATTGATTGTAATTTACGAAGACCAACATTATATAAACATTTCAGCCAACCAATAAAACCCGGCATTATTCAGTATTATGAAAATTATGAAAATAATCAGATTAAATTTAGCGAAATTTTAAGAGAAACTGATATTCCTAATTTATTTATTATGCCATCAGGTGGCATTGCTAAATATCCTGTTGAAGTTCTTGAAAGTGATAAATTAAGAAAACTTATTCAAAATTGTAAGGAAATGTTTGATATTATCTTTTTTGATTGCCCACCATTAGGTTTAGTTATTGATGCTGCTGTTGTTGGAAAATATGTCGATGGTATTTTAGTTGTTTATTCTATGCTTAATATTCCAAAAGAAAATTTATTGATGGTATTAGAACAATTAGAATATGGTGGTGTAAAAATTTTAGGTCTTGTTTTAAATTCTTTAAAGAAAGCCACTCAGGTTGGTTATTTCAGACATTATAAATATTATAAATATTCTTTTGATGAAAAAAAGAATAAAAAAATTAAAATTCCTCAAACTCTTAAAGTATGAAAAAATTATCTTTTTTTATTTTGTTTTTTTTATGTTGTAATTTTTTATTTAGTAATGATGATGAATATTTAATTCAATCAGGCGATATTTTAAAAATATATGTCTGGAAACACCCGGAATTCGATAGAACTGTTAAGGTAAATATTAATGGTGATATTATTTATGATGTAATTGGAAAAAATATTAAAGCTAAAGATTTGACATTAAATAATTTAATTAAAAAAATTGAAGCAGAATTATCTAAAATAATTTTTGAACCAAAAGTTATTATTGATATTGTTGAATTTCAAAAAAACTCTATTATTGTTCTTGGCGAAGGTATAAAAGAAGGACAATACTTCTTTGCTAAATCAATCACTCTTCTTGAAGTTTTAAAATCAGTTGGCTGGGAATATCAAAAAAACAAATCTACTTCTGTTCGTGTTATTAAAAAGAATGCTAAAATTGATGAAATTAATATTAATGAAATTATTGAAGAAGGGAAAAGTGAAAAAAATATTAATTTTGAAAATGGCGATATTATTTATGTTATCTCAAAAACTATTGAAACTAAAATTGATAAGATAAAAGTTATAATCACTGGTTCTGTTAAAAATCCTGGTATCTATGATTTTAATGTTAATACTAAATTAATTACTGCTCTTAAAACTGCTGGCTGGGATTTTATCGAAAATAAAAAATATAAAATACTAATTTTAAAAGAAAAAGATAAAAAGAAAATTGAATTCTTTTTAAATGACATTTTTGATGGTGATTTAGATAAAAATATTGTTCTTGATAATGAGGATATTATTTATCTTTCAGAAGAAATGACAAAAAAAATAATTACTCAATCTATTCAAAAAGATACATCTCATATTACAGAACAAATTTTAGCACAACCTGCCCAGATTGCTCAACCTGCAATAACACAACTTCCTTCTTTTCAACCAATAAAAAAAGAACAATCAAAACAAAAAATTCAAATTTATATTACTGGTAAAGAAATACAAAATGCTGGCCGATTTGAAGTTGCTGAAGGTTATAATATTATGGATTTACTCGAATTTATTAAATGGCGATATGATGAAAATTATTTTACTCATATTGAAATCATTAATTTTAATAATAAAAAAATTATTAATAATTTAGAAAAAACAATTGCTTTAAATAGCGATATATTAAAATATACTTTGCTTGACAATGATTTCATTTTGATTGAGAAACGACCTGCTCTTGAAAAAATAAATCTTTTAATTATTAGTAATTTATTTAATACTAATATTTATTCTTTCAATTCTGATGTTTCTTTGTTTGAAATTCTTAATTTTTTAAAATACCAATATTCTGATACACAACTTACTACTCTTACTTTATATAGAAATGGCGAATTAGTTCAATCTTTAATTATTGAAAATAATTTTAATAAATTAAATGATGAAATATTTTTTCAAAATAACGATATTCTATTTATTGAAAACTTTCCTAAATATAAAAAGATTAATTTACTTGCTGAAAACATAAATGAAAAAGAATTTATTTTACAAATTAATGAACGATTAATTGATTTAATTAAAAAAATAAATTTTTCTATTAACGATGATTTTATACAAATTGCTTATATTAAATCAAAAAATGGCGAAAATAAAATTGTTATTTTAAATGATTTATTAAATAACAATAATCAAAATATAAATATTAATTTAACTGATGGTGATTTTATTCAAATTAAAGAATATGTTGAACTTCCTTTTGATTCTTCTTTTATTCAAATATCGAAAGAAGATATTATTTCTTATGAATATAAATTTAAGAATATTGAAGTTGAAAAAATTATTGAGGAAATTAAAAAATATTTTGAAAATAAAAATGTTTTTGTTATAAATAATTCTAATAATTCCTTAATTATTAAAGATAAACCTTTAAATATTAAAAAAATTTTACCTGTTCTTCAAAATCTTGATAAAGCAGTTTCAATTAAACAATTTAAAATTTCTGCTCAAATTGTTGAAGTATCTTTTAATAATGAAGATGATTTTGGTTTGTCTATGGCTGAAGTTGTTGATAATGATAATATTGGAAAAAACTTATTTAATTATAATTCTATTGACGGCCAAATTATTTTTAGAAGTTATCCTTCTAATATTCAAATAATTTTAAATAATTTAAAAAAGAAAGGTAAAGTAAATACTTTGTCAAGACCAAATATCGTTGCAATAAATAAAAAGGAAGCTGAAATTCTTGTCGGCAATCAAATTCCTTTTAAAAAAGCAATGTATGATATTAGTGCTAATAATAATGATAATGTAATTACAAGTAATGTTTCTTATGAATTTAAAGATGTTTTTATTAAATTAAAAGTCACGCCAGATTTTATCTTTCCTGATAAAATTTTATTAAATATTCAGCCAGAAGCTAATTCTCTTGCTGGTTATACTACTGATAATCAACCTATTATTAATACTCGTAAAGCTACAACAAATATTTTAATTAAATCTGGTGAAACTGTTTTCATTGGTGGAATAATCAGTTCAAATAATACAGAAGTTGAACAAAAAAATAAATTTTTTGAAAAAATTCCTTTATTAAATAGTTTATTTACTACAAAAAAGAAATCTGATTCGAGAACTGAACTAATTGTTTTATTAAGTTGTGAAATTATTGAATAACAGTTTATTTTTTCTTTTCTTTTAACAATGTTTAAACGATGTAAAATTTATTGGCTTTTTTTTATTGTTTTATTTATTTTTTTTGCCTCTGCTTTTTATTCGCAATTAAGACACCGTGATCCCAATATTACTTTCAATTTAAGAAAATTTAAAATTTTTAATTTCTTTAAAAATTTTTTTACTTCTATTCAGGATAAGAAAATTTATGAAATTGAAAAATTAATAAATAAAAATAAATTTAAAGAAGCTTTAAATGAATTAAATAAAATTGATGAAAATAAATTAGAAAAAGATATTGAATTTAAGTATTATTATTTTAAAGGAAGAATAAATAAAGAATTAAATCAAATTGATGAGGCTATTAAGTTTTACGAAAAAGCCGACCGTATTAAACCATATAATCCAGAATTATTATTGGAATTATCTGATTTATATCTAATGAGTAAAAAATATTTTCAGGCTGAAAATTCTTTAAAAAATTTATTAGAACTTGATAAACATAATCCTGATGTAATTATTAAACTTTCGTTGATTTATAATTCTTTAAATAAATTTGATGATAAAATAAATATCTTAGCTAATCTTAAAAATACTAATGAAATTTATTTAATAAATAATTCTTTTGCTGGTATTTTTGATACTACTCAATTTCTTACCAAAATTAATTTAGGTGAAATCATTAAAACTGAATTAAATCAAACAAAAGAAATTGTTTATTTTTATCAGGGTTCTTCATTAAACCTCGAACTTGCTAATAATTCAAAAGTTTCTTTTGATATTGAAAAAAATAATGATGGCGATATTTTAAAAGTAAAATTAATTGCTGGTGAATGTCTGGTTATTAAAAAAGATTTTTCTAAATTTATTGAAAAAAATAATATTGAATTTATTACTCCTATTTCTAAAATCATTCCTTACGGCACTATTTTTTCTCTTTCTTATAATGAAATTGCAAATTTAATTACTATTAAAGTTTTTGATGGAATTCTTTATTTCGTAAGTTTAATTGAAAGTTTTAATAATGATTTTAAATCTAAATTTATCAGCGCAGGTGAGGAATTCAAATTTAGTAAAGATATTAATGTTCTTAAAGAAAATGTCATAAATGATTATGAATTAAAAAATTATCTTATTTCAAAATTTAAAAGAATTGATTATGGAAGATTAGAATTAAAAGAAGTATTAAATAAAATCGAATTATTAGAAAAAGAAAAAATAGATATAATGAAGTATTTTCCTGAAAAAGAAAAATATTTATATGCTATTAGACTATTTCAAAATACGAAAAATTCAAGTCTGGAATATAAATATTTGAAATTAAAATCTTCACAAAAAGAATTAATAAAAAAGAAAAAATTAGAATCACTTGCTTGGTATCAAAAAAGTTTTAAAGTTTTTAACGATATTTTAAAAAATAAATATCTTGACTCCAAATTTAAAAATTTTATTTTTTATAATTATATTGAAGAATTAAATAATATTAAAAAAGAGTTAGATAATGGATGAAAAATATTTATCTCATATAAAAAAATCTTATAAATTTCATAAATTAATTCGTAATTCATTAACAAAATATTTTCTATTTTTTTTAATATTTTTTTTATTTTTTTATTTTGTCATTAATTTTAATCTTTTTATAAATTCTGCTAAATATTATACCTACTTTTTGATTTCTAAATTTTATCAAAAATTTATTTCATCCGAAAAAAAAGATTTAAAAAAAGATGAAAAAATTAAAAGTAAAAATGGTGAATCTATAAAAGAAGAAAAAGATTCTGCTGCCAATGAACAAATAAATCTTGATAATTATATTGATAATCTCTATAAACAATTAGCTAATACTTATAAAAAAGTTTATGGTGCAGATTATGAACGATATTTGAAAAGAGATTTAATTAAAAAAGTTCATACTAAATATTATTCTAATTATGGTGATGAAGCTGAATTCTTTTTAAGAGAAGACTATAATTTTCATAAACCAGAAGTTAAAAATAAAGGTAAATAATTATGCGACTAACTTTTCTTTTTTATTTTTTT
>DAONJL010000083.1:0-6623 GCA_035405645.1 bacterium | reverse complement strand
GCAAATGTGCCAGTATAAGCAAATGCATCAAGCACTAAATCACCACTTCGTATAAATTGTGATAAATATTTAATATTGTTTAACTGGTCAAGATAAAATCCTGTTTTATGACCTGATTCTAAATTTATTAAAAAATTTATTCCATTATAATTTATTTGATACGGTAATTCACATTTTTTTTCGCCTAACCATTCTCTTTTTTTTCGTGGACTTATTATATAAAAGAAACATTCACTATACTTTTCTTTAATTATCTTCTCAATTATATTTCTTATTCTATAAACGCCTTCAATATGATATTGTATAACAATTAAATTTTCATATTTATCTATTGTTAAGCCTGGTATTCCATCAGATTCATTATAAAAAATTCTAAACATTTTTTCGCATTTTATTTTTTCTCTATACTCAATTGCTTTTTCTATTTTTTTTCTAATTATTTTTTCTAAATCAAAATTCTTTTCATCAAATTCTTCAAAATATTCTAATATTTTTATTGCATATAATGAATTTGCTTCATAAAAACCAATACCAATTTTTTTAGCGTTATTAGTTATAAATAACAATTCACCATCTTCTAAATCATCTGGTATTTTTTTACACGAATTTTGATATATCCACGGATGAAAATAATATTTACTTTTTAACCCACGCTCATTTATTTCAATTGACTTTATTTTCTCTATCATTTTGATTTGCATTTATTTTTATATTCTCTATATCCTTATCACCGCGGCCTGATAAATTTATTATTATTATTTCTTCCTCAGAAATTTTTTGCTTCAATTTAAATAAATAAGCAATAGCGTGTGAACTTTCTAATGCTGGGATTATACCTTCTATTTCTGATAATAACTTGAAACCTTTAAGTGCCTCTTTATCTGTAACATACTTATAAGTAACTAATCCTGAATCTTTAAAATAAGAATGTTCTGGTCCTACGCCTGGATAATCTAAACCAGCAGCAATTGAATGTGCTTCCTGTATCTGTCCAAATTCATCCTGCAACACATAACTAAAACTACCATGCAAAACACCTGGTTTACCTTTTTCTAATGTCGCTGATGTTTTTAATGTATTTAAACCAAAGCCGCCACCTTCAACGCCAATTAACTTTACTCTTGTTTTTAAAAATGGATAAAATATACCTATTGCATTGCTTCCGCCACCAACACAAGCAATTATATAATCTGGTAATCTTTTTTCTTTTTTTATTATTTGCTCTTTTGTCTCTATACCAATTATTTTTTGAAATTCACGAACTATCATTGGATAAGGATGCGGACCAACAACTGAACCAATTATATAATGTGTTGTTTTGATATTTGTCACCCAATCGCGGATTGTTTCATTTGTCGCATCTTTTAATGTCTTTGAACCTGATGATACTGGATGAACTTCTGCACCTAATAATTTCATTCGATAAACATTTAAACCCTGACGCTCTACATCTTTTTCGCCCATATATATTTCACATTTTAAATTAAATAATGCTGCAGCAGTAGCAACAGCTACACCGTGTTGTCCTGCTCCTGTCTCTGCTATTATTCTTTTTTTATTCATTCTTCTCGCAATTAATACCTGTCCTAATGCGTTATTTATTTTATGCGAACCAGTATGACATAAATCTTCGCGTTTTAAATATATTCGCTTTGCTTTAAAATATTCTGTTAAATTTTTGGCATAATATAATGGTGTTGGTCGTCCAACATATTCTTTCAAATAATATTTTATTTCTTGCTGAAATTCTTTATCTTTTATTAATTTATTGAAAACTTTCTCTAATTCATATAAAGCAGGAATAACAGTTTCAGGTACAAAAATACCACCATAATTGCCATAATACCCTTTTTTTGTTTTCATTATTTTGTTCGCTTCACTCCTTTTAAGTTAAATAATATATCTCTTAAAACTGCTGCTGTTTCAAAATCTAAATTATGTGCTGCTAATTCCATTTCTTTTTCTATTTTTTTTATTTGTTCTTCTTTACTCATTTGTGTTAAATCAAGAAATATAGCACTTCGCTTCTTTAATAATCGTGAATTTTCTCGTATTTCTTTTTCTATGCTTTTTGGTGTTATATTATTTTTCTTATTATATTCAAGTTGTTTTGTGCGGCGACGATTTGTTTCTGCTACTGCATTTTTTATTGATTTTGTTATTTTATCTGCATATAAAATTACTCTACCATCTATATTTCTTGCTGCTCTGCCTGCTATTTGTATTAATGATGTTTCTGACCTTAAAAAACCTTCTATATCAGCATCAAGGATTGCAACAACAGAAACTTCTGGTAAATCCAGACCTTCGCGCAATAAATTTATTCCAACAAGAACATCAAATTCACCTGCTCGAAAATTTGTTAATATCTCAACTCTATCAAGTGTGTGAATTTTTGAGTGTAAATATTGAACTTTAATATTTAACTTTTTCAAATATTCAGTTAATTTTTCTGCCATTTCTATTGTTAATGTTGTTACTAATACACGCTGTTTTTTTTCTATGCATTTCCTTATTTCTTCTATCAAATCATCAATCTGATTTTTTGTCGGTTTGATTATTATTTCAGGGTCAACTAAACCTGTTGGTCTTATTATTTGTTCTACTATTATTTTCGATTTCTTTTTTTCATATTCTGCTGGTGTTGCTGATACATATAATACTCTATCAAGCATTTCTTCAAATTCTTCAAATTTTAATGGACGATTATCAAGTGCAGAAGGCAAACGAAAACCATAATCAACAAGCACTTGCTTACGCGAATAATCACCTGCATACATACCGCGTATCTGTGGTATTGTTTGATGTGATTCATCAATAATCACTAAAAAATCATCTGGAAAATAATCAAATAAAGTATAAGGTCTTGAGCCTGGTGGTCTGCCACTTAAATGCCGCGAATAATTTTCTATTCCATTACAATAGCCCATTTCTCTTAGCATCTCTAAATCATATTCTGTTCGTTGTTTTATTCGCTGTGCTTCTAATAATTTCTTTTCTTTGATTAAATGTTCATACCATTCTTCTAATTCTCGTTCAATTGAAACTAATGCATCTTCAAGTTTATAATCTTCCATTACAAAATGTTTTGCAGGGAAAATTGAAACTGCCTGTTCTTCTGAAATTATATTTCCTGATACTGGATGAAAATAAAATAACCTATCAATCTCATCATCTAATAATTCTATTCTGATTCCATCTTTTCCATAAGCAGGGAAAATATCAATAACATAGCCACGAACACGGAAAGTGCCACGAGTAAAATTTGTATCATTTCTTGAATATTGCATTTTTAATAATCGTTCGATTAATTCTCTCTGGTCAATTCTCTCGCCTTTGCTTAAATATAAAATTAATTTTTTATAATCAACTGGCGAACCAAGTCCATAAATACAGGAAACCGAAGCAACAATAATAACATCATTTCTATAAATTAACGAACTTGTTGCTGATAATCGTAATCTATCTATTTCTTCATTTATATCTGATTCTTTTTCAATATATGTATCAGTTTGTGGAATATATGCTTCTGGTTGATAATAATCATAAAAACTTACAAAATACTCAACAGCATTTTCAGGAAAAAAACTTTTAAATTCATCATATAACTGCGCAGCAAGTGTTTTATTATGTGATATTACTAATGTTGGCAATTGTAAATTATTTATTAAATTTGCCATTGTAAATGTTTTGCCCGAACCAGTAACACCAAGTAAAACTGCTCTTTTATTTTTTGGTTGCAGATAAAAATCAGTTAATTTATCAATTGCTTCTGGTTGGTCACCTGCTGGTTTAAATTCTGAATATAACTTAAATTTTTTATTTAACTTATTCATTGCATTATTAAATTTTTATTGACTTTTTTTTTTTTATTTCATAAAATAATAATTTATTAATTAAAAAGCAAGTAATTTTTAAAAAATAAAATTTTTTAAAGGGGGTAATTTAATGACAGTTTATGATATTATTACAAAAAAGAAATATGGAAATGAATTAACTGCCGAAGAAATAAAATTTATAATAAATGGTTATAATAGTGGAAAAATACCAGATTATCAAATGGCAGCATTTTTAATGGCTGTCTGGTTTGTTAAAATGACGCCTGCTGAAAGAGCAGCATTAACTGAATGTATGTTAAATTCAGGTAAAAAAATAGATTTATCAGAAATAAAAGAAATAAAAGTAGATAAACATAGCACAGGTGGAGTTGGTGATGGTGTTTCATTATCATTAGCACCGATTGTTGCAGCAAATGGTATACCAGTGCCAATGATGTCTGGTCGTGGTTTAGGGCATACTGGTGGCACACTCGATAAATTAGAATCAATTCCTGGTTTTTCAGTTGAACTCACACAAGAAAAAATAATAAAAATATTAAAAGAAGTTGGTGTGCTAATTATGGGACAGACAGATGATGTTGTGCCTGCTGATAAAAAAATTTATGCTTTGCGTGATGTTACTTCTACTGTTGATTCACTCGATTTAATTTCTGCAAGTATTATGAGCAAGAAATTAGCGGAAGGAATGGATGCTTTACTTTTAGATGTTAAAACAGGTAAAGGTGCATTTATGCAAACATTAAATGATTCAATAGCACTTGCTAAATCAATGATTGAAATTGGCGAGAAACTAAATAAAAAAATTATTGCATTAATAACTGATATGAATCAACCATTAGGCACAGCAATTGGCAATTCACTCGAAATAATACAATCAATAGAAATATTAAAAGATAGAGGTCCAAAAGATATAACAAAATTAGTAAAATTACAAGCAGCATATATGTTAATATTAGGTGGTAAAGCAAAAAATTTAGACGAAGCAAAAGAAAAAGTAGAAACAGTAATAAAAAATGGTAAAGCATTAGATGTATATAGACGAATGATAAAAGCACAAAATGGTAATCCAGATGTAATTGATAATTATAAATTATTTCCACAGGTAAAAAAAATAATAGAATTAAAAAGTCAACAAGCAGGATATATTACTGAAATAAATGCATTAGATGTTGGAATTGCAACTGTATTTTTAGGTGCTGGTAGATTAACCAAAGAGGATAAAATTGATTATAGTGTTGGCGCTATATTAAAGAAAAAAGTTGGAGATTATGTTGAAAAAAATGAAACTCTTGCTGAAATATATGTTAATAATGAATCAAGATTAGAAGAAGCAAAAACAAAATTTTTAAATGCATATAAATTTTCAAAGAATAAACCTGTTGTGCCACCACTTGTTTATGCTTATGTTGATATAAATAAAGTTGAAGATTTAAATATTCCTCGTGATTAATTAAAATGACAAAAGAATTAATTAGAAGTTATATATTTGTTTTTGTTTTCACTTTATTGCTTACATTTTTTATTACACCAATTATAAAATATATTGTAGAAAAAAAGAGATTATTTGATTTACCTTTTTCAAAACGAAAAATTCATAGAAGACCAATTGGTCGGCTTGGTGGTATAGCGTTTGCCTTCTCTTTTTTACTTGCTATGATTATTACTTATTTATTTAATGCAAAATTTAATAGTGCAATTACATTTGAAAGATTTCAGGGTTTTATTGTTGGTTTATTAACTATTGTTTTACTTGGTGTTGTTGATGATATTTATGATTTACCTGCTATTTTCAAACTCATTTTTCAAATCCTTATTGGTATGATGTTATACTATTTTAATTTTACAACAGAAGTTATTACAAATCCAATAAGTGGTGAAACAATTGCTGTCCCACCTCTTCTAAATTTAATTTTTACTATTTTATGGACTGTTGCTATTATGAATGCAATTAATCTAATTGATGGACTTGATGGGCTTGCTGCTTCGCTTTCTATCATTGCCTCGTTCACTCTTTTCATTTTTGCTATTAATCGTGCAAATATAGATATTGTCTCTTCTTTTATCTGCTTAGCCTTAGCTGGAAGCCTCACAGGTTTTATTAAATATAATTTACCACCAGCTGAAATATTTATGGGCGATTGTGGCAGTTTATTCATTGGTTATGTCCTTGCTGTTATTGGTTTAATCGGTTTTAATAAAAGCAGCACTGCTATGACTCTACTTATACCTATTGCTTCACTTACTATCCCTATTAGTGATACTATTATTGCAATTATTCGCCGTTCTATGCGCAAAAAAAGAATTTTTGATGCTGACAAAGAACACATTCATCATAGATTATTAAATATTGGATTAAGTGATAGACAAGTTTTAATCATCTTAATTATTATTAGTTTATATTTTTCTATTATCAGCCTTTTAATGATAAATTTATCAAAACAGGCTTCTCTCATTCTTTTTATCTTAATGCTAATTAGTATTATTATTTTATTGTCTTTCCTTAAAAAAATTGAAATCAGATTTTATCTTAAAAAAAAAAGTAGTAATGGCGAATAATCTTTTCAAATTATTTTTTATTTTTCTAATCCTTATTTTTTCTTTTTCCTGTTCTTCAAAAAAAAATAAATATCCTGATGAGTTAAATAAAAAAATAAATTTTTATTTAGAACAATATAAAAAATTTCCTGATGATGTGATATTCTTAATTCAAATTTCAGAATTATTATTTGAAAATAATTTTTTAGCTGATAGTTTTGATTATATACAAAAAGCAGAAAAAAATTT
>DAONJL010000082.1:0-6654 GCA_035405645.1 bacterium | reverse complement strand
CCACACTCAAGAGCTTGACCCAACTTCCACTACTGATAATTCCAATCCAATTGCTTATGTTGAATCTTATATCGTTCATGATGTTTCTATTCTTGCTAAAAGAATTTTTGGTAATAATCCAAAGACTGACCATTTAATTGATCTTAGTTTTACAATCCATAATGTATTTGACAAGTTCTATGAAAATCCAATAAATAGAACAACAAGTAAAGGTGATATGGAAAATCCAAATGTTGCTGGTCAGCCAGGTAGAACATTTTACTTAAAAATCTCAGGCAAATTTTAATTTTAGAAAAAGCAGGGACAATTCTTTTATTTGTCCCTGCTTTTTTATTTTTTACATTTGAAATTTACAAAGGCAAAATAATACTTAAAAAAATAACTTGTTAATTCAAATAAATAAAAAAAATGACATATTGCAAAAGCAGACAAACAAAAAGGCTATAATAAAAACCAAATGATTACGCGGATTGCACAGTTTATTAAAATTTATCTATTTAGTCTATTATTATTTGCTATTATCAAATTTTAATCTTTTAATGTTTTTCTTAATTCTAATATCAATTTGTTAAAAAATTTTTCTGTATTCATATTAAAAGTCAGATTGCAAATAAGTGTATTTCGATTTTTCGAAAAATCGAAATGTCAAATACATTCTTATTATTTTTTATTACAAGCAGTATTTAATGATTTTTATTTTACTGATTTTTTATTTGATATGACTGATTTGAGAGAATCTAAGTTATTAATTATTTTAAAAATTTTTTAAAAGAAAATTCACAACCACAATAATTTTGTCTGTAAAAATTATATTTTTTGCTTAATTCACATGCTTTTTTAAATCCATCATTTTTTTTAAAATTTGCAACTAAATAATTTATTTTTAATTCTTCTGCCAATCGTTTGCCTATTTCATTTAATACATTATGGTTTTTATGCGGGCTTATTGACATAGTAGTTGTGAATAAATTAAAATTTTCTTTCTTTGCAATTTGTGCTGTTTCACTTAATCTAATTTCAAAACATTTTTCACAACGTTTTCCCCCCTCTTTTTCATTTTCCAATCCTATTATTTTTTGTCGCCAATTAAAATAAGTATCATCTGATATTTTATATTTACAATTGTTTGAATTACAAAATTTTAAAAATTCTTCTTTTCGTTGTTTATATTCAGCTTCAGGATAAATATTAGGATTATAAAAAAATAAAGTTACATCATATTTTTCAGAAAGCAAAAAATAAATATAAGCAGAACACGGTGCGCAACAACTATGTAATAAAAGTTTTTCTTCTGCCATTTTTATCGAACTGAAATTTCATCTTTTATTCTTTCAAAAGTTGCAATACCTATGCCAGGCACATTCATTATATCTTCTATTCTTCTAAATCGACCATTTTCTTTCCGATATTCAATTATTCGTTTTGCTGCTGATGGTCCTATTTTTGGTAATGTTGTTAATTCTTCTACTGTTGCATTATTTATGTTTATTTTATCACCTTTTTTTGATTTCTTCTTTTCTGATAAACCACTTGATTCTTTTATTTTTTCTTTTTTCTCTTTTTCTTTTTCAGCGCGGTCTTTTCGTTTAAGGTAATCTTCTTTCGTTAAGCCACCTCTTGTTACTGTTAAATATTTTGAAATTTGTTCAAATTTCTTTTGACCTATGCCCGGCACTTCTCTTAATTCTTCAACTGATTTAAATTTTTTATGTTCTTCTCTATATTTTATTATTTTTTTTGCTGTGCCCGGACCAATTCCCTCAACTTTTACTAAATCTTCCTCTGTTGCTAAATTTAAATTAATTTTTCCATCAGCAGTAATTGCTAATTTTTCTTTTAAAATTTTTTTATCAATTTTACCAAAAGTAATTTTATCTTTAAATTTTGCAATCTTCTTTTCACCAAGACCAGGTACTTTTGCTAAATCTTCAAAAGAAGCAAAAGGACCATTTTTTTCTCTAAATGCAATAATAGTTTCAGCTGTTGAAGGTCCTATACCTTTTAATTTTACAAGGTCATCAATTGTTGCTGTATTTATATTTATTCGAAGTTCATCTATTAATGCTTCTTTCTCTTCAGGAGTTAATGGTGTAATTGGCGAATAATTTAAGATAATAAATGTAGTATCAACTTCTTCTTCTTCTTTTGTTTGTTGAACTTCACTCTTACCATCTTTAATAATCTTTATCTCATATTTTTTAAGTTCTTCTCCTGGAATAAAAACAGAATTAATTATATATGCTAAAATTCCATTTATAATAATTAAAAAAATAATTAAAACTTTTTGTGAATTTTTAAATTTCATAAATTATATTTGCCAGCTAATTGTCCACAAGCAGCATTTATATCTTCGCCTTTACTTTTTCTTATTATAGTTCGTATTTTATTATTATTTAACAATTTATAAATTTCAAATAATCTTTCAGTTGTTACTTTTTTAAATTTCGTGTTATTGACTGAATTATAATTTATTAAATTTACTTTTGCATTTATTCCTGATGTTTTAATAAATTTAATTAATTTTTTTATTTCTTTATCTGATGAATTAACTCCTTCGATTAATAAATATTCAAAAGTAACTGGATTTTTATTTGATCTTTTAAAATATTGAATAATGCTATTTTTTAATTCAGATAAAGGATATTTTTTATTTATTGGCATTATACTACTTCTGATTTCATCATCAGCACTATTTAATGAAATAGCAAGTTTAAATTTATATTTTGCAAATTCTAAAATTTTAGGAACTATACCTGATGTTGAAATTGTTATACGATTATTTGCTAATTTAAAACCAATTTCAGAATGAAGTATCTCTGCAACTTTTATAACATTCTCAAAATTTAAAAATGGTTCTCCCATTCCCATAAATACCACATTTGAAATATTTTTATTTTCTTTTTTTAATTCTCTTTTAATCTGAATAACCTGTTCAATTATTTCTGATTGCAATAAATTTCTAATAAATTTTATTTTACCAGTAGCACAAAAAGCACATTTCATAGCACAACCAATTTGCGATGAAATGCATAATGTTAAGCGGTCTTTATCTGGTATTGACACACTTTCAATAAAATGATTATCATTAGTTTCAAATAAATATTTTTTTGTATTATCAAATGAAGTAAAAATTTTTTTTAATGAAAGAGAACCAATAAAAAAATTTTCTTTTAAATAATTTTTTAATTCATTATTTATATCAGTCATTTCATCAAATGAAGCAACACATTTTTCATATAGCCATCTAAATATTTGTTGACTCCTATATTTTTCTTTGCCTATTGTTTTAAATAAAACTTCTAATTCATTCAAAGTATAATTATATATGTCTTTTTTTTCCGACATATTATTTATTATAATTAATTAATACAATTTCACTTTCTAATAATTTCAAATTTTCAAAATATTTAATTGGAATATTTTTATTAACTTCTGAATTATTTAATGCGATTAAAAAATCAAAATAATCATTTATTCTAAAATTATTAAGCGAAAAAATTAAATCGCCATTTTTAATTTGTAATTTGTTATTTGCATTTATTACAATAAAGCCATTAACTGTTTTAAGTATATTAAAATCAGGATAAGGTGAATAAATATATTTATCATCTTTAATTTGATTAGAAATTATTGCTGTAATTAATTCTCTTATTTTTGATTCTTCTTTTTTAAAAATTAAATTAAGGTGAAAATCTTTATATGATTTAATGATTTCATCATCTCTATATTTCTTTTGTTTTATTTGTAAATTTATATATTTGAATAAATCATCATCTAAAAAATCTATTTCAATATTTTTAAAAATTTTTTCAGAAAAATTCCAATCATCAGAAGAATTATTAAAGAATAAGAGGTGATAAAAAAGTTCAAAATATAATTCTTTTTTTAATTCTTTTATATTAGTCGAAGAAATAAGATTAATTAGTCTCCTCATCTCAATTTTTAAATTTTTAATTTTATATAAATCGAGTTCAATCAATTTTATAAAATCTATATTTGAAGTTTCTGGATAATTATTTATAATTCTTTCAAAGAAAAAATTAAATAATTCATAATTATTTGTCTTATAAAAATAATATAATTTTAATTTCATAAAATTATCTTTAAGCAAATATTTATTTTCTTTCTCATAAGTTTTCAAAACTTCATTAATAAAATTAAAATATTTTATTTTATCTTTTTTCTCATTTATTTTTTTTGGTAATTCATCAAACGATAAAGAATGAATATGCAATTCACATATCAAAGAAAGATTAAAATAAAATTGATAAAAATTTTTTGAATTTAAAAAATTATTAAAAATATTATTTATTTCAGGAATAAATGATAATTTTAATTTTTCTGAAAGATTAAAAAAATATAATGAATTTGTTAAAATATAATTAATTAAAATTTTCTCTTTTTCCTCTTTTGATAAATCATTATTTAATTCATTATTAAAAGCATACTTTAAAAAATTATCATTTCCAATATAACTAATATCAACAATTAATAATGTATTTTCAGGAAAAGAAAGAAAAAATTTAAAATCATTAAATATAATAAAATAAGCACCTTTATCGTTGATAAGAGAAATATTTTCTTTTTTTATTTTATTTTTCAAGAGATAAATGTTTTGATAAAAAATTAAGTAATTAGATATTTTTGAACTATCATAATAAGATTCAAAAATAAAATTTCTTCTAATTGAATTAGAAAAAAAATTTAAGAAATCTGGAAAATTATAAGTAAAAATATTTATAAAGGAATTTATAATTATTTCATTATTATCTTTTTTTGGAAAAAATTTATAATTAATTTTTTTAGGTGCGCAAGCAAAAATAAAAAAAATAAAAAAAATAAAAATAAAAAAATTTTTTTTTATCATTTCAAAAAAGTAGATACAAAATTTTCAACATCCTCTCTAATCTTAATTCTAATAAATTCAATAAATTTATTTAAACTTTCTTCATCTTTAATAGTTTGAAAATAACCTTCAATAGGAATAGAAAAGCCACCTTTATAATTACGACCACCACCATAAGGTTTTAAGGTTTTTTTATCCACACCAAAAATTTCTTTTAAACAACTATTAACATCAAGTTTATCACTAATAGTCCTCAATGAACCATTTATTTGAATAGGAATTTTATCATTATTAACAATAACACCAAAAACAATAACAGTATTTATTCCATCAACTTTAAGAAGAAGTTCAGCAGCCTGTGGAATAGCATCACGATTATTTATTTTTACATATTTTACATCACTGACGACAAAATCTGTTCCAATTATCTTCATATTATTTATTGCTTCACCAAAACAAAGTAAAGTATCAAAAGAATATGTCTGATTTTCTATAATATTTAAAATATCATAATTTATCTTATTTACAATAAGCGAAGCAACCTTATAATCAAACTCCTTAAAATACAAACCTTTCGAAGCATCACTTCGCATTGCATAAATAATAGCAGTAAATAATTTAGAATTAAATTCTTTTGTATTTATTAGTTCTGGTAAAAAATCAATAATATAAGAAATTAATAAAGCAGCAGTTGATGAAGCATCAATAAAAATATCTTTATAATTAGCAGTAATTTTTTGTGCGTCAGGATGGTGGTCAATTATTCCATAAATTTTTTGATTCTTTAATTCATTTAATAAAGAAAAATTTTGAGTTCCATGCCCATCAACTAACCAAATGTTGTTGGCACTCTCTATTTTTTCAACTTTTATTAATTCTTCATCAAATCTAAAAATTTTTATCATTGCTAATGTTTCTTGATGACTGATAGGTAATGAATAAACAATTTTTGATTTGATATTTTTAAAAGAAAAAATTTTTTTTAAAAGAATAGAACTAACAATAGAATCAGGGTCAGGATAATCTGCTAATACAATAATTTGTTCATCTTTTAATTCTTGAAGTATTTTTATAAATTCATCTTTTATATAATTATTTCTTTCAAAAATCATTTTTGATTTTTAAGAGACTTCAAATAATTTGCAACAGGTTCTGGAACAAGACAATCTATTTTTCCATTTAGATTATATATTTCTTTAACTATATTAGAACTTAAATAAGCAAATTTTTCACTTGAAGCAATGAATAAAGTTTCAAATTCTGGATATAACTTTCTATTCATTAAAGCCATTTGAAATTCATATTCAAAATCACTTACTGCTCTTAAACCACGAACTACTACATTTGCTTTATTTGCTTTTACGAAATTAACTAATAAACCATCAAATTCTTTAACACAAACATTATTAAGATTTTTAACTACATCTTTAATTAATTGCACTCTAATTTTAGAATCAAGAAAAGATTTTTTATTTACATTTCTGACAACAGCAACAATAAGTTTGTCAAAAATTTTAGCAGCACGAATTATAATATCTAAATGACCATTAGTAATTGGATCAAAACTTCCAGGATAAATTGCTATTTTTTTCATAATATAATAATTATTAGTAATTAAGGTATTTTTTTATGATAAAATAAATTACTTTTTTTTTTTCGTCAAGTTAAATATTTTGTAAAAAATTTATTCAAATTTCTTAATTATTTTTTGCTTCTCATCACCTCGATTTTTCAATATTAAATTCGATTTTATTTATTGACAATTTACTGATAATTGCTATAATAAAAATATGGAAACAAAAAATAAA
>DAONJL010000081.1:0-6765 GCA_035405645.1 bacterium | reverse complement strand
TTTCAAATTTATTCTAATTTATTCATTTTGTCAAATATTTTTTCTTATACGCATTATTTTTTATTCTTATTATTTATAAGAACTTTAACTGCTAATTTACACTAATCTTTAAATTACTTAATTAAGTTATTTTTTATTCGTGTCCTATTCGTGTTATTCGTGGCTATATTATTCGTGGCGCTTAATAAATAGTCGGCAAATTTGAAATCCATTATTGTATCAATATCAGTATTTCGTTCTGGCGGAATAAGCACATAACCGCAATTATTTGTAAAAAATGTTTTATATTTCAAAAACACTTTTGATTTTACTGCATAAACTCCGCCGCTCGGCATATACCAATCCTTTTTTGCCATTTCTTTTATTTGTTTGGCAGTAAAATATTTTTGAAATTTCTTATTTTTTATTATGCCGCACCATTCAGGTCTATCATTTACTTTAAAAACTGTGATTGCCGAATCATAATTTTTCTTCAAAATCAAATTAAGACAATCTTTTATATCTTCTATTGTTGTAGTCGGAGTAGTCGTTTGAAGCATAACTAAAATATCGATTATTTTATTATACATTTTTTCATATTTATTTATTGTCCAAACTAATGTATCAGCAACAGGCGATTTTGCTGTTGCTAATTTTTTTGGTCGCATAAATGGTATATTTGCGCCATAATCTTTTGCTAAATTGGCAATCTTTTCGCTATCTGTTGATACTATCACATCATCAAAGCATTTTGATTTTAATGCAACTTCAATTGGATAAGCTATAAGCGGTTTACCATTAAGTAACATAATATTTTTATTTGGCAAACGCTTTGAACCAGCGCGCGCTGGAATAATACATAAAACAAATTTTTTTGAAATATTTTTTTTCAATATTAATTCCTCTTGCGTTTTAATATCCTATCCAAAAAATTTCCTATATCTTTAAAGTTTATTATATTTCTTTTTTTGTCGTATAAAAATGAATTATGTGTTCTACAAATTATATTCGCTTCTACTATATTTTCAGCACCATACATTTTTGTAAATGTATTAATTCCTTTGAAATCATTTTCATTAATAATTTCGGAAAATTTAATTTCAAATAAATAATAGTTTTCTCCAATATCAATCACACAATCTACTTCAGCGCCTATCTGATTTTGCCAAAACCAAAAATTCGGTTTTATCCCCTTTATATTATATTGCCGATAAATCTCACCAATAATAAATGTCTCCCATAAATTACCTAATATTTTACTTGATAAAAATTGCTTTTTAGTTCTTATGCCATTTAAATACAAAGCTAATCCAATATCTAATATATAAATTTTCGGCGTCTTTACTATTCGCTTTCCTAAATTTTTATAATATGGCTCAAGGATAAATATTTGTTTTGATGTTTGTAATACAGATACCCATTCTCGAACAGTGCTGACAGCAACGCCAACTTCTCGTGAAATATCAGAATAAGAGAGCATTTGTCCTGTTCTAAAAGCTAGCGCTCTTAAAAATCTTTCAAATTCTCTTAAATTAGAAACTTTTAATATATTGCGGACATCTCTTTCAAGATATGAACTTATATAACTTGAATACCATAAATCTACATCAATCTTTTTATTTGCCCATAATTCAGGATAACCGCCTTTTAAAATAATTTCAAATTCATTTACTTTAAACTTTTCTAATATTTCTGATATTGATAATGAATGTAAATTTAATATTGCGCATCTATCTAATAAACTTTCTGATATATTATGCATTAATAGAAACTCATGTGAACCACTCAATATAAATTGCCCTTTTTTATTAGTTTTATCAATAAAATATTTGAGAAACCTAAATAGCGAAGGAGAATATTGTATTTCATCGATTATAACTGGTAATTTTAAGTCATTCAAAAAAAGTTCCGGATTTTTTTCTGCTTTTTCTGCAATTGATGGAATATCTAATGCAATATAATCAAAATCTGGAAAAAGTCGGCGTAAAAGTGAAGTTTTACCTGTCTGTCGTGGTCCAGTTAATAATACAACAGGAAAAGTTTTTATAGCTTTTTTAATAATATCACTATATTTTCTTTCAATCCACATATTACAATTTTATTTTAAAATCGTAAAATTGTCAAGATTATATCGAAAATTTTCTATTTACCTTCTTTTTTGTTTGTATTAATATTTTAAAAACAAATGAAAAAAAGTGAATGAAAGTGAAAAAAAAATTTATGAAACAAAGCATTAGAATGACAAATAATAAAATTTAAAAGAGTAAATAAATTATAATAAAATAAAAATCGCATACATTCACATTAAATTCGTTTATTTGAAAGTTTGAAGCATTTTAAAAATATAATCTATTATGAGGTATTTCAATTAAACAAATTAATTTTTTTCAAAATACAATTTTATGCCCCATTCATACGAGCGGCCTTGCGGGTAATATTCTGCTTTCACTGGATTATAATATAATATATTGTTATGAACCATATCTGCCAATAATTTTTCAATTTTATCTTTATCAATATTTATATTTTCTAAGTCTGAATTGCGGATTCTTATTTTTTTAGTAAATATTTCTAATATTATTTTTTTTTCTTTCGAAAATTTTATATAATCATCTATTAAATTTCGCATCTTAATTTTATAATCTTCACACACTTCTTCTACTTCACCTTCAAAAAATCTGCTTAATAATAATTGTATTTCCCACATACTACCGCCTACGGTATCCCATACCTTCTCTATCTCTTCTTCTGTTAGCGTATATTCTCGAATTTTACTATATTTCTCTAAATTTCCCAACCACTCTATTACATCTTCTTTTTGCAAATAATCTACTTCATAAAAATCACTCGTCTTCTTTAATTTGCTATCATTATATACTACATCTATAAAATATCCATCTGACGATGATATTATCACATACGCTAAATGACTCTCTTTTGTCATTGCTACAAAAAAATTAAATAATTCTTGTATCAATGTCCGCTGACCATTTATGTATATATCCATTAGCGCTTGTAATTCATCGATTATTATTATTGGCTTTATACCTTTTTCCACTAATTCCCGTAATTCTGTTTTCATTACTACAAACGGATCTATTTTTTTCTCTTCTAATTCTTTTAATTCTTCTACACTTAATTTAAATACTTTTAAATTATATTCTCGGGCTATGTTTATTCTCTTTTTGTTATTCTTGTAATCCACTTCAAAAAATACTCTTAAAAAATCTTGATAATTTCCTAAATATACTTCTCTTAAATTCAAAAATTTTACTTCGATTTTTTTAAATTTCTTTAAGTCATCTAAAAATCGATATAATAATGTTGTTTTTCCGCTCGATTTCGGTCCGTGTAAAAATAATATTTTCTCTGGTCGTTCACTTATATATAAATTTAAAAAGCGCATTTCTTTTTCTCTATTTATAAATGCTACATCTTTTCGATATTCATTCTTTTCTTTCATCTTTGCACCTCTTATTTTTATTTGATTGAGTAAACATATAATTTTACAATATAATCTTTAAATCAAAAACAATTAATAACGCCCATAAAAATTTCAAAAAAGAGAAACCAACTACCATATCATAGTTATTTGTATAATTTTTCAACCGAAAAACTTCACAAATTTTGTTAATTTTTAAACTTTATCCTTTTTTGCCTTTACTGATAATTTTTTTAATCACTTTCATCCAATTCATTTGTAACAAATATTTGTTCTTTTCCAAAGTATAATCAAAAATATTTTTAAGCTTCATATTTTAATTTGAAATATTAAATTCTACTTTTTTAATTGCTTCGACATATTCATCTATAAGCGATTTATCTTTTTCAAAACTAAAAGTCGGAAAACTCAAATGATTTTTATAATACCATTCAGCATTTGGAAAATCTTTTGATTTATATTTCGGATAATCATCAAATTTATTTACGGCAAAATTTGGACAAATTTTAAAAACTTCTTTTATTTTATTAAATAAAAAAGTCCGATGTAAAGGAGGCGTTACAGTTTGACGAACATCAACACCTTCGGCATTTAAAATCTTAATATAATCCTGAATATGAAGTTGCTTTTTATTTTTCGTAAAATTTAATAACTTATTATTTTTCGCCAAAAAATCAGGACTTACTTCTAAAGAATTATATAATGGCTTATATCCATACCAAGCGCCCATTGTGCAATTTTCTTTTATCTTCGGCGATATAATGCTTTTAATCTCTTTTAATCTATCAGAAAAATATAATAACATTTTATTCCGCATTGCATTTAATTCCTGTAATTTTTTAAATTTAAAATATGCTTGTGCTGCACCAAGTGGATGTATTCGATATTTTAAACCAATTCCTGTTTCTTTAAAATTCAAATATTTTTTTAATCTAATCTGTGATGTATTTCTTCCACAAAAATCTGAAAATACAATACATCGTTCATATAATTCTTGATTATTAGTGATCAAAAGACCTGCTTCACCTGATGCAGGCATTTTTTGATTATCGAAACTAAAAACAGCAATATCGCCGAATGTCCCGACAAGTTGATTTTTATATGTTGATAAATGAGCATGGGAACAATCTTCAATCAAAAGCAATTTATTTTTTTTTACTATTTTCAATATTTCATCCATTTCACAAGGATGCCCCCATAAATGCGTAATAACTAATACTTTTGTCTTTTTAGTAATTTTTTTTTCTATTTCTGAGGGTATAATTAAACCATTATCTTTAAAACAATCGCACAAAACTGGTATGCCACCTAATTGAAAAACAGGAGTAATTGTAGCAGGAAAAGTATAAGTAGGCGAAATTACTTCTACTCCAGAACAAACTCCAGCAGCGAAAAAAGCAGTATGCAGACAAGCAGTAGCAGAACTTAAAGCAAGTGCATATTTAGCGTTATGATAAGCAGCGAATTCTGTTTCTAATTTATCAACAATTTCTGGTATTCCTTTATTTGTGCTTTTACCAAATTTATATTGATTAATAATATCTTGCAATTCTTCATCATATTTAGCAGGCCATTGCCAATGCGGTGGGGGTATCTTAACTGCTTTTTCACCGCCTAATATTGCTAATTTTTGTTCCATTTTTCACCTCTTATTATTCAGTAAAAAACATTACTTCAAATAATAAAAATTATTTCCATTCATTTTTTGCTTTTTCATAATCGTCTAAATGCCCAATATCAAGCCAATAATCATTTAAGTAATAAGTAATAATTTTTTTATTCATTTTAATCAAATCATTAATTAAATTCGGAATATTAAGTTTGGTATTTTTTTTAATTAATGATAAAAGATTAGGATTTAAAGCATAGATTCCTGCGTTAATAAAATTTTTATAAACTGGTTTTTCAATAAGTGCTTTTAATTTATTTTCATTTATTTCTAAAACCCCATATTTTTGTTGTAATATAGTTTCTTTTGCACAAATAGTTAAATCAGCATTATTTTTCAAATGATAATCTAAAAAAGTTTCGAAATTAAGACGAGTTAATATATCAGAATTCATTAAAATAAAATCTGTTGTTATTTTATCTTTCAATAGACTTAGTCCGCCAGCAGTCCCTAATTTTTTTGGTTCATCTATATAATCTATGGATACTCCAAATTGAGTTCCATCTTGAAAATAATCTTTAATAATATCCGCTTTATAATTAAGAATAAAATAAAATTTTCGAAAACCGTATAAAATAAAATTTTCAATAATAATTTCAAGAAGAGGTTTATTATGGATTTTTAACATTGGTTTGGGAATATCATTAGTAAAAGGTCTTAATCGTTTACCTTCTCCTCCTGCCATTATAACAACCGGATTAAGTTTGTCACGAATTTGTAATAAATCTTCAATTCTAATTAAATCAACAACATTATTGTTTTCATCAATAACAGGTAATTGTTTTATCCCAAAATTAAGCATTTTATCAATTATCATCTTTTTATTACGCAATTCTTTTTTAGTAATTGTTTTTGGTGTATTATTCATAAAATCTTTAACAAACAAATTGAAATCTTTTGTTTTTACAAGCACATCACGAATATCTCCGTCAGTAACAGTGCCAAGTAATTTATTAGTATTATCTTCTACAACTAATAAAATCTGTTTTGATGTTTTACTTAATAATCGCAATGCCTCATATAATGGAGCATTTTTTGAAATAAATAAATCTTCGATATTTTTCATTAGATAATTACCCTTAATAAATTTTCAATTTTCAACAAACTTTTTCATCAGAATATTTTTATAATTAGAAATTTTTTTTAAAATTTTAATAATTTTTTTTGAACTACCCCCAGACCCATATGGATTTTTTAATTTAGATAATTTATTTAAAAATTCAATTGAAGAAATTGTTTGTAATACTTTTTTTAAATTTGTAAGTGTGACATTTTCAACTGAAATTACATTCGCTGGTTTTAATCTGCCTTTTTGACGAATGCCAATATCTATAACCGGTTTTTTAAACATTGGCGCTTCGATTATTCCACTTGAAGAATTGCCAATTAAAAATCTTACATATTTCAAAACTGAAAAGTATCGTTGACTGCCTAATGATTTAAATATTTTTACTTTTCCATTTTTATATTTTTTACTAAATTCTGTAATCTTATTTAAAACAATATCATTAAAATTATCTGCATTAGGATAAGTAATAATCCAATCAAAATCTGTTTGCTGCATAAATTCAAAAAGAACATTTGTTTCTTTAATTGTTTGTTCTTTTGATAATGAAACAGGATGATAAGTTAATAATACAGATTTATCAGTAAAAATAAAATCTAAATCTGTTTC
>DAONJL010000080.1:0-7052 GCA_035405645.1 bacterium | reverse complement strand
ACTTACTATTCGTAATGCTGCAAAGGGGTATACCATGTCTGGGATATTTTCTGATAAAAAAAAATAAAGTTCTTGATAAAAATGAAATTGATTATATAATTAATATAATTTTATCTTGGATAAAAAATGAAATAAATAAAAATTAAGGTGATAAGAATGAATAACATAGGAAAACAAATAAGATTAGAAAGAATAGTAGATAGAAATTCAGGTCGAACAGTAATAGTTCCATTAGACCATGGTGTAACAGTTGGTCCGATAGAAGGATTAATAGATATGGCAAAAACAGTAAATGCAATAGCAGAAGGTGGAGCAAATGCTGTTATAGGTCATAAAGCATTACCATTTTATGGACATCGTGGTTATGGAAAAGATATAGGTTTAATTTTACATTTATCAGCAAGCACAAAATTAGGACCAGACCCAAATAATAAAGTATTAGTAAATAATGTTCAGCGTGCAGTAAAAATGGGCGCTGATGCTGTTTCAATACATGTAAATATAGGTGCAGAAAATGAAGCAGAAATGCTTAGAGATTTTGGAATTGTATCAGAAGAATGTCAGGAATGGGGAATGCCATTAATAGCAATGATGTATCCACGTGGACCAAAAGTAAAAAATGAACACGATGTAGAAGTAGTAAAATTAGCAGCAAGAGTGGGGGCAGAATTAGGGGCGGATATTGTAAAAACAAATTATACAGGTTCACCAGAAACATTTGCAGAAGTAATTCGTGGCTGTCCAGTGCCAGTTGTAATAGCTGGTGGAGAAAAAATGGAGACAGATGAACAATTATTAACAATGGTTGAAGAAGCATTAAGTGTAGGTGCAAAAGGTGTTTCAATTGGAAGAAATATCTTTCAGCACTCAAATCCATATTTAATTGTAAAAGCCATTAGTTCAATTGTTCACAAAAATTTAACAGCAAAAGAAGCATTAAAAATATTGAATGAATAAAATATATTTAGTGCGTTGCGTATAATTTTATATTTATTCTAATTCAAAAGAATAAATATCAGTTATAAGCAGCACACTCAATAAGTATAATATTAAGGAGGTTTTATTTATGAGAATAGGTGCAAGTGTCGCTGTTATTACACCATTTAAAAATGATGAGGTTGATTATCAGGCATTAGGTAGAATTATTGAATTTCAAATTGAAAAAGGAATTCATTCAATCGTTCCTTGCGGAACAACAGGCGAATCAGCAACATTATCATTAGAAGAACATGAACAGGTAATTGAATTTGTAGTAGAAAAAGTAAATAAAAGAATACCAGTAATTACAGGCGCTGGTTCAAATAATACAAAAGAAGCAATACGCTTAACAAAACATGCAAAAAAAATTAAAGCTGATGCTGTCTTATCAATAACGCCATATTATAATAAGCCAACGCAACAAGGATTATACGAACATTTTAAAGCAATTTCTGAAACAATCGATATACCAATAGTAATGTATAATGTGCCAGGCAGAACAGGCGTAAATATGTTACCAGAAACAGTAGCACGATGTGCTGAATTAAAAAATATAATTGGAATAAAAGAAGCAAGTGGCGATATAAATCAAATAACAGAAATAATAAGAATATGTCCACCATCATTTCAAGTAATTTCAGGTGATGATGGTTTAACATATCCAATTTTATGTTTAGGTGGTAAAGGTGTTATTTCAGTAATAGCAAATATAGTTCCAGATAGAGTAGCAAAAATAGTTAATGAATTTGATAAAGGCAATATATTAGAAAGCAGGCGAATACATTTAGAATTAATTCCATTAGTAAAAGTAGCATTTATAGAAACAAATCCAATACCAATAAAAACAGCAGCAAGTTTATTAGGATTATGTGAACCAGAATTAAGATTGCCATTATATAAAATGCAAGAAACAAATAAACAGAAATTAATAAGTGTCTTAAAAAATTTAGGAATATATAATTCTTGACTAATTATAGAAAAAAATTATAAAATTAAATAAAATATATTAATTAATAAAAAGGAGGCAAAAATGGCAACAGTAGAATTTAAAAATGTAAGTAAAATATATAGCGGAAATATTAAGACAGTAAAAAATATAAACTTAGAAATAAAAGATAAAGAATTTATGATATTAGTAGGACCATCAGGGTGTGGTAAATCAACAACATTACGAATGATAGCAGGTTTAGAAGAAGTATCAGAAGGTGATTTATATATAGATGGGGTACGGGTCAATGATTTGCCTCCGAAAGATAGAGATATAGCAATGGTATTTCAAAACTATGCATTATATCCACATATGAGTGTATATGAAAATATGGCGTTTGGTTTAAAGTTAAGAAAATTTCCAAAAGAAGAGATTGATAAGCGTGTAAAATTTGCAGCAGAAATATTAGGATTGAGTTCATATTTAGACAGAAAACCAAAAGCATTATCAGGTGGCCAAAGGCAGAGAGTTGCTGTTGGTCGTGCAATTGTTCGAAATCCAAAAGTATTTTTATTTGATGAACCATTATCAAATTTAGATGCAAAATTAAGAGTGCAGATGCGTTCAGAATTAAGTAAATTACATCACAAACTAAAAACAACAATGGTATATGTAACACACGACCAGATAGAAGCAATGACAATGGGCGATAGAATAGCAGTAATGAAAGATGGAGAAATCCAGCAAGTAGATACACCATTAAATTTATATAATTATCCAATAAATAAATTTGTGGCAGGATTTATAGGAAGCCCTGCAATGAATTTTTTAAATTGTAAAGTAATAGAAATAAATGGTGAATATTATTTAGATGAAGGCGCAAATAAAATAAAAGTTTTACCACACACAAAAGAATTATTAAAAACAAAAGGATATTTAGGTAAAGATATTATACTTGGTATAAGACCAGAAAACATTTACGATAAATTATTTTATCCAACAGCTGATGCAGCACATACAGTAAAAGCAATTGTAGAAGTAGTAGAACCAATGGGCACAGAAGTTTATTGTTATGCAGCAACAAAAACACATAGCATAACAGCAAGATTCACAAACAATAAACCAGAAATAAATCAGGAAATAGACCTAGTGTTTGATATGAATAAAATTCATCTAATTGATCCAAAAACAGAATTAGTTATAAGATAAGATTTTTTAAAAAATTTATTTTATGAATTTAGATAGCGAATGGGGAAAAAAGATTTCATTTAAATTTATAAGAATTTTTTCTATAATTTTATTTTTTATTTTTCCTATCTTATTTTTATTTTTAGGAGTAAATGAATTAACTGATAAAATAACTCTAAATATTTTTGGGGAATATAAAATTAATTTTGTTTTATACCAGAAATACTTTTATTTTTTTTCCTTTTTATTAATCTATTTTCCTTTGCAATTTATATTATTAAATTTTTTTCATTATTTCACTCTTTTATTTTTTAATTTTATTATTACAATTATTTATTTAATTTTTTCATTATTTATCTTTTTGAAAAATATAAAATTAATATCACTTCATTCTTCACAAACATTATTCTTTTTATCAAAATGGGATTACTGGTCAAGTATTTTCATTTCTTTAATTTTTATCTGGCTATTTTTTTTTATTGCGTACAAAGCAAAAGAAAAATTTGAAAAAGTTCTTATTGATTTAAATGTAAAAGTAGATAATATAAAATTAAAAACAAATGAATTGAATTATGAAGCACTTGATTTAAAAAAAAAATTTAATGGCATAAAAGATTTAATCAACAAATTTAATTTTCTAAATAAACTTTCAAGTAGTTTTAGTGCAGAATTAAATAAGGACACAATAATAAAATTATGTGAGGATACATTATTACAAATTTTTAAATTAGATAACTACATTATAACAATATTTGAAAATAAAAAACTAAATATAGAGAAAGATATAATTATTGAATTCAAATCAATAAATAAAGAATTAATCTTATATATAAAAAATATATTTTCACAAAAAATATCACCAATTTTTATTCCTGATATTGATAAAGAAATTTTATACAATGAACTAAAAGATAAAATCTCATATAAATCATTTATTTGTATACCATTATTAAGTGGAAATACTTTATTTGGTGCAATTGCAATTTTTAATATGGAAAAGAATTTATTTACCCTTTCACACTTACGATTATTGTATTATTTAGGAAACATTTTTACAGTTGCATATTGTAATTCACTTTTATATGATGAAACAGAGAGATTAGCACAAAAAGATGGTTTAACTAATTTATATAAAAGATGGTATTTTGAAGAAGAATTCAAAAAAGAAATAAATATCGCCAGCAGATATAAAAAAGACATCTCAATCATTATGCTTGATATAGACCATTTTAAAAAAGTAAACGATACTTATGGACATCATATAGGTGATAAAGTATTATCAGAAATAGCAACTAAAATTTTAAAAGCATTAAAAAATCCTTATGAAATTGCTGCAAGATATGGTGGCGAAGAATTTATTATTCTTTTGCCAGCAACAGCAAAAAATAAAGCAATTGAATTAGCTGAAGAAATCAGAATTTCAATTGAAAAAGAAATTAAATTAGAACAAATAAAAGAAGTAATCACAGCAAGTTTTGGAGTAGCATCATTTCCTGCTGATACAAATGATATAAATAATTTGATTAAATTTGCTGATAATGCCTTATATAAAGCAAAAAATAATGGTAGAAATAAAACCTGCTTTTATGATTAATAAAAATAAAAAATTTATTTTATTATTATTATCTCTTATTTTAATTTTACAAATAATTTCATTATATTTCTCATTTGATAAAAATAATATTAATAAAATAAATGGTTTATTTCCATTAACTTTATTCTTTTTTTTCCTAGCAGCATTTTTCTTTTTTTATCTAATTATTAATAATTTTAAAAAAATTTTTTTATATTTTTTTTTATTTGATATTATTACTTTTTCAATTATTTTTCTAAGTAGTTTTATTCCATTTCTTGAAAAATTTTTTTGTTTTGATATTTATATAAATAATTATATATACAATATTATCAACTTTAATTTTGTGATAATTATCACATATTTCTTATTTAGATTTTTTTCAGAAGAAAATTATAAAAAAAATTTTAATACTATAAAACCACTATTAGAAAACTATGAAGAAGAATATTTATATATGAATGAATATTATAGATTAGAAGAAACAAAATTTAATGAAATAGAAAAACATTCAAAATCATTAATAGAAATATTTGACCTTGCAGGCGAATTACAAAAAGAATTTTTAATCGATAATTTTATGAAGAAATTTATTTCAAAAATAAATGATATAATTGAATTTGATAAAGGATTATTCGTAATATTATCATTTGAAAAAAAAGAGCCAGAACTATATAAAAAATATTATATAAAAAGTGAAGAAAAAGATTATGAAAAAATTGAAATTAATACAATTTTATCAAATATCATAATTCATAAAAAAATATTATTTTTAAATCATAGCATAACTAATATTTCACTTGAATTACTTGAGAATTATAATATTTTAATAATTCCATTAATAGCACAAAAAAAAATAATTGGTTTTTTTTTAATTGAAAGAATAAACAGAATAAATTATAATGAAAATATGTATTTTAAAAAAGAAGATATATATAAATTGCAGGTAATAATTTTGCAAACATCAATAAATTTACATAAATGCTTTTTATATGAAAAATTACAGAAACTTGCAATTTATGATAGTTTAACTGGTTTATTTGTTCATAATAAAATAAAACAAAATTTAGTTAAAGAAATAAATCGTTCTAAATATTATAATTTATCATTATCATTATTAATGTGTGATATTGACTTTTTTAAAAATTTTAATGATACTTATGGACATGAAATAGGTGATGAAGTTTTAAAAACAGTAGCAAATATTTTAAAAAATTCAATAAGAGAATCTGATTATGTTGGTAGATATGGTGGAGAAGAATTTATGATAATATTAACAGAAGCAAATAAAGAAAACGCAAATAAAATTGCTGAACGAATAAGACAGAATATAGAAAGTAATTATATATACTATAAAAATAATAAATTAAAAATAACAATCAGTATTGGTATATCAACATATCCAGAAGATGGAAATGATGAAGAAGAGATTATTAAAGCAGCAGATAAAGCATTATATACTGCAAAGAAAAAAGGACGGAATAGAGTTGAACTTTATAATAAAGAGGAGAAATAAGCAATGAATAAACTTACTAATAAATATTTAGGAGAAATTTTAATTGAACTTGGTTTTATTGAAAAAGATGATTTGAATGATGCATTAAAAGAACAAGAATATTTAAAAGAGAAAAATATAAGTATTTTAATTGGTGAATTACTAATTCAAAGAGGATTAATAACAGAAGAACAATTAAATGCAGCATTAGAAATATTTTTTTCAAATTTGGTTAATAATCCAGATACAGAACCCTTTTTAAAAAGCACAGCAAATTTAGCGCTTGAAACAATAAAGGGTAAAAATAGCGGAATAGAAAAAACAGTAAAAAAACAAAAAGCACAATTATCATCAGAAGGTAAATACGCTATAGTTTATAGAATAAATTTATTAAATGAACGAATGCAAAAATATTATAAATCAATAGAGCGATTAAAACAAATGAAAAATGAAAAAATAACAACAATGGGGATAAAAAATTATGAAAAGCAAATAAATGATATAAAAGAAAAAATCAAATTATTAAAAGAAGATTTAGAAAATTTTGAATAGAAATGATTTCTCAAAAAAAATATAATATATTTAAAATACTAATTTTTATTGGCTTACCAATCTATATAATTTTTCTTTTAATTTATTTTAGTGGGGCAATGACAAAGGTTCAAAATATTTTTTATGACCTACAAATGAGAAAACGAAAAAATGTGCAAATTTCAGACAAAATTATTACAATTGATATTAATGACCAGGCAATAGAAGCATTTGGCAGATGGCCCTGGAATTGGAATATTCATTCCTATCTTGTTGATTTTTGTAATTTATTTGATATTCAAATGCTTGGTTTTATTGATATAAATTTTGATAAAGAAAATAAATTAAGTTTTGAAAAT
>DAONJL010000079.1:0-7501 GCA_035405645.1 bacterium | reverse complement strand
TTATTATGCTTTGCAGATGTTTTTTGCGGTTTTTATTACTGGAAGTTCCGTTTTAATGAATCTAAAATTAGAATCATTCTAATAATAAATCAAGAAAAACAATTTTATAATTACAGGTTTTAAAATATACTGAATAATAAGCATAGCAATAATTGGAGAGAAATCAATTCCAACTGCACCAAATCTAATTATTGTCCTTAATGGTTTTAATATAGGTTCTGTGATATTATATAAAAATTGATATAGAGGATTATAAGGGTCGATTGGGAACCAAGAAAGTAAAACTCTAATAAATAATAAAAATGAATAAATATCGATTAATTTCAAAATTAAATTTATTAAATCCATATTTATTTTTTCTCGAACATTTTAAAATAATTATTCCATTTTTCATTTACAAAATTTCTGTATAATTGAACATCATCATCATTTATATGAGAAAATCGTTTTTGTAATTTTAAATATTCTGAAACATCTTTTTTTATTTTTTTATTTTCAAGCATAGATTTACTTTCAGCAGTCAAATTTAAAATACCATTTTCAATTTCAAATAAATCAAATAAACCAGATTGAACAGCCAATCTACCTAATAAAACAGTTTTATCAGTTTCATAGCCCCAGCCCGGTGGACACGGCGATAGAATATAAATAAATTTTGTTCCATAAATTGTTTTTGCTTTTTCAAATTTATTAAATAAATCTTGTGGATAAGAAGGTGAAGCAGTTGCAATATAAGGAATATTATGTGCGCGAATTATTCCAATTAAATCTTTTTTATTATGTGTTTTTCCTTTTATTGGCGTTGTTGTGGTTAATGCTTTATACGGCGTCGCACCTGAACCCTGAGTACCTGTATTCATATATGCTTCATTATCATAACAAACATAAATAATATTTGCATTCCGAGCACACGCTGCACTTAATGATTGAAGACCAATATCAAAAGTTCCACCATCACCAGCCCAACCAACTACATTTATATCTTTTTTGTTTTTTACTTTTAATGCTGCTTCAATACCACTTGCAACAGCAGCAGTTGTTTCAAATGCTGTGTTAATTACTGGAACTTTAATTGGTGAAAAAGGGAAAACGCCAGTATAAACAGTAAAACAACAAGCAGGCACTACAATAATTGTTTTTTCACCTAATGCTTTCATTGCTAATCTAAAAGCTAATGATAAACCACATCCAGCGCATGAACGATTTCCTTCATATATATATTCTTCTGTTTTTTCAAATATACTATTCATTTTCATTCAAATAAAAATATTTTTGATTAAATAATTTTTCGTTAAAAATTTTTTTCACTAATAAATAAATATCAAAAGCAGAAGTTTTTGCACCACCAAGACCCAATATTACACCTTGCACATCATTATTTAATTTATGTGATTTTAATAATGCCAGAATATCAGTTAGTAATGCGCCTTGATAACCAAAACTAATATTTTTATCAAATACAATAATTTTTTGTTCGTGCTTTAATAACTCAAATAAATCAAAAACAGGAAAAGGTCTATATAATTTTAATGCTATTAAACCTGTTTTAATATTATCTTCTCTTAAAAGATTTACTGTTTCTTTTAAATCAGAAGTTAGACTACCTATACTGATTAAAATTAATTCTGCATCATTTATTTTATATGTTTCTAAAATTGTTTCAGTTTTATTTCCTGTTATTTCTTTGTATTCTTTATTTATTTTTTTTATTGTATCAATTGAATTTATCATATCTTCCTGAAATTGAATTCGAAAATCAAAATAATTATTTGCTAAATTATTTTCTTTTGTTTTTCTTCTTTGTGGAGTTACAACAGAATTTATTATTAAAGGATTATTAATATCAAGAATAGAAGTAATATTATTTTGAGGTAAAAATTTATTAATTTTTTCTTGTTCTGGTATTTCAACAATCATAGTTAATTCAGATAAAATAAAACCATCATAACAGACCATAGCAGGAATACGAACAGATTCAGCAATTTTAAAAGATTGAATACAGATGTCAAAAATTTCCTGATTATTTTCACAATAAAATTGTATCCAGCCAGTATCACGCTGTGAGATAGTATCCTGATGGTCACACCAGATTGACCAGGGCGCTGACATAGCACGATTTATAGCAGCCATAACAATAGGCAATCTCGAACTTGCAGCCCAATGTAAAACTTCGTGCATTAATGCTATTCCATTTGCTGATGAAGCAGTAAAAGTTCGTGCACCAGCACTTGCAGCACCAATACAAACTGCCATTGATGAATGTTCTGATTCCACAAATATATATTCGGCTTTTAGATTTCCTTTTTCTTTTTCTAATGCAAGTTTTTCAATTACTGGTGTTTGTGGTGTAATTGGATATGCTGCAATCACATCAACATTCGCCATTTTTACTGCTTCAGCACAAGTAGCATTTCCTTTTAATAATTTTTTCATATTTTTTTAATTATACTTTATTAATAATAAAACTTCAAGAAAAATTTTCCTATTATTATTTTTGATTATTATTCAGTTAACTTTTTTAGAATAAGATAAATTATTTTTATCTTTTAGGGGTCAGAATCTAATGACATAAAACTATTTTTTTTCAGATAAATAAATAATTAATTAAGCAATAGTTCAAATAAAAATTTTAAAGCAGTGATAATATCATTTGTTATTAATATTGACAAAATAATAAATCTCTTATATATATACAAAATTTATAAAACAAAAGGAGGTTTAAAATGAAAAAATTATTTTTTATTGTGTCTATTATTTTTATTTTATTTGTCTGTGAAATTTTTGCTGAAATAAAAGGTGCGTTTATTGATTGGCAACTTATTTCTGATAAACATCCATTAGCACAAAAAAGATTAAGTGAATTGGAAGAATGGGCAAAACCATATAAAAGTAAGATAAATGATTATGAAAAGAAATTAATGGATATGGAACAGGATTATCAGGAAAATATAATGGCGAGTGAAAAAATAAAACGAGATAAAGAATTAGCATATCAAAAATTATATATGGAATATCAGAATTATTTAAAAGATTTTAAAGAACGCTTACAAATCAAACAAAATGAACTATTACCAGATGATGTTCAGATGTCAATAAGTCAGGACTTATTAAATATATTAAAGAAAATTTGTAAAGAAAAAGATTTGAATGTAATATATGATAGAACAAAATCAGGCGCAGTATATGTAGATGAAGAATTAGATATAACAAAACAAGTATTAGACGAACTAAATAAAATCAAAATACCAACAAACGATAAAACAGAAACACAATCAAAAAGTAAAAAGAAATAATAAAGAATGAAAAATAGTTTTACTGTTAAAGAAATAGCAAGTAAAATAAATGGCAAAATAAAAGGTAAAGAAGATTATATAATTACAGGCATAAATAATTTTGAAAATGCAAATTCAGAAGAAATAACATTTGCAGAAAATGATTACATATTAAAAAAAGCAATAGAATTAAATGCAGGCGTGATAATTACAAATAAAGAAATTGAAACTGAAAAAACATTGATAATAGTTGAAAATCCAAAATTAGGTTTTGCAATTTGTTTAGAATTATTTTTAACTGAACCAATACCAGAACCAGCAATATCAGATAAAGCATATATAGGAAGTAATGTAAAAATAGGCAAAGATGTATATATAGGACCATTTGCAGTAATAGAAAAGAATGTAGAAATTGCTGATAAAGTAAAGATATATCCAGATGTATATATAGGTGAAAATTCAAAGATAGGTGAAAACACAAAGATATATTCAGGAGTGAAAATTTACTATAATACAATAATCGGGAAAGATTGTATAATACATTCAGGAGCAGTGATAGGTGCAGATGGCTTTGGTTTTTTTCCATATAAAAATACAATAAAGAAATTATATCAAATAGGAAATGTAATAATCAAAGATAATATTGAGATTGGTGCGAATACAACAATAGATAGAGCGACAATGGGTTCGACAATAATAGAAAATAATGTAAAAATAGATGATCAGGTGCATATAGGACATAATTGTAAAATAGGCGAAAATTCAATAATAGTAGCACAGGTAGGAATAGCAGGCAGTTGCATAATTGGAAAAAATGTAACATTAGGCGGTCAGACAGGAATAGCACCATATACAAAAATTGGCGATAATGTAATGGCAGCAGCAAAAACAGGAATTTCATCAGATATAAAATCAAATTCAATAGTATCTGGTTTTCCAGCAAGAGACCATAATGAAGAGAAAAAGATAAAAGCAGCAATTTCAAAATTACCAGAACAAATAAAGAAGTTAAGAAGTTTATATGAATCAGTAATCAGAATAAGTCATAGATTAGAAAAAATAGAACAATACCTAAATTTAAAAATATGGGGTAATAAATAAAAATGCAAACAACAATAAAAAAAGAAATAGTATATAGTGGATCTGGGCTTCATACTGGCAAAGAAACAAAAATAATAATAAAACCAGCAGAAGCAGATTATGGAATAAAATTTATAAGAAAAGATTTACCAGAAGAACCAACAATAGATACAATAGTAGAGAATGTGCTTGATGTGGAACGCGAAACTTCACTTGGTATTACAAATGATGTAAAAGTTCATACGGTAGAACATTTACTTTCAGCATTATATGGAATGAATGTAACAAATGTAAAAATAGAGATTTATGGAGAAGAAGTGCCAGTAACAGATGGCAGTGCAAAAGTTTGGGTTGATTTGATAAAAGAAAGTGGAATAAAAGAATTGCATAAACCAGCAGAACGATATGTAGTAAAAGAACCAATAGCAGTTACAAAAGGTGATGCATGTTTAATTCTATTACCATATCCAGGTTTGAAAGTTTCATATACAATTGATTATCCAGAAAGTATAATAGGTTCGCAATTCAAATCACTTGAAATAACACCAGAAATATATGAAAAAGAGATTTGTGAAGCAAAAACATTTGGCGAAAAAAAAGATGTTGATGCATTAAAAGCAGCAGGTTTAATAAAAGGTGGTTCTCTTGAAGTAGCAGTAATAGCAGATAAAGATAAATATATAAATCCAGAAAAAATGAAATATCCAGATGATTGTGTTCGACATAAAATACTTGATTTATTAGGTGATATTTCATTACTTGGTGTGCGAATAAATGCACATATAATTGGAATAAAAGCAGGCCATTCAACAAATATAAATTTAATAAATAAAGTATATCAATTATATAAAAGAACATATCCAGCATTAAAAAAGATTTATAATATTTTTGAAAATGATGATATGATAGATATAAATTCAATAAAGAAAATATTACCACATAGATATCCATTTTTATTAATAGATAGAGTAATTGGAATAGATGGCGATAAGAAAATAATAGGTTTAAAGAATGTGACAATAAATGAGCCATTCTTTACTGGACATTTTCCAGAAAAAGCAGTAATGCCTGGTGTTTTAATCATAGAAGCAATGGCACAAATGGGCGGTGTATTATTATTAAGAAAATCAGAAAATTTAGGTAAGACAGTTTATTTTATGGGACTTGATAATGTTAAATGGCGCTATCCAGTTGTGCCTGGTGACCAATTAATAATTGAAGTTGAAACAGTTCGTATTGGTTCAATGCGTGGTGTATTACAGGGAAAAGCGTATGTAGAAGGTAAATGTGTAGCAGAAGCAGAAATGAAATTTTCAATTGCTCGAGAGTAAATAATTATGAGTGCAAAAATTCATCCTACATCAATAATAAGTCCAAAAGCAGAAATAGGAGAAGATGTAATAATAGGACCATATTGCATAATAGGCGAAAATGTAAAGATAGGTAAAGGCACAATTTTAAAAAATAATGTTTATATAGAGAAAAATACAGAAATAGGTGAATATAATGAATTTAATATGAGTGGTGCAATAGGAATAGACCCACAGGATAAAAAATATAATAAAGAAGAAACATATTTAATAATAGGAAATAGAAATGTGTTTCGCGAATTTGTAACAATCAGTCGGGGCACAATTCAGGATAAAGGCAAAACAATAATTGGCAATAATAATTTATTTATGGCTTATGTTCATATTGCACATGATTGTATTGTGAAAGATAATACAATAATTGGCAATGCAACAAATATTGCAGGTCATTGTATAATAGGAAATAATGCAATTATTGGTGGTTTGACAGGTGTTCATCAATTTACTAAAATAGGTGATTTTGCAATTATTGGAGGAGTATCAAGAGTAAATAAAGATATAATACCATATTGTGAAGCAGCAGGAAATCCATTAAGAATAATAGGAATAAATAAAGTAGGATTAGCACGGAATAATTTTTCAGAAGAAGATAAAAATTGTATAAAAAAAGCATATAAAATTTTATTTAGTTCAGAATATAATGTTTCACAATCTGTAAAAAAAATAAAAGAAGAAGAAGAATTAATAAAAAATAAACATATAAAAATATTAGTAGAATTTATAGAAAATAGTTTGCGTGGAATAAGTAAAATAAATAAAATATAAATAAAAGTTTTTTGTTTATTAAATAAGGAGAGATGGCCGAGCGGTCGAAGGCGCACGCCTGGAGAGCGTGTGTACCTCAAAAGGGTACCGTGGGTTCAAATCCCACTCTCTCCGCCAGAATAACTAATAATAAAAAGGAGGTAAAAATATGAAAAATAAAATGTTTATTATTTTTTGTTTACTTTGTTTAGTCTTAATTACTTGTACAAAACATACTGTCATACAAAAACAAAAAGTTTTTAATAGAGATTATGAATATGCGCAAATAGCAAACAATATCGAACCAGTAGATTTTAAAGCAGGTCCAGCGCCATCTTATTTCACTTATTTTAAATTACCCCGTAATGTTTTTATCAAAGTAAAAGTTCTTGATATTGCCGAAGGTTATGCTAAAGTAAAGATAGTAGAAGCACCGGATAGTTATAAAGATTTTATTGATAAAATTGGTTTTGTTCCAGAAGAAAAAATTTTACCAATCGTAAAATGAAAAATAAAACAGGTTTCTCATTAATAGAAATAATCTTTGCTATTATTGTTTTTGCTATTATTGTTTCATCACTTTTTCCTTTAATTTATTTGTTTGTTGATTTCGCTTATTCAAATATTTTACTTGAAAAATCAAATATTTTAATAAATAATACAGTATCAGAAATAAATAGATTAAATCCTTCTTTAATTTGTAATATAAATGGATTATACAAATCTGATTCTTATACAACAATGCCTGATTTTCCAGAATTTAAAAGAGAAATATATGTATATGATTATAATGCTGGCGACACATCAATAAAGAAAGTTCATATTCTTACAAAATATTATGTAGCAGATCAAACAAAGAAAGAAAATAAGAATGAAACAGTTTTTTTAAAGAAATGTTTTTGAATTTTTTAAATTTAAGCAAATTACAATTTTATAAAAAATTTTTAAAAAAATAAAAGAATAATTTTTAGAAAGAAATTTTATTTAGAATAAAAATATTCTAAATCATAGAACTCATTTTCAATAGTATTATGA
>DAONJL010000078.1:0-7661 GCA_035405645.1 bacterium | reverse complement strand
TTAAATATATCAAACGAATTTATTTTATTATAATATTCACTTAACAAATTTTTTCTTTTTTTCATTTCTTATATCCTCGTGAAATAAATATATTATCTATTTCCGAAATTATTTTTTTTTTATTATCAATATTCAGGTTAATGTTTAAAAAATCATTTAAAAATCTATTATTATTTTTTTCAATCGAATTATTTTTCAAATAATTATCAAGCGCTATTTTTAATTCGTCTATTGATTTTGAAATTATTACACTTTCATTTAAATAATCAATAATTAAAGGATAATCGGTTTTTAGTTTTGTGTGTAAAATAATATCTTTTTTCGAATAAATTGATTCCATTAATGAAGTTGATAAATAATCGCATATTACTAAAACATTTTTATTCAATAACTCTGGTAATGAAAATTCATTTGTAATAAATTGAATTTTGGGAATATTTAAAAAGTCTTTTATGAGTTCTTTGGTTTCTTTAAAAAATCCTTTTATAATAATTTTTTGTTCTGGAAATTTTTGGTTTAATACTTTTATTGTATCGCGTAAAAAATAATAATAAACATTATTAATAAACATTTCTTTTGAATCAAAATTTAAAATTACTTGATTAGTTTTTGTGAAATCTTTAATAATATATAATATTTCTAAATCTTTATTTTTTATTGTTTTCTTTGATTTTATTGCACCATTTACAATAAATTGACAACCAACGGTGGAATATTGTGTAGTATTTAATTTATCATATTTTTTAAATATTTCTATTTGTTTATTTCCATATAAAAAATAATAATCACAATATCGAATCTCATGTAAATACCAAGATAAAGGAATATTATATTCATCTTCAAAGCACCCACCGTGTTTCCATACTGCAATAGGTATTTTCAATTTTTTAGCTGCGCTCACTAAAATCAAATTTGCAAAAAATTGTGTAACTAATATTGAATCAGCAAAAATTAATTTAACTTTTTTTTTCGTCAAATACTTAAAATAATATTCATAAATTTCAAATATATTTTCTAATCTTTGTAAGAAAAAATCTAATCTTGATTCAATTAATGGAAAAAAATTTATTCCTAAAAATTCAAATAATTTTTTTTCTATTTTATCTTTTAAAAGTGGCGAATATCTACTTTTTTTAAAAAATAATTTTGTTATCTTCTTATTGTTTATCACAAAAATTTTATAGCCACTTTTTATTAAATCATATTTTATTAAACTTACATTTCGCATTGATATTATAAGAATATTTCTGCCTGTTAAATTTAAGTGATTTTTAAAAAAAATTTTCAATTTACGAAAATAAAATTTCCAAGAATGTAACTTTTTTAAAACTAAAACGAAAAAATTATTTTTACTTTTGTTTTCAGTTTCCGAAAAGTTGCTTTCCAAAATTTCATAATCTATCCAATTTTTCTTACAAATTTCTATAAGCAAATAATAATAAATAGATTCTACATCTGAATATTGCAAATCAACATCAAATGAATGTTTAAAAGTTTTAAAAAAATATATTTTTTGTGGTTTTTCTGTTTCAATAATTTTGATAAGTTCAAATAATTTTATTTTAATTGTGTTTAATAATCGCTCAAAATGATAAGCAAAACATTCAAATGGTTTTAAATTTTCTTTTCTAAACTTTATATCATTTTCTATAACTAAATTATCAAAATATTCAATAATTTTTTTGTTATAATCCCAAAATATTGTTGTTAGTTTTTTATATTCTTCTTCACAATTATAATATTGTTCTGGATATGAAAATCTTAAATTCAATTCTTCTAATTTTCTAATAGCATACGGAGTTAAAGCAATATATTTAAGATTATGATTATTAAATTTTTGATGATTATTTAAAAAAAAGACTAATTGTTCTGAATTTTCAAAAAAAATTAAGTTCATAAAAATTATACTTATTTAATCATCACAGCCATCTAAATACCAAACACTCATTGTTCCATCAGCATTAACAATTGCATTTCTAGGAAGTTTCCAATTTTTATTCCATTTACATCTTTCAGAATATAAATATTCTGATTTGAGCAAAATAAAATGATCTTTTCTTGCTTGTATTGTATTTTCATATAGCGTTATTTTGCCAATATCAGTCATTAAAGTAAACATTGGCTTGCTACGACCAGAAAACAACCCACGACTAGTTAATTGTTTTATTAATCGCAATCCTTTATCAACTGAAGTGCGGTGATGCTGCATTCCTTTTAATGGCACGCAATGAAATAAATAATGAGATTCAATATTTAGATAACGAAGCTTATCATATAATTCAATTAAAAAATCTAAATTATCATTTACACCTTTTAATAGAACAGATTGATTATAAATGGTAATATTATTAGAAAGTAATTTTTTTAAAGCGAGTTCTGCATCTTTGGTAATTTCTAAATAACTATTAACTTGTGTTCCAATTTCGAATTTAATATTTTCTCGCGGTCTTAAAATATATAATAATTTAGAGTCTATTCTTTTTGGGTCCTGAAAAATAAGACGAGAACCAATACGAATAATTTTTATATTTGGCGCTTTATTAATTATTGCTTCAATAAGATAATGTAATTTATCTGGCAACATTAGTGGGTCACCGCCAGTAATTAAAACTTCTTTTAAATCATCTTTATTTTCTTGGCTACCGCAATATTCTGCTATCAAATCAAACTCTTCATTGTTCATAATTATTGGTTTGTAATTAGCCCTTAAACACCATCTGCAGCGTGATGCACAAACACTTGTAATTTCTATAACCAATGTCCTCCTATATAATCTCTCTATATTAAAAATTTTTTTATTTTTAAATATTATTTGAGCATCAGCTTCATAATGCTTATTTGTCTCTTTTTCCAGTATATTCTCTTCGAGTTCAGAATAATAATATTGTTTCTTTAACGATAATACTTCTGGCGAATCTATACCAAACTTATTTTCAATGTCTTTTATTAAAGTTTTTAAATATTCTGATATAACTTCTCTATTTTTATTTTTATTCATATTTCAATCCTTAATATTTTTATTAGATTTTATTATTTTGCCTGGCACACCTACTACTACAGAATTATCAGGGATATTATTAATAACTACAGACCCCATACCAATAATACAATTATCACCAATTAAAACATTTTCTTTTATACATACCTTTGGCGCAATCCAACAATTTTCACCAATTATTACATTTCTACAAATAACAGAACCCGCTGCAATTATGGTATTTCTTTTTATTATTGCATTACTGCCGATTTGAACTAAATCATCAATCTTCACATTTTCTTCTAAAAGTGTATTACCGATAAATCCTATTTCAATTGAATTATTTGAACCAATTAATACGTTGTTTTTTATTTCTATTCCACCTAATTGCGGCATTACTTCAAATTCATTTTTATTTTCAAAATTATAAACAAATCCTAAACTGCCAATCAATGTATTAGACTTTATTAAACAATTATTACCTATTTTAACTTTTCCCATTATTACTGTATTATGCATAATTTTAGTTTCACTACCTACAATAACATCTTCACCTATAATAACATTATAACCAATAAAAATATTCTTATCTAATATTGCATTTTTATTAATTGTTTCTGTTGATAAAATACTATAAATTTCTTCTTTTTCAGCAAAAAAAAATTTTATAATTTTCAGAAAATCTTGAAAAGCAAATTGAGTAAATATATATGAATTTTTTATTAAACTGAATTTATTTTCTATATCCGTTATTATCAAAATATTATTATAATTATCATCAATCCATTTTAATGTTTCAATATTATGAATCTGTTTTAATACACAAACTACAGAATTATCTTCAATATTATTGATATCTTTAAAAGAATGAATTTCTATGTTATCACCAGTTAATTGTTTCTTTAAATAATCAGCTATTTCTGAGGCATAAACTGCATTATACTTTTCTTTAAACATATAATTGAACTCCTCTATTTTTATTTATAAATAATATATTTAGTTTTACCGGCGTTTTTCTCTAATTTATTATAGTCAATAAATTCTATATCAAATGATACATTTAATTTATTTTTTAATTCAATCTTTAATTGTTCTTTTAACAATTCATAATTGTCAGTATTTATATTTTGTTTTAATTCAATTAATAATTTAACATAATCATACGGCGGCTTACCAAATAAAATAATCCTAAAATCACCAGAAAAAAATTCAGGATAATTAGTAATAATATTTCTTACACTATTTGGAAATAAATTTACACCTTTAATTATTATCATATCATCAGCTCGACCAATTACTTGAAATCTAAAACTTTTTCTACCGCAGGCACACTGATTTATATCAATAATTTTTACAATATCACCTGTTTTATATTTTATTAATGGATTTGCTTCGCGCTTTAAATTTGATAAAATGATTTCACCAATAGAACCTTTTTTTATTTCTATATATTTTTTTTTTTCATTAGAATATAATTCTACTAATAAATGGCCTTGTCCCATGAAATGCAAACCAGAGCGTTCTTGACATTCAGCGCCAAACATACTCATTATTTCAGCAATACCATAATTAGCATTAAATGATTTGAAACCCCACTTTTTATCTAATTCTTTTCTAAATTTTTCATTCTGAAAAAAAGATTCACCACCGAACAAGCCTAGCTTTAATTTCAGGTTTTTTGGGGTTAATGAAAACTTTTCAGTTAATATCTGTTCTATTTTAGCTAAATAAGAAGGAGTACTATGTATTGCGTTTATTTCAGTTTTTAATATTGTTTCAATTAATAGTTCTGTGTTACCTACACCAAACGGTATTACGCAAGCACCAACTTTTTCTAAACTCTGATGGTCCGTAAATCCTCCCATATACATACAATAATTCATGCAATTAACAACAATATCACCTGGTCGTAAACCCGAAGCCCAAAAACATCGCGCACCACAATCTGTTATATATTTTATATCGTTTTTTGTTAAAGGAATAAATAACGGTATTGTGGTTGTGCCTGAAGTTTTTTGTAGTCTAATTATTTTATTTCTTCTAACGCATAAATTGGAATTAAAAAATAATTTATTATTACTTTGCAAAAAAATTATTTCTTCTTTTTTTGTAAAAGGTAATTCACTGAAATTAAGTAAAATTTCAGTTGATGTTTTTCCAAATTTTTCCCATTTTTTTTTATAAAATTCACTATTTTTTAGTATATAAGATATTTGTTCTTTTAATAATTCTTTTTTTATTTTTTTTAGTTGTTCTATATCTAACAATTCTATTTCATCAAAGTAATCAATATTTTTATCTTTTTTAAAATTCATAATGAGACTGTTTGATATTCTCTATTTACTTTAATATCTTGGTCTCCGTCACCTTTTGTAGCATATAAATCATTTATTGCAGAATTTTCAATTTCTTTATTTAAAATTTTATATACAAAATTTATGCTTTGCCTTTCTCTTATTTCAAGTGGTTGAAACAAACGCGGAATAAAAAATTGTCTATGTTTTGTTAAGGGCAAAAATGGGAACATATCAATTTTTTCTTTTATTTTTTGTGATACACAAAAAAAATCAACTAAAATTGCTTTTTGTTTTTGGCAATAATTTATTATTCCACCCAATAATTTTTTTTCATTTCCAAAAGTTGGAAAAAAATCTAAAATACGAACAACACAATATTTATAATTTTTAATAAATTCTTTTCTAACAACAGCTATACCACATTTACCATTTGTATCAGTTGATATAATATCATATTCTATATATGGATGTGATAAATAACGCCAATTTATATAATCAACATTTTTATTTATTGCCATCTCAAATCTTGATAAATAGTCAATATAATATTTATTTTCTATTTTTGAAATATCGCTAATTTTTATGTAGTTAATATTATCTACTAATTTTATATTATTAGCCGAAAATTTATAAAAATCATAATATTCAGAATTCTTAGGTATATTCAAAATATCTTTCAATATATCTGGTTCAAAAATTAATACATAACGTTCAATTTCTTCAATAAAATTACAATCCAGTTTTTTAAATGATTTATATGATAAAGAATTATACCCATAACCTAAATAGACATCGCATAATATATGCATCTTTTGAACTAACTGACTTCCTAAACCTTTAATATTTGAAAAATTATTCCATTCAATATCCCATATTGCTAAATATTTTTTATTTCTATAAATAATAATTTCACAATAAAAACTATCTAATGCTAAAATTTCATTTTTATCTTTAAAAATCAAAAAACTATATTTATCTTTATCACAAAGCAATGATTTATTTGGATTTTTAAAATACATCCATTCAAAAAATTTATCATCAGCACCCCAATAATTTTTTCCATAAAATTCAGTTAATTTTTTTTTTACTAATTCTGCTTCTATTTTATCTATACCAATTTTAAATTCCATATATCAATATTAAATATCTAAAATTTTTACTTTAACATTTCCATTTCTATCATTCGTTGCAATACCAATTTTTTCTATTTTATTTATCGGTATCGTATCATCATCAAAAATAAATGTCCACATATTATTATCTTGAAAATCTAGATTTTCCCAGATATATTGACCACAACGCGTTTTAAAACAAAAATACGGCTGCGGTCCCCAACATTCCTTATCTGTTTTTATAAATAATTGATTATACTTAATTTCTGCTTTTATTGTCAATTGATTTTTTTTATTTAATCCTAATACTTCTTGCAGTGCTGATGCTGCTCCGGAATTTTTAATTTTTACTTCTCGATAGTTGTGCTGAATTTTTTTAACTGTTTTGTAAAACCAATCTATATACGGCCGCATCTCGCGTTCATCATGATTACATATAGCCATAATTGTTGGCTTGCCGCTCTCGGCCCGTTTAAATGCTTTTTCAATTTCATATTCGTTAATAGCATTCAATCGTGCATTCAAATTTAGACTTCGTGCTATATACCTACGCATATTTCCTTTTTTTTGATAATCGTAAAAATCAGGATGATAAATTTCCCATTCAGTAGTTGCTCGTCTCCAATCGCCCCATCTGCCGCCCCTTAAATCTTTCTGTAAATCTTTTTTATTTAGATCATCTCTTTCGACTGCTTGATTGCCATAATCAAAAGGTATCCACATTTCAAGAAATAGATTTAAGTCTGGTCGCTCACTATGCATACCCGGTCTAAACGCTGATGGAAACCATTGATAGTCTATGACGCGGCGGCTTAATACCTGCAAATGTTCATTTGTATAAGAAAGATTATTTGAACATTTATGCGCTTCTCGAAAATATGAAACAGGATGAAAATGAAATTGTATTTCATCATTAGCACATTCGTATTCTGTTAATTTTTCTTTATAAAATTCAAATAACACATTATAACCAAGTAATCGACGCCGTGGATTAATCTCATAACCAATATGGTCCATTATAAACCAATTAAAAATATAGCCATTTCCAAAATCGTCTTTATATTTCTTTCGCCAGTTTTCAGTTAATATTTCATCAAGCATTTTTTCAAGCTCACCGAGCGTTTTATTATAATTTAATCTATCATCTGAAACAAATTCCATTACTAATGAACTAATATTCTCTGGTAATCCTTCACCATTTTTTAATTTAAGTAAATTCTCTTTTGTTGGTTTCATCTCAATACCAAATGTATTTTTCAAACGCTCAAATGTTGC
>DAONJL010000077.1:0-7691 GCA_035405645.1 bacterium | reverse complement strand
ATTTTTAATAATATATTCTTAAGAAAAGGGTATACCATGTCTGTAAACTTCCCGTAGATAAAAATTTTTAAAAAATGGATCTTATAAATTTGTTGCATTGAAAAAATAATTAAAAATTTTATAATTAAATAATTTTCCAAACTTAACAATTTAAACACTTGACTTTTAAATGAAAGTATATTAAAATCAAAAGATTAAAAAAAATAATAAAAGAGGTAAAAATCAGAAATGAAAAAAGAGAAAGAAAAAGATTTATTTTGTTCTTTTTGTGGAAACAAACAAACACAAAACAGATATATAATAAAAGGACCAAATGTGTATATATGTAGTGATTGTGTTGCATTATGTAATATGATATTAGTTGATGCATTAAATAAAAAAGAAAATAAAGATATTTCCAAAACACAAAAAAAATTACCAACACCAAGAGAAATATATGATATATTAAATCAATATGTAATAGGACAGGATGAAGCAAAAAAGACACTTGCAGTTGCAGTTTATAATCATTATAAAAGAATAAATAATCCAATAATAAATGGCGTAGAAATAGAAAAATCAAATATACTAATGATAGGACCAACAGGTGTAGGCAAGACATATCTAATTCAATCACTTGCGCATATTTTAGATGTTCCTTATGCAATTGGTGATGCTACAACATTAACGCAAGCAGGCTATGTTGGTAGTGATGTAGAAGAATTATTATCACGTTTATTAGCAAAAACAAATATGGATGTTGCTCAGGCAGAAAAAGGAATAGTATATATTGACGAAATAGATAAAATATCACGGAAATCAGAAAATCCGTCAATAACAAGAGATGTATCAGGTGAAGGTGTTCAGCAGGCATTATTAAAACTAATAGAAGGCTATGACGCAACAGTTCCGCCAGATGGAGGTCGTAAGCATCCAAATCAACAGTTAATAGTAGTAAATACAAAACAAATTTTATTTATTGCAGGCGGTTCATTTGAAGGTCTTGAAAAAATAATAGCGCGAAGATTATATAGTAAAACAGTAGGTTTTAATGCTGATTTAATAAGTAAAAATGATAAAGAAAATACTTATGAAATTTTAAAACAGGTAGAAACACAGGATTTAATTAAATTTGGAATGATACCAGAATTAGTTGGCAGATTTTCAACAATAGTTATTTTGCATGATTTAAATGAAGAACACTTAAAAGAAATTTTATTAAAACCAAAGAATGCAATAATAAAACAATATATAGAATTATTCAGAATGGATGGAATAGAATTACAATTTACAGATGAAGCAATTGATTTAATTGTAAAATACACATTACAAAGAAAAGTTGGCGCACGCGGTTTAAAAAGTATTATTGATAGAATATTATTAAAAGCAATGTTTGAATTACCTTATTCTGATTCAGAAGATAAAGTAAAAATAATTGATGTTGCTGAAGTTCAGGAAAACTTTTTTACAAAAGAATATACAAAATCAGATTTAAAAGAAGCAGTATAATTCAAGATACAAGTGGAAAATAATCAGAGTCAAAAACAATCTCCCATTGATTTATTTAGTGAAATAAAGGATGAAAAGCCGAAATATTCAGGATTTATAAAAAATATAATTTATTATAATCCGAGCAATAATTTTACAATTGCAAATTTTGAAACAGAAAACGAGACAATAATAATAAAAGGCACAATAATAAATCCAGTTAAAGGATTGCCAATCGAAATTGCAGGTGAATGGACAGAATCATATAATTTTGGAAATCAATTTAAAGTAGAGAAATATCGATTAATTGAACCAGTATCAGAAGAAGGAATAATCAAGTATTTAAGTTCAGGTTTAATAAAAGATATAGGTCTAAAATTTGCCGAAAAAATAGTTGCAAAATTTGGACAGGATACTTTTAATGTTTTAAAAAATAATCCAGAAAAATTACTGGAAATCTCTGGTATTGGCGAAAAAAAATTAAATTCAGTAAAAACATTTTTTAAAGAACATTTCATAATAAACGATATTTTCTATTTTTTAATAACAAAAAATATTAGTCCAACCTATGCATATAAAATTTACGAAGCATTCAAAGAAGAGAGTATAAACATAATAAAAACAAATCCATATAAATTAATAGAAATAATTGATGGCATAGGTTTTAAGAAAGCAGATTCAATAGCAAAAGAGATAGGCATTGCAGCAGATGCACCATTTAGAATACAGAGCGCAATTTATTACATTTTAGATACAGCAGCAAATCAAGATGGGCATAGTTATTTACCAATTGATGAATTATTATTAAAATTATCAGAATTGTTAGAACTACCTATTGAAGAAATAAAGAATAAATTAAATGATGAAATATTACAGGAAAAAATAAAGATAGAAGATGACCGTGTTTATTTAATATGGAATTATGTATATGAAAAATACATAGCAGAAAAATTATTAATTTTAAAGAATTCAAATTTTATTGAAATAATAAATCCAGAAAAAACAATAAGCGAAACAGAAGAAGAAATAGGAATAAAATTATCCGAAGAACAATATAAAGCAATAATAAAAGCATTAAATACCAAATTATTTGTTTTAACAGGTGGACCAGGCACAGGCAAAACAACAATAATAAAATTTATAACAAATGTATTTTTAAGAAATCGATTAACAGTAAGTTTATGTTGTCCAACAGGCAGAGCAGCGAAACGCTTATCAGAAGCAACAGGATTACCTGCTACAACGATTCATAGATTGCTTGAATATTCAATTCAAAATGGATTTCAGCGTAATGAAGCAAAACCGCTTGATTGTGATATATTAATTATCGATGAAATGAGTATGGTTGATTTAAAAATATTTTTTCATTTATTAAAAGCAATAAATAAATATACACGGATAATAATGGTAGGTGATGTAAATCAATTGCCATCTGTTGGTGCTGGCAATTTATTAAAGGATATAATAAATTCAAATATATCAGAAGTTTATAGATTGACAAAAATTTTTCGACAGGCAGAAAATTCATTAATAATATTAAATTCACATAAAATAAATAACGGCGAACAAATAATAATAAAGAATCAGGATAAAAATAGTAATTTCTTTTTTATTGAGAAAGAAACACCAGAAGAAATTCAAAATGAAATACTATCACTTTTTTTTCAGAGAATACCTGAAAATTTAAAAATATCATCTGATGATATACAAATTTTGATACCAATCTATAAAAGCATTATTGGTGTTGATACGATAAATTTAATAATTCAAGAACAATATAATAAAAATGAAAAAGCATTAATATTAGGAAACAAGAAATTTAAAATTGATGATAGAGTTATGCAATTAAAAAACAATTATAATAAAAATGTTATGAATGGTGATATTGGGAAAGTTATTTCATTTGGTAATAATTTTGATGAATTTGTTGATAATGCAATTGATAAAAAATTAGTTAAAGAATGGTATAGAAATTTGGATACAAAAATAAAGGAACGCGAAAATTTATTGTTAGTAGTAAAATATGATGATTTGATTACAACATACACACCAGCAGAACTTGATGAAATTACGCTTGCTTATGCTATTTCAATTCATAAAAGTCAGGGCAGTGAATTTAAAGCAGTTATTATTCCTATTCATACTATTTATTATGTTATGCTTGTTAGAAATTTATTATACACTGCTGTAACACGCGGCAAAGAATTAGTCATTCTTATTGGCTCAAAAAAAGCTCTTTATATGGCAATTAAAAATGATAAAGAGAAATCAAGATATTCTTCTTTATTACAAAGATTAACAGAACAGAAAAATAAAATATGTCTTTTATAATTTTTTTTATTGGTCTATTTATTTTTTTATCTTTTTTTTTATATGGTTTTTCTTTTATTAAAAAGTATCAATTATCTATTTCTGAAAATATTCTGTTTTCTATTCTAATTAGTTTATTTATTTTTATTTACTATTCAATTTGCCTGTTATTTTTCAAACTTTATTACAATTGGATTTTGCTTTCTATTTTTTTAGTTTTTATTTTTTTTGGTTTGAAAAATATTTTTTATGTAAAAATAATTTTTATAAATTTTTTTAATTTTATAAAACATAATAAATTATTTAGTATTATTATTTTTTTGCAATTATTTTTTCTTTTGATTGGTTCTTCTGTTTTTCCATTAGGTGAAGATGCATTAAGTTATCATTTATCATTACCAAAAATTTTTTTACAAGAACACAAATTTGTTGATAGACCAGATATTCTAAATTCAACTTATCCTTTAAATGCAGAACTTATTTATGCTATTGGTATAGCATTAAAATTACCACATATTTCTAATATTTCAAATTGGTTTATTTATATTTTACTTATTTTACTAATTTACTATTTTTCTTTTGATGTTTTTAAAGAAAGAAAAATTTCAATTTTTAGTGTTATTATTTTTATTACCACCCCATCTATTTTTAGAATTGTCGGCTATTGTAAAAATGATATTATTCTTACTTTTTTTACTTTGTTAACCTGTTTTCTTTTCTGGCGAATTCTTTTTAATGATTTTTTTCTTTATAAAATTTTGTTTGTTTTATCATTCATTATTTTACTTGGTATTAAATATCATTCTTTATTTTTTTTAATTATTTTTTCGATTATTATCTTTGCATTTTTTTTGTTTACTAACTTTAATAAGAAATATTTATTTTTATTTTTTCTAATTTTTATATCAATTCTTTTTTCATCAGTCTGGTATATCAAAAATTTTGTTATAACAAATAATCCTGTTTTTCCTTTTTTAGATTCTTATTTTAATAAAAAGGTTACAAAAGCAGAAAAACAAATTATAGCAAGAGAAGAAGAAGAAGAAATAAAAGTTTATATGAATGCAAAAGCAGTTCGACATTTTTCAGAATTACGAAGATATAAAATATCATTTAAAAATTATTTAAAATTTATTTATGACCTTACATTAAATTTTCAAAATTTTGATTATTGGAAATATGCTATTGGACCATTATATTTAATTTTTGCGCTTTTAATTTTCTTTAATTTCAAAAATTTTTCTAAGTTTGATTTGTTTGTTTTATTTATTCTTTTTGTTTATATTAATTTTATTTATTTTTTAGCACCGCGTGGTCGCTTCCTTTTACCTGTTTTACCTTTGTTTGCAATTATTTGCGCAAGGCATTTAAATCATTTTTTTGAAAAATATAATTTAATTAAAATTATTTCAATTTTTATTTTAGCAATCACAGTAATAATAAATTTATCATTAACATTAGCACAAAATACTTTTAAAATTTCTGTTTTTTTAGGTATTCATAATGAAGAACTTCATTTTATGAAGAGTTTATATTATTATAAAGGTTTTTATAATGTGGTTAAATATGCTAATGAAAATTTAAATCCAGAAACAGATAAAATTTTATTATTAGTAAATAAAGGTTTTTTACTTGATGTTCCTTATATTCTTGGTTTTGATTATATGCTTACAAGATATGTTGTTCCTTATAATGATTTTGCAAATGAGAATGAATTTTTAGATTATTTAAAAAAATTAAAAATAAATTATGTATTGTATCTGGATGATCTTCAAAGATTTGTTAATTTAAATTTTTATAAATTTATTAATCAATTAATAGAACAAGAAAAAGTGAAGATAATTAAAAAAAGTGATAATACTTATTTAGTAAAATTATATTAAGTTGTGGTTTGATTATGTTAATAAAGAGAATAATTTTAATTATTTTATTTTTAGCAAGTATTTTAAATGCAGAAAATAAAAAAGATATAGAAAAAGAAATAATAAAATATGTAAAAAAAGGTAGTGTTGTTGTTGCTACATTAAAAGGAGAAAAATTATTTGATTATAATAGTGATGAAAAATATGTTCCAGCCTCAACACAAAAAGTAATTATTGCTTTAGTTGCTATTGATTTATTTGGTTTAAATTATAGGTTTTTTACTGATATTTTTGTTAATAATAAAAATGATATTTTAATTAAAGGTTATGGCGACCCGTTTTTCATTTCAGAAGATTTTAATAAAATCATTTCTCAATTTAAAACAACATATAAATTTAGCGAAATAAATAATATTTATCTTGATGATTCTTTTTTTGAAGGTGATTTAACAATTCCAGGTTCTGAATATTCACTTAATCCTTATGAAGCACCTGTTAGTGCCATTAGTTTGAATTTCAATACAATTTTATTAAAGAGAGAAAATAATAAAATTATATCAGGTGAAGAAGAAACACCAATGCTTGAATTTACAGAAAAAATAATAAAAGAATTAAATGTGCAAATTAAAAAAAATGGTGATTTAACACGAATAAATTTAGGAAAAAATCGAGATAATCCACCTCTTTATTTTGGCGAAATGTTAACTTATTTTTTAAAAAAAGAAGGAATAAAGATAAATGGGAAAATTGAGAAAAAATTATTAGATAAAGAATTTAAAAATTTATTTAGATATTATTCAGATAAAACACTTTATGAGATTTTAAAAGCAATGCTCGAACATTCAAATAATTTTATTACAAATCAAATTTTTCTTTGTATTGGTAGTTATAATTTTAAAAAACCAAAAACTGATTTAAAAAGTTCAACAAAATTTATAAATGAATATTTAAAAGAAAAATATTTATTAACAAATACAGGACTTGTAGAAGGTTCGGGATTATCAAGAGATAATTTTACAACAGCAAATGATTTATTAAAGATAATGATAAAATTTTTTCAATACAAGGAATTAATGCGATATAATAAAATAAAAAATTATTATTATAAAACAGGCACATTAAAAGATAACAATTCAATAGTAGGATTTTATCAATCAGAAAAAGATAATGAATGGAAAATATTTATTGTATTATTAAATCAAGTAGAACGAAACCGAAACAAAATAGTAGAAATAATACTTGATAATTATTAATTATCTTTTTTGAGAAAAAGCGATTTTTTAGGACACACAGAAACACAGGATTCACATTTTAAACAATCAGCATCAAAAACTGTTTCAATCTTTTCTTTCTTATATTTATACGGAGCAATCTGCATTGGACAAACTTTTTCACATAATTTACAATCTATACAGGTTTGGGAATTTATTTGTAAAGGTTTTTTCCAGCGACCAAAAAGATTAGATAATGTGCCAACAGGACAAAGAAAACACCAGAATCTTTCTTGAAAAATAATACCAAAAAAAATTCCAATAATTGTAGTAATAGTAAGTATTTTGATAAAAATAAAACCAATACTTTCTAATGATTTACCTTTTAAAAAAATTTGTAATGATAATGCAATCATTAAAAGCACAAGAATAAAGATTCTAAATTTAATAGTTCTAATAAAAAGAGGAATTTTTATTCTTTTGCTAAAAATATTAATATAAGTATCATAAAAACTACCACGCGGACAATACCAATCGCACCATTTTCTACCATAAAAAAGACTAATAGCAATACCAACTACCATACAGGCAGGAATAAAATAACCAATATATGGAAAAAACCAACCTAAAATAATAATAATAATAAATAATGTGCCTAATATAAATTGTTTGAATTTTCTATTTCTTATAAAAATATTATTTTTCATTTTAGTCCTTTTAAAAAATAAATTGAATTAATCACATAATTTAAAATAAAAATTTTGTCAATAATAAAAAAAATTTTTTTTTTGGAAAAGAACAAGCAGATGATGGCACAGCAAAAATAGCAAAGTTAAATATA
>DAONJL010000076.1:0-7737 GCA_035405645.1 bacterium | reverse complement strand
GTGATTTTTTTATTGACTGGTTTTTTTGAATTCCTTTTGCGCCAGTTCTTTTTTTCCTTTATTTTATTATCGGCAAATTTTATTTTTTTATTTAATATTTTATTTGACTTATTTATTTTTCTTTTTTAATATTTATAAACTTTAAAAAATTGGAGAATAAATTTATGTTTAAAAAATTTTTTTCTTTCATAATAATTTTAATTTCAATAATTTCATTACTAATTGGTATTATTGTAATTGTTAAAAATAAATTTAATATAGCAGAAAAAGGAACAAACTCAAAATTTAATATATTAAAGAAAATAGATATTAGTGATGAAAAAGAAGGAATTGGAGTAATATATATATATGGTGAAATATTTACCTCATTTGATGATAGTTTATTTGGTATATATAAAAAAGGAAGTGATAGTATAATTGACCAATTAGAAGAATTAAGAAAAGACAAAAGAGTAAAAGCAATAGTATTAAGAATAAATAGTCCAGGTGGCACAATAGGTGCAGCACAGGAAATAATAGAAGAAATAAAATTAGTAAAACAATCAGGAATAAAGATAATCTCTTCATTTGGAGATATTGCAGCATCAGGTGCATATTTTATTGCAGCACATTCTGATTTAATTATAGCAAATCCAGGTACATTAACAGGTAGTTTAAGTGTTTTTATTGCTTCACCTGAAATATCAGAATTAATGCAAAAATTAGGAATTAAAATGAATGTAATAAAAAGTGGAAAATATAAAGATATACTTTCATCATTTAGAAAAATGGAACCAGATGAAAAAGAAATGCTTGAAAAATTAATTAAAGATAGTTATGAACAATTAGTAACAGAAGTAAGCGCGGGAAGAAATATATCTCTTGAAGAAGCATATAAAATTTGTGATGGTAGATTATTTACTGGGCGGCAGGCTCTATCACAAAAATTAGTTGATGAAATTGGTAATTTTCAATATGCATTAAAAAGAGCAATGGAATTAAGTGGTTTAAAAGGTGAACCAGTAATAATAAAACCAAAGAAAAAAAATTTTCAGTTATTTTTTGATTTAATAGAATCAAAATTAAATATAAAAAATTTATTTAATAATTTATTTGAAAAAACATCAACACCTTTACAATATAAATATGAATAGTTATCTAACTTTTTTTTATTATATCTTATTTGAACCTGATTTTAGTTTAAAAGTGTTAAAAGAAAATTTTATTTTTAAATTCTTTATTATTAATCTAATATTGCTTTATATTTTTTTCTTTAATTATTCACTATTTTTTGAAGGTAATAAAAATATTGGTTATCTCTTTTTTGATGCATTTATTAAATTATTAAATCTAACATTTATATTATTTATATTTTCGAATTTAATCCATTTTTTTGCTGGTTTATTTAATTATGAAGGGAAAATAAAAAATTTATTTTTGCTTTCTTTTTTTTCTTTTTCACCTTTAATTCTTTTAAATCCAATATTGTTTCTTAAAAAATATATTTTCTTTTCAGCATATATTATCATATTTTTCTGGTTATTATGGATTTTAATAAAAATAATCAAAATTAATTATTCAATAACATTTACAAAAACAATAATTCTAATTTTAATTAGTTTATTTATACCAATTATTTTTTTTATGATTTTATTTACTCTAAATTTAACAAAAATAATTTATAATTTATTATAAGAGAGAGAATATGGAAGAGAAAAAAATAAAAACAGGTATAGTAGGAATAATCGGTAAAACAAATAGTGGTAAGTCAACATTAATAAACCAATTAACAGGATATAAAATTTCAATTGTATCAGAAAAACCACAAACAACAAGATTTAATATCAAAGGTGTATTAAATATAAAAGATGAAGCGCAAATAATTTTTATTGATACACCAGGTATATTAAAACCACATAATGAATTAGGTAAAATGATGTTAAATGAAATAAAAGAAATTACACCTGATGTAGATTTAATTCTTTATCTTGTGGCAGCAGATGAATTAATAAAAGAAGAAAATAATGAATTGTTATTTAGTGAAAATTTAATGGATTATAAAGTTTTTCTTGTAATAAATAAAATTGATAGAATAACAAAAGAAGAACTTTTAACATTAATTGATAAATACAAAGATGTAAAATGGATAAAAGAGATAATACCAATAAGTGCACGAAAAGGAATAAATATTAATGAATTAAAAAAGACAATAATAAAAGAACTTGATTATGGCGAAAAATTTTATGATGACAATTGTATAGATGATTTAAGTGATAATATGTATATAGCAGAAATAATTCGAGAAAAAGCAATAAATTTAACATATCAAGAAGTTCCATATTCAATTGCAGTTGAAGTAATAGATGTCCATAAAACAGAAAAAAAAGTCTTATATATTTCAGCAGTAATATATGTAGAAAAAGAATCACATAAAGGAATTGTTATAGGTAAAAAAGGCAATTTAATAAAACAAATAGGCACACTCGCAAGAGAAGAATTAGAAGAGACATTAGAAGAAAAAATCTATTTAGATTTAACTGTTCGGGTAAAAAAAGATTGGCGAAAAGATATTCATTTTATAAAATCAATTTATAAAAAACTTGATGACGAAGAATAATAATTTTACTTTTTATAATAATTCTAATTTTGGATTCAGTCTAATTTTTATTGTTATTCTTATTTCGACAATTATTTTAATATTGACTGCTGCTGGTATCCATTTAAATTTAATAAGAGATAATTTCTCTTTTTTAAGAGAAATTATAATTCATCAAAATAATATTGAAACAGGCTTAAATCTTACATTAAAAATTTTAAAAGAAGATTTTAAGGATATTGATACATTGCAGGATATCTGGAATTATAATTTTCCAATAATAAAATTAGATGATAAAAATAGCATACAAATAAAAATTGAGGCAGAAGATTCAAAATTTAATTTGAATAATCTTTTATGGGGAAATGATGAACAAATAAATGGTAAATTAAAATCACAATTAGATTCACTTTTTTTTAAGTTAAATCTAACAAATTTAAAAACAGATGCTATTATTGATTGGCTTGATAAAAATAATTTGCCATTACCAGAAGGTGCTGAAAATGATTATTATATTAGTATTAATAAAGAATGTAAAAATGGTAAATTAGATTCTTTAGATGAAATATTTAATATTAAAGATTTTGATAAAATTCAAAATAAAAATGAATTATTAGATTACATTACAATTTATGGTGATGATGAAAAAATAAATATAAACACAGCATCAGAAACAGTAATTGAAGCACTTTCAGATTATATTGATAAACAATTATTATTTGAAATAATAAAATATCGTGAAAAAAATCAAATAAAAAATTTAGATGATTTATTAAATATAAACATATTTGAAAAAAAAGTATTTGATTTTATTAAAAATTCTTTACGAGTAACAAATAATATTTTTAAAATTTCAATTACATCAATTATTAATAATAATCAAAAAAAATCTTATTTTATAGTTGAACGAAATAATAACAATTTTAAAATTTTATTTGCAGGTTACTAAAAATGGATAAAATAAAATGTAAAAATTGTTCAGAATATCAGAGATGTAAAGATGACAAAATTTCATTTTTCTTTTTTATTATTGGTTTAATTGCTACAATAGCAATAAGGATAGTAAATTTATTAATGGATATAAATCCAATAAGTGGTAAAATTTCGTGGTATATTGGTGTTATTGGATTTTTGCTTTTCTTTTTGTATAAATATAAAATTGATAAAAGTCGAGCAGAATTTATATTGAAAAATAAATTACAAGAAAAAATAATAAATTCAACGCAACTCTCTTTTTCTGATGAAGACAAAAAAATTTTATCAGCAATTCTTTGTTCATTATCATCAAATAAAGATAGAATAAATTATTTTGTTATTTTTCTTTCTTCTTTAATCGCTTTAATTTTAAGTGTTTATTTTGATTTTTTAAGATGAATAAAGTATGATTTATTTAATTCCTTCTGATAACATAAATGAAGCATATAAATATATCTTAAATGAAATAAAGATAAATGAGAAAGAAAAATTATTTTCATCATTTATTTTTGTCACATCAAAATCACAATTAAATTATTTAAAAGAAGAAATAAACAATAATTTTAAAGAGTTAATTTATTTTATTGATAATATCCAAATTTTTACAGATTTTATTAAAACATATTACTTTGATAATAAAGAATTAATTGATGGTTCATTAAAAATTCAAAATCACAAAATTCTGATTGATAACAATTATGAATTATTAATATTATTCCAGATAATAATAAAAAATCAATACAAACTAAAATATTTCAAAAATTTTTTTGACAAAAAAATAAAATATGATTTTATGGCTAATAAAGGATTATTATATCAAATACTTGATTTTATCAAATTATTGCAAAATAATTATCTTGAAGATAATATATTAAAAAAAGCATTAGAAGATGATTATGGCAATAAAATAAAACCATTATTTGAAGATTTTATAAATATTAAAGATGATTACTTAAATTATTTAGAAGAAAATAATTTTTATACAATTGAAGATATAAAAATAAAAATAGATAACTATCTTTTAAAAAATTCTTTATTTAATAATAGAATTAAATATATTTATTTTATTGGTTTTTCTTATCTCACTGAAAATGAAAAAAACATCATAAATAAAATAATATTAAAGGAAATAAATAATAAAAAAAACATATCAATTTTTTTACCAGATGAAATAATTGATATTTTAATTAATAAAAAAAAATATATAAATAAATTTGGAATATTTCGAAATTTATTTTTGATTTTAGATGATTTATACAATAAGCAAAAAACAGAATTTCAAAAAGTAAATTTACCTGATAAAGAAAAGAAAAATGAAATAACAATTCAATCTTTTCCAAATAGAATAACAGAACTAAAATGGATTTGTAATGATATTGCTAAAAATATAGAACAAGATAAAGCATTTTTTAAAAATACAATTTTAATTATTCCAGATTTAAACAAATATGAAAATTATATTGAAGAAATTTTTGAAGAATTTAATATTCCATATTATATAACAAAAGGAAAAAGAATAAATAATTTCCAATTAATAAATTTAATAAAAAATTTTATAAATTTTATTTTTAGTTTTGACGAAAATTCAGCAACTGAATTTTTTAATTCACTTTTTCAAAATGCAATAAATAATAGTGAAATATTAAATAATTATAAATCATTATTTAGCGAATATTATGGAAAAATAAATAATCATAAACTTGAATTATCAGATTTTCAGTTTAATTTTAACTTAATAAAAAAAGTCTTTATTAAATACAATCTAAATTTTTTCAATTTAGAAAACATAGAAAAAATAAATTCAGAAATAGAAAAAAAAACAAACTCAAATGAAAAAGAAATTTTGGAAATATTATTTAATATTTACATTTTAAAAAATGAAATAAAAAAATTAATTGAATATCGAGATAGGCTAATTAAAAATCCAGAAAATTTTTCAATAATTATAAAACAATTTTTTTCATATTATAAAATACTCGAAATTTTTATAACGAATACAATCAAATTAAATAATAAAAAAAATATATCAGATAATATAAAAGCATTAAATATATTTTTGCAAGAATTAGAAAATATGAATTTATTTTTGACTGATTTTTTTCAGTCAAAAAATGAAAATAATTTATTTGAAAAAATAATTTATATAATTGATTTAATTATCTCAAATTTATACATTCACTCTAATTTAACAAATAATTCATTAAGAATATCAGAAGCATTAGAAATAAGAAACATTACATATAAAAATATTTATTTTATAGGATTAACTGCAGAAGATTTTCCATCAGCTGAAGCAAGATATAATTTATTTTTAGAAGAACCAATTGATTATTATAAATACAACATATTAAATAAAAGAAATGAAGCAGAAATAATATTCAATAACATAATAAAAAATTTTGATAGATTAATATTAACATATCCAGAATTTGAAAATGAGGCACAAAAACAAATTTCACCAATTTTAGAAGAATTTATTAAAAAAGAAAATATAAAAATAGAGCAAATAAAAAATTGTGAATTTAAATATTCAAATAAATATAAACTTTTACAAACAGCTGAAAAAATAAATAAATATTTTTCTGGCGAAAAAATTGAATCATTATCATTTCCAGATAATAATATATATATAAATTTAGTTAATTATTATGAATATTTCATAAGAAAAAATTTTGAAAATGAAAATGAATTTTGCGGAAAAATAATCAATAATAGAATTAAAAATTATTATAATAATTATATAAATAATTTTTCATTTTCTCAATCAGCATTAAATATATTAGTAAATTGTCCATTTTCATTTTTCTTTAAATACCTGCTAAATTTAAAAGAAGATAAAATAATTGAAATATTTGATATAATAAATAATGAAATTGGAAATTTAATTCATTATATATTAAAAGAATATTTTAACAATAATATACGAAATTCAAATATTTCAGAAATTAAAAAAGACCATTATAATGAATTAAAAAATTTATTAGTAAAAACAACAAACGAAAAATTTTTAAATAATGAAATAAAAGAAATTATGAAATTTTTATTAATAAAATATATACAAATTAATGATTGTATATTAAAAAAATTTTTAGATTATGAAAAAAAAGAAATGTCAAAATTTATAAATATAAGTAATGAATACCAATTTAAAACCAGTATTAATTTAGATAAAAATGAAGAGATAATTATAAATGTAAACGGCTTAATTGACAGAATAGATATAAGCGAAAATAATGAGGAAATAAATATAATAGATTATAAAACAAATAGAAAAGAAAATTTATCAAAAGAAAAAAAAATATTACAGGGCGATGATTATCAGTTACCATTATATTATCTTGCAATAAAAGCATATGATGAATTTTCAAAAATAAAAAAAATAAACTGTGGTTATTATTTATTAAATTCATTAAATAATGTATCATTTGATAAAGTTTTAATATTTGATAATTTAATTGAAAGCAAATTTTATGAATTATGTATTTTAAATAATTTAAAAGAAATAAAAAAATATTTAAAAAATGGTTTTTTTTCTCAAATTGATGAGTGTGACAATTATTGTGAATTTCAAAATATATGTTATAAAAATCTTAATAGTGAAAAAAAAGAGATAATAAACAAATATGAATTTGATTTGATATATGATAAAATAAATAAAATATTAAAATTATATAAAGAATTAAAAAAGTATGAAAATAAAAATTTAAAGGACAAAAGGCTTCAAAATGCATTTAAAAAAAGATATGAAAAATTAAAAGAAGAAGTAAAAGAATATTTAGAAAATGAAAAAATTTATATAAATGAAGAAATAAAAAATGAATTAGAAAATGCAATAAAAAAATTTGAAAATTATGTATGATGATAAAATAATAACAAAAATAGAAGAATTAAAAAAATCAAAATTTCGTTCAAAATTTTTTCTTGACACAAATGATTTGAATTATATAAAAAAAAAAGGAATAGAAAAAATAGAAGATGATGCAAGAAATTTTATTGAGAAGCGATTAAAAGAAGCAGAAATAAAAAATGATGGAAGGCAGACACCATATAAAGGACATCCAGTATTTAAAGCACAACACGCAACAGCAACCTGTTGCAGAAAATGCCTTGAAAAATGGCATAAAATAAAAAAAAATAAACGGGAAGTTTACAGACATGGTATACCCTTTTCTTAAGAATATATTATT
>DAONJL010000075.1:0-7979 GCA_035405645.1 bacterium | reverse complement strand
AATAAAATAAGTGTGAATTATAGTTTTTAGTTGAGTTGATGGAAGAAGAAAATGATTAAAATTAGGAAGAGAAAATAAAGTTATTTAAAGGAATTCAGAAATTTTAATAGTGGATATGATGACTATAAATTTTCAGTTAAAATTTTTTTGTTTTCATATTAATATCAGATTATAAATAAGTGTATTTCGATATTTCGAAAAATCGAAATGAAAAATACATCATATCATTTTTAATAAATAAAATGTTTATTTAACATCTGCTTTATTTTTTGTCTTCTTCATTAATATCATTGCCTTCTTGTATTTATAACAATTTTTGAATTATTATTAAACACAAATTCATTATTATCTGTTTAAAATTTTCATTATTTTTTCCTTATTTTACTATTTGCCTATTCAAGCACATTATCTTTTCTTAAAACTTTTTTTTATTATTTTTTTTAAGCAATTTTTATTATATTACTAATTTCTATTTGATATACATAATTGGAGTGGAAATAAATTAAGACCCTGCTGCTTTTTTTAATCTATCCATAATTGCTTTTTTTAGCCCTTCTTCTTCTATTGAATCAAATAATATAAAATCATAATTTTTTTTATCAAGTGTGCGCAAAATTGAATATAAATTTCTTGCAAATTTTTTAATCTCTTTTTCGCTATTTTCATTTATATAAATTATTTCTTTAATATTTTTCTTTTCTCTTATTTTTCGATTTTTCGTTATATATGCTATTTTTAAATTTTTCGCTAAATAAAAATTCAAATCATTCTCATTATAAATAATTTTTATTGGAGTATCTGGTGAATAATGTTTTTTAAAAAGGCCTGGTGATAATTTATGAACTGGATTTTGATTAATATATTCTATCTTAATATTTAATTTTTCTCGCAATACTTCAGCAGTAATCGGTCCAGGTCTATATATAAAAATTTTATTTTTCAAAACTTTTATTACTGTTGATTCTATTCCATATCTTTTTATATTTTTTGTTTCAGGTAAAATTAAATCTATTTTTTCTCCAAACTCTTTTTTTACATCATTATAATGTGTACAACTTAATTTTCCAAATTTATTTGCTGATGGTGCTGCTATTGGTCTTTCTGCAAATTCAATTATTTTTAATGCAATAGGATTATAAGGCATTCGTATCGCAACACTCTTTAAATTTGCTGTAACTATATTAGGTATATTTTTTTTATTATTAAAAATAATAGTAAGAGGTCCAGGCCAAAATTCTGAAATAATTTTTTCTTCAAGTGAACTAATCTTTGTAACATACTTTTTTAACATATCAAAAGAATTTATATGAACAATAAGCGGGTCAATTTTTGGCCGTTTTTTTAATGCAAATATTTTTGCAACTGCTTTTTCATTTGTCGCATCAGCACCAAGTCCATAAACAGTTTCTGTTGGAAAAGCAATAATTCCACCTCTTTTAATTATTTCTGCTGCTTTGATAATTTTTTTTTCAAGAAGATTGTTCATATTTTTATAGGTCTATATTCGATACCATAATATTTAAAAAATTTATTAAAAAATTCATAGTATTGTAATCTCATACATTGAATTGCAACGACAAGCCCTTCAATGCAAATCACTGCAAGATTGCCGATTATAATTATTATAATACCAAGAAAAGTTCCAATTTTTGTTTTTGAAATAACATCAAAAAGAATAAAAATAGAAAGCATTAAACCAGCGTGGCTTAAAACAAAGGCAGATGTTCTAACAAAAGAAATTGTATTTGATAAAAACCCAAGAATAATTTCATAAACTTCCATTATTTCGTTTATAAATAATTCACTAAATTTTTCATGCTGTTCTTTTCTATTTTTTTTGTTGTAATGATAAAATATTCTTCCGGCAAGAAAAATAATAAATAAAAACAAAATTAAAAAAACAATATTAAAAACAAACTTCGTTTTTATGAAAAGTAGTATAAAGAAAAAATAAATAATAAATACAATTAAACCAGATTTATCAAAAAAGAAATCAAAAAATTTGTTTAATCTTAATAAATTAATCATATTGAAAAAATAGCCGAGCGCAAGAATAATAATACCACTAATAATAGAGAATTTTAATAAAAAAGAGATATTATGAAATGGGGACACAAGCAATGGCTTAATCAATGATTCTATACCAAAAAAAGAACCATATAATAAGCCAAAAATCATAGATGAAATACCAATAAACATTAAAAAATAACTAAAACCTAAATCTTTAAATTTATATTTTAAGAAAAAGCCAATAAGAGCAATAACAATACCCTGGCCAACATCACCAAACATAAATCCAAATAAAAAAACAAATATAATTGCTGAAAATATTGTTGGATTTATTGTTTTATAATGTGGTATATTAAAAATTTTAATTATTTTTTCAAAAAAAGATAATGATTCTTTTTCTTTAAATTTTGTTGGAATATTTTTAATAAAATATTCATTAGACAGTTTTTCTGCTTCTATTATACTATAAAATAAATTTTTTAAATTTAATTTTCTTAATTTATCTTCAATAATTGAAATTTTTGATTCCGGCACAAAAGCATAAAGATAATAAATTTGTGAAGTTTCACTTAACTTCATTGAAATTTCTTCTAATCTATTATCTAAAATTTTTGATAAAATATAGTGATTTTTTATTTCATCTTGTTTTTTTATATTCTTATTCATCACTTTTTCTATATTTTTTATCTGTTCCTTTATTATATTTATTTCTTTTGGAATATTTTTATTAAAAACTTCATTTGAGATTTTTACTTCAATTAAATTGTTGTCCTTAATTATTTTTTCTATGTTTTTTTCTTCATTTTTTAAGCCAATAATAAAAAGAAATTGATTTTCTTCTGAAACAGGAATATCATAAATACACTTATACTGACTTAAATGTTGAAATAAATTATTTAAATCAACATCTTTATTTAATTTTAATAATTTTACGAATATATATTTGAATTGTTCATTTAATTTAATTTTGTATTTTGATTTACTTATTATTTGATATTCTTCATTTAATCTATAAAATTTTTCTAATTCCTCTTTACTTTTTTCTAATTCTTTTTTATTTTTATTTATTATCTCTTCTAATCTTTCATAGTCATTTTTAATGTCCTTTAAATATTTCTGATTAGTAATTAATTTTAATAATTGTGATTTTGAGATATTTTCTATCTTTTCAAATTGAAAATTTTTAATTAAACCACTTTTACTGTCTTCAATATTTTTTTTACCTATAATGATATTCTCTTTAACTAAATGAAATGCTTCGGTTGATAAAATAAGGTCATTTATAATGTCTATTTCTCGTTTTCTGAATAATAAAAAAACAAAATAAAATTTTTCATTAAAAATCATTTAATAAGGAGACTCCTTACAGATTTTCAATTTTTTTTTTCATAAATTAACTATAATATCTTTTTTAATTCAAGTAAATTTGATATTCGCAAACATTCTTTATCAGAATACAAATCAAATTTATCTAATAAAACTGCTTTAATACCAGCACTCATAGCCCCAACAATATCTATATAATACAAATCACCAATATAAATACAATCTTTTGCTTGGACTTTAAATAAATCAAGTGCAATAAGGAAAATCTTTTTATTAGGTTTTTCCACACCAACTTCACTTGAATCAATAATATGTTCAAAATATTTTTCGATTTTACATTTTTTCAATAAATCTTTAACATCCCCACGAGAATTTGAAACAATCCCAAGCCGATAATTTTTGAAAAAGCAATATTTTAAAATTTCTTTTGTTTCATCAGTAATATAATCATAAATATTAGAACTAATATGTTTTTGCAATAAAAAATTTATTATATTCTTTTTTGTGTGTTGATCAGTTATATTTAATTTTTCTAAACATTTCGAAATATATAATTCAAAAGAACTCATTAATTCAGTTTGCATTTTAGTAGTATGATAATATTCATCCATTTCTTTTCTTGCAACTGCTTCTGCTTTTTGTATTTCATCAAGTGAAAAAGAAAAACCAAAACTATCTAACACTGTTTGAATATATATAAAATTTATATTGAGTAAAGTATTACCTGCATCAAATAAAACAACTTTAAAATTCATATTAATTTTATTTTCCATCAGGATATAATTTATTATTAAAAAAATCATCAACTGGATGAAAAAAAGTATAATATCTCTTTTTATTATTTTCAAATATTTTCTTTAAATTTTTTTCTAAATCAGTTAAATATGTTTTATATACATCTACCTTATAAAAAAAATCAAGATAATAATCATAATATTGTGAAAAATTTAATTTTATTTTTTCTAAAAATAATTCTTTATTTATTGAATTCAAATTAAGATTTTCAAATTCATAAGAATAAACATACTGCATTGTTTCAATAATAATTCTTTCATAATCAGAAAGAAAAGGGAGAACAGGTCCAATATGTAAAACAACTTTTATTTTTGCTTCAAATAATTTTTGTAGAGCATTTAGCCGTTTTTGATAAGACGGCGAATTATTTTCAAAAACTGAAAAAACAGTATCATTAGTTGAATTTATTGTAAAAAAAATAATTGTTTTATCTGGTTTTAATAATGATAAATCTCTGCAAATTAAATCTGATTTTGTAAGTAAAAAAATTTTTACATCATATTGATTCAATAAAGAAATAATCTTTTGTGTTAAACAATATTTTTCTTCGATTGGCTGATATACTTCTGTTGATGCACCTAATATAACACTCTCAATCTTTTTTTCTTTTAATTCTTTTTCTAATAATTCAACAGCATTTATTTTTACATCAACAAATTCCCCATAAGAAAAATTATTCTTTAATCTTTTCTGAATTGCTTTAAAAGATTTTGCATAACAATATAAACAACCAAATTGACAGCCTCTATATGGATTTATTACATATTTTGAAAAATTTAATACTGTCTCAGATAATATTTTTTCAGGTTTATATTCTCTTATTTGCATTTTAAAATTTTATAATACTATATGTGTCCTCTCTAAAAACTCACTTTTAAACAATTTATTTTATACTCTTCTTTTTTAACTAATATATATAAATTTAGTTCTGAATAATTTTTTAAAAATAAAAATGCAAAAAAATTTACCAATATTTTTTTGAAATTTAATCATTGTTATGGATAAAAATTTTAATAGTCCTGTTGTTATGTCGTTAGATTAATGTATGATAATATGAGACTTTTTAGAGTGAACACATTTGTTAATGGATAAAATAGTGTATGGCACAAAAAACTTTAAAAAATTTTATTACTTTCAGAAAATAAATTTTATTTTTTTGATTTACTTATTTAATAATGAAAAATATTTTTTCAATCCTTCTTCTATAGGTATAGGTCTAAAATTTAAATCATTTTCTGCACCTGTAATATCCTGGATCGCTTCTTCATTCATTCCCTTTATTATTTCAGTACTTATTGGTGATTTATTTTTTAATAACTTTTCAGAAATTTTTACTAAAAATAAAACCATATTTTGCGGAATATGTATTTTAATTTTTTTTATTTTTTTTATTTTACAAATTAAATTTATGAAATCCAATAATGTAATTCTTTCCTCTGACGCTATATCATAAATTTTTCTTACTGTTCTTGGATTATTAATAGTATTTAAAATAGCATTATTCACACATTCGATAAAAATTGGTTGTTTATGGACAAGTCCAGAACCAAGAATAGGAATAATAAAAGGAATTTTTGTAATAGACGAAAGAAACCTTTCAAATTCTATACTTCCTTGACCATAAATTAATGGTGGGCGCAAAATAGTATAATCTAATTTTGAATTAACAATATATTCTTCTGCCAATGCTTTTGTTTTACCATAATTAGTTTTATTTTTATAAATAGCAGCAACAGCTGATAAATAAATAAATCGTTTGATATTTAATTGTTCGCAAACATCAACACAATTTTTTGTCCCAACAAAATTTATTTTATAATTCAAATCATAATTTTCATTTGCAACCAGACCTGCAAGATGTATAATTACCTCACATCCTTTAAATGTTTTTTTTAAATCATCAATATTTAATATATCGCCCTCATAAAAATGTAAATTTTTCTTTTTTTCGATTTTATTAATATATTTATCGTTTTTTAAAACAAGACAATTCATCTCAAATTTGTCATTAAATAATTTTGCTAATAAATGTCGCCCAACAAAACCAGTAATTCCTGTAATTCCTAATTTCATTATTTCCTCAAAAAATTTATCGCCCTAATAAATAAATTTTTAAAATGTTCGTATGAATTTATATCTTTTAAAAATTTATAAAGAATATGTGGGCGCAAATAAAAACTTAAAAATGCTTTACGCTGTAAATTTTTCAATTGAAAATCTGAAATTAAATCGGAATGATATACTATATGCCTGTAAGCATCATAATCTTCCCAATTTATTTCATTAAGATTTATTTTTTTTGTAGCAATCAATTCATTGAATAATGCAGTTCCTGGTATAGGTAAAAAAATACCAAACTGTGCTCTAACAATCTTCAATTCTTTAGCAAATTTTATTGTTTCTTCAATTTCTTCTTTGGTTTCGCCCGGAATGCCAATTATAAATAAACCAACAACATTAATATTATGATTAGCAATCAATTCGACTTTCTCTTTAATTTCTTTTTTTGTTAATTCTTTTTTTATATTATTTAATACTTTTTGATTTCCACATTCTATACCTACATGCATCGCATAACAACCTGCCTTGCTCATTAACTTCAACATTTCTTCATCCAATGAATCTAATCGTATACCATTTACAGGATTCCAGGTTAATTTATAATTTTTTTTTAATAGTGCTTCGCAAAAATTTATTATATCTTCTTTACAAATTGTGAATTCATCATCGCGAATATGAAATTCTTTAATTCCAAATTTTTTAACTTGATAATCTATATCTTCCATTATCAAATCTAAACTTCTTTTACGAATTTTTTTACCACTTACTAAAGGTCCTGCACAAAAAGTGCAGGAATAGGGACACCCGCGTTTTGTCTCAATATGTCCGACTGGCATATTTTTAGCAAAACCACCCTGATATGTTGGCGGATAAATATCTAACGGTATTTTATCCCAGGCTGGAATTCCAAATTTATCTAAATTTTCTTCTAAATATATTTTATTAACAATAATTTCTTTTCCTTTACGCCATATTAGATTGAATAAATTTTCTTTGTCTTTTATTTCTCCATTTTCATCAATATTTTTACATAATGAAAGCATAGCCTCTTCACCTTCACCTTTTATTCCATAATCCGCATTAAATAAATTCAAAGCAATTTCAGGCGCTGATGAAGGAAACGGTCCGCCAATAACAGATACAATTTTAGGATTTTCTTTTCTGGCTATCTCAATATATTTATTTACATTTTTTATATCATTTGGAAAACATTCAAAACCGATCACATCATATTTTTTTGTTTTGATTTGTAATTCAACATCTTTGTATGAAGCATTTTTTTGATATGCATCGTATATATCGACTTCAATGCCATTTCTCTCTAAATAACTTGCTATATATGCAAGCCCCAACGGCGGCAAACAATAAAACCTGCTTTTTTTATTTGGTTTTATTAATAATACTTTCATTATTTAATTTACTCAATAAATTTTTTATGCCATACTTCAAATGCTAATAACGCAAATATTTCTTTGGCAACTAAAAAATCTTTTTCTTTAAATAAGCCTATTAACTGTTTAATATAATCATAGTTAAAATAACCCTGTTTTTTAATTGTGCTTTCATTCAAATATTCTTTTATTAACTTTTCAAAATAAATGTTATCAAGGAAATTTTCAAGCGGCATAAAAAAAGGTTTTTTAGGTCGATAAACAATTTTTTTGGGCAAAAATTTTTCTGCATATTTTCTTAATAAATATTTATCGGTTAATCCATGTAATTTATATTTTATCGGCACACTATATAAATATTCAACCAATCTATAATCTAAAAACGGAACTCTAATT
>DAONJL010000074.1:0-8214 GCA_035405645.1 bacterium | reverse complement strand
TACTTACTATTCGTAATGCTGCAAAGGGGTATACCATGTCTGGGATATTTTCTGCTGGTGTGGGGTTTGCATAGACCATTGAACAATTTTTACATTTAACAATTCTTAAATTATACTTTCTTTCACTGGATAAAACAGGATTAAATAATTCTATTATATTTATTCCTTCTGGGGGTAAAAATTCTTTATAAACAATATCAAAACTATCAGAATAACAAAGCGGACATAAACGGTTTATTAATTTCATTTTATTGGAATATACCATATCTTACATTTTTTACACAATATATTATCTGGAAATTTATTTTCAAAATGATAATTTTCAATTTCACTAATACTTTTATATGTTACTAAATCTTCTATATCTATATTATTTACATTCCCAATTTTATTTTCGCCATTAATGTCCTGGGTGCATAACACAATTGTCCCATCATATAATATTGTAATTGAAGAATATAATTGTTGACATATTGTTCGTATATTAGGTGTAAAATTACTTACTGCTAAATTTTCTAATTTTCCACAATAATCATTATAACCTTCAATTACAGTATATTCAAGCGGTAAATTATTTTGTAAAAAATCTTTTTCTACATTATTTATTTCTTTTACATTCGCTTTTAAAATTGCACTATTTAATGAAGGCCATTCTTTTAATAATTCAATTATTTCATTGCTATTTTCTTTCGTTAAAATACTTCTAATTGCTACTATTGGTAAATACCCTATATTATAACTATTTATTGGATGTTTTTTAATTATGCCTTTCTTCTTTTTCGCTTCTAAAAAATATCTGATATTTTTTACAACTTTTTTATAATTATCTGTGTTAGTTATTTTTTTATAATAATTTTCATTACCGCCTATTAAATGAAAATTGATATCTGATAAATATTCATATTTTAATAATCGCTCTGTTTTCTCTTCATCAACATTTATTCCATTTGTAAATATTGAATAATAAATCTTTCTTTTTTCTAATTCATCAAAAAAATCAAATATATTTTTATGAAGAAATGGTTCACCAAATAATGAAAAATTTAAAAATACTGGTGTTTCTAAATAATTACAAATATTTATTATATTTTTAAATGTTTCATCAGTCATATATCCAATCTTTCGTTTCATTATTTGTCTGCCGCAAATTGAACAATTTAAGTTACAATCATTTGTTATCTCAATATTAACCACACTACCTTTTATTCGATAATTATTTGCAATTGCTGGTGTTATTTTTTTACCATATTCTTCTAAAATATTTTCAATTGGTTCTTCATGTATTTTTTTTATCTTTCTAAAAATAAATTTATATGATCCTGTATCTAAATATTTGCTTCTGGTTTTATCTATATAATCTGGTTTTTTAAATTCATAATTTATTACATCTTTGCTATTTTCTGATAAATATAATAAGTAATAATATAATTGATAATATGAATCATAATTTTGTGAAAAAAGATGTGAATATTCTTCTGAACTTTTGAATTTTTGGATTTCACTTGAATTCGTTATAAAATTATTTATTATTCTTTTTAAGAATTCTTTATTAGCAATAAAACCCATAAATAATTCTAAAAAAAACATATTTTTAGAAATTATTGCACCACTATTTTTTTCTTCAACTATTGAATTCATTTCTTCTATTTTTTCTTTTGGTATTATTGGTGTATTTGCTGGTGATATAAATATATATTTTGCTTTTGTTGTTTCTATGATTTCTTTCAGTATTAGTATTATATCAAATTTTTCTTCAAAAAACATAGTGTTAATAGAATATTTATCTGCATATTTTTTTAATAAATAATTTTGCTCTTCTTTTTTTGTAACGAATGTTACATTATCTTTATTAAATATTGAGATTATACTTTTTAAACATTCTTCAAAAACTATTGAATTCTCTAACCATTGTAATGCTCCACTATTTAATTGAGTTCCTAAATAATGAATTATATATGCACTAATTTTTTTCATTTTTTCCCCCTTCTTTTATATAAAATAAATTCAATTATCATATTTATTAAAATTGATAATCCTAAATAATATCTTTTTAAATCTGAAAATGAACGAAGCATTAATAAATATTTTAATAATTGTTTTGGTCTTAAATAAAATTCTTTATAGCATCGGCGATGCATTTTTAATAAATCTTCTTTTGTTAAACCTTCTGGAATAAATACTGGAAATTTTTCTGAATATTGATTAATATTTAAATCTCTATACCCATATTTTTCTGCTATATAAAATAACTCTGTTCCTATAAATGGTGTTGCCAAACTAAATTGTGCAGTATATAATGGCAATGATTTTACAAATTTTAAAGTGTCTTCCATTGTCTCTTTTGTCTCACCTGGATGACCAAGTATAAAAAAGCCGCGAACATAAATTCCTAATTTATTTGCTAATGATACTGTTTTTGACACTGTTTCTAATTTGAGTGATTTCTTTATCTTTTTCAATATCTCCTGATTGCCTGATTCTATTCCTACATTTACCATCCATAATCCTGCTTCTTTCATCTTTTTTAACATATCTTCATAAAAAAAATCTGCTCGCAGACTACAGGACCAATTAAATTTTAATTTTTCCTTCTTTATTAATTCGCAAATTTTATCAACTCTTTCTTTTTGTAATGTAAACATATCGTCAACAAATTTTATTTCTCGACAGCCCATTTCTTTTACTAATATTTTTATTTCTTCTATTATCCGTTCAGGTGAATGTGCTCTATATCTATTACCAAATATATTTCTATCACAAAATATACAATGATATGGACAACCTCGTGAGGATATAATTGTCCCTACTGGATATTTTCGATATGCATCTATTTGAACTCTATATTTTCTTATATCGCCTAATATTTTATAATCTGGTATTGGCAGTTCATCAAGATTTGCTATTAATGGCCTTGCTTCATTTTTTATTTCTTCTTCTCCTTTTCTAAATACTATCCCTTTTATTTTTTCTTTTTCTAATAATTCGCCTTTTTCTTTTTCATACTTTTCGCATATTTCAAGAAATGTATATTCACCTTCGCCTATTACACCAATATCTATTTCTTGATAATCCTTTATTGATTGAACTGCACTTATATGCGGTCCACCAATGACAGTTAATATTTTTGGATTTATTTTTTTTATTACTTTTAAGTATTCTAAAGCGTAATTAAATGTCGCTGTTACTGCTGTTATACCAACTATATCTGGTGATACTTCTCTTATATATTTTTCTGCTTCTTTTGCTGTTAAATTCTGTATATTTGCATCTAAAAAAAATACTTTAAAACCATTCTTTTTTAATACTGATGATAAATATAATAATCCTAATGGTGGATTTATTCCACCGCCCTTTTTTAATGGTCCCCAACTTTCTCCAAAATTTGCTGGATTTATTAATAATACTTTTTTCTCGTTATTTCTCATTTTTTATTTTATTTAATTTATTTTGTATATATCTCGCTTTCTTTAACTTCATCACATCTCAATATTTCTATATTTTTTTCTGATGAAATTATTTTTATAAATTTTTCAAATATTTTTTCCATTAATTCATTCGCACTATATATCTTTTCAATATGATTCAAAAAACAATAATAGCCGTTTATACTTTTTATATATTCAAATTTCTTTAAATATATTTCTAAAATACTTTCTGGTGAATAATTTAATGAAAGTAAAAAAGAATCTATTGGTGACGATATTGGTATAATTATCATATTATTTCTTTTAAATGGAAAAACCGTGCAGCAGCCACTTCTTTTTGCATAATGCATATTTGTTTCAAAATCTGAAACTGAACTATCATAATAAAAATATTTTGAAAGAACTCTATATAAGTTTTCACTCCGAAATAAACTTGGACTTCTATATCCTTTTATTTTTAATTCTTTTATTAATGAATTATTTTTTATTAGTTCTCTTTCTAATTTTTTTAGTTGATATATTTCACGATTCGAATGGTCTATGCCATGAATACCTACTTCTAAACCTTTTTCTATTATTTTTTTTATTATATAATTGCTATGTTTTTTTATTATCTCTAATGGAATGAAATATGTTGATTTTATTTTATTATTTTTTTCAATTTCTATAAATGGTTCTATTCTAAATAACCCATCTTCAGTATCAATATCATGTGTTATTATTATTTTTGTTTTTTCTTTTTCTTCTTCTCTTAATATACTTTTTATTTTTCTTTTTAATAAATCTATATTATTATTTAATTCAATTACTGAATATTTCTTATTCTTATCAAATATTTTTCGTATTTTTTTTTTTATAAAATCTGGCATTATTTTTGAATAATTCATCGGTAAATAAGTATATAATGGTCTCTTAAAATCAGCATATTTTTCATATAAATAATAACTATATAATTCATCTTCTTTATAATGGAAAATATATTTATTTTGGTTATATGTTATAAGTGGATATTTTTGATTATTTCTTGCTTCCCTACAATATATAATTATTTTCTCATATTCCTTTATTTCATCATTTAACCATATTTTATCTAAATTTATTATATGATTATCTTCTTCATCAAATATTGATATATTATTTAATTCAATCATTTACACTTTTGCAAAAATTATTATTTTTTTATTGAGCCATTTTAAATTATTATATATTTCTTTACTATTTGTTATCGATGTAATAATTAAAACATCAAATTTTAACTCACTTATTTTCGATGTATTATATATTTTTATTTCATTAAACCTATCTTTAATATTTTCTGCATTTTTATCGACCACGCCAATAATATTATAATTTAATTCTTTATTTATATTTAGTATCATTTCACATATTTCATTTCCGCCATATAACAATATCTTTTTATTCAAGCAATCTTTATATATCTTTAATAATTTTATTTTTATTTCTCGTTTTATCTCTTTATACAAAATTAAAATTTCATTTATATAATCAAATAAATATTGCTGTTTTCTATATAATCCTTTCTTTGTTAAATAATACCTTGTTGTTTTTTTATTCTTTCCTCTTAATTCTATTTCTTTTTTTGCCTGCAATTCTTTTATATATTTATTTATCATTGCTGGTACTACATTTACTCTTTTTGATAAATTTGATTGACTGATTTTACTATTATTCTTTATCTCATTTAATAACATAAATTTTCTTAATTCTGCTGTTGGTTCAAAAAATTTTAATCGTTTATCAATATCTATTAAAAAGTTATCACCTTCAAGTATAGTAAAATAATAATCATTTTCAAAAGTGTGGAATTTATTTAATGAATTAATTAAATTTTGCATTTGAGTTTTTTTATTATTAATATTTTAAAAATTATTTAAGTAATTTTAAATTTTTTTTAATTTATGTTATTTCAAAAATTTAAATTTTTAAAATAATAAAAATTACTATAAATATTCAGAATATAATTTATTTAATAAAAATTTCAGAATTATAATTTAAAATAATTTGCGATACAAATTTGTGCATATAATATTGTGGAGGAGTGACTCTTTGTTGAAACATTTTTCGGATTTTTGTCCCACTAATTTCTACATTATATTTTTCACTATGCCCACAAGTTTTATCTGTTACTATTGTTTTACATTTTTTACAATAATAAGGACCATTTAATTTTAAGACTTCTATTCCTTGTGGTTTTAATTCATCAAAAATTTTATGCGCATCATACAATCCATAATAATTACCTACACCAGCGTGATCACGGCCTACAATAAAATGTGTGCAACCGTAATTTTTTCTTATTATTGCGTGTAAAATCGCTTCTTGTGGACCAGCATAATACATATTCATTTTTAAGCAAGAAAAGATAACATTATTTTTAGGATAATACTCATCTATAAACTTTTTGTAAACTTCAATAATTAAAAGTGGATTATAATCACCTTTCTTTTTCCAGCCAATAATTGGATGAATTAATAAACCATCCATAACTTCAAGTGCTATTCTTTGTAAATATTCATGTGCTCGATGTGGAACATTTCTTGTTTGAAAGCCTGCAATTTTTTTTAAACAACGGTCTTTGATTATTTTTTGAATAACAATTGGAGGTAAACAATATTTATCTAATTTATCATTATATTTTTTAAATAATAAAATATCTCCACTCACACAATACTCACCATCATTTAAAAATTTATTCACACCAGGATGTTTTTCATCTTTTGTCTGAAATACTGATGAAATAAATTTTTCGCTATTTAATTGATATATATCATTAACTATTAAATAGCCAATATGATGCTTTTCTGGATAATTGATTTTTACTATTTCTTTCTTTTCTATTTTCTTTATCTTTTCTTTTGAAACTTGTAATATGATTGGAATTGTCCAAATCAATCCACTGCTTATTTTTTTATTTTCAAGAACAGAATTAGTTTCTTTTTTATTCATAAAACCTTTTAATGGAGTCATTGAACCATCAGCTATTCGCTCTACTGTTAAATATTGTTCGTAACTTAAATCAATTGATACTTCACTATTATATTTTTTTTCTGAAATATAACAATTCACCAATCTATTATTACCATATCCATAAAATATTTTATCATTGCTCATATAAACTTTTTCTCCTTTAAATAATCTAAAATTTTTTTTTCTGATTCTTCAATACTCTCTTTTGAAGTATCAATTATAAGGTCTGGATTTGTTGGTTTTTCAAATGGAATATCTAAACCAATAAGTAATTTTTGAGAGTTATTACAATTTTTTTTATATAATTTTTTTACATCGCGCTGAATGCAGGCCTGTAATGGACAATCAAGAAAAATTTCAATATAATTTTCAATTTTTTCTCGAATATTTCTTCGTAATTCTTCAAATGGAGAAATATTCGCTACGATTACATTTATTTTATTTGTATATAATTTTTTGACTATATATTGTAACACTCTAATATTTTTCATTCGTTCTTCTTTTGTATAACCAAAAATATCACCTAATTCTTTTCGCACCTCATCGCCATCAAGAAATTCTATTTTTTTTTTCTTTTCTTTTAATTTATCAAATATCCGTTTTGCAAGCGTAGTTTTCCCACTTCCTGAAAGTCCTATTAGCCATAAAACAAAATTATTTTTCTTCATTTCCTAACTCCTGCTGATATGATAACTCTCTAATTATTTTTAATATATTCTCAATATATTTTCCTTTTACAGTTTCATCTGATAATTGTATTCCAGAAATATTTTGTTTTAATACATAATAAAATGCATCAATTTCTGATATTAATGGTATTGGATGTTCAATCATATAATAAAAAAATTGTGTTGCTAAAAATACCTCTTTATTATATTTTTTTGCTATCTTAATTATTTTCTCTTGGGCTTTTGAAATATTAATAATTCCTATTTCTGAAGATAAATCACCACGATCTATATTTATTATATCACTATTTTTTATTATTTCTTCTAAATTATTATATGCCTCTTTTGTCTCTATTTTTATAATTGGCTGTGTTTTTTTTCTACCTAATATTTTTTTAATCTCATTAATATTTTCTACACTTCTAACATAAGATACTCCTATATAATCAATTCTATTTTTTATCGCATATTCTATTAATATTTTATCTTTTTCAAAAAGAAAAGGAATTCTAATATTAATACTTTTGTTAGATTTTATTTGAAAATGTAATCCTTTGCCATTTGTTAACTTTCCATCTGAATGTGATAACAAATTTATTTTATTTTTATTAATTTCTATTATTTCAAATTTATATAAACCATCATTTGATAATATTATATCGCCCTTTTTAATATAATTTGTTATCTGCGGATAATTTAATTGTTCAAAAAATATACAAAATTCTTGATTTCTACTTAAAACTATTGGCTCTAATAAATTCACTATTCTTATTTTATTTCCAGGAATATCTAATAAAAGTTTATAATTATAATCAAATTTTTTCTCAATCTCTTTTAATAATATTGTTAAATCATTATAATAAATATGCGCTCCATTTATCCTAATTATATCAACTTTGTATTTCTTGAATATATCTACTATCTCATTGTTTATTGAATAAGGATTTATAGTTCCTATAATTTTCATATTATCACCTCTTATTTAATTTTTTTACTCCTGTAAATGTAAAATGCATTATATAAATTTATGCTATTATAAATATCATTACTTTTTAAAATCAATGTTATTAGCAGTATATCACAGAAAATATCCCAGACATGGTATACCCCTTTGCAGCATTACGAATAGTAAG
>DAONJL010000073.1:0-9258 GCA_035405645.1 bacterium | reverse complement strand
CTTACTATTCGTAATGCTGCAAAGGGGTATACCATGTCTGGGATATTTTCTGAAAGTTTTAAATAAAAATCTTGACCAAAAAAAAGAAATATATTAAAAATTTTAAATCAAATATTTTTTTCAAAAGGAGGCAAAAATAAAATGTTAAATGAAGAAGAACTAAAAAATAAAATTCAAAACTTAAAAGAAAAAGTAAAAGCCAAAGCAAAGAATGAACCAGAAGATAAAGCAGGATTAAGAGAATTAAAAAAGAAATTAAAAAGAGCACAAAGAAAATTAAATAAAATGAAAAAGAAAGAAAAAAAAGAGCAAGCAGAAGAAAAGAAATCATAAAAAGGAAATAATTATGTGTTGGGAAAAAGAAATTGAATTTATAGAAGAGAAAAAATTAAGGGATTTGCAATTAGAGCGATTAAAAGCAACAATAAAAAATGCAGAAAAAACAGAATATTATAAACATAAATTTAAAGAGTTAAAAATAGATACAAACATAGAAACATTAGCAGATTTAAAAAAGTTTCCATTTACAACAAAAGATGATTTAAGGAAAGCATATCCAACAGGTTTTTTAGCAGTAGATAAAAAAGATTTAGTGCGACTTCATTCATCATCAGGCACAACAGGCATACCAACTGTAATATATTGGACGAAAAGCGATTTAGAGCGTGATACAAATATTGTTGCTCGTTCATTATATATGGCTGGTGTGCGTTCAACTGATGTTTTTCAAAATATGATGAGTTATGGTTTATTTACTGGTGGTCTCTGTCTTCATTATGGTGCAGAAAAAATTGGCTGTCTGGTAATACCAATTGGTGCAGGTAATACAGCACGCCAAATAAAATTTATAATGGATTTTGGTGTTACAGTATTACATATTACACCAAGTTATGCTTTACATTTAATAAATGAATTAGTTAAAATGGGCATTGAACCAGAATCAACAACAGTAAAAAGATTAATTTTAGGTGCAGAGCCTTACTCTGATTTTACAAAAAAACGAATAGAAGAAATGATGAAAGTTGAAGCTTATGATTGTTATGGACTATCAGAAATGAATGGACCAGCAGTAGCATTTCAATGTCCAGAACGCGAAGGATTACATTTATGGGAAGATTATTATATAGCAGAAATAATTAATCCAGTCACAGGCGAAGAAGTATCAAATGGTGAAGAAGGTGAATTAGTATTAACTATATTGGTTCGTGAAGCAATGCCTTTAATACGATATAAGACAAAAGATATAGTTTATAAATATAAAGAAAAATGTAAATGCGGTCGAACACATACAAGAATTTCGCGAATAAAAGGTAGAACAGATGATATGTTTATAGTTAGTGGTGTAAATGTATATCCATCACAAATCGAACAGGTTATAATGCGAATACCAGAAGTTGGTAATAATTATCAAATAATATTAAAGCGAGAAGACCATTTAGATAGATTGTATTTAAAGATAGAATTAAATCCAAAGTTTTTTACAGGCAATTTAAAAGAAGTAAATGCAATAAGAGAAAAAATAATTCACGCATTAAGAAATGAAATACTTATAACACCGCGAGTTGAATTAGTTAGTGCTGGTTCTCTACCAGAATCAACGGGCAAAGCAAAACGAGTATTTGATGAAAGAGAGATATAACTTAAAAAAGGAGTAATAATGAAATGATAGAAAAAAGAAAATTTAAAAGGATACCAGTTGATATAGAATTCAAATATATCAAGATTTTAGAGGATATAACAGGAAGAATAAAGAATATAAGTGAAGATGGCTTTTGTTTTTTAACAGAAGAAAAATTAGAACCGAATTCATATATAAGTATAGAGATAAAAATAAAAAGCAAAAAAATAAAGACCTATGCAAAAATAATATGGGTTAAACAAAAAGATAAAAAAAATTATGAAATTGGTGCAAAATTTATTGATTTAGATTCTCCAACATTTAATGATGATATAAAGAAAATATTAAATTTATTGGAGGAATAATTAAAATGAGATTATATACAACAAAAGAGGTAATTTCATTATTAAAGATTTCACCACGAAATTTAAAGTTCTGGATAAAAGAATATAATTTAAAACCAGAAAAAAAAGGGAAAGTTAATTATTTTAATGAAGTATTATTTGAGCAATTAAAAATAATAAATTATTTTTCAAATAACAATTATTTTACAGGAAAATTATTAGCAATTTATTTGAATGAAATTAGTGAAAATTCAACAATGAAATTTGAAAATGAAAAAAATAAATTAAAAGAATTTATTAAAAATTTAGGCGAAATAGAAAAAGAATTAAATAAAAAAAATCTTTTTTTATCATTATTAACAGATGAAATAAAAGTAAAAGAAGTAAAAGAAGAAGAAGAAGAAAGTAAATCAAGTGAAAGAGTTCAACAGTTAAAAGTTGAATTATTATAAATGAAAAAAATTAATATAATTTATCAAGCACAAATAAAAAATCAATTCATAAAAATCGGTGTTTCTGAGTATTTATTGAGATTATCAAAATATATTAAAAATGAGTTAAACATAGTAAAAATACAGGAAAAAAAGATAGTATTTGAAAAATATAAAAAGAATAAAAATTACAATATTTGTTTAACAGAAGAAGGTAAAAAATTTGATACAATCAATTTCGCACAAAAAATAAATGGATTATTATTAAATAATGATAATATAAATTTTTTTATAGGTGAAGCAGAAGGTATAGAGGAAGAAATAAAAAGAAAATGTGATTTATTATTATCATTATCGGATTTTACATTTACATCAGAAATTGCTTTATTAGTGTTAAGTGAACAATTATATCGCATATTCACAATAATAAATAAACATCCATATCATAGAGGATAATAAATGCTTACGAAAGATAAAATAGCATTTGCTATATTATCAGGTGTTTTGTTGTTTTTAGCGTTTTCTCCAAATGACCAGTCATATTTTGCTTACATAGCTTTTGTCCCAATATTAATTGCAATTGATGAATTAACACCAAAAGAAGCATTTATACTTGGTTCGATAATGGGTTTTGTGTTTTGTGCAGGGCATATTTATTGGATTTATATATTTAATATTTTAGCATTACCTGCTATGCTTATTGTTTTTGCAATTTATTTTGGCGTTACATTTTTTATTTATAAATACATTGCAGATAGATTATTTTTTATTACTACTTTTTTGTTTCCTGCTGTGCTTGTTTCAATTGAATTTTTACGCTCTTCTGGTTATTTTGGTTTTCCCTGGGGTGTGCTTGGTTATTCACAATATAATTTTACAATATTAATTCAACTTGCAGAAATAACAGGTGTTTTTGGTATTTCTTTTCTTGTTGCTCTTGCTAATACTACGATTGCATTTTTATTTCTTTCAAAATTTACATTCAACAGAATTTTAATTGAAGGTGTGGCTGTTTTAATTATTTTTTTTATTGTTTTTTTATATGGTTATGATACTCAGAAAAAGTTTAGTGAAATTCAAGAATATATAAATGTTGCAATGCTACAACCAAATTTTGATTTGTATGAAGATTACTGGATAAATAGAAATAAACGATTTAAAATATTATATGAATTATGTTTGCGTGCTGCTTATGAAAAACCTGAGATAATTGTTTTTCCTGAATCAGTTATTCCTGAATATATAATTGAATATGATGTAAAAACAAATAAGCATTATTTTATAAATCAAGAGTGGTATAATTTTTTTAAAAATATTTTTAATAAATACTCTGGTTATATTTTATTAAATACAAATTTTGAGAAAAAGCAAAATGAATATTATAATTCTGCTTTTTTAATTAATTCAAATTTAGAAATTTTAAAAAGATATGATAAAATTCATTTAGTGCCTTTTGGTGAGACATTACCACTAATTAAAAAATTTTTTTTAATGAAATGGATAGCGAAATTACTTGGAACATTTGATTATACTGCTGGCACTGAATTTACTTTATTTGAAATTGAAAAAGGTAAGTTTGCAACAATAATATGTTTTGAGGATGTATTTGGTGAACTAACGCGCAGATTTGTAAAACAGGGTGCAAATTTTTTAATTAATCTTACAAATGATGGTTGGTCGAAAAGTGCTGCTGCTTCTTATCAGCATAATTCACTTGCTGTTTTTCGTGCTATTGAAAATCGTGTTTCGCTTTTTCGTTGTACAAATACTGGATTTACAACTGTTATTGATTTAAAAGGGAATATAAAAAAAGAAATACCAATTCAAAAGAGTGAAATATTAATAGAAAGTGAATTAGTAAATAAGAAAATTAAAACATTTTATACAAGATATGGTGATATTTTTGCTAATTTTGTTTTATTATTTACTTTACTAATTTTAATTATTGCTGTTTTTAAACCACAGTAAAAATAAATGATTTGTGTTTTAGTAGATACAATAAGCATTTATAAAATATTTCAGTTGCTGGCTATTTAAATTTAGAATATTTATTAAATCAAAAAATTAAAAAGTCGATGTCAAAAGACATCGACTTTTTACTCATTAATAAGTAGTTTGTCTGTTGGGAGGGGACATTTAACTACTTACTTATTTTCTATTATTTATTATCGGTAAAAAATTAAAAAACTTTAATCAAAAAATAGAGTAAGAGTTATAGAAGTTTTATTTGTGAATTTAATAATTTTGATTTTTCGTCAAAATTTTGAAAAATCGAAATATCTTTTTCTATAAAAAAATGTTATTATTTTTTTTGAACATTTAATTATTTATCTTGCGATTAAAATTAATTTAATTTTCTTTTGTCATTTATTTTTTTATTACTATAACCTCTTCTGGTCTTTAAAAAAATATGAAAAAATTTTACTAAATATGTAAAATACACCAATAAAATTTTTTATTCTTTTTATTATGGTATTTTTTGTGAAAATTTTTTTAATTATTGTGGCTTCTTAATAATTTAATTTTTTGCTATAACTAATTGTTTTGAAAAAAGTTAATAAATAAGTTTTGCTGTATAATCATTCATTGTTAAAAAAATTTGTTTTAAATTAGTTGGTTCTGTAACAAAAAATATTGGATTCATTTTATTGGTTTCTGCTGTTGTTACTTCACAATGAACTGTATCTTTTAACATAGTAAAAAAGCTTAATAATGGATGATTAAATTTTAATCTTATTGCAATTATATCGTCATTTGATATTGTGTTATTATGTATTTTTTCCTGTAATTTCTCTTGTTTTATTAAGCCTATTATTAAAAACAAAGGTTTAAATTCATATTTTGTATTATTTAGCAAAATAAAATCTTCATTATCAGGATGATAATTTAATTTTATTGTTGTGGAATTTATACCAACACAAATTAATTTATGTGAACCATAAATTTCATTAGTAAAATAAATAGTATCAACCATATTTTTGTTTAATGGTAGATTAAATGTTTTTTTAGAAGGAATAAATAGTTTTATAAGATTTTTATGTTGTAATTCTAAAAATAAATCTTCTGTTGCATCATATACTTTGATATGGATTGTCTTCATAATTCAAAATTTAGTTCATTATGATTTTCTTCATTCTCTTTTTTTTCTTTTTCCTTTTTTGTTTCTAAAAGGTTAACAATTTTTAATTCAGCATTTTTTAATTCGTCCTCTAATTCTTTAGATAATTTTATTCCGCTTTCAAATAATTGAATTGCTTCATTTAATGGCATATCAGTTCCTTCAAGTTTTTTTACTATATTTTCTAATTCAATTAATTTCTCTTCAAAAGTTTTCGAATTATTTTTTTTTAATTCGTTTGACATATTAACTCTCCTTTGTAATTATTTTTTTTACTTTGGTGTCAGCTTTCCCTTTAAAAAAAGTAATAGTGAGTTCATCATCAATTTTTAAATCATTAGCATTTTTAATAATTTTATTTTTTAATGAAGCAATAGAATAACCTCTCTCTAAAATATTATATGGCGATAAAAGTTTTAAAGAAATATTTAGTTCATTAATTTTATTAAAATAATTTTTGAAATAAAAAGCAGAAATAGATTTAATTTTTTCAAACAAATTTTTTATTCGTTCTTTGCGTTTAATGAATTGATATTCTAAATTATTTAAAACATAAGCATTTTGAAGTGTATTGAATTTATTTTTTTTATTATTAAAAATATTTAAAATAGCTTTTTGTAAATACTCATTTTGAAAATCAAGTCTCTGCATTGGTTCTTCAATTAGTTTAATAGGATTTAATAAAAATTTAGAATTTTTTAAACGAGTAAATAAATCTTTTTTTATTTTTAAATTTGTTAATAAAAGTCTTTTCATTAATTCAGTTTGTGAGGAAATATATTTAAGTAGTTCTTTCATATCAGGAACAGCGATTTCAGCAGCAGCTGAAGGAGTAGCACCTCGCATATCAGCAACAAAATCAGAAATAGTAAAATCAATTTCGTGACCAACTGCAGAAATAATTGGAATCTTAGAAGCAAAAATAGCACGAGCAACTATTTCTTCATTAAAAGCCCACAAATCTTCAATTGAACCACCACCACGGCCTAAAATAATTAAATCAACATTAAATTTTTCATTAAAGTATTTTATGCCTTCAACAATTTCAAATTTAGCATTATCACCTTGAACTGCCACAGGATATAAATATAATTTTACAATTGGATATCTTGAAGAAATGACACGACGAATATCCTGTATTGCAGCACCAGTCGGTGAAGTGATTATGCCAATTGTTTGAGGAAATCGCGGTAATTTTTTTTTATATTTCTTATCAAATAAACCTTCGGCTTCTAATTTTTTTTTGAGTTTTTCAAATTCTAATAATAATTTTCCTATTCCTGCTTGTTCGACTTTTATTACTTTTATTTGATAATAACCACCAGTGATATAAACATCAAGATAACCAGATACATTGATTTTATCGCCATCTTTTAATTTGAAATCTAAATTTTTAGCATAGTATTGCCAGATAACACATCTAATTACAGAATTATTTTCATCTTTTAATGAAAAATAGATATGACCTGATGATTGATATTTTAGATTTGAAATTTCACCTGTTACATAAACTTCATATATATTTACTTCGAGTATTTCTTTTATTAGTCTATTTAATTCAGAAACAGTAAATAATTTTTGTTTGTTATTGTTCTCCATCGTTTTCTTTATTTTCTATTCTTTTTATAAATAATTCAACATTAATTTTTAAATTTTCATCTTTTATTTTTTGCAAACATTTTTCTAAAATATTTAATGCTTCTTCTTTACGATTAGTTTCATATAATAATTTTGCTGCAAAAATATAAGGAGAATCAAAATCTTCATTTAATTTAATTGTTTCTAAATAATTTTCAATTGCTGCTGAATAATTATTTAGTTTCTCATATATAATTGCTTTTTGAAAATATAATTCATAAGCATCAGGAAATAAATTAAGTGCCTGATTTAATCGTTGTAAAGCAGTTTTATGATTACCATAATTATCAAGCATATAAATAATTTTTAAATAAGCATCAAGAGTATAGAAATTTTTTTGATTAAAATCAACAATTTTTTCAAAATAATAAATTGCCTGATTATATTCCCGTTCATTAAAATAATAATTTCCTATTTTATCTAAAATTTCAATTGAGTTATTATTTAGTTCATAAGCAGCAAAATAATATTTAATAGCGAATTTTTCTAATTTTAATTTTTCTTTATAAATATCACCAATTAAAAGAGGAATTAGATAATTATTTTTATTTAATGAAAAAGCAGTTTTTAATTCTTCGATTGCTTCAACAAATTTTTCTTTTTTAAAAAGTAATAGTGCATACTTAAAATAAATTTCCCAGTTTTTATTATTTATTGCAATAGCATTTTTAAAATAAACTTCTGCACTATCAAAATTATTTTCTTTTTCAAATAGTTCTGCTTTAATACCAAAAGCAAAAGAAACTTCTGGTTCATTTGAATTTTTCCCATATAAAATTACTTTATCGAGTTCTGAAATAAATTTATCATTTTCACCAATTTTATTGTATAAAATCGAAAGATAATAATGTGCTTTAATATTAGAAAAATCAAGTTCTATTACTTTCAATAAATATTTTTCTGCTTCTTCAAATTGATTTAGTTTTATAAAATTTATTCCTAATTTTGTTAAGATAATAATATTATTTGGTTCTTTTGCAATTAGTTCTTCTAATATATTTATTGCTTTTAAATAGTCTTTATTTTGGAAATATAAATCAGATAATAGTATATAATTTTCAATATTATTATTAACATTCAATAAATTTTTGCAATTATATATAGCATCTGATAATTTATTTTGTTTTTCTAAAATTTTAATTTTTAATTTTAAAATTTTTTCTAAATCTATTTTATTGTTTTTTTCAATTTTTTTTTCTGCTTTTTCTAAAAAATTAAGACTATCATTTAGATAATTATTTTCAAATAATAATTCTGCAATTTGAATTAAAAAAATAACATCGTCAGGAAATTTTTTATATTGTTCTAAATAAAAATTAATTTTATTATTTAATTCATCAGGATATTTATTTTTTTTTGAAGAACAAGAAAAAGAAAAAAAAAGGATAAGGATAATAAAAATAAATTTAAAAAAATTATTGACCATTATTACTGCTTTTTTTCTTGAGATAAAATCTGATTTCAATTTTTTTAAGGAATGACAATAAGATAATAATACTAAATAACATTAAAATGAAAAGAATAAGAGATGCCTGTCTTGAAAGATTTATCATTAAAAGACTGATAACAGAAAAATACAAACTAATAATAATTAAGATAATTAAAACCTGTCTATCACTTAATCCAATATTTAATAATCTGTGATGAATATGTTCTTTATCAGCATCAAAAATTCTTTTTTTACGCATCGAGCGTCTAATTATAGCAATAATTGTATCACTAATTGGAATGATAAGAGAAGCAATTGGAATAAGCAAAGTCATAGCAGTGCTACTTTTATTAAAACCAATCAAACCAATAACAGCAAGAATATAACCAATAAATAAACTTCCGCAATCACCCATAAAAATTTCAGCAGGCGGTAAATTGTATTTAATAAAACCTAATAAACTACCTGCTAATGCAATACAAATAAAAGAAGAGACAATATCAATGTTTGCTCGGTTTATAGAAAAAATAAAAAGCGTGAGTGAAGAAATGATAGATAGTGAAGCTGCAAGGCCATCAAGCCCATCAATTAAATTTATTGCATTCATAATAGCTACAGTCCATAAAATAGTAAAAATTAAATTTAAGAAAGGTGGAACAGAAAGTGTTTCTCCACTAATT
>DAONJL010000072.1:0-9599 GCA_035405645.1 bacterium | reverse complement strand
TATAATATTGAATTTATTTTTCATTTTGCTGCTTATACTAATGTTGATAATGCAGAAATAGAAAAAGAAAAATGTTTTAATGTAAATGTTATTGGCACACAAAATTTAACTGAATTCTCTATTAAATTTAATATTCCAATTCTATATATTAGCACTGATTATATTTTTGATGGAACAAAACCAATTACTGAATGTTATACTGAAGAAGATAAACCAAATCCTATAAACTATTATGGTTGGACAAAACTTAAAGGTGAAGAGGAAATATTAAAAAATAAAAAACATTTTATTATTCGAACAGAATGGCTTTATGGTCAAAATTCTCAAAAGAAAAATTTTGTTTCAAATTTAGTCAATAAAATAAAAAATAATGAAGAAATCAAAATTGTTTCTGACCAATATGGCACTTTAACTTCTTATAACACTGTTAATCTCGTTATTTTAGAATTAATAAAAAATAATAAATTTGGAATTTATAATGTTGTAAATTATGGTTATTCTTCAAGACTTGATATTGCACTTTTTATTGCTAATTTTTTTAATTTTAAAAAGTCAATTAAAGAAATAAAAACAGTTAATACTAATGATACTGCTAAAAGACCTTTGAATTCTAAATTAGCATTAAATAAATTATTAAAGACAATTAATATAAAAATTCCAGATTGGCAGAATGAATTAATTAATTACTTACAATTTTTTAAATAATAAAATATATGAGGTAAATTTATGGCTAATTTTTTACTTGCAGATGATGATAAATTTATTGAAAAAATAATAAGATTCAAATTAGAAAAAGAAGGGCATACATTAGATTATGCTGTAAATGGTGAAGAAGCATTAAATAAATTAACTCAAGGTTCAAAAAAATATGATATAATTATTCTTGATATAATGATGCCAGTTTGTGATGGTTTATATACTTTAAAAAAAATTCGTGAGATTAATGAATTTAAAAATACTCCTATTATTATATTATCAACTAAAAATAGAGAAGAAGACATAATTTTAGCATACGAACTCGGTGCAACTGAATATATTATTAAACCATTTAGTCCTTATGAATTTTATGTAAAAATCAAAAAATATTTAACTTAATTTTATTTTTAAAAAATTATAAAATGCCTTTTACAAATAAACTTTCTAACAATATTTATGTTCCTAAAAAAATTTAAAACTTTAAATGGTAAGTTAATATTTTTCTTTTTAATATTATTTCAATTTTTTCTTATCTTACCAAAATTTATAGAATTAAGAAAAATCTGGACTTATAGTATTTATTATTCTTTTGTTCCTTATTATATTGTTTTTTTGATATTGATATTAATAATAAATATTCATAAACTAAAAAAAGATTTAACAATCTTTTATGAAAATATTTATAAGCAAAATCAATATTTTTGGTTGATTTTTTTTATTATTCTTTTTCTTATTTCTTTTTCTTTTTCAATTAATTCTTTTACTAATTTTATATTTTCAGAATATATTTTTTTTATTTCACAAATTTTTTTATCAATTTCTTTTTCTTTATTATGCATTAAAAAAAATTATTTTAAACCTTTTTTAAAATTTTTCCTTTTATTAACAATTATTTTTCCTTTACCTTATTATAAAAATGAATTTTTATTATTAGAACCAAAAATGTTAAATGAAACTGAAAAAAATCAATTAATAAAAAATCTTTTGTTTATGAAAAATATTTTATTAATAATGATTACTCTTGTTTTTATTTTATTTATTATTTTAGTAATTCACAGAAAAATTAATGAAAGAAAAAATAAAATTAAATCAATCTTAAAAGAAAAGTATAGTTTTATTATTAATAATTATTTATACGACGAAATAAGTTTAGAAGAAGCAATATCGCAATTTAAACCAATTAATTATCCAATTTATTTAATGACAAGTGATGAAATTTTGAATGTGATAAAAGGTGAATTTAAAGATAAAATTATCAAATTAAGCAAAGAACTTTCTGTTTATAAATTTTTATTAGAAGAAGCGAAAAATAAAAAATGGTGGAAAAAAGTTAAAGCACTTTATCATTTAGGTAGATTAGAATACTACGATGGTTTAAATAATAATTTTTTTGAAAAAATGCTAAATGATAAATCAGCTGATGTTCGTGCTGCAACTATTGTTGCTTTATCTAATTTAGATAATGAAAAATCAATTAAAATTATTGCTAAATATTTATTTAGTGATAATAGTTTGGTTCGTGAAAAAGCCAGAGAAGTAATTATTAAATTTGGTAAAAAAGCATATAATACAATAATTGAATTACTTGAAAATGAAAAAAATGAAATTAATATTGTTCATTTGCTTGAAATAATTGCTATTATAAATGATTATACTTTTATTGAAAAAATTGATTATTATATAAATCATTCTAATTTGAATATTGTTGCTGCTGCAATAAATATTGCAAGCGAACTTGAATATCCAATAAACATTGAAACATTAAAAAATCTTTTAGATAAAAATAATGATTTACTTACTAAAATTATTTTAAAAAATATTTATAAAATTTCTGATGATAATATTATTGATTATATAAAAAAATATATTACACATAAAGATTGGAGTATTCGATATTTCACTGCTGTTGGTTTATATAAATTAGGTAAAAAAGGAAAAGAAGAATTACAAAATATTATTATGAATTCTACTGATAAATATGCTGTTGATATGGCTTATATGGTTATTGATGAATTAAGTTTAACTTAAAATTTTTTAACAATGACTAATTTCTTTAATACTTTTATTTTATACTATTTTATTTTGTTAAATTCTGTCTATACTTTACTTCTATTTTTATCTTTTTACGGTGTTATTTTATATTTAAGAAGATTAAGATTGGTTAATTTTAAAGATTATTTCAAGTATCAAATTGTTCCACCAATTTCAGTTATTGCACCTGCTTATAATGAAGAATTAACTGTTGTTGAAAGCGTTAAATCTTTATTAATGTTAGAGTATCCTGAATATGAATTAATCATCGTAAATGATGGTTCAACTGATAAAACACTTGAAGTATTAATAAAAAATTTTGATTTAAAAGTTTCTCATAAAGCAATAAAACTTCAACTTAAACATCAACCTATTAAAAATATTTATCGTTCAAAAATTTATAAAAATCTTGTTGTGGTTGATAAAGTAAATGGTAAAAAGGCTGATGCATTAAATGCTGGTATAAATTGTGCCAGATATAATTACTTTTGTTCCATTGATGCTGATTCAATCCTCGAAAGAGATTCATTATTAAGATGTATTCGTCCTTTTATTGAAAATCCTGATAAAACTGTTGCTACAGGCGGTATTGTTAGAATTGCCAATGGTTGTGAAATTAAAGCTGGACAGGTTGTTAATATTAAACTTCCAAATAAAATGCTTCCTATGTTTCAAATTATAGAATATTTCCGTGCTTTTTTAGCTGGTAGAATTGCTTTTGATGTTTTAAATTGTTTATTAATTATTTCTGGTGCGTTTGGTTTGTTTCGTAAAGATATTGTTTTACAATGTGGTGGTTATTCACATAATACTGTTGGCGAAGATATGGAACTTGTTGTAAAAATTCATAAGTATTGTTTAGAAAATAAAATTCCTTACAAAATTTATTTTACACCTGACCCTGTTTGTTGGACTGAAGCACCTGAAAATACAACTATTCTTGCAAGACAGCGAAGTCGTTGGCAACGAGGCACAATGGAAACAATAATTAAACATAAAAAAATGTTATTTAATCCAAAATACAAAATTGTTGGTTTATTTGCTTTGCCTTTTTATTTAATTTTTGAAATGATTAGTCCTATTATTGAATTAGCTGGTTATCTTTATTCAGTTGTTGGTTTTATTACTGGCTCTTTAAATATTTACTTTGCTATTTTGTTCTTTTTTGTTGCTTATGGCTGGGGCGTTCTTATTTCTATATTATCTGTTTTTATTGAAGAATTTTCTTTTAAAAAATACCCTTCATTAGATGATATTTTAAAAATTGTTTTCTTTTCTTTTTTAGAAAATTTAGGTTATCGACAATTAACTCTTATCTGGCGGTTGCAAGGAATTGTTGATTATTTTTCAAATGTGCAAACTTGGGGTGAAATGAAACGAACTGGTTTTAATAAGTAATAAATTTTTTAAAATTATACTTAATGAAATTCAAAATTTTTTTATACAAAGAATTAATATTTGTATTCTAAATTTAATCTAACATTATATTCTCTATCTTTATCTTTTGCAGATTGAAAAAAATAATCAGCTGTATTTGATAAATTTATTGTCTCGTTAATTTTCCAGATTATTTTTGTTTCAAATTTATGACCGATTGTTGTATAAGGTTTAACTAAACTTAATTCATAACCAAGTTTGTATTCAAATTTTGATATACTTTTAGATTTAGACAAGTATTCAGTTTTTAAAAAATAAAATTGCAAATGTGAATGTTTGTAATCTCGATATTTGTATTTAAGATTTAATCGTAAATCATAAGTATTTGTTTGCGCAAATAATCTGTTTATTTGTATTATATAATCAGAATAATTACGAACTGATTCATTTGAATATATGGCGCGTAAATAATCTATTGAATAATAATTCTCTCTGTATAAAAATACATTTGAAAAAGATAACGAATGCAAATCTTCAACAAATAAACTCCGTGAACTTTCTGATTTTTTATACCAATCTTCTATAGAATAAGCAAAATATAATTTGTAAAAATCTGTCATTTCGCGATTTATAAGAATGAAAGGGCGCACTTTTAATTTATCTTTTGATGTTTTAAAATATGACACACCTTGATTATTGTAATGATTAACACTTAAATAACTTGTTAAATTTATTTTTTCAAATGAATAATTTGCATTAATTGTAAGTGTGTTTATGGATAAATAATATTCATTATCACGCCAATTTGTATTTATTTGCTTTATATATCCTGTTTTATAAAAAATATCCAGTGGATAATTTTTATAAAATATAGTGTAACTAACGCCTGCGCGAAAAGTTATTTCTTTATAAGGATATCTATTTAGTGTTGGTTCATAGTCGCGTAAAACATTCAGAGTTGAGAATAAATTAATGGTTCGAATATTTTTTAGTCTTTTAATTAATGAAATGTCTTTATTCTCGTTTCGGTTAGAAAGTACATTATCAAGAATTTGAGATTTTGTATAATCTGTTTGTTTCGTAATTTTTATTTTTTCAAATAATTCAAGTGCTTCTGTATGATCAGATTTTTTTGATAAGACATAATTAATTTGATTTTCAGCATCAGAATAAAGATTTTGCCAAAAATAAATTCTGGCAAGAGAAATACGAGCATCAAAATAATCAGGATAACGCTCAATAATTTTTTTTAATATATTTTCTGCTTCAGAATATTTCCCGAGCCAACTTAATATTATACCTTGATGTAATCTATAATCATAGTTTTCTGGTTCGGCTGCTATTAATTTTTCAAGTTCTGCCAGTGCTTCTTGATATTTTCCTTGATTCCGCAATTCTAAAAAATCAGAAGAAATGACCGCACTTCTTAATGATAATAAAAACAACCAAATAAAAATAAATATTACTATTCCAACTCCTTTTTTATAAAACAAAAAGAAATGCGTCCATTTTTTTATAATCTCTTTTTCTTTACAAAAAAAATAATAACTATTACATTTATAATCATTTACAATTTTTTCTTTAATATGAAAATAAAAATTATTGCTTAAATAACCTGGTAAATCTGGCATTTTTTTACCTCACTTTTAAAATAATTAGAATCGCTATTTTTTTTATATACCATCAATTGCTATAATTTTAACACCGCCGATACCAGAAGCTACAACAAGATAATCATTATAACAATATATTTCATTAGCAGATTGCTTTAAACCTAAAACTAAATAACCTTTATCTTCAAGAGAAATTGAATTAGCATTACTAATTGTGCCTGTCGTATTTTTAAAAACTCTGACACCTGCTTCACCATTTGCAATGAAAATATAACTGCCGTTAACTGTAACAGAATTCGCAACTACACTATCAGGAGAGAGACCTGGTACTACAGGATTCGGAATTGTCGTGACCAATGCTTCACTATCCAGATTAAATATCTGAACACCACTATCATTAGCAGCTAAAAATGCGAATTTCCCGGAAATAACAATTGACGATTTTTCCTGGGGTTTATTTGAACCGCCTAAAATATAACTATCGCTAATTTGGTAAGTTGATGCATTTATTTTATACAGAGTTCCAGGCGTGCCAGCATATACATAAATAAAATTATTATAAAAAGAAACATCACGTGCATCTGAAATAGGAATGTATGCTATACTATCATAAGTATTCGCATTAAATACAGTCAAACCAGCATTATCACCAGATACGAGAAATATTTTATCATTATAAACTTCAACTGATACAGCAGAATAACCTGGCACTTGTTTAAAAACTTTATTATTCTCAAAACTAAATTGCGAGCCCAAACTTATAACACCCATAAGTGCAGGTTTGATAAATTGAGTATTTGCATCAATATCTGTTGCCATTGCTAAAATTACTTCACGCGGTCCATTTAATGTTATTGCAGATACATCTGAATTATGATAAATAACTTGCGATATTAAACGCGGACTCCTTGCATTTGTCAATTGAATATCTTGTATGGCACCAATAAAACTATCACCCGCAGTATTATAACTTACAAAAACATAATTTGCGTGTTCAGCAATATTTGTCGCTTGTAATGTCATTCCATTATATATTGGTGCTGCAACATCAGCGACAAGAGTAAGTGTTACACCACTTATACGATTAGGCGCAGAATGTTTATTATATAATTGTGAATAAGGAGGAGCAGCCGATATTAATTGCGGATTTGAATCAACAAAAATTTCTTCATTTTTATAAATTATATATTGTCTTAGCACATATTCATCATTTATTATCTGGCTTGGCAAAAAAGAACCATTATAAATACGATTACTTATTTTATCGCTATTGCCACAAGCAATATTTAATAATATTAATCCAATCAATCCAAAAATAAAATAATTATATTTATTCATAATTCATCACCTTTCTAAATTTATTTTTTTTTTAATTTAATCATAAAATTAACAATTGTCAAATAAAAATAATTTGTTCGCTTTTTATATGGCTTTTAAATCAAATTAGTAATTATTTTATAAATTAGAACCATCAAATTTTTATCTCACTTTTGAATGATATTAGAAATATTTGTAAATAAATCCTTATCCTTAAACAGAATAATTTTCTTTGGAATTTTATTTTTAATAAGTAAAGCATTTATATCAGATACAATAAAATAAAATGGAATAGTTGAATATTTAGGTGTATTTTTCAAAGTTGAATAAATAGCAAACGCATTAAACTCATTAAGATAAAATTCAGAAAACACAAAATCTATTTTTCTGTTTATAATTTCATAAAAAGTTTCTAAAAAACCTGGTGCATAATAAAAAATAAAATTTCTATTATTTTTAAATAATCGAGTTATATTATTAAAAATAAAAGCATTATTACCACAAATTAAAATGTTTTTATTTATATCATCTTTTTTTACATTTTCTTCTTTTAGAATTTTGTCAGTTTCGTTTATAAATTTAAAGAGTTTTTGATTATATTCGTCCGAAACATTATATTCTGTATTTTTAAAGAAATAATTTTTTATTACATCATTTAACAAATCATTAATGTTTACACAGGCTTTAAAAATACTTTGTATTTTTTCAATTTTTTCATTCATATTATTCAAAACATAATTAAGTAACTCTTCAAGGCAAAATGCAACTTCACTGATAAATTTAAAACCATAAGAATAGCCTGTACCTTTTATACTATGCGTGAGTCGATTACATTCATAGATTAAATCCTTATAATCATTAAGTTCTTTTAGTTCAGTTAAAAAAAATAAATGTTTATCAAGAAGGACTGTTTTTTCTAATACATCTAATAAATAATTTTCTCTTGCTGAATTAAAAAATTCTATATCCTCATCAGTGAAATTTATTTCATATTTTTGACTCAAAAATTTTTCTTTAAGCATTGCTATATTTAATTCCTCCAAATATAAAAAATATTTTTTTCTTCACACAATCTTATTAAATATTAATAAGAATAAATCACAAATAAAATTGTTAATTTTTTTCAACTATTTTTTATTATGTATTATTAACCAAATATTTTTTTATACGCGCATAAAATTCTGACGGACTAAAAGGTTTTGTAATATATTCATTAGCACCTAAATCATAACCTTGAATTACATCATTTTCATTACCTTTTGCTGTAAGCATAATAATAGGTGTTTTTTTATATGCTTCTATTTCTCGAATTTTTTTTAAAGCATATAAACCATCATATACAGGCATCATAATATCAAGAATTATTATATCATATTTTTTTGAGGTATCTGCAATTTTTTTTAATGCTTCTTCTCCATTTTTAGCATAATCTAAACTATGTCCTTCTTTTATAAGTTTAAATCTGATAAGTTGTTCTACTTGAACTTCATCATCAGCAAGTAAAAATAATGCCATTCTAATCACCTCTTAATTATTTTTAATTTTAATAATTTCTTTTATTTTATTTATTACTACTTCATTGCTTATTGGTTTTGTAATAATATTATCTATACCTGCTTTGATTATTGATATTACATCATTTTGATTTAGTGGTTCACTGACTGCAAGTGTATAACTTCTTTTCAGTCTATATTTTTGTTCATGGGCTCGTATTTCTTTAATAACATCTATAATCGAGTTAATTTCCATATCTATTATTACTGCATCAGGCTCATATTTAATATAATTAACTAACATTTCCTCTTTTCCATTTGCTTCAATAATATTAAAATTAAATGGCGTTAACAAATGTTTTATTATACGAATACTATATGGTTCTTCATTCAATAAAATTTTTATATCGTTAAATTTATCATCATACATATTATCTTTTCTTTTATCTATATAATAATTACTGCCTGGTATTGATTTAGCTTTCTTTTTAACCATCACAGCAGTATCAGAAATTTGAAATATCGAATGAAATTTATGATTTGCAGTTGGCACAACTCCTATTGAAAGCGATACAAATCCATATTTCTTTTTAACACCATCTCGTCCTTCTGCTATTATCCCACCTATACGTATATCATTAGGTTTATAGAATTGCTTTATCCCTTCATCAAACTCTTTGATAAAATTTTTGAGGTGTATTTCAAAATCTTCTGATTGTAGTATCAATACAAAATCATCTCCACCAATATGTCCAATAAAATTATTTTTATCAGTTCCAAATATTTTTTTTAAACAATCAGCAGTATATAATATTACTTTATCACCTTTATCAAAACCGTAATAATCATTATAAACCTTAAAATTATCAAGATCAATATAACAAAAATAAAATTGCTTCTGTTGTGCAAGTAATTCGTTAGTAAATTTTGAAATTAAAACATTACCCGGCAAACCAGTTAGCGGATTTAATCCTATTAATTTTTGCCGCAAACTTAAAGTGTGTTTTATATGCGCAATCCAGAAAATATCCCAGACATGGTATACCCCTTTGCAGCATTACGAATAGTAAGT
>DAONJL010000071.1:1286-10865 GCA_035405645.1 bacterium | reverse complement strand
TAGAAAAGGTATGGGACACAGTGGGCGGTAGTATGTGGGAGATACAATTATTATTAAGCAGATTTTTTGAAGAAGAAGTAGAGAAGGTTTGTGAAGAGTATAAAATAAAAATACGGAATATGATAATAGATTATGCGACAGAAAAAAACAGAAAATTAAATGAACAAGTATTAATAAAATTTGTAAATAAGTGCAGAATAAGTAAAGGCAAATTTAATGAAGAAGAAATTGAAATATTAAAAGATATGGTTCACAACAATATAATATATTATAATCCAGTGACAGCAGAATTTTATCCACAGGGTCGTTCTTATGAATGGGGGATAAAGTTATATTTTAATAAATAGATAATTGAAAATAAAAGAGGTGAAAAAATGTCACAGTGAATTAACCTCCGACGTGAAGTTTGTGAAGTTTTTTATAAATCATTAAATAAAAACTTTAGTGTAGATTAGCGAGATTAGTTGCCAGAAGAAAATATGCCAGTAAAATTCGTAAATTTACACAAAAGAAAAAAGTTGGCTGTTTACAATTAATTTTATGAATTATAATAAATATCTTCAATACTTAAAAAATTATATTAAAGTTTTAAAATATGAGAGGAAGAGGTGACGCCTGTCCCCACCAAACCTGCCTCCATCAAATGTCTCCGACAATGCTATATTTATCTTTATAATTTGACAGATAAATTATTTAATAAAAAATTAAATTTTTTAAAGAGTGTCCCTGACTAAATGAAAAATATTTATTTAATAAATTTAGAAAAAAGAATAGAAGATAATCAAAAAGAAAATAAAAAGTATTTTTTAAAACTTAATGAAGTGAAAAATATAATTAAAGATATTGTAAAAAAATATGATGTTGAAAAAATAGTAATGTTTGGCAGTGCATTAAATGAAGAAAAATTTAATTCAAAATCAGATTTAGATATTGGGATTATTGGTTTGAAAAAACAGGAAGATTTTTTTAAATTATATAGAGATTTAGACATTAATTTGGATTTTAAAATTGATTTGTTTGATTTAGATGACGATGAAAACTTTAAAAAAATTGTCTTACAAAAGTGCGAGGTGTTGTATGAAAATATCTGAAATTATAATCAAAACACTTATCGCAGAGATAGAATTTGAAAGGAAAAAGATTATTAAATTAAAGGAAGATATAGAATTATTAAAAGAAAAAAATCAAAATAAAATACCTGATAAATTTGATGCTTCTGTCTATGGTTATATCCTTCATAATTTTTATAATGGTATAGAAAATATTTTAAAAAATATTGCTAATGTTTTTGGAAATAATATTGATAAATCAATTTATCATTCTGATTTATTAAAAAAAATGATTATTGAGATTAAAGATATAAGACCAAAAGTTATTAGTGAAAATTTATATTTAAAATTAGTTGAATATAAAAATTTCCGTCATTTTTTTAGAAATGCATATTTGTTTGAATTGAACTGGGATAAAATGCAAAATTTAGTTGAGGATTTCGGAAATACAGTTGATATGTTTTTTGATGAATTAGATAATTTTATTGAGTTAATTTCTTGAATATAAAAATTTTAAAGAAAAAAATTTAATAAATCAAATATTTCGCAATCGAATTGTTTGTATTCGGAAAAATAAAATTGAGCGATAATGAAAAATATGATCTTATTCATAATAAATTTATTATTAAAACTTAAATAGTAAATAGGAGTAAGTTAAGAAGATGAATGAATTAATTATTGTCGGTGGTGGTTGTTTGTCAAGAATTGCAATTGATATGATAGAAGAATTTTATGCTAATGACTATAAGATTATAGGATATATTGCACTTGAAAAATCCGAAGAAATTATGAATTACGAATATTTAGGAAATGACGAAGTCTTAGAAAAATTTTCTGGAAAAATTAAATATGCTTTAAATTGCGTTGGAACAGATAAAAATAATAATATTAGACGGAAAATATATAATAATTTAGTAGCAAAAAATTTTGAAGGGATAAATTTAATTGATCCATCTGCTCGACTCGCAAGAAATGTAAGATTAGGAAAAAATATTTTAATAATGAAGAATGTTTCAATTGGTATAAATGTTGAAATTGGAGACAATGTTATAATTTATCCAAATTCGACAATTGATCATGACTGTAAGATAGGTTCTCATTCGCATATTTGTCCTGGCGTAATTATGGCAGGAAACATAACAGTTGGTGAAGCAGTATTTTTAGGGATAGGTTGCGTTATAAGTAATAAAATAGAAATTGGTGAAAATGCAATTATCGGTGCTGGAGCAGTAGTGATTAAAAATATCGAAGCGAACACAGTTTATAAAGGTTTTAGAGTTTAACCTCCGACGTGAAGTTTGTGAAGTTTTTAATAAATTATTAATTAAAAAATTAGTATAAATTAGTGTAATTAGAAAAGAAGAATGTTGATCAGCGAACAGCGAAAACTGAAAACTTAACAATAATATAATAAAGTAAAAAAAAATAGAATAGTGTCATAATTACAACGAATATATAAGAGATTTAAATAAAAAGAATAAAATAATGAAAATCAATTACAAAGTGTTTACAAAATTATTAAACAACATAGAGTGTAAAGATAAATATGATAAATCATGATTAGTCTATGTAAAAGAGGTAAAGAATAAGAGTAAGAAAATTAGTAAAAAATTTTTAGAGGAGGTTCTAAAATTTCATCCTTAAAAGATAAAATAAATATTAACTGATAAGGATTAAGTTTTGTTATAATGGATTATAATGGATTAAAATAAACCTGAAGATATTAAATTTATTATTTTGTAAAAGTATGCAAGGATAAAAAAATGCAGCATAAAATCATAATATTTAAATATCCTCGGACTAAAGGGCAAAAAAAAGATAAAAAAATAAAATTAAACAAAAGTTAATTAACAATATATATTTCCAATGATAAGATTGTTCTTGAAAGTATGAAAGTTAATTGATAGAGTTTATTAATAATTATAATAAAATGTTAAGTTAAAAGGATAAGATTTATTTATAACATGAAAAGTATTTATTAAAGAAGCATAATATCTTAAACTATCTAAGTTAATAGACAATTTTTATTCCAAATAAAGAGGTTGGATATAATATGAAAATTCCATTTGAGATAGAGTTTAGAAAAAAATATTATAAATTGCTCGATGAAGTTTTTGATAGTAATTTTTTATCAGAAGGGAAAATGGTCGATAGATTTGAGGATTTATTTTCTGAATATACTAAATTATATTGTGCAGCAGTTTGTAATGGTGGTGCAGCGCTTGAAGCAATTTTACGGTATATAGATATAAAAAATAAAGATGTAATTGTTCAATCGAATAATTTTATTTGTGATGTATTTGCAGTAAAAAAAAATAATGGAAATGTAATATTTGCAGATTGCAGTAAAAAAGATTTATGTTTGGATTTACAATCATTAAAAGATAAAGTTACACAAAATACTAAAGCAGTAATTTTAACACATATAGGTGGACATTTATCTTTTGAAATATCTGAAATTGCAGATTTTTGTGAGAAACAAAATATATATTTGATTGAAGACTGCGCTCATTCTCATGGTGCCACTTATAATGAAAGGCATGCAGGCAGTTTTGGTTTTGCAGGCTTTTATTCCTTTTATTCTACAAAAACAATGCCATTGGGTGAAGGTGGTATGGTAGTAAGTAAAAATAAAGATATAATCGACTGGGTAAAAAAATATAGAAATTATGGGAAATTCGAATATAAAATTGAAGGTTTTAATTGTCGAATGAATGAAATAACCGCAGCATTTGGTATAATTCAAATGGAAAGATTGCCGATGATTCTTGAATGGAAAAATCAATTAGCTGAAAAATATAATCAAATATTTAATAATAGAATTAAATTCCCGAAGGGGATGAAAAGCGGTTATTATAAATATATAATTTTTGATACTAAATTAAAGGAAGAGACAGGAAAAGTATTTGGCGAACCCTGCCATATTATTTGCAAGAGCAATATAAATTTGCCAAATACAGAATGGGTTGCAGAGCATCACTGTTGTCCGCCTATTTATTATGGTTGGGAACATTTCGATAAATCTGTCGAGGAAATCAGAGATATACTTTTAGTCAGATAGATGATATTATATAATTTGTAAAATAAAGAGGTAAAAAGCATAATGGAAATTGGTCTTAATAAAATTCTATTATTTCCAGATAAACTTAAAGCATTGTTAAATTCAAATGAAGATAATCCTGATTTTCTTTATCCAATAAGCGTTGAACTTTCATTAACTAATGAATGCAATCAGAAATGTATCTGGTGCTCTGATTATGAGTTAAGAAATCGTTTACCGGGAACTTTGAAAAAAGAAGTAATTTTTAACCTTGTTGATGATTTGAAAATAGGTGGAACAAAAGGAATAACAATCGAGGGCGGAGGAGAACCTACATTACATCCAGATTTTATCGAGATAATTAATTATATATATGATAAAGGACTTGGTGTAGGACTAATTACAAATGGCGTTATTTTAAATTATGAAGATATTCTTCATAAATTTGATTGGATAAGAATAAGCCTTGATGCAGCAAATTCAAATGAATATAAAAAACTTAAAGGAACAAATAATTTTGATACAGTAATTAATAATATAAAAAAAATAGCACAAAAGACTAATGTTTGCGGAATAGGTTATATTATAACACAGGATAATATAAATCACCTCGAAGAATTAACCATAATCTTAAAAGAGATAGGGGTTAAATATATACATTTCAGACCTGTAATCGATAATCCTGATTTATATATTGAAACAAATTTGGATTATCTCAAACATTTTGAAAATAAAGATTTTTCAATTATTGCAGATGCTTTACAAGAAAATAAAGTACGTGGGAATAATGGTGTGCCCTGTTATGCAAATTCGCTTGTATCAATTATTTCTGCAAGCGGAGATGTATTTATTTGCGGCAGGTTAAATGTATATGAATGGTTAAAACCTATTGGAAATATAAATAATCAGAAATTTAAAGATATTTGGAATGGCGAAGAAAGAATTAAGCAAATCAGGAAAGTTCTTGATAATAAATTTTGTAATCGTTACTGCCCTGAATGCAGAATCACTAAGTATAATATTTTGATTGATAAATTAAAAAAAATAAAAACAAAAAATTTTATATAAAAATGAAAATTCTTTTTATTTATCCAAATAATCAAAAAAATAATTGGCGTTTACCTTTAGGCATATCTTATCTAATTGGAATACTAAAAAAATATAATCATAATGTGATATTATATGACACAACATTAAATGGTGCTATTGATGATAATTTACTATATAAGTTAAAATATTTTCAACCTCATTTAATTTGCATTTCAATTATGTCTACAAATATAACATTATCCACAAAAATTATTTCATTTATAAAAGAAAAATTTCCAAAACTAAAAATATTGGTCGGAGGCATCCATGCTACAATATCGCCGATTTTACTTTTAAAAAATCAAGATATCGATTATCTTTGTTTAGGCGAAGGTGAAATTTCGTTAATAAAATTTATTGAGGAATTTGAAAATAACAATTATGAATATTATGGCGAAATAAATGGAATTTGGTATAAAAAAGATGGAAATATAATTGACAGGGGTTATTCAGATTTGGAAACAAATCTTGACATTTTGCCTTTTCCTGACAGACAAATTTTTGACACACGGCACAATTTGATGATTTCTCATGGGACACCGATTCTTACTGCACGTGGTTGTCCATTTAATTGTTCGTATTGTGTGAATCCGATTTATAAAAAGATTTATAAAAATAATTATATCCGTTTCAGAAGTATTGAGAATGTTATTGAAGAGATGCGAGAAATTATTTTTGCTTATAACAATGATTCATTTTTTATACAGGATGAAACTTTTTTTATGAAAAAGGAAAGGGTAGTGGAATTTTGTAAAATTTACCAAAAAGAAATTAATATCCCATTTAGATGTATGGGGCAGGTAACGCAAATTGATAAAGAAATTTTGGAAATATTAAAAGAAGCAAAGTGTGAAGGAATAAGTATAGGTATTGAAAGTGGTAATGAAAATATTAGGAAAAACATTTTAAAAAGAGATGTAAAAAACGAAAAAATAATTGAAATATTTCATTATGCTAAAAAATTAAAGATAAAGATACATAGTTTTAATATTATAGGATTACCCCTTGAATCAAGAAAAGAAATTGATGAAACACTTGATCTTAATATTAAAGCCCAACCTTATTCAGTTCAATTTACAATAATGACTCCTTTCGAAGGCACTGAAATACGAAAAATATATGAAAATAATAATTGTATTATTAAAAATTATGTTGATAGTGTTTATGGTGATTCAATGATTAAAACGGATAAATTCAATTCAGAAGAGTTAATAAAAATACAGAAAATTATTCCCTATAGATATTATTTTCACAATAAGCCTATTTTACTTTTTTTAAGTAAATTAATATCTAATTTATCAGATAAAAATAAAATTATAAAAATATTTAAAAGAATAATAAAAGATTATTTAGAGAGCAAGATAAAATATTACAGTAGATTAAATTATTTTTAATTTAAAATTACAAATATGAAGTGGAAAAAAATATTTCAATTTATAGATCTTATCAAGTTAATTTACTGGAAAAAAACTTTAGGCAAATTGGGACCTGGTTCGCGGATTTTTAATAATGTTGTAATTAAAAATCCAAAAAATTTATATATGGAAACTAAATCATATATATATGATGAATGTTTTTTAGCAATTGGAAAAAATAGTAAAATTATTATTGGAAGTAATTCACATCTTGGCGTTCGGGTTTATTGTAATTGTAGTGATTGTAATTTATATATCGGAAATGATGTTGCAATTGGTCCGTATACCCAGATTTATACATATTCAAATAGTTACGAAATAGGAAAAATATATCATAATTGTTATAAAATAGCTGATGTTTATATAGGAAATAATGTTTTTATAGGTGCTGGTGTGATAATATTACCAGGTGTTAAAATAGGTGATAATTCAGTTATAGGTGCAGGTTCAATTGTGAATAAAAATATTCCGGCGAATGTATTGGCTTATGGACAGCCTATATCAATAATAAAAGAATTGAAAAAATAAAATGAAAATTTGTTTTCTGGCGATCAGTGGATTAAATAATCCATATGATTATAAATTTTTAAAAAAATTGAATGATAATAATTACAAAGTTAAGTGCATCGTTTATACAGTAGAGAAGATTGAATTAAGCGAAGAATATAAAAATTTAAAAAATATCGAGTATATTAATTTTTTGCCAATAAATAGATTTTATAAAATATTTGGACCATTAAATTTATTTTATAAAGTTTATCAATTAAAAAAATTGATAAAAGAATTTAAACCTGATATTTTACATTGCAGTTATGTAAGATTAGAGGGTTATATTGGTGCATTAACTGGATTTCATCCATTTTTATTAATGCCTGTCGGAACTGATATATTATTAGATGCTTTTACTTCGCTCTGGACTTTTATTAAAACAAGATTTACAATTCGGTGTGCAGATATGCTCACCTGTGATAGCGAATATCAAAAAGAGTTTGTTGTAAAAATTGGTAATATAGATGAAGATAAAGTAATTACATTTCCATGGGGAGTTGAACAGGAAATTTTTTTTTATAAACCAAATATAGAATTACGGAAACAATTAGATTGGAATGATAAAATAATTTTAATAATAAATAGAAATTTCATAGAAATATATGGACATCAATATTTTATCGAAGCATTTAAATTGGCTATTCAAGAAAATAAGAATTTAAGATTAATATTGATTGGTCGAGGACATTTGAAAGAAAAAATTCTATATGAATTGGATTCTTTTGCAAAAGGTTATTATAAATATATCGGATATTGTTCTCCTTTTGAATTAGCACAATATTTGAATGCTTCGGATATTTATGTAAATGCTTCACTTTCCGATGGAACATCCTGCTCGATGCTTGAAGCTATGGCTTGTGGGCTACCAGTAATAACTACAAATATTTTTGTGAATTATGAATGGATAAAAGATTATATAAATGGTTTTATAATTCCTAAAAAAAGCGTTAAAGAATTAGCAGAAAAAATAATTTTGTTAAGCAATAACAAAGAATTAAGATGTAAAATGAGAGAAAATAATATTAAGTTAGCAAAGGAAAAAGCAGATTGGAATAAAAATTTTGAGGTTCTTGAAGGTATCTATAAGATGTTGTGTCATGGTAGAATAATTAAAAAAAACGAAAAATAACCGCTTGATATATAAAAAGTGAACAACGAAGGGTATCACATTACAAAACAAGTGTGATGAAATTACTTCTTTGTGAAAAAATAATAATAAAGATAAAAAAATTCTATGAGAAGATTAAAAATTAGAGATGAAATATAAAAGAATGATTTATAAAAAAAGAATAAATGCTATAGTTAAAAAGTTTAAAGTATCATTATATAATAGCCGAAGAGGTGCAAGATAAAAATATTTATGTATATGATAAAGTAAGTTTACCAAAAAAATAAATATAACATTACCAAAAGAAGAAGAGTATTTAAATTTGAGAGAAGAAAAAAAAATTAAGTGAAATATATTATTGTATGTAAAAAGAAAAAATAAAGAATATAGATGTTTAAAAAGATATAAGTTAAATTAGACTAACTATCAGAAGCATTTGTTAAAGAATAAAAAGTGAAACAAAAGAATTTAAGAAAAATAGATTGGATATTTTCATATAGATAGACTTTATATACCAGCCAGTTATTAAAATTTTTTTATTAAGTATCATATTTACGCGAAATAAAGTTAAGCAATAAATCGGTCATCAAATAAGGTTTAATATATACCAAATTTTTTAATTATGTTTATTGAGGAGAATATAAATATCATTTATTTAGATGATTCAATTATAGCAGTGAACAAGCCAGCAGGTTTACTTTCAATACCAGATGGTTATGATAAAAATAAAATTTGTTTATCCAAAATAATTGAAAAAAAATTCGGAAAAGTATTCATTGTTCATAGACTTGACAAACAAACAAGTGGAATAATATTATTTGCTCGAAATTCGGAAAGTCATAGATTTTTAAATATTTTAATGGAGAAAAGAGAAGTAAATAAAGAGTATCACGCAATTATAAGAGGTAATCCAGAATGGGATAAAAAAACGATTACTTTAAAATTAAGAAAAAATGGAGATAAAAAACATCGAACAATAATTGACGAAGTGAAAGGCAAGCAAGCAGAGACAGAAATAATTGTATTGAAAAGATATTCAGATTATACTCTTATTGCTGCAATCCCTAAAACTGGTTATACTCATCAAATTAGAGTTCATCTTTCTGCAATTGATTTTCCGATTTTATGCGATGATTTATATAATCCTTTTTATACTCAACAAGATGTCATTAATAGATTAGCATTGCATTCATTTTCAATTACATTTATTCATCCATTGACGAGAAATATTTTAAAATTAAAAGCAGATTATCCAGCAGATTTTTTCCGTATATTAAAACCTCCGACGTGAAGTTTGTGAAGTTTTTTAGAAATTATTCAATAAAAAAA
>DAONJL010000071.1:0-1186 GCA_035405645.1 bacterium | reverse complement strand
CCAAAGAAATAAAGAAACAAAATAAAATTTTGCATATTTACATTATTTCAATTTAAATTTTATAAATTATAATAAAAGTTATAAATTTTTTAAAAATTATTTTAAAGTTTTTGAATAAGAGATGAAGAGGTGACGCCTGTCCCTAATTCTCAATTCATATTTCGGGTTTCAATTATAATTATTTGGAAAAAAATATGTCTAACAAAAAATTAAATTAGATAAGGAGAAGACTTATATAATGATAACTGTAAATTCAAATTTTCATACACTTGGTGGTAAAAGTGTTGATGATAAACAGGATGAAAAATTTAGAGAATATCGTAAAAAATGGAAAGAAAATCCTATTAAAGGTATACTTGAAAAATTTCCGATATTTCTAGATATTGAGGTAACAAGTTATTGTAATTTAAGATGTCCTTTTTGTGCTACTACTTATTTTAAAAAAATGGATAAAGGTTTTATAACTTTTGAAAAAGTTAAATTTATTATAGATGAAGGTGCTGATAATGGTTTATATGGATGTAAATTTAATATAAGAGGTGAACCATTATTACATAAAGAAATACACAAATTTGTTAATTATGCTAAAAAAAAGGGATTAATAGATGTATATTTTAATACAAATGCTCAATTACTAAATAGAGAACTTACAAAAAAATTAATCGATGCAGGTTTAGATAGAATATCCATTTCAATAGAAGGTTATACAAAAGAGGTATATGAAAAATATCGCATCGGCGGGAAATTTGAAAAATTAAAAGAGAATATTGAAATTTTAATAGAAGAAAAACAAAAGAGAAATATAGATTATCCTGAAATAAGAATTCAAACTGTGTTAATACCTGAATTAATTGATGATTTAGAGAATTATAAAAAATATTGGTTAGATTATGCTGATGAAGTTTCGTATCTTGATTATAAAGAAATGAAAGAAAAAAAGAAAGGAATAAAATCAGATTGGATTTGTCCACAACTATGGCAGAGAATGTCTGTTCAATGGAATGGAACTATATTACCATGTAATCATGATGATTTTGCTTTATTAAAATTAGGTGAAGTTGGGAAAAATAGTATAAAGAATTGTTGGAATTCGGAAAAATTGAATAATATTCGTGATTTACATAAACAAGGATTAGCTCATAAAATAAATGCCTGTGATGGTTGTTATTTGCGAGATAGTGAAATA
>DAONJL010000070.1:0-11442 GCA_035405645.1 bacterium | reverse complement strand
TTACTATTCGTAATGCTGCAAAGGGGTATACCATGTCTGGGATATTTTCTGAAAATAAAAAAATTTTTTCTTGACAAAATAAAAAAAATAATATATAAATAGGCAAAATTTTTAAATGATATTTAGGGAGTGAAGGAAGAAAATCAATAAATTTGAAAAAATATAAATTTAATATTAGAATAAAAAATAATAAATACACCCCTGTAAACTCCCCCAATCTAAGCAGGTGTGGCACTCACCCGGGTGCCTACCTGCTTTTTTATTATTCGATTTTTATATCATTTTTTTGATATGACAAAAAAAGGTAAAATTTTTTTTTATATAAATATTATTCTTCTTTTTTTTATGATTTTAATCGTAAAGTATTTTTATCAAGCCGTACCAGTAAAATCATTAGAATTTGGCGATATTAAAATTTCATTATACATTATACCAAATTTTAAAACAAAAGATTACAATATAAAAATTAGGTTATATAACATTTCATTTAAGCCAATAAATATCGAATTAAGTAAAAATAATTTTTCATTTATAATAAAAGACAAAGAAGAAAGAATAATTTATGAAACAAATATATTTGAAAATACAGAAGGAATAGTAAAAGAAATAGAAAGCAAAAAATATTATGAAATAGAATTTCAAATATATAAAGAAGAATTAAAAATTGTTGATTATAAAAAATTTTATAATATAAGTTTTAGATATAAGAACAATATTCTGACGCACAGTTATAAATTTTTAAAATGAGAAAAAAGATAGTATTTTTTTTAATAATAATTTTATTGATTTTTTATAGATTTATATTTTATTCAGCAGACCCATTTTATGTATCGTGGAGTACAGGTGCATATACTGATATAGGATTTTATTTACATAATGCACGACATCAATATTTATTTAATTCACCTCTTTTTGGAAATTGGGATAATAGATTTTTATTTCCAGTTTATCATTATTATTATTTATTTTTATTTGAGATTTTTGGTTTAAGTAAATTAACCATTCAATTAAATCTCGTTATTATTCAAATTATTATTATTTTTTTTCTTTATAAAACCATTTATAAAATTTATAATGATTACAAAATTTCATTATTGGCAATATTTGTCTATTCATACAATTTCAATTTGATAAGAAACAATCGAATACCTTTTCTTGAAAATATGATGTTATTGTTTTTTATTATTTCTTTTTTCTTTTTGAATGATAATAAAAAGTTTTCTTTTGTTTTATCAGGTGTTTTTTATGTTTTTTCTATAATGTGTAAATCAATAACACTTTTTTTATTGCCTGCATATTTGATTTTTTTATTTTTAAAAAAAAAATCAGGTATAAAATATTTTTTGATTGGCTTAATTTGTGTTTTAATAATATGGTTTTTAATTATGTTTCAAACAAATTATAATATTTTATATTACACAATTTTTAATAAACCAATTAAGGCTAATTTTACATATTTATTTAGAATTTATAATGTTTTTAATACAAATTTATTTATGAGAATGCCAATTATTTTTTATTCTGTGTTTTTTTATTTTTTAATTATTTTATTATATCAGATAAAATTATCTCAATATCAAATATTTTTAATATTATCATTTGTTTTTTCACATTTTTTTATTGCTTTTAGTTTTTATAATCCTGATAGATATTATTTGTTATTATTATTTTTTTATTTATTAATCTTTGTTGATTTTATTTATTTTATTTTTTATAAAAACAGCGAATTTTATAAAACCATAAAAATAAATTTAATAATTATTTTTTTATCTTTTTTGATTTTGCATTTTATTTCTTATAATAATATCTTTGTTTTTTACCGCTCGTTTTTAAATACACATATTTTATTTAATAACATTATTAAATATAGTTTTTTGGTAATTTTGTGTAATTTAATTTTTTTTATTTTTTTTGTTCTATTAAGTAAAAAGTATTATCATAAATTTATTATTTTACTTCTTGTTTTTTCATTTGTATTGAATAATTATCAATTTTATGAAGCAATAAAAAAAAGAAGTTATGCAATAAAAGAAATACAAGATTACATAGCAAAGAATATAGATAGAGAAAAAATAATAACAGGCTGGTGGTCGCCGACATTAGCATTATTTTCAAAAGCAAAAATTTTAACTGTCTATAATGAAGATGATTATAATAATTTTATCTTTGATTATATTATTTTAGAAAATGAAATACAAGCAAACACCTTTAAAAATAAGCAAATAATCAAAATACAGGATTTTTATATACCTTATCTAAAAAAATATATAACATTATACCAAATCATAAAATAGAATTAACCAAACATATTTTTAAATAATCTGCTAACTATGCTTGAATTATCAACTGCTTTATCATAAAGGATATTAGCATTTTTAGCAATAAAAGAATTTTGATAAAATTTTGTGGTTTCAGTAGAATAATCAGTATCCTGAAAATTACTGAATACTTTTGTTTGATTTTGTAAATTTATTTTTTCAAAAGAAATTGTATTATTAAATCTATTTTGAATACCCCCAAGAATTGCTAATTTTTGATTTATTATATTTATAGCATTATCAATTTGTTGAATAGCATTTTCAGCTCCACTTAAAGTTGAAATATTAATAGAAGAAATATTTAATTCTGCAGCATTAAGAGTTTGTGGTAGCCCGGTATCAAGATATTCACCATCTTTTACAGCAATTTTTGTAGTTTCAAATGGTAAACCAATAAATTGAATTGTATCAGTTCCTTTTAAAATTTGATTTCCAAAAGTAACACTAATTTTATTATTTGAAGCATCAGATAAAGTATAAGTATTATTTGGTAAAACTCTTTGTGCTGAACCACCATTAAATGATGCTTTTTGATAAATATCAAAAGTAATTACATCATTTTCAACATAATAAGGACTTGAAGCAAGATTAAACGAAATACCGTTTTGATTGAATAAAGTGCCTTCTGTATATGTCCAGGTATTTATTGTGCCTGAATCAGTTGTTTCTTTAACAGTCCATTCATTAGGAGTAGAAGTTTTAGTTAAAGTAAAATTAGCACCTTCTATTCTGTCTGCTGGATTTAAGGAAACAGTTTGATTCCAGTTAATTGAATCAGGCACAATAGAATTTATTTTAAATTCTAAATCACAAATATCTAATGGCCAGCTTAAAGGTGTAAAATTACCACCTACTATTCTACCTACATTGCCATCAAGATAAATATCCTGCCAGGTGGTATAATTTTGATATCTCATTTCCCAACTACTATCAGTTGTATCAATAGTAAAATAATATGTTTGCCCTGGTGTAACGCTAACTGAAGTATCAAAAGTAAATTTGACAAAATCTAATGAAGATTGGTCAACAAATTGTGTTTTTGTTGCTAACAGATTATTTGAACTATCATAAAGTTTAACTGTCATATCACCACTATGATTTTGAATTTTAAATTCAATTGAATTAACATCATTATTAACAGGTTTAAAACTTTGAGCAATTGTAGAGCCCCACCCCTGACTAATATAATATGCTTTTATATTTGTAACATTTGGATTTGTCGGTGAAGTAGTAATTATATTTGCTTCGTGTTGAGTAATTCCAGAGGTATCAACTGATTGTAATTCAAGTGAGGTTGTTAAATTATAATTACCTTCTGGTAAACTTGAATTTACATTTTCAACATTAGTAATTCCAATATTACTTACACCCGATAGTTCGCATGTATAAGCAGTAACTTCTTTTAATAAATAAGTTTCATTATATTTTACAGTATCAGAATAACGGTTAACTTCTTGAATAATTTGGTCTACTTCTTGTTGTAAAAATTTTCTATCATCATCTGTCAAGATTTGATTTGCTGCCTGAACTGAAAGAGTTTTTAATCTATTCAAATAACCATTCAAATCATTTAAAGCGCCTTCGGCAGTTTGAATAAATGAAATTCCATCCTGTATATTATTCACATATTGTTGTTTTGAAAGAAGGTTCTTTTTATATCTATCGATTATACCTAAAATAGCAGGGTTATCAGCAGCATTGTTGACTGCTTTACCAGAAGTTATTTTTTGTAATGATTTAGCACTTTCATTTGCTTTAATATTAAAGAGCCGAATATTTTGATAAGCAAAGTAATTACTCAAATTTATATTCATAAAAATCCCTCCTTATAAGAAATGATTCTTTTATCAATTAAAAATATTATTTTTATAAGTTTTAAATTTTTACTACTATTAACACATTTAATTACTTTATATATTTTTTTATTTTAATTAACCTTTATATATTTTTTCTTTTGTAATTTTCGCCATTCAATGAACAACAGTTAAATTACATATTTTTTTACTCTTCTTTCATAAATCATAAATATACTTATTATTTGTTTTTCTTCACAGAAACATAACCTTTCTTTCATTTTCGATTTTTCAAAAAATCGAAATAAAAAATATTTCAACATTTAAGTGTACATTTAAATGCTGCTATTTTTTACAAATCCTAAAAAAAATATTTACTTATTTTTAACCTTATTCTTTTTTCTCAATTTTTATAAAACATACAATAACCTTTAAATTTTTCTTCAATACTAAAATTATATTGTACACTTTATATTTTTTACCCTTAATATATTTTTTATGCTTTATAAAAAATTAATCGTGGATTTAAGGAAATGAATTATAAAAGAAAATAAACTCCTTCATCTTTAACCTCCTTGTTAAAAATAAGTTATATCATCCATAATATAACTTTTGGTCTTATTATCATTATCGGCAAAAATTTAAGAAACTTTAATTTTTTTAAAAAAAATATTGATAAAAATTTTTAGATTAAATAGACTATTTAATGAAATGAAATTATTTATATTTCTATGTTTTTTCATATTAACAAATTGTCAAAGAAATAACATAAATAAAAATGTATCAGGAACTTATGAAATAATAAAAGGAAAATGGCAAATAAACGAGGATACAATTATATCACTTTCATCGGATGAAAATGAAATTACATTTAATAAATATTTTAATGAAATAAATTTCAAAATAAAATTTAAGAGTATAAGTAAAGCAGGCATAATATTGTATTTTCAAGATAATGAAATATATTTTGAAATATCAATAGAAGATAAGGCAATTTATTTATGGCAGCGTGAAAAAAATAATTATAAAAATATAAAGACATATTCCATAATTGTTATACCAGAAAAAGAATACGATATAAAAATAAAAAAAAGTAGTTTTGTATTAATATTTAATTTTGAAGAAGAAGAGATATTCAGAATAAAAAAAATAGAAGAGATAAGAAAAATTGGATTTAAAGCACTTGACAAAGATATAGAAATAAATTTAAAATAAAAAAAATTTATGTTTATACTTGACAACAAAAAGAGTATAAATTAATATAAAAAAAATTAAAGGAGGTAAAAATGGATTCATTCATAGTTGAAACAAAATTATTACCATCTCCGATAACAGAAAAAAATTATGAAAATAAAATAATTAAAGAACCTACAGTATCAAATGAATTAGCCACATCATTTTCAGAAGTTTTAAAAAAATTATTTTCAACAACAAATTCCTTACAATTAGAATCAGAAGAGATGACGAGAAAATTTGTATTAGGTGAAGTAAATAATGTTCATGAAGTAATGTTAGCAATACAAAAAGCAGAGACAGCACTTGAATTTACAATGGAAATAAAAAATCAATTAGTTCGTACGTATTCAACACTTGAAAGAATGCAATAAGTGGAGGAATAAATGAAAGATTTATTTCAAAAATATATTGAGCAGTTTAAAAAAATTTGGGGGAATTTAAACAAAAATCAAAAAATAATTTATTCATCAATAATTGGCTTAGTTATAATATTTTTTATAGTCTTGTTAATTTTTTCAACAGGCACAAAATACGCACCATTATTTGAACATCAGATAAATATAGAAGAGAGTGGAAAAATTTCAAAACAATTAAATCAATGGAATATAAAATATAAATATGAAGGTGGTTTACTTTTAGTTCCCAAAGCAGAACGAAATAGTATTTTATTAAAATTAGCAAGTGAGAATAAATTACCGCAGGTAAATTATGAAGGTTTTAAATTATTTGATAATTTAAAATTTGGAGCGACAGAATATGAAAAGCATATACAATATTTGCGTGCATTAGAAGGCGAACTGGCAAATATGATAGCTTCCCTTGAACCAGTTAAATCAGCAGCAGTGCAAATTCATATTCCCAAGCAAAGATTATATTTAGAAGAAGAAGAACCATCAAAAGCGTCAATTACAATTACTTTACATCCTTATGCAAAAATCAGTAAGAAACAAATAGAAGGAATAATGAATCTTGCAGTATATTCTATACCTGGCTTAAAAAGAGAAAATGTTGCAATTGTCAGTTCAGAAGGAATTACATTATCAGATTTTAGATTAGAAGAAGAATTAGAAGAGACAAAAATAGGAAAGCAAGAAAAATTAAAACGAGAGAAACAAAATGAATTAGAAAATAAGATAATGTATACAATTGGAAAAGCTTATGGTTTTGATAAAGTTCGGGCATCAGTTGTAGTAGAAATGAATTTTGATAGAATAGAAAGTAAAGAAGAGAATTATTCACAGACAGGATTTGAACCAATAAAACAGAGTTCTGAAAATATAAAAGAAGAATTTGAAGGAGTCGGTTTAAAACCAGGCGGTAATCCTGGTGTGGACAATAATGTACCAATATATAAAGGCGTAAAAGATTTTCCAATAAAATATAAGAAAGAAGAAACGCGTGATAATTTTCAACCAAACAAAGCAATAATAACAAAAATAAAAAATCCATCAATAGAAAGGATTACTGCATCAGTTCAAATAGATGGTGATTATGAAGAAAAAACAGATAAAGATGGATTGCCAGAATGGATATATAAGCCACGAACTCAGGAAGAATTAGATAAAATTCGTAATTTAGTAGAAACAGCAATAGGTATAAATCCAGGTCGTGGTGATAAAGTAGTTGTAGAAAATATTCAATTTGATAGAAGAGAAGAATTTACAGCAAAACGAAACCAGATTATAATAGCAAAGAAACGAGAAGAAATTTTAAAATACAGTATTTTAGCAGTGATAATTTTTATATTATTGACAATAATAGCAGTTGAACTTAATAAACGATGGATATTAGTTCGTGAAGAATTAAATAAAAAGCGTGCTTTAGCAGCAAAAGAATCAATGGATACAGGAATAATATATGAAGTAGAAATGTCAGCAGCGGATAGAGAAAAACTTGAAATACAGAAGCGTGCACAACAGGCAGCACGTGATGACCCAGAAATGGTTGCAAATTTATTAAAAACATGGTTATTAGAAGAATAAAAAAAGGTGATTAAATATGGCAGAAAAAAAGAGAGAAGGTGGATTAACTGGTAAACAAAAAGCGGCAATTTTTTTAGTTACTCTCGGCGCTGAACTTTCTGCTAATATATTTAAGCATTTAACAGATAAAGAAATTGAGGATTTAACTTTAGAAATTGCGCGGTTAGAAAAAATTGAACCAGAAGAAAAAGAAAATGTAATGCGCGAATTTCATGATATGTTAATTGCACATGAGTTTATTACACAGGGTGGTATTGATTATGCCAGAAATGTATTAGAAAAAGCACTTGGTCCACAACGCTCAATGGATATAATTAATCGTTTGACTTCTTCTTTGCAGGTCAAACCTTTTGATTTTGTTAGAAAAGCCGATCCTGCGCATTTATTAAACTTTATACAAAATGAGCATCCACAAACGATAGCATTGATTTTATCATATCTTGAACCAGAAATGGCAGCAGCTATTTTACCGCAATTAAGTGTTGAAGTTCAGGCTGATGTAGCAAAACGAATTGCAATGATGGATAGAACATCACCAGATATTTTACGCGAAGTAGAGCGTGTTTTAGAAAGAAAATTATCTTCATTAGTTAGTGAAGAATATGCAATTGCTGGTGGTATTCAGACTGTTGTCGATGTTTTAAATTTAGTTGACCGTGGCACAGAAAAAAGTATTTTAGAAACATTGGAAGAAGAAGACCCGGATTTAGCTGAAGAAATAAAGAAAAGAATGTTTGTATTTGAAGATATTGTTATGCTTGATGACCGTTCTATACAACAGGTACTTCGTGAAGTTGATATGAAAGAACTTGCAATGGCTTTAAAAGCAGTAGATGAAACAGTAAAGGAAAAAATCTTTTCAAATATGTCAAAACGCGCAGCAACTATGTTGCAGGAAGATATGGAGTTTATGGGTCCTGTTCGTATGCGTGATGTTGAAGAAGCACAACAGCGAATTGTTAATGTTATTCGAAGATTAGAAGAAGCAGGTGAAATCATAATAGCAAGAGGAGGCGAAGAGGAATTAGTTGTCTAATATATTTGAATCCTACAACATAATAACCGAGCCACAGACAATAATTATTGGCCCTAATTTAGGGAGCGGAATTTTATCATCATCAAAAGAAAAAGATACAACACAAATATTAGAAGAAAAAATAAAAGAATTACAATCCCAAAAAGATTTATTAGAAGAACAAATTTCAAATCTGGAAATAGAAAAAGAAAAAAAAATTAAATCAGTTGAAAGTGAAATTTTACACATAAAAGAAAAAATTCTTAAAGAAGCAGAAGAAGTAAAACAAAGAATAATAAATCAAGCACAACAGGAAGCAATAAAGATAAAAGAAGAAAGCAAAAATAAAGGATATAGTGAAGGATATAATGCTGGCAAAGAAAAGATAGAAAAAGAATTTGCTGCAAAATTTAATACAATAAATCTAATTATTAATAAATTAGAGCAAGAAAAAAAAGAGCAATTATTAAAATATGAAAATGATATAATTCACTTAACATTTGATATTGCAAAAAAGATAATAAAGCAGGAAATAAAAAGTGATAGAAATATTATATTAAATAATTTAAGATATGTAATTAAAAAAATATCAGATTGTAAAATAATCAGAATATTTGTTAATCCTGAGGAAATTCAAATATTAAAAGAATATCAAAGTGAAATAAAATCTAAATTGCCGAGTTTAGAAAAAATTGAATTTATTGCTGATAATAATATTGATGTAGGCGGCTGTAAAGTTGAAACTGAATTTGGGAGTTTTGATGCTTCTATAAAAACTCAAATTTTAGAACTTGAACAGGAATTGTTAGAAAATCTTAAATAATATGGTTTTCAATAAATTAAAACAAATCATTGAAGAAAAAGATACAATCCGTTCAACAGGTAAAGTTACTGATGTTATTGGTTTAGTTATCGAAAGTTCAGGACCAAAATCAAGTATTGGTGATTTATGCTTTATTAAAAATGAAAATTCTGATAATTTATTAAAAGCAGAAGTAGTTGGTTTTAGAAATAATAAAGTTTTACTTATGCCAATTGGTGATATGCAGGGATTAGCGCCAGGTGCAGAGGTAATTTCAACAGGTGCACCTTTAACTATTTATCCATCAGAAGAAATGTTAGGTCGTGTTTTAAATGGAATTGGTGAACCTATTGATGAACAGAAAATCACTATTTTAAAAAATAATAAAAGACATATTTATTCACAACCACCTGACCCTTTAAAAAGAAGAAGAATAAAAGAAATTATTCAAACAGGTATCTCTGCTATTGATGGTTTAATTACATTAGGTAAAGGTCAAAGAATTGGTATTTTTTCTGGCAGTGGTGTTGGGAAGAGTACATTATTAGGAATGATTGCACGGTTTACTTCAGCTGATATAAATGTTATTGCACTGATAGGCGAGCGTGGTCGTGAAGTAAGAGATTTTATTGAACGGGATTTAGGTGAAGAAGGTTTAAAGCGTTCTATTGTAATTGTAGCGACTTCTAATCAACCACCATTATTACGATTACGCGGTGCTTTTATTGCTCATACTATTGCTGAATATTTTCGTGACCAGGGCAAAGATGTAATGCTTATGATGGATTCTGTGACACGATTTGCACGTGCTCAGCGTGAAGTTGGGTTAGCTATTGGCGAGCCACCTGCTACAAGAGGGTTTACTCCTTCTGTTTTTACTTTATTGCCACGTTTACTTGAACGATCTGGTACATCAGAAAAAGGCTCAATTACTGGTTTATATACTATTCTGGTTGATGCTGATGATATGAATGAACCAATAGCAGATAATGTTCGTGGTATTCTTGATGGTCATATAATTTTATCAAGAGAATTAGCAGAAAAAAATCAGTATCCTGCAATAGATGTATTAGCAAGTTTAAGTCGTTTGATGATTGACATTGTGCCAAAGGAACAATTAGAAGCAGCACAAAAATTTCGTGAAATTCTTGCTGTTTATCGTGATGCTGAAGATTTAATTAATATTGGGGCTTATGTTAAAGGCTCTAATGCTAAAATTGATTATGCAATTGAAAAAATAGATAAAGCAATAAATTTTTTAAAACAAGGGGTATTTGAAAAAAGAACTTTTGAAGAAACAAGAAGAAAATTATTTGAAATATTTAAATAATTATTGAGGTGTAAAATATGAAAAATTTATTTCTCTCTTTTTTATTAATTTTTTTATTTACTTTTTTATTATTTGCGCAAGAAGAATTAGTCTGTCCAAATGGTCATCCAATAAAAGTAAAAGGCGCTAAATTTTGCACAATTTGTGGTGCTAAATTAATTCCTGTTTCTCAAACTAAACCAAAAGAAGAAGCACAACCACAAGAACAAATAAAAAAAGAAGAGGTTTTAAAACAGGAAGAAGTTAAAGAAACGATTATCAAAAAAGAAGAAGAACCAAAACAAGAGACAAAAGAACCCTTAAAAGAACTATTAAATGAATTAAAAGAAAATAAAAGACCAGCAGTGTCAGAGCAGATTATAAAAGATACCACTACTGTTTCTGCTCAATCGCAAATAGTAGAAAAAAAAGAAGAAAAACAAATTCAAGATAAAAGGATAAATAAATCAGAAGTAAGTGAAGAAGATATTGGTTATAAATATTTTGTTGAACAAAACTATTCAAAAGCATTGGAAACTTATTTATCTAATTTAAAAGAAAAAGAAAATGATTTCTTGATAAATTACAATATTGGTGTATGTTATTTTAAACTAAATCAATTACAGGATGCTGAAGCATATTTAAAAAAATCATTAAAATTAAATGTAAATAATCCAGAAGTATATATTTATCTTGGTCTTGTGAATTATAAGTTAAATAAAAAAGATGAAGCTAAATCTTATTTCAGAAAAGTTTTATTACTTGATGTTGATGAAAAATATATTGAATTATCTTATAAATATTTAAAAATGCTTGATAATTTATAATTTTTAAAAAATCGGGAAGTTCAGTCACATAATGGAACAAATAATTATCCATAAAAGAAAAAGTTGGATTATAATTTTTAAATAAGTCATCAACAATAATAGGACGGATATAAGCAATATCTTCATTAAAATAATTGTAATCATTTAGAATATTAAAAGG
>DAONJL010000069.1:0-11493 GCA_035405645.1 bacterium | reverse complement strand
AGGGTATACAGGAAGATATAGCAGCATCAGTAGAAGCAATGATGAATGGTAAAGTGAATGTTGATGAAGGAGTAAAGACAGTAGGCAATTTAGAGCAATCGTTTGCGAGAATAGGTAATATGATAGATATGACGACAAAAGCAGTAAATGAAATATCAGTAGTAATAACTCAGCAGGTTCGTACAACAGCAGAAATAACGAATAGTATGGAAGCAATAACAACAATAGCAAATCAGAGTTCAAATAGTTCAAAAGCATTATTAGATACAGCAAAAGGATTAAAAAAGATAGTAGATGAATTAAATATAAATATAACAAAATTTAAGATATAAATAGACTTTTTTATAAGTATTTAGAAATTTATTTTTATAAAATATTGGATGAGAAAATTCTAAAATTAAAATTAATTGTGTTTTATTAAATTAAAAATAATAACAACGAAGTTGAAGAAATTTAAAGAGTAAGCGGTGAAACTGTGTAATATAAAAAATTATATAAGTTAAATTTTATAAATCCAAAAATTAGCAAATTAAGAGGAAATGTTATAATTTCAATTTTAAAAGGAAATTAAAGTCAACTTATTATTGGCAAATGAGAGAGTGAAAAAATAATATGTTATTTAAGCCCTACAAATACTTAATATTTTACTACCTCAAAAAAACATAATATTTAAAGATATTTGGAGAATAATAATTCTCTAATAAAAATAGTGCCAGAATAATAGTATTTCCTTGATTCTTTAGCAAATGCAAAGTTATTTTACAAACAAGTGTCTTTTACTTTAAAATATATCAGTTAACATTTTAATCTCATTTGACTTCATATATAAATTCGTTATTCATTACATCAATATTGATAGTTGAATTATCTTTAATTTGATTACCAATAATTCTTTTTGCTATTTCAGTTTCTATATACTTTTGTATTGTTCGTTTTAATGGTCTTGCACCATAAACAGGACTAAAACCTAATTGTGCTAAAAGTTCTTTTGCTCGCTCTGTAATTTCTAATTTTATATTCCGTTCTTTTAATCTTTCAACAATGTAATCTAATTGTAAATCAATTATCTTTTTAATATCTTCAAAAGCCAGAGAATGAAACATAACAATTTCATCAATTCGATTTAAAAATTCTGGTTTAAATGTTGACCTTAAAATATTAAATACTTTCTCTTCAATTTCTTTATAATTACCATTATCAAAATTTTCAACCTCAGCCATCAAATGACTGCCTATATTTGATGTCATTATAATTACAGTATTTTTAAAATCAACTTTTCTGCCCTGACCATCAGTCAAATGACCTTCATCAAATATTTGAAGCATAATATTAAATACATCATTATGAGCTTTTTCAATTTCATCAAATAAAATCACAGCATAAGGTTGTCTTCGTATTCGTTCTGTTAATTGCCCACCTTCTTCGTATCCAACATAACCTGGTGGTGCACCAATTAATCTTGCTACACTATGTTTTTCCATATATTCTGACATATCAATCCGAACTAATGCATCTTCTCTATCAAATAATAATTGTGCTAATGTTTTTGCTAATTCAGTTTTCCCAACACCTGTTGGTCCTAAAAATAAGAATACACCAATCGGTTTTTTTGGGTCTTTTAAGCCACTGCGTGCTCTTATCACTGCATCTGCAACAACCTGAACTGCTTTATCCTGTCCTATCACTCTTTTATGTATTTCATCAGCAAAATGTAATAACTTCTCTTTCTCACCTTCGAGTAATTTCGAAACTGGTATACCTGTCCATTTTGATACTACTATTGCTATGTCTTCTTCGCTAATTTCTTCTTTTAATAATCTACTATCTCTGGTTAAATTTGAAAATTCTGCTTCCTTTTCTTTTAATCTTTTTTCTAATTCCATTAATCTTCCATATTTTAATTCTGCTACTTTATTCAAATCATATTCTCGTTCTGCTTTTTCTATTAAATAGCGAGTCTCATCTATCTCTTCTCTGATTTTTTTTAATTCATCAATTAATTTCTTTTCTGTCTGCCACTTTAACATTAAAGAATTTTTCTGTTCCTGTAAATTTGCTAATTCTTTTTCTAAATCTTCTAATCGCTTTTTCGACAATTCATCTTTTTCTTTTTTCAAGCCTTCTCTTTCGATTTCTAATTGTAATATTTTTCGAGTAACTTCATCTAATTCAGTTGGCATACTTTCAATTTCCGAACGAATATACGCAGCAGCTTCATCGACTAAATCAATTGCTTTATCTGGCAAATATCTATCGTTTATATAACGATTACTCAAAACAGCAGCAGCAACAAGCGCAGAATCCTGTATTCTAATTCCGTGATGAATTTCGTATTTTTCTTTTAAACCACGCAAAATTGAGATTGTGTTTTCTACTGTTGGTTGATTTACTATTACTATTTGAAATCTTCGTTCAAGTGCAGCATCTTTTTCAATATATTTTTTATATTCATCAAGTGTTGTTGCACCAATACAATGTAATTCACCACGCGCTAACATAGGTTTTAATAAATTACCAGCATCCAATGCTCCTTCTGCTTTACCAGCACCTACGATTAAATGTAATTCATCAATAAATAATATTATTTTTCCTTCTGATTTTTGTATCTCTTTTAATACAGATTTTAATCGCTCTTCAAATTCACCACGATATTTTGCTCCTGCTATCAACATGCCCATATCAAGCGCAACAATTCGTTTATCTTTTAAACTTTCAGGCACATCACCGCGAATTATTCGTTGTGCTAAGCCTTCAACTATTGCTGTTTTTCCAACGCCCGGTTCGCCGATTAATACTGGATTATTTTTTGTCCGTCTTGATAATATCCTTATAACTCTACGTATTTCTTCATCTCTTCCAATAACAGGGTCGAGTTTCCCCTTTTTTGCCTGTGCTGTTAAATCAACGCAATATTTATCCAATGCTTGATAAGTATCTTCTGGCGTCGATGATGTTATTCGTTGATTGCCTCTTATTTCCTGTAATATTTTTAAAACTGAATTTTTATTTAATCCAAATTCCGTTAATATCCGTTTGGTTTCGCTTTTATCAACCAAAATTATCGCTATTATTATATGTTCTACGCTTATATATTCATCTTTCATTGATTTTGCTTCTTTTTCTGCCTGGTCAAATACTTTTATTAAATTTGTTGACAAATAAGGTTCGTAATTTCCCTGTAACTTCGGAAATGTGTCAATATATTTTTCAATATTTGCTTTTAGAGCAGACGAATTCAAACTTAACTTATTTATAATTGCGTTTAATATATTATTTTCCTGCTCTAAAAATGCTAAAATTAAATGAGCAGTATCGATTTGTTGATTATTATTTTTTAAAGCAATTAAAGCAGATTGATTTAATGCTTCCTGTAATTTTTCAGTTAAATTTTTTAAATTCATAAAATCACCTTTTTTAAAAAAATTTAAAGAAAAAATAGCAATAATAATACCAAAATGACAAATAAATTTAAGAATAAAAAATAGGAAAAAGATAAATTAAAAATAAAATAAAAAAAGATAATAAAATCCAAAATGACAAAAGAAATCCAAAATGACAAACAACAAAATAAAATAGAAATATAAAAAAACAAAAAATTATATAATAAAAATAAAAAACAATTAAAAAGGTATAAAAATTGCTTAAATTTTAAAAAAAGGAGGAAAAATTATGCCAAAAAAAGACTATTACCAAATTTTAGGTGTTAGTAAAGATGCAACTCTTGATGAAATTAAAAAAGCATATCGAAAATTAGCGATAAAATACCATCCTGATAAAAACAAAGGAAATAAAGAAGCAGAAGAAAAATTTAAAGAAGCAACCGAAGCGTACGAAGTATTACGAGACCCTGAAAAGCGAAAAAGATATGATATGTATGGCGATGCAAGTATAAATGAAGATATGTTCAAATACCAGAACTTTGATTATTCAGCATACAAAGATATTTTTGATGATATTGGGCTTGGTTCTTTTTCAAGTATATTTGAAAATTTATTTGGTAGTAAAAAGCGAACAAGTTCAGGTGGCTTCTCTTTTTTCTTTGATAGCGATAGTGATATGTTTTCAAATTTTGGTGCAAAAAATAATCAAACTCAAAATTTACGAGAATATAAAGTTACGCTTGAAATATCAGTTTACGAATCAGTATATGGTACAGAAAAACAACTTTCATTAAGAACAAATCGCGGCACAAAAAATATAAAAATAAAAATACCAGCAGGAATAAGAGATGGTCAAAAATTACGATTAAAAAATTTACAGGATATAAATGCAGAAATAATAGTAGAAATAAAGATATTACAAAATGGCTTATTCAAACGCGAAGGTGACGATATAATTACAGAAAAAAATATAACATTTTCACAAGCAGCACTTGGCTGTGAAGTAATGGTGCAAGGGTTAGATGGTTCGATGTTTAAATTAAAAATACCAAAAGGAATACAAAGTGGCACAAAATTAAGAATACGCGGAAAAGGTGCACAATATAAAAATGATGCAGCAGGAGATTTATTAGTTAAAATAAATGTATTGACACCTGTCAATCTAAATTCAGAAGCAATTGAATTATTAAAAAGATTAAATGAATTAGGTATGTAACTTCTATTTTCATTAATTAAAGAAGTTATTTTTGATAGAAAAATTTTGCCAAAATTTGGGACAAAAAAAATGAATTAGAAAATAAATTTTAAAAAAACAATAAATAACATAAAATTTCTTTGAATTAGCACTATTATCTTTTTGGACTATATTTTTTTTGTTAATCAAGATTAATAATTCAATCTATTTTTTTTTTGAAAATTCTATGCTGACACTTATCTATTGCAGTGGTTAAATAAAATAGGAATTTTAAGAGATTAAAAATATTAACAACATACCTTTATTTTTAATCCTATAATTTATTTAATTTTTTAATATTTTAAGATAATAAAGATTTTTTATACTAACTACAATTTTACGCTTTTCTAAGATTGCGTTATTTATCGTCTCTTTTATTTTTTATTATCTTTTATATTGATAGAAATAATGTTTTAATTGTCAACCTATCAGAATGCTGAAATGTAAGCAAAAAAATGTTAAGAAATTTATTATATTATTATCTCTAAACCAACTTCTAATTTTCTAAAATTTTCTTTTAAATTTTTTGCTAAATCAATTAAGCGTTCATCACCAGTGCAATGCCCAGCATAAATTCTTATTTTATTTTCTTTTATCAGTTCTAATATTTTTTGATAATCTTCTTCTTTTATATTTTTTAAATGTAATCCGCCAATAATATTCTTTATCTTACCTTCTGAAAATATTTTGTTTGTCCTTTTTATTATATGTTCTATTCCAGTATGACAACAACCAGTTAAAACTGTCAATTCATTTTCTTTTTTTATTAACAAAATTATTTCTTCATCAAAATTATCAGGATAAAATAAAGAATTTTCTTTAATAAAAAAATGGTCTTTTAAAACACTTTGCCCGCCTCTTAAATTTAAAACATAAATATCTTTTGTTATTTCATAAAAATCATTTACAACAATAACATCAAAATTTTCTGATAAAAATTTTTCATTTATTATTTCTAATGAAATTTTCTTATATTTATCTTTATTTCTTTTAAATTTTTCCTGGAAAAAATTTTGCCCTATTATCAATCGTAATTTTTTATTTTTAATCAAATTTAATAGTGAATTTAATCCACCAGTATGATCATAATGATTATGACTTAATAGAATATAATCAATTTCATTAAAATTTATATTTAGTTTTCTGGCATTATTTACGATTATTTCACTTGTACCTGTATCAAATAATATTTTCTTCGAATTTTCCAGATACGCTGAAAATCCGTGTTCTGATTGCAACTCTTCTTGTTTTGAAATATTATCAACTAATATTTTTATTTTCATAAAATTAAATAAAAACAATTTTACCAATTGGAATACCTAAATGTCTTGAAACTACTTCACATTTTACTTTTAATAAAAAATAAATTTTTTTGCTTTTATTCTCTGATAAACTTTCATAATTTCCCTGGCCTTTACTTATTATTATATCTGCTTTTTTAAATATATCTAAAAAATCTTTTGAACATTTTTTTAAATTTATACCAGGTGCTGTATTGCCGCTTGTTATTACATTACATATTTTATCTAAATCAATGTATTTAGCATCAATCATTGTCGCATCATTTAAAATTGGTGCTTCTCGAACTGCATAAAATATTTTTAAGTCTTTTTTATATTCGATTAAATACTCAATAAAAATTTTATCAAAAACAATTTCACCAGCATTATCTCCAATTATCAATAATATTTTTGCATCCTTTATCTTTTCTTTAAATTCATTATATTTTTTAAATTCAATCTTCAATCTATCAAATTCTTTTATTTCTTTTTTTAAATTAATTTTATTATTTATTGCAAAATCAATTACATTGCCAAATGCAGATATTTTTAAGACTAATTTTAATTTATCTTTTGCTCTATCTAATCTCTTTTTCAATGTTGGATATAATTGTAGGGCTTCATCATTACTCTTTTTCTTTATTTCCTGATAAGGGTCTTTTACTTTTGAATAACTATAAATAATTTTTTCAATTTTTCCTGCTATCATTGGTGGCGGTAATGTTATATCTATTTTTATTAAAATTTTCATTACTTTATTTAATATTTGTTTTTGTTGATATTCATTACAGCCAGTCATCTTTGCTATTTGTATTGCCTGTTTTATAAAACAACTATAACATTCAAAATATGTTTTCATCTTTTGCCTTCCTTATTTTAATTACTATATTTCTAAACTCATTAAAATTGCATCATCATTAGTATCAATATAATAACCTTTTCTGATACCATCTATTTTAAATAAATTTTTTTGATAAAAATTTATTGCTGGTAAATTAAATTTTCGAACTTCTAAATATATTTTTTTAAAATTATTTTTTTTTAAATAATCAATTAAATAATTTAATAATTTTGTTGCAATTCCTTTTTTTCTATATTCATATCGAACAGCAATTTTTGTAATATGCGCTTCATCTAATATTAAATTTAAACCAGCAAAGCCAACAACTATATTATTTATTTTTGCTTTTATGTAATAACTATTTTCATTTGTTATTTCTTTTATATAAAACTGTTTGGACCATCTTGTTATAAATGCTTCTTCTTCTATTTCTAATATCTGCTCTAAATCATTTATTGTTAATTGACTTATTTTTATATTATTTTCCATTTTATAAAAAAGGCTCTATTTTTACTTTTGCCTGTATGCCTATATTTTCCCATCTATATTTTTTTGCTGTTGCTATTGCATTTTGTGAAATTTGAAAATTCATCTTTAATCTATCTTCATAAACAGTTCGTAATAAATACTTTAATTCTTCTTTATCAATATCAGCCCAATTTCCTAAATCACCTTTAAAATAAATTCCATCATAAGCAGGAATAAATTTTTTTGGATGAAGTAAATAACAATTATTTTCATTTATAAATTCAGTTGCAGCCGAATAATATGTAGCAATACAGATTTTACCGCAAGCCATTGCTTCGAGCAATGGTAAACACCAACCTTCTGCTCTAAAAGGAAAAATAAATGCATCCATTTGTTGTATAAAAGATGCAATAGCATAAGAAGATGGTAATGGCTTGCATAAAAAAATAGTTGCATTTTGATTTTCCTGTGAAAATAATATATGTCCATTTGTTATTAAAGATTTTACTTCTTTATAAATATCAACATTTGTAAATGGATTATTCCATAATCCATATAATTGAACATTTTCTGTTGGTTTAAATTCTTCACAAAAAGCCTGAACTAATAATTTCTGATTTTTTCTCTCTTCCCATTTGCCAATTGATGCAAATTTAAATACATTTGATTGTTTCTGAAAAGGAACAGGATGAAAAATATTTATATTTACACCACAATTTATTATTTCTGTTTTTATTTTATATTTTTCTGTTAATATTCTTTTCGCCCAATTTGAAGGAACAAAAACTAAATCAAGTTGTTTTAATTGATTCACCCAATCTTCAGGCAATAATTCAGTTTCAAAAATAGTATAACCTAATCTTCTTTTACCACAAAATCCCCACATCTGATTACCATAATTCCACATTAAACCAGTATCATTAAAATTTATATGCACAACTCTGCTAATCATTTCCTGTATAACACTTATTTCTTCTTTTTCAATTCCGCTAATTTGATTAAATAATGGAATTAATGCGACTTCAAAATACTTATTTAATTCTAATGCTAAATTCTTCCCTACAACTCCATAACCTAATGAATTTATTGGCGTAAAAAAATTTAATCTTTTAGCCATCTTTATTGCTCCTCAAAATATCGATTTATTTCTTCTTTTTTAAATTTACATTTTATCAAACACAAACCTTTTGCACTTTCTGTCCTGCCTGCTAAATTTCTATCTTTTTTTTCTATTATTTCTTTTAAATCAGTAACTCTTTTTTTATTTTCATTTATTTCTAAAATTGTGCCTATTATAATTCTAATCATCTGTTTTAAAAAAGCATTTCCTGTTATATATATTTTTATTTCTTCTTTTTCTTCTTTTATCTCAATACTTTTTATTTCTCTAATTGTATTTTTCGCTGAACTATCACTTGCACAAAATGCTTTAAAATCATGCTTGCCTATTAAATAATTCTTTGCTTCATTTAATTTATTTATATCAATTTTATATGGATAATGCAAATAATATTTATATTTAAATGGGCTGATAATTAAACCAGTAAAAATATTATATCTATATGTTCTTTCAATTATTTCGTATCTTGAATTAAAATTCTCATCAACTTCAAGTGATTTTAAAACTCTTATATCATAAGGTAAAAATGCATTTAATGCAAAAATAATTTTTTCAGTTGGAATTGAAGAGTAAGTATGGAAATTTACATAATTTTCTTCACAATGAACACCAGCGTCAGTTCGTGCACCATATTCTATTTTTTCTATTTCTTCATTTGTTATTTTTTTTATTGCTGTTAATACTCTTTGCTCTATTGTATCACAAACTGGCTGTCTTTGAAATCCATTATAATTTGTGCCATCATAACATATTTTTAATAATATATTTCTTTTATTTTTTCCCATTCTTCTATTTCGCCATTTACTATTTTAAATATTGGATTTACTTTTATTCTTTGTATTTTTTTATTTTCTAAATACTTATTTTTATCTCTTCTGACTAATTTATTCTGTAGTAACCAAAATTCATATTCAACTTGTTTTTTACTTACTTTTATTATTTTTGTTAATTGAATAATCTTTATTTTGCTTTTATCAAAATTATAGCCTCGTGCTTTTGAATTTAAATAAACATAAGTTAAAAATGCATTTATTGCTTTTAGAGGATTTTCATAATTTTTAAAACGAATTAATTGTGGATGATTTTTATAGCCAATTGTTTTATTCTCTAAAACTGCTTTTGCTAAAAGTGCTTCGCGCCATAATGCTAATAATCCTTTTACATCAAGATAATCTGGAGTGATTGACCAGAGTCTCATAAAAGATATTGAAGTGAAAATTTATTCGTTATAAAAATATTTCTTTATTAGTATATAAATTTTTTTAGCAACCTCTTCAATTTTAAATGGCTTAACAATATAATGTATTGCGCCTGCTAAAATACATTCTTTGATTCTTTCTTCAAAACCAATTGCTGTTAACATTATTACTTTTGCATTTGCATCGATTTTTTTTAATTCTTTTAAAGCATCTAAACCATTCATTACTGGCATTGTTATATCTAATGTGACAAAATCTGGTTTTAATTTTTGATATAACTTTATGCATTCTGCCCCATTATTTGCTTCACCAACTACTTCGCCATCGATTAATTCAATTACTCGTCTTACTTGCTTCCACATAAATGGCGAATCATCAGTAATTAAAAAAGTAAATTTTTTATTATCTTTTTTATATATTTTTAAATTTTGAATTTGTTCATCTTGCATTAAATTATTATATATTTAATTACAAATTATTTGTCAATACTTTTTTTAAAAAAAACTTGACAAAAAAAATAAAATATATAAAATAATTCATCGTTTTGGTGGATGTAGCTCAGTCTGGTTAGAGCTTCAGGTTGTGGCCCTGAAGGTCGCGAGTTCAAATCTCGTCATCCACCCCATTTTATTTTTCAAAAAGTTTCTGCGCATAAAATTTATAAAATTCCATTCTCTCTTTTGCATCAGGTATATTTTTTCGTGGTATATAAATTACATTATCACCGGTTGGTTTTACAAATGATTGTTCAACAAATATTTTAATTACAGCTGGCGGAACAAGATATTGAACATCATAAGGGTCTTGTTCCTGTTCGCCTTTATTTATTAATTCTGTTCTTGCTACTGTTCTTTCATAATTAGATTTTATTAATCTTAATATATTTGCAACCTTTGGAGAATATTTATCAATATCTAATGTCATTATATCTTCTTTCCATAAATTAACTGCTTTTAATTCCTGTAATTCTTCTTCTGTTAATCCATTCGGTGGTTCAAAATAAACTAATTTCAAATTATATTTCAATCCTTCATAAATTGGGTCATGTACTTCCATTGTCATTGGGGCTCTATATTCTCTATCTGTATTAACACCATTATAAAAAACAGAATAACCTCGTCTTATATAAAAATCAGTTAAATTATTTACTATCCACCAACAAATTGTGCTCTCCCAGGATTTAAAACAAGGACCATAATCTTTAAACAACAAATATCTTATATTATCACAGGATATATTTACTACATTTGATAAAACTTTATAAAATGTTGATTTCCCGCAACCTGACGCACCTATTGGCATTATTAATATTGGATTTTTTGAAGTCTCTTTTTTTCTATCCCAATTTGGATTTGTTAAAAAAGCATTTTCTATTGAACGTTCTATATGCCCTACACTCATATAAAACATTTCATTCAAATTCGTGCCTGTTATTTGTACTTTTAATAATGTGAGAATTGTATTCATTGTATTATAGATATTCATATTTAAACTTTTTTCAAAAAAACGAACATTATCAATTATACGATAAAAATCAGGCAATCTTTTAATATTGAATCTATCACCTTCAATTAAAAAGATTGGCATATTATAAATATTCTTTGCATTTTTCAATGCTGCTATTTTACTTTCTGTATCTGTTCCTTTAAAAATTACTGCATCAACAATATTTTCAAAACAAATATATATATCTTTTTTAAATAATGTTGAATTCTCTTTTTCTAATTCTTTTAAAAAATTTTCAAGACCATATTTTAATGCTATTACTTTTAATAAATTTACAGTAAATTGTCTTGCATTTGTTCCCCATAAAAATTCTTTGTCAATCATTATTTTTAATACCTCCTGACCAAAATTAAAAAAAACCATTTTTTTTACAATATTTTTTTTTATTTGTCAAGATTTTTTTTTAAAAATTTTGGAAAAGAACAAGCAGATGATGGAACAGCAAAAATAGCAAAGTTAAATATA
>DAONJL010000068.1:0-11870 GCA_035405645.1 bacterium | reverse complement strand
ATTCGTTTGATACTTTTGTCGGTATTAAACCAATTGATAAAGTTTTAGTTACTTTCTTTGTTGATGATTCTATTAATACTGGTTCATATACTAATAATATAATAATGTGGGGAACATTTAATCCAGCAACAGGAAAATATTCATCAAACTGGAATGGTGATTCTTATTTGATTATGTCTGATACTGATAATAATCATATCTGGACATATCAGACATATTTAGAAGTAAATACAACGGAAACATATCAATGGAAAATTGGAACAATAAGTGAAGGTTTTGTAAAATACGGAAATTCATTTAGAGTAGTAGATACAAATTCAATAAATGTATATACAACCTGGGCAGATAGACTAAAACCAACAATTAAAAATGTTTATGTAATTGATAGAAATAATATAATACTTGTATTCAGTGAAGCAATAACAAAAACAACAGCGGAAAATAAGAGTAATTATTCAATAAATAACGATTTAACAATAAATGCAGTTACTTTAAGTTCGGATAATTGTTCGGTTTATATAACAACATCATTACAGACACCATCACAATTATATACAATTACAGTAAATAATATTACAGATTTAAATAACAATGTAATATTAGCAAATAGTCAAATAACATTTTATGGTTCAAATTCTGGTGATACGACACCACCATTTATTGTTGAAGTTATTGCGACTGATTCACAGAATATTAAATTAGTATTTTCAGAAATAATAAGAGAGGCAGAAGCAGAAGATACAAATAATTATTCTATAACAGGAGGATTAAATGTAATAAGTGCTATATTAGGCAATAATAGTAAAACTGTATTTATTTATACAACAACACAAGTAGGTGGATTAAGTTATACAATTACAATAAATAATATTTATGATTCAACAGGTAATAAAATTGCAAATAATTCGACAGCAACATTTATAGGAGAGCCATTGCCAAAAGCAGAAGTAGTATTTATTGCTGATGATGCTTCGAATATTGATGTATATTATCCAGCAGTAATAATGCGTGGTTCATTTAATCCAATAACAGGTGCTTATGATGCTTCATATAATAATATTGAAGCAATAACAATGTATGATGATGGAATAAATGGCGGTGATACAATAGCAAATAATCACATCTGGACATATACAGCATATTTATTAGTTGACACAGCAAATCAATATCAATGGCACATAGCATCAGTTTCAGATTCATTTGTTGTTGGTGGCGAACCATTTTATGTGCTTGACACATCAACTAAATATGTGTATGCACAATTTCCAGTTCGAACAAAACCAAAATTAGTTTCTGTATCAGCAATTGAAAATACAAAAGTAAAACTATTATTTAATAAAATAATAACAAAAGCATCAGCAGAAACTAAAACAAATTATTCGATATATGAAACATCCAATCCATCAATTAGTTTATCAATCATAACAGCAACATTAGATGAAGATAATAAAACAGTTTATATATTAACAACAGCAATGACGCTAAATAAAGAATATAGAATAGTGATAAATAATATATCTGATGTGTCGGGAAATATAATCCAAACAAACACATCAGATACATTTTTAGGCGTTGCAGTATCAGATTTCACACCACCCTCTATTATTTCTGTTTTAGCAATTAATAAGAATACTGTAGAAATTAAATTTAATGAGAAAATTCAAATAAATTCAGCTCAGGACACAAATAATTATTTAATTTATCAAACTGGAAATTCAAGTAATATTTTAACTGTTCAATCAGCAACAATACAAACAGACCAGCAAACAGTAAGATTAACGACAGCAGTTCAAACAAATAATATGAATTACACAATTGTAGTAAATAACATAAAGGATATAGCATCACCATCGAATACAATTGCACCAAACACCACAAAATATTTTATTGGAATAGGTGATTTAGAATTAGTTAGTGTAACATTTTTAATTGATGATAGATTGAATAACACTGATACAACAGCGAGTTTTATTTTATATGGTTCATTTAATAAAACAACTGGTTATTATCAAGAAACCTATGATACAATAATTTTATATGATAATGGGACAAATGGTGATACGGCAGCAAATGACCATATCTGGTCATCGCAAGTATTTTTATTTGTTGATTTTACTCATACCTTTTCATTTAGTATAAGAGCATCAAATAACATAACATATAGCGGTTATAGTTTTACTATTACTGATACGTCGCCAAAATTTATAAGCGTTATTTTACCTGATAGAATAGCACCAGTTGCACAGAGTATTGTATTAAATAATGGCATAGAGACAACAACTAATAATATTATTGAAATAAGTGTGAATTGTATTGGTGCGGATTCTATGAGATTTAGTGAAAGATTAGATTATTTTAATGATATTAATATTGGTTGGCAAAATTATGCTAATACAACAACATTCATTTTAACACCACTTGATGGAATGAAAAGAGTTTATGCTGAATTTAAAGATAAAGCAGGTAATCGTAGTTCAATAATATCAGCAGGTATTTATTTAATACTGCCACCACAACCACCGACAAATGGAACTGTTGAAGTTCTTGATGATGGGATATTAAAAGTTAAATGGACAAAATCAATTTCAAATTATATTGATACATATATAATATATTCAGATTACGGAACAGGCACTATAAATTGGAATGCGCCGATAGCTTATGTAAGTGGTGAACAGGATTATTGGTTAAGTAATAGTTTTGGGCATAATAAACTGATTAAATTTGTGATTCGTGCATTAAGAAAAGATGGAATATTGTCTGATACAATTGAAGTATCAGGGTGTGCTAAATTTATTGGTGATTTCAATAGTGATGGTGTTTTAGATATTCAGGATGTAGTTAATTTTGCGAAATATTTTGGTAAAACACCAGGTGATATAAGTGATTGGGATAAATATAAATTAGATGAAAATTACACAAATAAAATTGATAATGGTGATTTACAAATATTTATAGAGAGAATGAAAAAATTGTATAAGAAATAAATAATATTAAACATTAATCAATTGCAAAATTTTTGAAAATTTACATTATCAAACGGCGAAAGTATAAATAAATTAAAGAAGTGAAATTTCTATATTTATTTTAAGTTCATTCAAAATCTAAGTGTAAAATTATTTTTAAATTTTTCTTGACTAAAATAATAATTTTATTTAAAAAAAATAAATACAATTAAAAATAAAAAGGAGGTAAAAAATGAAAAAATATCAATGCACTGCCTGTGGTTATATTTATGACCCTGAAATAGGCGATAGTGATAGTGGCATAAAGCCAGGCACAAAATTTGAAGATTTACCTGAAGATTGGGTTTGTCCTGTTTGTGGCGTTGGAAAAGATTTATTTGAACCGATTGATTAATTTTTTGTTTTATTTATTTTTTTTTGAGGTGAAAATTATGATAAAGAAAAATGTTGAAGAAATGCTGAATAAACAGGTAAATGCTGAATTGTATTCTGCATATTTATATTTATCAATGGAAGCATATTTTAAATCAAAAAATTTGATGGGTGCTGCGAATTGGATGAATGTTCAAACAAAAGAAGAATTAATTCATGCAATGAAAATATACAATTTTATTATAGACCGTGATGGAATAGTAAAATTAGATAAAATTGAAGCACCACCATCAGAATGGGAAAATGCTGAAAAAGTTTTCGAATACGCATATCAGCACGAAATTAAAGTAACTGAATCAATAAACAATTTAGTTGCACTCTCAATTAAAGAAAATGATTTTGCAACACATAATTTTTTACAATGGTTTGTAAGTGAACAGGTAGAAGAAGAAGCAAGTGTAAAAAATGTTTTAGAAAGACTTAAATTAGCAGGTAATTCACCTGATGCTTTATTTATTATTGATAATGAATTAGCACAGCGTGTTTTTGTACCACCTACTCAACAATCTGAAAATGCTTAATATGTTTTAATTAAAGTTTATTTTTTATTGAGGTGTTTTTATGGGAAATATTTTTTCTATTAAAGAAGTGATAGATATAGCAATAGAAATTGAAAAAAACGGGAAAAATTTTTATCATCAAATGTTAAATAAAGTAAAAGATGAAAAAGCACAAGAAATTTTTGAGTATTTAGAAGAAGAAGAAGAGAAGCATATAAAAACATTTGAAAAAATTTTAATGTTACTTAAAAGTGAAACTGATATAGAAATTGATACATCTACTTTATCTGATGAATATTATGATTATTTAAAAGCATTAAGTGATGAACATATATTTACAAAACAAAAAGCAATAGAATTTGAGAAAATGGCTGTAAGTGATTTGCAAGCAATAGAATTAGCAATTGGCATGGAAAAAGATTCGATTTTATTTTATGATGAAATAAAAAAGATAGTAAAAGAAAAAGAGCGTGATTTAGTTGATAAAATAATTGAACAGGAAAAAACACATTTATATAAATTAACTTCTTTAAAAAATATTTTATTAAAAATTAGATAAAATTTATTTTATTTAATGCGGGTTAAGATAAATTTTTTAATAGAAAAGGGTGGAAGAATTTCAATAAATTACAACATATTTCTATGTGCTATTATTTACAAATTTTTAAATTCTGCTAATAAACAATTTGCTGAATTTTTACATAATCACGGTTTTTCCTTTAATGATAGTAGATATTTTAAACTTTTTGTCTTTTCTGATTTAATCTGTAAAGATATTACAATTGAAAATAATAAGTTAATTTTTAATGATGAAAAAGTAATCTGGTATATTTCATCGCCAATTGATGATTTTATCCGATATCTGGTTGAAGGACTTTTTATTGAAAATTCTGAAATGCTTATTGATATGCAATATTTTCGAATTGATAAAGTTGAAGTTCTTGCTGAAAAACAATTTAGTAAAAGAGAAAAATTTAAAATGCTTTCACCGATGGTATTATCAACCAAAAAAGAAATAAATGGCAAATTAAGGCAATATTATTTTCGTTATTATGATGATTTTTCACAACAATTATTACAAAATCTAAAACGAAAATATTTTTTAATTCACAAACAAGAATTAAAATGTGATTATATAAAATTCGAATTTGATAAAAATTACATAATTCGTCAATTGAAAAAGAAAAAAGAAATATCTCGTTTACGCCACATATATCATTGGAATAATAAAACAAATAGTTATGAAGATGTTATGGTAAAAGGCATACTTTGTCCTTTTATGATAGAGACAGCAGAAGAACTAATAAAAATTGGCTATGATTGTGGTTTTGGTGAAAAGAATTCTATTGGGTTTGGGATGGTTGAGAGTGTGAATGAAAAAAATTATTGAGTTGAAAATGATATAATTTTGAAACAACTTAATAAAATATCAAAAATTTTTTATTGAGGTCGGGACTATTGCCCGGTCAAATGCTACTGATATTGTCCCTGACACTTTCTATAATTATTATTGAGAAAAATAAAAATATGATTACTTAAATGAATTAAAAAGAAAACAAAAAAATAAAGAAGATGACAGATAAATTTATTTAAAAAATTTTTAAATTTTCTTGACAGATAAAATTTCATTAATATATTATATTTTTTATAATGATAACTGAAATTATTAATTATATTGATTTTTTAGAAAATGATATACCAGAAATATTTGAAGGAACTGCTAAAAAGGGGCTACATATTTTAATTGATTTAAAAGATAACGAAAATTATGAGATTCAATTTGCTTATTTAAGAGAAAATGCTTCAGCAAATGAAAATACTTTTATCACAAGTCTAATATCTCAAGAAGAAAAATCAAAAGTAATTGATACAAATAAATGTATTGGACATAAAAAAATATTTTCAATTAATACCTATACTTTTTATTTTAAATTATTTGCCACCTCAAATACAACTGATAAAGCGAATATTAATGAAATTAAAGTTAAAGCAAAATCAGAATTTAATAGTGAAAGTTTTAAAAATTATATTATTAAAATATTTGATGAAAAAATAAATTTTATTTTAGAGAAATCAAAAGAATATTATAATCAAATAATTGATGATTATTATGATAAAGAAAGAGAAAAAGATAAAATTAAACAAATTGAAAAAATAAAAAATTTTATAAATAAAAAATTAAAAGAAATATTATTTGAAAAAGTAAAAATAGTTCCAGATTTATATTTAGTGAATGATAAATTTAATGGCTCTTTACTTGATTCTATTATCTGGATTAATTTTAAAGTTGATAAAGAGATTTTAATTGATGCGTCAAATAGATATTTTCAAAAAGAGATTTTTGTTAAAAAAGATTATAATGAAATCTATAATAACGAACTTTACGGATTATCGAGTTTTTATAATGGTGATAATAGTAAAAAATTGTTTTTACAACATCGCACAGCATTATTTAATGTTAACAATTTAATAAAATACAATCATTTAGATAACTTACAAAAATTTAGAAAATTATTAAAAAATAAAAAATTGCCTAATCCATTACCAATATTCATAGATAAAGAAGAATTAAATAGCAGAGTAATCAAAATATTTAATTTTTTTAATAAAGGTAAATTAAAATATTCTGAGATTATCAAACAATTATTAGAAAAAGAAAAAGTTCAAGATTTAAATAATTATTATTTGTTTTATTTTTTTAAAGATAATATAGTTGATTTTGATTATGTTTCTTGTTTTCGTTATGCTTTATCTGATATGAATATTTATGATTTTTTTGGTATAAATGATAATCTTCCTATTGAAATAAAAACTATATTTGATTTTGAAAGAATAGTTATTGGAAAAATATTTAATAATTCATTAGTTATTGAAAAAAAAGAAGGTAATTATTTTACTTATTATTTTGAAGATATTAACCGAACTTATATAATTTCTTCTGCAATATTAAATAACATTTATAAATATCGAAAAGCAATATATGATTATATCTATAAATCGAGGACAGAAGCAATAACAGCACAAATGTTAAAAGACATAATTTTGACATCTATTTTTGCTGATATTAAATCTGATGAATATGAATATAATAAACATACAAAAGGGTATTCAATTAAAGAAAAACTAAATATATATCTAAGTATAAACCATCATTTTGACAAAACAAATAAAAATTTTGGAGGTTTTTATATGCCAAATAAATTACCAGAATTAGTAGAAAAAACAAAAGCAATTGCAAATAATGATAATAATCAAATAGAAAGTGATGAAGAATTTGCATTTGCTGCTGGGCAAATAATATACTATTTATTAGACCAGTCAGAAACATCAAATAAAACACATGCTTTGTTAGAACCTTTTATTCAAAAAACAGAAATAAATTTATTTAAAGAAACAATAATAAAAACAATAAATAAATATAAACATAATTTAGAATGGTATGGAAAAGCGAAAGGTAGATTTGAACGATTAGCAGCACAAATTCTTGCTTATATTCCTGAAAAAAAAATACAAGAATTAATGCCATTTATATTATGTGGTTATTTTGCTAAATCTGTAATTTATGAAAAAACAATAGAGGAGGATAAAAAAGATGAATGAAAAAAAAGAATTTAAAAAGAGAGTATATGGTTGCGTAATTATTAAAGCAATAAATTCAAATTATAATGCTGATTTTACGCACCAACCACGAACTTTACCTGATGGAATTGTTTATGCTACTGATAAAGCATTAAAATGGACTGTGAGAAATTATTTAGTTAAAAATTATAGTAATGAAAAAATATTTTTTTGGAAAAGATTAAATGAAGAATTGAATCCATTAAGTATTGATGAAATATTTGATAAATTATTTAGTAATTTATCAAATAAGAGGGATAAAAATGATGATAAAAAAAATAAAATTAAAAGATTACAGAAATTATTAGAATGTATTGATATAAGATTATTTGGTGCTACTTATGCCGATCAAAAAAATAAAATTAATATTTCAATTCATGGACCTGTTCAAATAAATCATGGTGTTAATAGATTTCCAGAAAATCAAATATATACTGAGCAAATAATGTCACCATTTAGAAATCCTGGCGAACAAGAAGGTAGTGAGAAAGCAATGACTACATTAGGCTCTCAATCTAAACTAAGAGAAGGACATTATGTTCATCATTTTTCTATAAATCCTTTTAATTTAGAAGCAATATGTAATTTAATAACGAATTTAAACGAAGAAAAAAATGATTTGATATCAAGCACAAGCATAGAAACGAATAACCAATTTCCAAAATTAACAGAAGATGATATTATAAAATTAAAAGAGGGATTTTTATATGGTGCAACTTATTATGATTCTGCTTCAAAAGCAGGCACTGAAAATGAATTATTATTATGGGTTGAACTTTATGAAAAAGAAAAGATTGTTTTACCTAATTTTACTGAATTAATCACAATAAATCGGAATAATGAAATAGTTAATATTGATTTGTCAAAAGTATTTGAATTATTAGAAAATGTTAAAGAAAAAATTGATAATATTGAAATTTACTATAATAAACTAACAACAACTATCATTGGTTTGGATAAATTTGGAAATAATGCAAAAGTTAAGAAATATGATTTATATAAATTTAATAATATTAAGAAAGATTAAATAAATTTTTTAATAAATAAAATTAATTATGAAAATAATATCAGTTGATATACAATCAGAATTTGGATTTTTTAAGAAACCAGATACAAATGAAATTGTTTATATAACTTTTAATTGTATTCATAAACCAGCAATATTAGGTATTTTAGGTGCTATTATTGGTTTATCAGGTTATTTTGAAAATAATATATTTCCTGATTATTATTCTAAATTAAAAAATTTAAAAATAGGAATAAAACCACTTGATATGGAAAAAACGGCATTTCAAAAAACAATAATTAGATACAATAATAGCCTTGGTTATGCAAGCAAAGAAGAAGGTGGAAATTTGATTATAGAAGAACAAACAATAATTAAACCAAAGTATAGAATTTTTATTGCAAATGAACATCCAGAATTTGAAAAAATTTATAATAATCTAAAAAGTCAAACTGCTGTATTTTTACCATATATGGGTAAAAATGATTTTTCTTTATGGTGGGATAATTTTCAAGAATATTCTGTAAGTGAATTTAATTTTGATATTGACTATCAAATTGATTCAATTTTTATTAAAGAAAAAAAAATAAAAGATAATACTTCTGGACAAATAACACAAAATTATTTTGATATTTTTAATTTGTTAAAATCAAAGCAAAAACAACAAAATAATATTACAACTTTTATTATTTTTGAGAGATTACCAATTGGTTTTAATGAAAAATTGAAAAGATATGATTATGAAGAATTTGTTTATACCAATTCGATTTTTAATAAAGACTATAAAATAAAGAATCTCTATAAAATTAATGATAAAATTATCCAACTCTTTTAAATTAAAAACATTTAAAGAATTTGCTAATTTTAAATTTCAAATTAGCGACAATTATTTTGCACACATTTCAAATAACAAAAAACCAGAAAAATTAAATGAACACATTCAATTAGTTTTAAAATATTTTTTTTCAATTATTGAAGCACATCAATTAGAATATTTAATCGATAATGCAATAAAAAGTATAAAAATAAATAATGAAAATTATATCAGTGAAAAAACAGCGAATATAATAAAACAAATTTTCTTCGAAGCAATTTTTTTTCACGATTCAGGCAAAATTAATGAAAATTTTCAATGCGAAAAAATGAAGAATAAATTTTTTAAAAAAGAAAATAATAATTTAGGAACAGAGCATTCTACATTAAGTGCTTTTCTTTTTTGGCATCATTCGATTGAAAAATTAAATAATATAAATAGTTCTGATAATTTTATTTGTTCTTATTTCCTTTTTCTAATGTGTTTATCTATAAATCGTCATCATTCTCCGTATTTAAGTAATTTTAATGAGGAAAAAAAATTTCCTGATGATAATGATTGTTTAAAAAAATATTTACAAACAATAAATATAATAAATTACTATAAAAATTTAAATAAAATTTTTAATGAACCTAAACTGATTCAATCATTGCCTGATGAAACTGGCTTTATTTTATTTTTTCTAACCAAATTAAATTATTCTCTTTTAACTGCTTGTGATTATTATGCTACATTTAATTATATGAATTCAATAAATAATGAAATTTTGATTAGAGATTTTGGAATATTATCTGATGAATTGAAAGATAAAATGTATAATAATTTTTATTTCAAAAAGGAATATAATAAAAATTTAAAAGATAAAACTGAATTTAATAACTTTAATAATCTTTCTGAAAAATCATTAAAAAATTTAAATTTATTAAGAGAAAATCTTGCAATTGAAATTAAAAATAATATTAAAGAAAATTATAATAACAATTTATTTTATATAGAAGCGCCAACTGGAAGTGGTAAAACAAATTTAGCTTTTTTATGTATTGCTGAACTATTACAAAAACGCAAAGAATTAAAAAAAATATTTTATGTTTTACCATTTACAACTTTAATAACTCAAACATTTACATCTATGTTAAACACTTTTGATTTATCACAAAATGAAATAATTGATTTTCATTCAAAAACAGGTTTGCATATAAAAAATAGTGAAAATTATGAATCTCTTAAATTCGATTATATTGATTATTTATTTCTTAATTATCCTATTACATTATTGTCTCACATAACTTTTTTTGATATTTTAAAATCTAACTCAAAAGAGACAAATTATATTTTGCATAGATTGGCTAATTCTATTGTTATTATTGATGAAATTCAATCTTATAATCCTAATCAATGGGATAAAGTAAATTTATTTTTACAAGTTTATTCCGAATTTTTAAATATTGTTTTTATTGTTATGTCTGCTACTTTACCAAAAATTGATAAGATTTTGCTTAATCTAAATGGCAATTATCAATTAAATAGAAATTTTGTTTCACTTGTTTCTGATAAAACAAAGTATTTTAATAATCCAAATTTTAAAGAACGTATAAATTTTGATTTTTCCTTTTTGAATCAAAATATTGATTTAAAAAATTTAGTTGAAATTGTTTTTGAGAAATCAGAAGAGTATTATAAAAAAAATAATTCAGTAAATACACTTATTGAATTTATTATTAAAAAAACTGCTGGTGATTTTTATAAAGAAGCCAGAAATCTCTTTATTAATAATGGTTATGATATTTTTGTTTTATCTGGAACAATTCTTGAACCACGACGAAAAGAAGTTATATATCAATTGAATAAATTTAAAAATAAAAAGATTTTATTAATTTCAACACAAGTAATTGAAGCAGGGGTTGATATTGATTTTGATATTGGTTTTAAAGATATGTCTATTCTCGATTCAGAAGAACAATTTGCTGGCAGAATAAATAGAAATGCTGTCAAAAATGATTCTATTGTTTATTTTTTTAAATTCGATAAAGAAAATTTAATTTATTGTTCTGATTTAAGATTAAAAGAAATAAATAATCTTGATGATATAAAAGAGATTTTATCTTCTAAAAATTTTGATAAGTTTTATTTAAAAGTTATTGAAAGAATTAATTATTTAAATTCTAGAGTTTCAAGTATAAATATTATTGATTACATAAATGAAATCAAAAATAATAATTTTAAAAATATTAATTCAGGATTTAAATTAATTTCTGAAGAAACAATTCCTATTTTTGTCCCGATAAATATCAAAATTAAACCATTTCCTGATTTAATTCATTTTTCTGATTTTGAATTGAATTTTATTAAAAGATTTAATAAAAATTGTGTTGAATATATTTCAGGTAAAGATGTTTGGGATATTTTTGAAGAAATATTATCAACTGATAAAAATAAGAATAATTTTTTTGATTATAATATCGATATGAAAACTTTGCAGGGTTTGATGGCAAAATTTACTTTTTCTATTTTTAAATATTCTAAATTAATTAATG
>DAONJL010000067.1:0-11955 GCA_035405645.1 bacterium | reverse complement strand
TTTTTAATAATATATTCTTAAGAAAAGGGTATACCATGTCTGTAAACTTCCCGAAATTTTTTTATTTTCTTGGTGAGATATATCCTAATGAAGGTGAATAGATTATATCATACTGAATTTGCTTGCCATTAAATTGACAATGAATAGTATAATTTCTACCATTGCTTTCAAAAGAAAGTGGTCTATACGGTCCAACTGGGACTCCGTTCATATAACCTTCTGTTACTAATGCTGATAAATGTGTTGGATAATTTTCATTTCCACTATTCATATAATAAAGTGCTATTGCACTATTTAATGAATTTATTATTGACCTACATTTATTCTCTTTTGTTTTATCTATTGCTTCCATTAATTTTGGAATACCAAGTGAAGCAAGTATACCAATAATTGCTATTACAATTAATAATTCAATAAGAGTAAAACCATATTCTTTTTTCATATATTTTTATTTTATTTTTTTTTTCTAAAATTGTCAATACAATTGTTTATCATTCTTTTAAATGGCATATTTAAAAATCTTATAAAAAATCAAATAACTAATAAAATTTGTTATTTATGATTTATTACTAAACAGAAAGTAAGTTTCTTATTTATATGATTTATTTAATAAATTATTAAAAAAATATTAAAAAATAAAATTTATATTGACAAAAAAAAATTTTGTAGTAAAATAAAAATTTTAAACTTAATTATAATCTTCAGGAGGCAAAAAATGTCAAGAGTATGCTATATTTGCGGTAAAAGAAGAATGGTTGGAAATTCTATCAGTCATTCAAATAAAAGAAGTAAAAAAGTATTTGAACCAAATTTACAGAATATAAAAATTGTTGAAAATGGAACTGTAAGAAAAAGAAAAGTATGCACAACCTGCATTAAATCAGGCAGAATAGCAAAACCAGTAAATTTAGTATTGGCAAATGATGAATAAAAATTTAATGCCATAAAATTTTAAAATGAAAAGAATCACTATTTTAGGTTCAACTGGTTCAATAGGAACAACAACATTAAAAATAATAAAAGCTAATCGAGATAAATTTAAAATAATTGGTTTATCAACCAATCAAAATGTAAAACTATTAAGAGAACAAATAAACATATTTGAACCAGAAGAAGTATATGTAAGTAATGAAACAGAAGCAAATTTATTATCTAAAGAATATCCTAACATAAAAATTTATACTGGCAAAAATGGTTTAATTAAATTATGTCAAAATAAAAAAGTTGATTTAATTATACAAGCATTAAGTGGAATAATTGGGCTTGAACCAACAATAGAATGTATAAAACAGAAAAAGAAAATAGCATTAGCAAATAAAGAAGTATTGGTAAGTGCTGGAAAAATAATAATGGAATTAGCAAAAAAAAATAATGTGAATGTTTTACCAATTGATAGTGAACATAGTGCAATTTATCAATGTTTGGTTGGTTATTCAAATTCTGATGTTTCAAAAATAATTTTAACAGGTTCAGGTGGAGCATTTTTAAATTATAACGATGATTTCAGTAAAATCACAATAAAACAAGCACTAAAACATCCTCGCTGGAAAATGGGTTCTAAAATTACTATTGATTCAGCTACTTTAATGAATAAAGGTTTTGAACTTATTGAAGCAATGAACCTATTTAATATTCCACCAGAAAAAATTGAAATTCTTATTCATCCACAATCTATTATTCATTCAATGGTCGAATTTAATGATGGAATAGTTATAGCACAATTAGCACCTACAGATATGTTATTTCCAATTCAATATGCTTTATTTGAAACAATAAGAAATAAGAATAATTTTTCAAGATTAAATTTTAATAAAATAAAAACATTGACATTTCAAAAACCTAATTATAAAAAATTTCCTTGTTTAAAATTAGCAATAAATTGTGCATTAAAAAATGGTTTATTTCCAGCAATTTTATGTATGGCTGATGAACTTGCAGTTTCTGCATTTTTAGAAGGAAAAATTAAATTTACTGATATATATTATTTATTATTAAATGCAGTTAAAAATTTTAAAAACAATAAAGAAAAATATAATCTCAATGATGTATATGCTGCTATGGATTGGTCAAAAAATTATGTAAATTATTTATTAACAAAATATATAGGTTAAATATATGGAACCAACATTATTTCAATATATTTTATCATATATCATCTTTAATATTTTTCCTTTTATAATTTTATTAGGCTTATTAATTTTAATTCACGAATTTGGTCATTTTATTGTTGCTAAATTATCTGGTATTAAAGTTGAAAAATTTTCTCTTGGCTTCCCACCAAAATTATTTAGTAAAAAAATAGGCGAAACTGAATATATTGTTTCTTTATTACCACTCGGTGGCTATGTTAAATTAGCAGGTGAAGAAAATTGGGTTAATCCATCTGCTGATTATGAATTTCATTCAAAACATCCATTAATTAAAATTAGTGTGGTTTTCGCTGGACCTTTAATGAATTTTATTCTTGCTATAATTTTATTTTTTATCGTTAATTTAATTGGAACGGAAATTTTATATAATCCAGCAACACCAGGCAAAATTGGCAGAATAGCAATAAATTCAGCTGCAGAAGAAATCGGACTTCGTGAAGGTGATGAAATTTTAGAGGTTAATGGGAAAAAAATAAAATCCTGGAATGAATTATTTGAATTATCATTTTTACCTGATAAAAGTGATAAATACTTGTTAACAATAAAACGTGATAATCAAATTTTTCAAAAATATATTACACCAAAAAAAATAAATGATAGAAGAATAATGGGAATTACACAATTTATTACACCTGAAATTGGTGATATTGATTCAAAATCATCTGCTTATAAATCTGGTTTAAAGAAAGGTGATAAAATATTAGAAATTGATAATTTTCCAATTACTCAATGGTATGATATTGAAGAATATTTTTTAATGAATCCAGAAAAAGAAGTAAAAATCAAATATCAATCAATAGATGGTAAAATTCAGACTATAAATTATATTGTCCCCTTTAAAACAATTAAAAGTGGCGTATTGGAAATAAAACCAAAAATTATTATTAATGATTACAAAAAAATTTATTATTCAACAATAATTGAAGAAATAAAAGAAAATTCTATTGCTGAAAGAATTGGTCTTTTAAAAAATGATAAAATTATTAAAATTGATGAGAATTTTACTCCACAAAATTTTATTGATATTATCACATATTTAATTGATAAAGCAAATAAATCAGTTAAATTACAAATATTAAGAAATAATGAAATAATAACAAAAGAAGTTTTAATAGAGGAAATGGAGTTAAAATTAGGAACATTAGAATTTAATCCAAAAGTATATATTGAGAAATATGGTATTATTCAATCTTTTAATGTTGCTATTTATAATTCTATTAAATATGTAAAACAAACTTATGATGTTTTATATCGATTAATAACAAAACAAATTTCACCAATGAATGCAATGGGTGGACCTATTTCATTATTCAAATTTAGCGGTTTAGCTGCACAATCTGGTTTTACTAAATTTTTATTATTAATTGCAATTATCAGTGTAAATCTCGCTGTAATAAATTTATTTCCTGTGCCAGTATTAGATGGAGGTATTATTCTTTTCTTTTTATATGAACTTATTTTTAAAAGAAAATTATCAGAAAAGATTGTTGAAAAAGGGCAGCAAATTGGCTGGGCTTTAATTATTTTTCTTGCTATTTTCGTTATTTATATTGATATTATGAGGGAATTTATAAAATGAGAAATTTATTAAATCAATGTGATGAACCAATTGTTATTGTTGATAATAAATTTAAAATAAAATCTGCTAATCAAACATTTTTAAAAGTTTTTGAATATAAAAAAGAAGAGCATTTAATTAATAAATCATTTCTTGATTTTATCCCGATAAAAGAAGAAGTACAATTAATAAAAAATAATTTATTTAAAAAGAAGAAGATAAAAAATATAACTTTTTCGCTTAATCATAAGGGAAATAATTTATATTCTTTAAAATCATATAAAAACGATAAGAATGAATATATAATATTTTTAAATGAACAAATAAACAAGTGTTCATATTTTCAAACAAATAATAACGAATTTTATTATGATTTGATTATAAATAAATCAAATGTAATGCTTATAGAAATAGATATAAATAAAAAAATAATAAACATAAATAATAAATTTTTAATACTCACTGGCTATAAATTAAAAGAATTGTTAAATAAAAAAATAGATAACAAATTATTCAAAAATAAAGAAGTAAAAAGATTTTTTGATGATTATTTTTTAGAAATTAAAAATAATAATTATTGTCCAGAATTTGAATTACCAATAAATACAAAAGATAATAAAGAAATATATTTGAATTGGTGTGTATTTAGAATTGAAAATCGTTATGGACAGTTAGAAAAAATTTTATTTATTTGTCAAAACATTTCAGTTGCAAAAAGATTAGAGAAAAAATTAATTGATTATACAATTAAATTAGAGAATATAATACAGGAGCGTACTCATTCAATTATATTAGTAAATAAAGAATTAGTTGAAGCAAATAAAGCAAAAGATGAATTTTTGCAAAATATAAGTCACGAATTGCGCACCCCCTTAACACCTGTTTTAGGTTATCTTGAATTATTATTGTCCAAAAAAGAATTAGATGATGAATTTAGAAATAAAATTTATAATAAGATAAAAGCAAATACACAAAAACTTATTTCTATTATTAATGACCTTGTCGATTTATCAAAAATAGAATTAGGTAAAATTGAATTAAATCTAAAATATATTGATATAAATAAGATAATATTATCAAGTATAGAAACAGTAAAAAATGCAGCACAAACTAAAATGATTTCAATAAATACAAAATTAAGTAATGAAGAATTATTCACAATTGCAGACCCAAGATTAATTGAACAGGTATTATGGAATTTATTATCGAATGCAATAAAATTTTCAAATGAAAAAGGCAATATTTATATAAATAGTTTTAAAGAAAATAATAATATTTTTATAGAAGTGATTGATGAAGGCATTGGAATTCAAAAAGAAATAATAGATAAAATATTTTATAGATTTTATCAAGCTGATAGTAGTTTAACAAGAAGATATGGTGGTTTAGGAATTGGTCTTTCAATAGCCAAAAAATATGTTGATTTGCATCAAGGCAAATTAATTGCAGAAAGTAAAGGAACACTTAAAGGTGCAAAATTTACTATAATTTTGCCTATCAGACAGGAAAATGAATTAAATAAACTTCTTGAAGAACAACAATCACGCGATAAACAATTAAGAAAAATTTTAATTATAGATGATGAAATTTCTATTATTGAATTATTTCAAATTTTACTCAGTAAAAATATGTATGAAATATATTCTGCTACTTCTTTAAAAAAAGTATTAAAAATAATTAAAACTGATATAAAATTTGATTTGATTTTTTTAGACTTAAATTTAATCAATATGAATGGTTTTGAAGCAATAAAAATTATAAAAGATAATCTAAAATATATTGATGTGAAAATTATTGCTATGTCTTCTATTAGCCTTAAAGATAATATTGAATTTTTACGGGCAGAAGGCTTTGACTATTATTTAATAAAACCATTCAATTTTGAAGATTTACATAAAGTAATTAATTTAGCTTTAAATCAATCTTCGCCAAAAAAATAATTATTATGCTAAACATTAACTCATATAAATCAATTTTATTTGACCTTGATAATACTTTATATGCTGATGGTAAAGGACCGATAAATGAAGTTGAGGAACGAATGAATGATTATTTCATTAAAAAATTAGGTTTTTCACCAAAAGAAGCAAATGATAAAAGATTATATTTTCATTATAGATATGGTTCAACAGTAAATGGTTTAAAAGAAGAATGTAATTTTTCTCTCTCGCAAATAATTGATTTTTTAGAATATTCACATAATGTTAATATAACAAATTATTTAAAACCTGATAAAAGATTGAATGAATTATTGAGTAAAATTAAACCGCAAAAATTTATTGTTACTAATAGTTATAAAAATTATGCTATAAAAGTTCTCGAACAATTAGGTATTTTAGAGTATTTTAGTTTTGTGTTTGATGTTATTGAAATGAATTTTTTAAGTAAAAGTTCTGCTCAATGTTTTTACAATATTTTAAGTAAAATCAATTCTAAACCAGAAGAAACAATATTTATTGATGATGCACCAGAGTATCTACAATATTCAAAAGCTGCAAAAATATTTACTATAAAAATCAGCCACAGGAAAAATAATTACAATTTTACACCTGATTTAGAATTAGATAATATTTATGAACTCGAAAAATACATATTTTGAAAAAAGTTTATATTGTGCTTTATATTTTTTTTATTATTGGTCAATTGGAACTTATAATGCCTTTATTTATCTCTATTTTAAAAATATTGGTTTTAATTCACAGCAGATTGGATTAATTGCTGGTGTTATTCCATTTATTGCTATTATCAGTCAATTTTTTTGGGGGCTTATAGCTGATAAAATTAACAAAAAAAATTTACTTATTTTTTTACTTAATTTTATTGTTGCTCTATTTACTTTATTTTATCTTTTAACTACTAATTTTAATTTAATTCTTTTTATTACAATTATTTTTTTCTTTTTTAATTCTGCTATCGGTCCTTTAACTGATTCTGCTACACTTTCTTTTTTAGAAGTTGATTCGCATTCTTTTGGTAAATATCGTCTATGGGGTTCTTTAAGTTTTTGTTTTGCTACTTATATTACTGGTATTTTATCTGAAAAGTTTAATCTATCAGTTATTTTTTATGAATACTCTCTTGCTATTTTTATTCTTGCTTTTTTATCATTAAAAATAAAGATAAAAAAAATTATTACTTCGATTGATTTTCATTTTGAGGAATATTCAATAAATTTATCTTCATTATTATCTCAAATAACTGAATTATTATTTACAAAAAAATTAATTTTATTCTGGCTTGGTAATCTTTTTCTCTTTATAACAATTAATGCTAATTTTGTTAGATATTCATTACTCTGGTCTGATCTTGGTGGAAATAATTCATTAATGGGCTTATCGTGGACTATTGGTGCTATTTTTGAAATTCCATTATTTTTTATTTCTTACAAATTTTTGAATTATAAAAATTCTATTTTTATTCTTGCCTTTTCTGCTTTTATTGCTTCTATTAGATGGTTTATTTTTTATTCTGCTTCTTCTTATTGGACTTTATTATTCTTTCAACCACTTCATTCTGTTATTTTTGCGCTTTCTACTGCTGCTGGTATTTATTATATAAATTATATTGCTTCTGAAAAAATTAAATATTCTGCACAATCTCTTTTAAATATTATTAATTATGGTATTGCTGCGATTATTGGAAATATGCTTGCTGGTTTTACTTATTCTACTGCTAATTCTGGCGCTATATATTTTCCTTTAACTATATTATCTCTTATTGCAACTTTTCTTTTTCTTTTTATTAAATAACTTTCTTCTTTTTTAAATATTTTTTGTATTCTTTATATCTTTTTAAAATTTGTTCAATACTTCCTTCTCCAAAAAAGTTTAGTATTTCATTACTGATAACAATTGCTGCCATTGCTTCGGCTACAACACCAGCAGCAGGAACAACACATACATCAGAACGCTCAACAATTGCCTTTTCTTTTTTATATGTTTTTAAATTTACTGATTGCAATGAATTTATAAGAGTTGGAATTGGCTTGATTGCGCCATGAATAATTATATCCTCGCCATTAGAAATTCCACCTTCTATACCACCTGCATTATTTGTTTTTCGAATAATTCTATCTTTTAAAAAATCAAATTCATCGTGAAATTGTGAACCTGATAATTTCGTGCCATCAAAACCAGCACCAATCTCAACACCTTTTATCCCAGGTATACTCATAATAGCAGCAGCAAGTTTTGCATCAAGACGAGCATCAAAATGAACATAAGAACCAAGTCCAATAAAAATATTATGTATTATTACCTCAAATACTCCACCTATTGTATCTCCTTTATTTCTTATCTTTGCTATTAAATCAAGCATTTTCTTTTCAACTTCTTTTTCAATACATCTTAATATATTATCATCCTGTATTTTTTTTATTTCAAAATAATTATATCTATTTTTGATTTTTATTTCGCCAATTGAAATTGTATGACTGACAATATCAATATTAAAATAATCAAGAAAAATACGGCATAACGCACCAGCAGCAACACGAGTTGCTGTTTCTCTTGCTGACGAGCGTTCAAGAACATTTCTAATATCATCAAGTTGATATTTTATAAAACCACATAAATCACTATGTCCTGGACGAGGTAATAATAATTTTTTAAATTTATTTGAATTATCCTTAAATACACTCATTTGTTCTAACCAATTTTCATAATCTTTATTTTTTATTTTTATTGTAATTGGTGCGCCTGTCGTTTTGCCAAATCTAATACCTGAAATTATTTCTGCTTTATCTGTTTCAATATTCATTCGCTCACCGCGTCCATAACCCATTTGCCTTCTTGCTAAATGATAATTTATTTTTTCTTCTGATATTTTTACATTAGAAGGAAAACCATCAATAATAAGAACTAATTCCTTGCCGTGTGATTCACCAGCAGTTAAAAACCGCATAAATTTCTCCTTTTATTAATAGTATTGAAAAATAAAATTCCAGATATTGATTATCTCATTATTAAAAAGAATAATTAAAATAGCAGCAATAGAAATAAAAGGACCTAATGGTATATGGTCACGAAGTCCTTTTTTAAAAATAATCATAATAAAAATACTTGAAAAACCAGCAATAAAAACAGCAAGATACATTGTAATAAATAATAATTTTAAATTTAAAAAAGAACCAATGGCAATAAATAATTTCACATCACCAAGACCTAATGCTTCTTTTCTTATTTTTTTTAAATAGATTTTATTACCTACATAAGAAATCAAGAACCAGATAAGCCCTGCAATAAATAAAGATAAAAATGAAGTTAAGAATCTTTGTTTAATAGTAAGACCATAATAAGGAAATCTAATAAAAAAGGATGAAAAAAAACCAATGAAAAGTAAGGAAAAATTCAATATATCTGGAATGATATAATGATTTATATCAATGAAAGAAATAACAATAAGAATGGAAGTATAAACAATATAAATACCTAAACTAATAAAATCATTAACAAAATAAAATCTTTTAAAAAGAAAAATAAATAAAATAGCAGTTAATAATTCAACTAATGGATATTGATAAGAAATCTTTTTTTTACAAAATCTACATTTACCTTTTAAAAAAATAAAACTCAAAATAGGAATATTATCTGTTGCTTTTATAGGTGTATGGCAATGTGGACAATATGAGCGTGGTAAAATTATTGATTGATTTATTGGTATTCTGTAAATTAACACATTTAAGAAACTACCAATAATTAAGCCAAAAATAAAAATAAGAAAAAAAAATAATAAATTCATAGTATTGAAAAATAAATAAAATTTTTTTTATCTTATTAAATAAAAAAATTTTGTCAATAAAAAAAATAGAAACAAACTTAATTTTATAATTTTTGTAAATAATCTATTCTTTCAATAAGAGGTGGATGTGAATAATACAATTTACTATATAAATGATAAGGATAAGGATTAGATAAATTATCTTTTGTCAATTTTATTAAAGCAGAAATTAAAGGTTTAGCAGAATTAAGTAAATCAAATGAAAATTTATCAGCACTAAACTCAGTTTTTCTTGTAATAAAAGTAATAGGAAAAGATAAGAACCAGAAAAAAACCTGGAGCCATATAATAGTAAAAATAAATTTAAATAAATAATTTGTATTATTAATTTTAAAGGCAGATAAAAATGGCGAATAATAAGATAATACAAAGATTAAATAAAACATAATGAATTGAAAAATAACATTAATAAAAAATAAAAGCCATATATGTTTTTTCTTATAATGTCCTATTTCGTGAGAAATAACTGCTAAAATTTCTTCATTATTTAATTGTGATAATAAATTATCAAATAAAACAATCTGTTTATTTTTACCAAAACCAGTAAAATAAGCATTACTATGTTTTGTTCTTTTAGAAGCATCAGAGACAAAAATATTTGTAATAGAATAACCTGATTTAATTGCAATATTTTTAATTTGTTCTTTTAAATTCTCATCAGACAAAGGAGTAAATTTATTAAATAAAGGCGCAATAAAAGTTGGAAAAATTTTAATAATAAATAATTGAAAAATAATAATAACAATAGTAGCATAAATATACCACGAATTTTGAAAAAATAAAATAAATTTAAAAACAACAAATAAAAGCAAACTGCCAAAAAATGCTGACAATAAAAGCATTTTAATATTATCTAAAATAAAAGTTTTTATCTTTATTGTGGAGAACCCAAAAATTTTTTCAATATAAAAAATTTTATAAATTTCAAAAGGCAAATTTATTAAATATAAAATAAACCCAAAAAATAGCATAAAAATTATATTTGCTAAAATAGGCGATGAAAAATAATTAGAAATTAAAATATTTAATTTAATAAAAAAATCAGAAAAAATAAAAAATAAAAAAAATGAGTAATTAACGAGATCAGAAATTGTATCTAAAATAAAATTTAAAAAATTATAATCATAAGTTTGAGTTAAATATTCATTAGAAAAAATATCAACTAATTTTCTATCACTAATTTGAGTTGATTTTTTAAGATGATTTAAATTTAATAATTCTAAAATTATTGATAAAAAAATTTCACCAATAATAGAAAAAATGAAGATAATTTGAAAAAACACTTTTTTGAAAAAATATAATTTGAATATTTTTTTTAACGCTTTGAATATTGAAATCTTTTTCTTGCTTTTGCTTGACCGTATTTTTTTCTTTCAACTTTTCTTGCATCACTTGTTAAACAACGATTCTTCTTTAATATATCGCGTTTTGTTGAATCATATTTAATAATTGCTCTTGACAGGGCTAATTTAATAGCATCAGCTTGACCTGTCTTTCCACCGCCTTTTACCCGAACTTTAATATCAAAATGATTTTCTAAATTAGTTAATTTTAATGGTTCTAATATAGAATTGATATGTTCCAATCTATCAAAATATTTTTCATAACTTTTTTTATTTATTATAAATTTTGGTTCATTTGATACTTTGATTCTTACATTTGCAACTGCTTCTTTTCTACGACCAACTGTTTGAAATATTTCTGACATCTGATTTTACCTCCAAACTTATAACTCAATTTTTTCTGCTTGTTGTGCTTGATGAGGATGCTCTGCTTCTGCATATACTTTTAATTTTTTGATTTTTCTATAACTAAGCGGACCTTTACCAAGCATATTTTTTACTGCTAAATAAATTACTTCTTCTGGTTTTTTTGCTAATTTTTCTTTTAATGTCTCGATTTTTAAATTACCTGGATATGTTGAATGTCTGTAATATTTTTTATCTAATAATTTTTTACCAGTGACTTTAATATATTTTGCATTTATTACAATTACATAATCACCACAGTCAACATTTGGTGTATATATTGTTTTATTTTTCCCATTTAAAATATCTGCAATTTTTACAGCCAATCTACCTAATATTTTATTTTTAGCATCAACTAAATACCATTTTTTTGTTAATTCATTTTCATTTGCCCAATATGTTCTATTCATTAATAAAACCTCCGCATTATAAAAAATAAGTTTAAATATTATATTATAAAATTTTTTTAAGTCAAGAAAAAAATACTTTTTTTTGGAAAAATAATTAAGTTTATAAAAAAATCAAAATTCAAAATTTGAATATATATCTAATTGTAATGAATTTTTGTTATTTATATTTTCTATAAATTTAAATAAATTATTTTCAATTGGAGTGTTTTCAATTCTCTTTGTAGATAAATCAAAATAATTTTCATCAATTTCAATTCCTATAAAATTTCTATTAAACCGTTTTGCTACCACTCCTGTTGTGCCAGAACCCA
>DAONJL010000066.1:0-12370 GCA_035405645.1 bacterium | reverse complement strand
AAGTGAATTAAATAATTAAATTTTTTAAAATTGAAATTCGATATGTGTGATAATTTAAAACACGATAAAAAATTTGAATTAACAAATGATATTAATGATGAAAATAAAATACCATATTTTATGTGGGATTATTTTTTAACTAATCGCGAGATAAAAGAAATTTTAAAATCTGATGATGAAAATAAAAAAATCTGGTTAATTGCAAAAATATTGCGAGATGCAAAATTTACTGATATCTGGAAATTAGTTGATAAAAAAGTTTTATTAAAATATTGGGATAAAATATATTTAAGATTAGGTCAACAAAAGCAATTATGGAAATTTGTTATAGATAAATGGTTTGAATATGGATTTATCAAATAAGTCTATTCTAACAGATTTACAAAAGTTAATACTTGAAAATATTTTTGATTATCTTGATAATATATATTTAACTGGTGGAACTGCTTTATCAGAATATTATTTTAAACATCGTTATTCTATTGACTTAGATTTTTTTACTAATTCAGAAGAAACATTTAAATCAGTAATAGAAGCAATTTCAACTATTATGCAAAAACAAAATTTATTTTATGAAATAAAAAGAGATAGTAATTTTTTTAAACATATAAATATTATACAAAATAATAAAGAACAATTAATATTACATTTTTCAAAAGATACAAGTTTTCAAATTAAGAAAGAAAAAAATATTTTTGGTAAAGTTATTGTTGATACTATTGAAGATATTTTTATAAATAAAATATGTGCAATATTAGGCAGAAGTGAAATAAAAGATTTGATTGATTTATATTTTTTTGAAAAGAATTCATATAAAATATTAGATTATTTTAAATATGCGCAGGAAAAAGATGGTGGATTATCAGAAGAATCATTTGCTTATTGTTTGAATAATATTGAGATATATGATTTTAGTAATATGATGATTATGCCATTAATAAAAAATGATTTAATTGCTTTTAAAGAAAATTTAATAAGAATAATGCTTGAAATAAGTTTTAATAAAAAATAAAAGAGGCTTTTGAATTACCTTATATAATTTTTTTAATAAATAAATTTATAAAATTTTCAAATTACGAAATTAATAAAATGAAAACAATAGCAATAGCGCAAGCGCGAATAGGTTCGACAAGATTACCAGCAAAAGTAATGCTTTCAATAAATGGAATGACAATGCTTGAAATTTTTGTGCGCCGTTTGCAAAAAACAAAATTATTAGATGACATTATTATAGCAACAAGCACGCATCCACAGGATGATATAATTATCGAAGAGTGTAAAAGAATTCGAGTGAAATATTTTCGAGGTTCAGAAGAAAATGTATTAAGCAGATATTATCATTGTGCTATAGAATATGGGGCTGAAGTAATTGTTCGTGTGACATCAGATTGTCCATTAATAGAACCAGAATTATTAGACGAAGGCATTAAGGCACATTTAGAAAAAAATGTTGATTTTACATCAAATGCAATTACAAAAACATTTCCACACGGTTTTGATTATCAGATAATTTCCTTTTCTGCGCTTGAAAGAGTGTATAAAAATGCAACAGCACCAGATGAATTAGAACATGTCTGTCCTTATATAATAAAAAGATTACCAGAATTTAAACATCAATCTATAGAAAATACAAAAACAGACAATGCATCCTATATTCGAATAACGCTTGATTATTTAGAAGATTACATTACGATTAATAATGTATTTCGAGCATTTGATTATGATATTTATAAACCGAATTTACTAAATATATTTGAATTATATCAACAAAAACCAGAATTATTTTTAAAATAAAATTTATTATTTTACTTATTAAAATATTTAGCAAGATTTATTTAAAAAAATTTATTAAGTTTTATGAATATTATTTTTAGAGTAGATTCAAGTAAAGAAATTGGTGCTGGTCATTCGATGCGCTGTTATGCATTAGCAGAAGAATTTTTACGAAATAATCATAAAGTGATTTTTATTTCAAATTCACAATTAGATTTTGTTAAGCAAAAATTAGAAAGTAAAAATATAATTATTGAAAAAATAAAGAAAACAGACCCAATTGATGAAATTGAAAAAGTTATAAAATTATTAGAAAAATATAAATCAGATTTTTTAATTTTAGATGGCTATAATTTTGATTATAATTATCAGAAAGCGATAAAAGAAAAAAATATTAAAATTGTATATATAACAGATTTAAAAGGCAAATATTATTGCGATATATTAATTTGTCCAACTCCTGGTTTAAAGCCATCAGATTTTAAATCACCAATAAAAACAAAATATTTTTTAGGACCGCAATATGTATTTTTACGCGATGAAATTTTAAAATGTAAATCTGTAATAAAGCGAAAGCAAAAAACAAATATCAAAAATATATTAGTAAGCTTCGGCGCTGGTGTGTTAAAGATTATTGTAATAAAAAATATAATTGGTATTATTGAAAATAATTTTAGTAATTGTCTAATTAAAATATTGATAGGTTCAAAAGAAAATAAAAAAATTATTCAAAAAATTTTACCACAGAATCTTAATAATAAATATGAATTATTATTACCAAAAGAAGTAAAAACTGATGTTTTTAAAAATATAGATTTAGCCTTTTCAACAGCATCAACAACTTTATGGGAATTATTATATTTAAAAATACCTACTTTTTGTTATTACACAAATATTAATCAAAAAAAAAATGCTGAATGGTTAAATAACAATAAGTATGTTATTAACTTAGGAAATTTAAAAAAATATAAAATAAATAAAACTAAAAAAATTTTTAATTATAAAAACATAATAAATTTTTGTAATAAAAAAGAACTTTTATCTCATTTAACAAAAAACAAAATTTATTTAGAATTGATAAGTAATATATTAAATCTAAAATTTAGAAAAGCCACTTCAAAAGATTGTAAGTTTATATGGAGTTTAAGAAATGATGAAAATATTAGATATTGGTCATTTAATAATAACTTTATTTCTTTTAAAGAACATATAATATGGTATAAAAAAAAATTAAAAGATAAAAATTCAATAATATTTATTTTATTAAAAAACAAAAACAAAGTTGGATATATTAGATATGATATAAAGAAAAATAATGCTGAAATAAATATAGCAATTAGAAAAGGGTATCATGGCAAGCATATTGGTAGTAATGGATTAAAACTAACAGGAGAATATATTAAAAATAATTATAAGATAAAAAAATTAATAGCAAGAATAAAAAATGAAAATATTGCTTCAATAAAATGTTTTGAAAAAGCGGGCTATATATTAGAGCGAAAAAATAATAATTATTTGGTAATGATTTTTAAAATAGGTGATTTAATATGAAGGATATTTATGAGAAATTAATAGATGATTCTCCAAAATTAATTTTAGAAATTGGGATTAATCATAATGGTTCCCGTGAAATTGCAGAAAAAATGATTATTGCTGCAAAAAAAGCAGGAGCATTTGCTGTAAAATTTCAAACTTTTAAAACAGATAATTTTATCACAAAAAGCAATAAATATTATGAAATTTTTAAAAGATGTGAACTAACATTAGATGATTTAATATATTTAAAAAAATGTGCAGATGAAAATAAAATAATTATGTTTTCTACTGCTAATGAACCATCGATAATACCAATATTAGAAAAGATAAATAATCCAATATATAAAACATCATCTGCCAGTATAACTTATTTACAATTATTTGAAAAAATATGTAAAGTAGCGTTTAATAAGCCATTGATAATATCAACAGGTGGCTCATATTTAGGTGAAATAGAACAAGTTATTAATTACTTAAAAGAAAAAAATAAATCCAAAATTATTCTATTTCATTGTACATCAGAATATCCAGTAAAAGCTGAAAATATAAATTTAAAAGGAATTGAGATATTAAAAAAAGCATTTAATTTACCAGTTGGTTTTTCTGATCATTCTGAGAATAATATTGCTATTCTTTTATCACTATTTTATGGTTGTCGAATATTTGAAAAACATTTTACTCTTGACCAAAAACTTGAAGGACCAGATCATCATTTTTCAATAACGCCAGAACAAGCAAAAAAACTAATAAATGAAATAAATTATGCATTAAAAGTTTTTGGTGATGGTGTGGTGAAACCAAAAGGAAAAGAAATTGAATTTAGAAATGTAGGTCGAAGATATATTGTAGCAAAAAAAATAATAAAAAAAGGGACTATAATAACTTCCAAATTAATTGATTATAAAAGAACAAATTTTTCTCAAAACAAAATTGAACCATTTGAAGTAAATAAAATATTAGGTTTAAAAGTAAATAAAAATATTCCAAAAGATTCAATTATAAAATGGAGTGATTTTAGACATAAATGAGTTCAATAATAATTTTATCCAAAAAATATAATATTTTTCCATTTAATAATTTTAATTCATTTTTTGAGATAGAAATAGCAAATAAAACAATTGCAGAAATTATTGTTGAAAATAACTTAAATTTTTCACAGAATAAACCAAAAAAAATAATAATTGATTTTATTGAATTATTTAACAAAAAGAAGATAATAAACAGGTTAAAAAAATATTTACCAGTTGATTTTAAAGAAAAATTATCTAATAAATTAATTAAAGAAAATGATTTAAGATACTTTAGTTCGATTGAAAATAAATGGATTAATATAAATAATCTTTCAGATTATAAATTTATTTTAGAAAACGAATTAAACAGTTTAAAAAATTATATTTCTAAAAAATCAAAAATTGAAAAAAAAGTTGAAATAGAAGGAAATGTATATATTGAGGATAATGTTGAAATACTAAATGGAAGCAGATTAAAAAAGAACATATATATCGGAAAAAATGTTTTCATTGCTAATAATTGCTTAATTCGTAACAATTCATCTATTAGCAATAATGTAAGATTTGGCTATAATGTCGAAATTAAAAAAAGTATTATTATGCCTAATTCAGCTGTTGGTCCATTATCTTGTGTTTTAGATTCAATTATTTGTGAAAATACATTTTTAGGTGCATTGGTTAGAACATCAAATTATCGTTTAGATGGTAAAACAATTTCTATTATACAAAATTCTCAATTAATAGATACAAACCAAAAAAATTTTGGAACAATAATAGGTAAAAATACACAAATTGGAATTGGTGTTATTATATATCCCGGTCGTTTTATTGGTAATAATATCCTAATAGAACCTAATATTGTTATAAAGAAAAATATTTCTAATAATAGACATTTGTTTTTAGAACAGACAATTAAAGAAAAAGATTTATGAATTTAAAAAACAAAAGAATTTTAATTGTTACTTATCAAATAAATTGTGCAAAAAATTTTTTGCCCATAGTTGAAATATTAAAAAGAAGTAATCAAATTTTTATTCTCTCAGTTGATTCATCATATTTAACTTGGAAAAATATTAAAAAAATAAATCACATAAAATTATCTAAAAAAAATGAAATTAAAAAAATTATAAAGAAAATTTCACCAGATTTATTACTAACAGGAACAAATGCTGTTGATTCAATTGAATATGATTTTGTGAAATATAGTAAAGAAAATAAAATTAAAACAATTTCATTTATTGATAATTGGAATAAAATTAAAGGACGCTTTAATTTTTACAATACGCAAATATTACCAGATAAAATTTTAATTGGTGATAATTATTATCGTTATTATTGTAAGAAAGCTGGTATACCAGATAAATTACTAATAAATACTGGCTTCCCTTATTTTCAATATCTTTATGAGAAATATAAAAATTATAATAATAAAAATAAAAAAAATAATTCTTTACTTCAAATTTGTTTTTTTTCTCAACCTTTACAATTTACTACAACAGATTCTATTAATTATTTTGGTTTTAATGAAAATATTGTTCTTTCTGAAATAATTAAAGTTCTTGATGATTTTTCAAATTCATATAAAATAAAAGTAAAATTAAATATTAAATTACATCCAAGATTTTATTTTGAAAGTTTAAAAAATATTGAAGAAATATTGAAAAAAAATAGAATAAATAAATATTTAGATGTAAAAATTACAAATTCAAATGAGCTAACATTAATGCTAAAAAACAATATAATAACAGGTATGTTTTCAACAGCATTATTAGAAGCTGCGATTCTTAATAAACCAGTTATTGGCTGTTTATTTAATTATAATAAATTAGTTATAAATTTTAAATATCTTAATCGATATTATTTAAATGTCGATACTCAGAATAAATTTTATAATTTATTAAAAGATTATTATAATGAAGATAAAGAAAAATTTTATAAAAACATTAATAATTTAAGGAAATTATATAGTAATAGTATTCAAAAAACTCTTATGGTAATTGATGAGGTGTTAAAATGAAAAAATATGTAATGGTTGAAGCGAGAATGAGTTCAACACGATTACCTGGAAAAATTATGCTTCCGATTTTAGGAAGGCCATCTTTATCACTAATGATAGAAAGATTGAAAAACATTGAGATTATTGATGGAATTATTATAGCTACAACACCTCATAATTCAAATAAAGTTTTAATTGATCTGGCAATAAAAGAAAATGTAGATTATTTTATTGGAAGTGAAGAAGATGTATTATCACGAGTTCTTAATGCAGCAAAACATTTTAATGTTGATTTAATTATTGAAGTTACAAGTGATTGTCCATTAGTGGATAAGGAAATAGTAACTAATTGTGTAAATAATTATCTTAATAATAATGTTGATTATGTTTCTAATATTATTAAAAGAACATATCCACGCGGTATGGATGTTCAGGTTTTTTCTACAAATACATTGAATGAAGTAGAAAAATTAACTAAAAATCCATTTGATAGAGAACATGTATCAACTTATATTTACAATAATCCAGATAAATTTAAATTATTAAATATTGAGGCACCAATTGAATTACAAGCACCTGAATATAGATTAACATTAGATGAAGCAGAAGATTATTTTTTAATTAGAAAAATATTTGAAGAATTATATCCTATAAAAAAATATTTCAATTATCAAGATATTTTTAATTTTTTAAAATCACATCCTGAATTAGTATTAATAAATAAAAATATTAAACATAAAACAGAACAAAAATGAATAAATTAAAAAGTGCAATAATTGGCTGTGGTTTTATTGCTGGCCTTTATGATGATATAAAAGATAAAAAAAACATTTTAACTCACGCTAAAGCATATCTAATACATCCAAATATAGAATTAGTTGCAGCAGTTGATACAAATGAAGATAATTTAAAGAAATTTCAAAAAAAATATAAAATACCTTATATATTTAATACAGTTTCAGAAATGTTAGAAAGAATTAAACCTGATATAATTAGTATTTGTTCCCCTTCACAAACACATGATGATTATTTAAATTTAATTTCGAAATATAATATTAAAGGAATTTGGAGTGAAAAACCACTTGGTTTAGATTATAAAAAAGTTAAACAAAATTTTGAAATATTAGTTAATCGTAACATTTATATAAATCATTTTCGTCGCTGGAGTATTGGAATAGAAGATATACGCAATATAATTAATAATAAAGTTTTAGGTAATTTAAAAAGGATAATATTTTATCATTCAAAAGGTATTATGTCAAATGGTTCACATGCAATTGATTTATTACTTTTTTTGATAGGAAAGTTACCAATTAAAATAAAATTAATAAAAATCCTAAAAATCGATGTTAATGATTCTGTTGTGGATGTATTACTTGATTATCTAGATTTTCAAGTTTATATATTTGAGAATTTGAATATAGATTATAGTTTTTTTGAAATGGATATTATTTTTGAAAAAGGTAGAATAACAACAAAAAATAATGGCTTTGATATTTATTTATACAAAACTAAAAGAAGTAATTATTATAAAAATTATTATTGGCTTTCAGCAAAAGGTGAAAAAATAAAAAATAATCTTAATAGAGCTATGTATAAAATTTTAGAGACATTATATAATAATATAATTAGTAATAAAGTTAATAATTTTTTAATTGATGAATATAATAATTATTTAATTTGTAATAAGATTTATAAATTGGCATTAAAGGGGAAGAAAAAATGAGTAAATTAGCAATTTTTGGTGGAAAAAAAATAAGGTATAAAAAATTTCCAGCTTATAATACTATTGGAAAAGAAGAAATTGAATTAGTAAATAAAGTTTTAAAATCTGGAATACTTTCTGATTTTGTTGCAAAATATGGCGAGAAATTTTATGGGGGCAAATATGTAAAAGAATTAGAAGAACTGTGGTGTAAAAAATTAAATGTAAAATATGCAGTTTCTATGAATTCAGCAACATCATGTTTAATTGCAGCAGCAGGTGCAATTGGTTTAGAACCTGGTGATGAAGTAATTATTTCGCCCTGGACAATGAGTGCTACTGCTACTTCAATTTTAGTTTTTAATGCTATTCCAGTATTTGCTGATATTCAAGATGATATTTTTAATTTAGAACCTGCTGAAATTGAAAAAAAAATAAATGAACGAACAAAAGCAATTTTTGTTACACATTTATTAGGGCATCCTGCGCAAATTACAAAAATTATGGAATTAGCTAAGAAGTATAAATTGAAAGTTGTTGAAGATACTGCTCAATCTCCATTTGCAAAATGTTATGGAAAATTTGCAGGGACTTTTGGAGATGTTGGAATATTTAGTCTAAATTTTCATAAACATATTCACACTGGCGAAGGTGGAATTGCTGTTACTAATGATTCACAAATTTATGAAAAATTATTGTTGATTCGTAATCATGGAGAAAATGCTGTAACTTCTCGTGAGTTATCTGATATAACTAATATTTTAGGATTTAATTTTAGAATGACAGAAATTCAGGCTGCTATTGGAATATGTCAATTAAAAAAATTTAATTTTTTACAAAAACAAAGAATTGAAAATATAGAATATTTAAATGAAAAAATAAAACAGTTAGACGGTATTATTCCTGCAATTACTTATAAAAATTATACTCATTCTTATTATGTTCATCCATTTAAATATGATGAAGATAAAATTGGTATTCATAGAGATAAATTTATTAGTGCAGTCAGAGCTGAATTATCACCAACAGAATTTAGAGAATATCAAGGACCATTATTATTTACAGGTTATGTTAGACCTTTATATAATTTAAAAGTTTATCAACAAAAGTTATTATATGGTTCAAAAGGATGCCCTTTTACCTGTAAATACTCAAAAAAAAATATTGACTATAATAAAATGAAATGTGAAGTTGCTGAAAGATTGCAGAACAATGAATTTTTTTATCATGAAATATTTAAACCACCTATGACTAAAAGAGATTTAGATGATGTTGCTAAAGCATTTTATAAAGTTTATGATAATATTTCTGAGTTAAAAAAATGATTTTATTTATTGAGTATTTGAATAGACCTATTTATTATTTTTTTAGAATATTCTTTTTTCTTTTTAAGAAAATATATTTTGTAAATTGTTCAAAATACTTTCAGAACGATAATTCTATTGAATTATTAAAAATTAAAAAAATTTATCACTTAAACTTTAATTCTTTTGATACAAATATTATTTATAAATATTGGGAGTTAGCAAGGCATAAAATTTTATTTGATTTAATGAATAAAAAAATTATTAATACTGAATTTTATAATTTTTTTATTTCTTATTATTTAAAAAAAGATTATGATTTAATTGAAAAATTCAAAATTGCTATTCAATATGAACTACGCAATAATTTCGAAGAAATTATTAAAGCATATATTTTTTTTGAAGAATTTTCAAAAAATAATAATAATCAATTTTTTTTGTTAACATTTGATAATTACTTTATATTTTTTAAGAACTATTTTAATTTATCTAATTTTAGAATTATTTACATTCCATTTGATAAAATTAAATCAACTATTTTTATATTAAAATTAGTAAGAGAAATAATTTTAAATATTTTAAAAATAATTGCACGAAACTTATTTCCAGTAATTTATAAAAAAAAATATAAAAATTTAACTTACACTCAAAAAATTGCATTAGTTCCGCATCAAGGAGTTTATTATGGAGAAATATATTTAAAAGATGAATATTATGATTACAATCCTGATTCAATTTTAAATCCTAAAAATATTCTTCATATTTCTATAGATTACTGTCTTGATTGGTATGAAAAAAGTAAAAAATTTTATGAGCAAAATAATATTCCAAATATTTTTTTATCTTTGATTCTATATAAAACTTTATCATTTTTAAAAGTTCAAAATAATGTTTTGAAGCAATTTATTTTTGTTTTTTTAAATGATTATTTAATAAAAAAAACTTTATTTAATCTTTTAGTAAGATTAATAAAATATGATTATCAAATAAAAAGATTTCCTGATTTGAAAATATGTCTTAGTTGTTTTGAAATATGTATTGACAGAACTTTTATTTTGGCTTTAGGCATAAATAAAATAAAAACAATTGGAATGCAAGATCGTTCTACTGATGGTTTTATTACTTTTGGACATTTAAATTTTGATTATTATTTTACTGCTGGTCAACATTCTGAAAAGGAAATGTTACGAACATCAAAGCATTATATTAAACATATCATACCGCTTGGCTTAAAAAGATTTCCAAAAATAATTGAGTTTTCAAATATTCAAAAAACTAATTTTCAAAAATATTTAAGATTAAAGAAAGATAAAATGTTAGTATTTGCTTTTGATTATCATTCGCCAGAGTCATTATATGAAGATGGTCAAAGAGTAGTAGCACGATTAAAATTTATAATTGATTTTTATGATGTATTAATAAAGTTAGCAAAAAAATATTCTAATATACATATCCTGATAAAACCTAAAACAGCGAGATGTTATTCATATAAAACAATTAAATTTAAAATTGAAGAAATGGAAGCCATACCAAATATAAGTATAGAATATGAAATTGAAAAATATAATATTTATCAAACATTATGCTATGCTGATTTTACAATTACTCATTGTGCTACTACTATTGCTGATGAAACATTGGCTTTTGGAATACCAAATTTTTTTTATGATAATATTGGATATTTTAGATATTTGAATTTTCCTTATTATACTTACAATTTAATAAGTGAATGTTATGATGATTTAGAAAAAAAAATTGCAAAATATATAAGTGAAAAAAAATATATTCTTGATGAAGAGACTTTTTATGAAATGAGAAAATTGCTTTTTAATTATCCTGAATTAAAAGAAATAAAACAAAATACAATTAAATATATTTTGAAAATTTTAAATGAGTAAGGAGATAATAAAATGTTAAATGCATTTATTACAGGGGAAAAAATTTATTTACGACCTTTTTGTGAGGATGATATAAACAAATGGTATTTATGGTTTAATGATGAAGAAGTTACAAAATATTCATATCATGGTGTTTTTCCAGCAACTTATCATACACAAAAGGAGTTTTTTTATAGATTATATTCTGATAAAACAAATTTACAATTGGCAATTGTAACAAAAAAGAATAATATTTTAATTGGAACTGTTGGTTTGCATCAAATAAATTTTCTTCATCAACGAGCTGATATTTCTATTATAATTGGCGAAAAAAATTATTGGAATAAAGGTTATGCAACAGAAGCAGTAAAAATACTAATTAAACATGGATTTAATAAAATGAATTTACATAGAATTACAGCAGGTGTTGTTGAAGAAAATATTGCTTCTTTGAGTTTATTTTTAAAATTAGGATTTAAGAAAGAAGGCATTTTACGAGAACATAAATTTGCTAATAATAAATTTTCAAATGTGATACAATTAGGTTTATTAAAAGAAGAATTTATTTATTAAGGAGGAATTGATATGAAGTATTGTAAAAAATGCGTTCAACCTGACACAAGACCGGGCATTAAATTTGATGAAAATGGAGTATGCTATCCTTGCAAGTATTATGAAAAATATGAAGAAATTGATTGGACTGCAAGAGAGAAGGAATTATATTCTATTATTGATTGGGCAAAAAAAAATAAAAATCCTGCTATACCTTATGATTGCACTATTGGAGTTAGTGGTGGTAAAGATAGTCATTTTATTGCTTGTTATGTAAAAGAGAAATTAGGATTAAGACCATTATTAGTTAATTATCAAGGTTATACTATGACTGAAATTGGGAGACAAAATTTATTAAATTTACAAAACTTGGGTTTTGATTGTATTTCAATTAAGCCAAATCCTAATCTGCAAAAGAAACTTGCTAAAATTGCTTTTTATAAATTTGGAAATCCAATTAAACCTTCTGAATATCCTTTAAAAACTTCTTATTTAAGAATAGCTATGGCTTTTGATATTAGGTTAAATTTTTTGGGTGAAAACGCTGGTATTACTTTAGGTGATTTTAGACCTGGTGAACAAGATTTTGGTGGTGATGCTTCCTGTAATGCTGATGG
>DAONJL010000065.1:1669-12388 GCA_035405645.1 bacterium | reverse complement strand
GGATTAATCTTTGTCGGTCCTGAATGTAAAAAGATAATTAAAATTTGAAATAAATAAAGAACCATTATTTTGTAAAAAAGAATTATAAACTAATTTCACAAATTAAAATATATAAAAAGTTTAAATAAATACACTAAATATTATAATTCACAGTATAAAAAAATCTTGAAATTATAGAAAATAAAAATTATAATATATAAAAAAATAAAATAAAGGAGTAAAAAATGAAAATAACATTTGTAAATATTTCAGTTAAAAAAGAATACTTAAAAAAATTCATTGAAGCGACAAAAGAAAATCAAAGAAATTCAATATTAGAAAAAGGAAATATTAGATTTGATTTTCTGCAATCAAAAAAAGATGAAACAAAATTTATATTAGTTGAAATATATGAAAATGAAGAAGCAGCACAAGAACATAAAAAGACAGCACATTATTTAAAATGGCGTGAAACAGTGGAAAAAATGATGGCATGTCCTCGCGAAGGAATAGATTATATTCCGATTGCTCCAACTGAAATAAATAATTTTAAATATCCAGAAAAATAGTATGAATAATAATTTTATATTTTCGAGAACACCACATATTATTTTCGGACAAAAAAAAATTAATGAATTAACAAATCAAATAAAAAAATTTGGTAAAAATATTTTATTTTTTACAGGTGCTACATCATTAAAAAAATCAGGTATTCTTGATAAACTATTAAATATATTTAATGATGAAGAAATTAATTATACACATATAACAATAAATAAAGAACCTTCGCCAGATTTAATAGATGAAATTGTAAAAGAAAACAAAAATAAAAAAATAAATGTAATCGTTAGTATAGGTGGTGGAAGTGTAATTGATGCAGGGAAAGCAGTTTCAGCAATGTTATTACAAAATGATAGTGTTTATAATTACCTTGAACAAATAGGCAATAAAAATCATAATGGCAAGAAAATTCCATTTATTGCAATTCCAACAACAGCAGGCACAGGAAGTGAAGCAACAAAAAATTCTGTATTAAGTAAAGTAGGTGAATATGGTTTTAAAAAATCAATAAGACACGATAATTTTATTCCTGATATAGCAATAATTGATGGAGAATTATTTATCAACTGTCCAAGTGAAATTGCAGCAGTATGTGGAATGGATGCATTTTCACAATTATTAGAATCATATATTTCAACAAAAAGTTTTTTCTTTACTGCTGTACTCTGTTTGCCTGCAATGAAAAATATTATTTTGAATATAGAAAAAATTTGTTCTTCTTCTGCTTCTATTGAAGAATGGGAAAAAATGGCATTAGCAGCATTAACATCAGGTATTACATTAGCAAATGCAGGTCTTTGTGTTATACATGGTTTTGCAGCAAGTATTGGCGGATTATATGAAATACCGCACGGCGTAATTTGTGGTTCTTTATTACCACCATCAGTTGAATTAATAATAAAAAAAATAATTAAAACTGATAAAAATAATTTTGCAATAAAGAAATTTATTGATATAGCCAAATTATTTAATTCACAAGAAAATAAAAGTAATGAATATTATTTAGATTCACTAATAAATAATTTGTATCAATTAACAAACAAATTAAAAATACCAGCATTAACAAAATATAATTTGAAAGCAAATGATTTTAAAAAAATAGCAGAAATAACTGAAATAAAAAATAATCCAATAAAACTTTCACAGGAAGAATTATATGAGATATTATTATTAAATTCAGAAAAAATAAATAATAATTGACAATTAATTTTTATAAATTAAAATTAAGAAAATTTTAAAAAAGGAGCAAAAAAATGAGAAGTGATTTAATGAAAAATGGTTTAGAAAAAGCGCCACATCGTTCACTATTTAAAGCAATGGGCTATACAGATGAAGAAATAAAAAGGCCAATAATAGGCGTAGTAAATTCAGCAAATGAAATAATTCCCGGACATATACATTTAGATAAAATAACAGAAGCAGTAAAAGCAGGAATAAGAATGGCAGGAGGCACACCAATTGAATTTAGAACAATTGGAGTATGCGATGGTATAGCAATGAATCATACAGGAATGAAATATTCTTTAGCAAGTAGAGAATTAATAGCAGATTCAATAGAAGTAATGGCAATAGCACAACCATTTGATGGATTAGTATTTATTCCAAATTGTGATAAAATAATACCTGGTATGTTAATGGCTGCATTAAGATTAAATATTCCATCAATATTTGTTTCAGGCGGTCCAATGATGGCAGGCAGATATAATTTTCAAGATATAGATTTAATCACAGTTTTTGAAGCAGTGGGCAAAGTAAAAGTAAAAGCAATGAAAATGGAAGAATTAAAAGAAATAGAAAATAAAGCCTGTCCAGGTTGTGGTTCATGTGCAGGTATGTTTACAGCAAATTCGATGAATTGTTTAACAGAAGCAATAGGATTAGGATTACCAGGCAACGGCACAATACCAGCAATTAACGCAGAACGAATAAGATTAGCAAAATATGCAGGAATGAAAATAATTGAATTATTAAAGAAAAATATAAAACCAAGAGATATAGCTACAATCGAAGCATTTGAAAACGCGATTGCTGTTGATATGGCAGTAGGTTGTTCAACAAATACAGTTTTACATTTACCTGCAATAGCAAATGAAGCAAAAATAAAATTAAATCTCGATTTATTTGATAAGTTAAGTAGAAAAGTGCCAAATATATGTAAATTATCACCAGCTGGTAAACATCATATTCAGGATTTATACGAAGCAGGTGGAATAATGGCAGTGATGAAAGAATTAACAAAACTAAAAATTATAAATACAAATGTATTGACAGTAACAGGCAAAAAGATAAATGAATCAATAAAAATAGCAAAGGTATTAAATAGAGAAGTAATAAAAAGCGTAGATGAGCCATATATGAAGGAAGGTGGAATAGCGATATTAAAAGGGAATTTAGCAGAAGATGGAGCAGTAGTAAAACAATCAGCAGTGGCACCAGAAATGTTAGTAAACAAAGGTAGAGCAAAAGTTTTTAATAGCGAAGAGGAAGCAACAGAAGCAATATTAAATGGGAAAATTAAAAAAGGAGACATTGTAGTAATTCGATATGAAGGTCCAAAAGGTGGACCAGGAATGCGTGAAATGTTAACACCAACATCAGTAATAGCAGGAATGGGACTTGATAAAGATGTAGCACTATTAACAGATGGAAGATTTTCAGGAGGAACACGTGGTGCAGCAATAGGTCATATTTCACCAGAAGCAGCAGAAGGCGGGCTTATAGCGTTGGTAAAAGATGGTGATGAAATATTAATAGATATACCTCAACGCAAATTAGAGTTACTGGTTTCAAAAGAAGAAATATCGAAAAGAAAAATGAATTGGAAAGCACCAGAACCAAAAATAAAAAGTGGTTATGCATATAGATATTCAAAAATGGTTACCTCAGCAGCAAGTGGAGCAATATTTAAAATAGAATAAAAATGGAAAACAAAGCAATCACAATAATAGGTGGAGTAAATACTGATATAATAATAAAAAGTGAGAAAATACCTCAACCTGGTGATACAATGATTGGCGGGGATTATATTATAACAGGTGGTGGTAAAGGTGCTAATAAAGCAATAGCAATTTCAAAATTAGGAGGACAGGTAAATTTTATTGCAAGAATAGGAAATGACCCATTTGGGAAAAAAAGAATAGAAGAATTAAAACGATATAACATATCAACAGATTATATAATAATAGATGAAGAAAATTTTTCTGGATTAGGAATAATAAATGTCGATAAAAATGGGAAAAATATGATAACAGTTTCACCAGGTTCAAATGATAAATTAAATCCATCAGATATAGAAAAATATCGAAATGTAATAGCAAATTCAAAAATACTAATAATCCAACTTGAAGTAAGATTAGATGCAATAGAAACAGCATTAAGAATAGCAAAACAGAATAATGTAATGGTGATATTAGACCCAACGCCATATCAAAGATTTGATGAAAAATTATTAAGTATGGTAGATATAATAATACCAAATCAAATAGAAGCATATAAAATTACAGGCAAACCAGCACATCATATAGAAACAGCAACAAAAGCAGGAATGATATTATTAGAAAAAGGTGTAAAATATGCAATAATAACAATGGGTTCGCTTGGTGCATTATTAGTTTCAGACCAAGAGATAAAACTAATAAGAGCATATAAAGTAGAAGTAGTCGATTCAACAGGTGCAAGTAGTGCTTTCGCTGGTGCTTTAGCTTTTTGTTTAGCAAATAATTACAATATAATACCTGCAATAGAATTTGCAAATGCAGCAGCAGCACTTACAGTAACAAAATTAGGCGCACAAACATCACTGCCAACATTTGAAGAAGTAATAAATTTTCAAAAATCAATGCCGATTGATTTTGAAGAACGAAAATTAGTAACATCAACAAAAGAAGTAAAAGAATTAATGGAATTATCACAACAAATAAGAATAGATATATTAAAAATGCTTGCAGAAGCTGGTTCTGGACATCCCGGTGGTTCATTATCTATCGTAGAAATACTTGTAGTATTATACAAAAAAATAATGGTATATAATGCTAAAAATCCAGAGTGGCAAAATCGTGATAGATTTATTTTATCAAAAGGACATGGTGCACCTGCTCTTTATGCTATTCTTGCAGAATGTGGTTTTTTCAACAAAAAAGAATTAATGACATTAAGAAAATATAATTCTATTTTACAAGGACATCCTGATATGAATAAAACACCAGGTATCGATATGTCAACAGGTTCACTTGGTCAGGGTTTATCAGTAGCAAATGGAATTGCAATAGCAGGCAAATTGACCAATAAGAGTTATAGAGTATATTGTATTTTAGGCGATGGCGAAATTGAGGAAGGTCAAATCTGGGAAGCAGCAATGACATCAATGCATTATCAATTAGACAATATCTGTGCAATACTTGATTATAATGGTTTGCAAATTGGTGGTTCTTTAACACAAGTTAAAGCACCAATAGAACCATTAGTTGATAAATGGATTTCATTTGGTTGGTATGTTATTTCTGTTGATGGTCATGATATTGCAGAACTAATAAATGCATTTGAAGAAGCAAAACAAATAAAAGGAAAACCAACAATAATAATTGCACATACAATCAAAGGCAAAGGTATTTCGTTTATGGAGAGAATAGTTGATTATCACGGTGCTATTTTAACAAGTGAAGATTGTAAAATAGCATTGGAAGAATTAGAAGAATTAAAAGCAAAAACAAATAATGTTGCTAAATAAATTTTTTTAAGGTGCAAAAAATGGATAATTATTATTTAAAAAATTTTAAAGTAGTTTTTGAAAATTATATTTCTAATGTTGATTTATTTATTGAAAATGGAAAAATATCTTTTAATCCTGCATTAAATTTATCAACATATAAACAAATCAATGGAAATAATCAATTATTTATTTTACCTGCTGGTATTGATGTTCATACTCATTTTTCTTTAAATTTAGGTGAAGGTAGAGTAAGTTGCGAAGATTTTAATACTGGCGCACAATCAGCATTAAAAGGCGGAGTAACAACGGTTTTTGATTTTGCATATCAAGAATATGAAGATGAAACATTATTTGAAGCATATAAAAGACGCAAAGAGGAAATAAATAATTCACAATTAAATATTTATTTACATTCTGGAATAATAAATCTTGATGATGATATAGAAGAACAAATTTATGAAATGGCTGATGCAGGTGTATTTACTTTTAAGATACATATGAATTCACCAAAAGTAAATGATTTATTTTTGTATCGAACTTTTAAAGCAATAAAAAATATAAATGGAATTGCATTATTGCATTGTGAAGCAGGCGAAATAATAGAATATTTAAAGGCACAATTTCATAATCAAAGTAAAAGAAGTGTTATTTATCATCCATTATCAAGACCAGATTATTTAGAATCATATGCAATATTAAAAGCAATTGAAATAGCATCATTTTTTGATACAAATATTTACATAGTGCATTTAACGACAGAAAAAGGATTAAATATAATTAGAAGAAATAAAAATAATTTATCATTTTTAGAATGTGAAACCTGCCCACAATATTTATTATTAACAGAAGAAAAATATAAAGAAAAAAATGGTTATTATTATACTTGTTGTCCACCATTTAGAAAACAACAAGATATAGAAGCATTATGGAAGGGATTAAGAGATGAGACAATAAAAATAGTTTCAACAGACCACTGCCCATTTACTGCTGAACAAAAAGAAAAATTTTCTGATTCTTTTATTAATTATGTTTATGGACTTGCTGGCATAGAAACAGCATATCCAATAATATTATCAGAAGGCATAAAACGCGGCTGTTCAATAAATCAAATTATTAAATGGTATTCAACTAACCCAGCAAAATTATTCAAATTATATCCACAAAAAGGTATAATAAACGAAGGAAGCGATGCAGACTTAATTATTTATGACCCTGAAATTGAATGGAATATTGATTTTAATCAATTAAATACAAATCTAAATTATAATCAATTTCAAGGTTTAAAAATAAAAGGAAAAATAACAAAAACTTTTTCAAATGGTAAAATGTTTGAATTCTAATTCTTTTACAATTATCGAACTTATTTTTGTTATCATTATAATTTTTTTATTAGGAACAATTATTTATCCAGTATTTTATGATTATTTTGTTTACAATGAATTAAAAAATGTTTTTTCTGTATTAACAAATTATATTTCTTCTGCTCGCAATAATCAAATAATATATAAAAATTCAATATGGTATGTTGCAATTTTCCCTGATGAAATTCAATTAATTGAAAATAGTAAAATAATAGATAAGTATAAATTAAATAATAAATATCAGATAAATAATTCAGATACTGAAATTGCTTTTAATTATGATGGTTCTACCAAAAAATCAAATGGCTATAAAATATGGTTCTCAAAAGCAAAAACAAATTTTAAATTATCAGTAAATAATTTAACAGGATTTATTAAAATTGAAACAAATTGAAAAAATATTAAATTCAAAAAAATTTTTTTATTTTTCAATAATTTTTTTAACATTAATTTTTTTTATTTATTTCACACTATTTAAAATACTTAATTATTTTAATTTTCGCATTTACTGGGATAATATAGACTATATTAAAATATACAATGTAATTATAAATCCTGCAAAAGCATTAAATAAATATGGAGTAAATACGCTTTTTATTTCTGCGTATGGAAGTAATAAAATTTTTTTTGACCATTTATACTTCACATCTTTAATTGTTTTACCTTTTTATTATCTTATACCAACTAATTTTACTCTTTCAATTTTTCATATTGTAATAATTTTAAGTGGTGCCATTACTTTTTCAATAATTACCAAAAAATTATTTAATTCTTTTTTTGCAATTATTATTTTTATAATATTTTTTTTTCTTCCAACTGTTCAGGGCAGTATTATTGTAACTTTTCATTCATCAACTTTTCTTTTATTTTTTTTACCATTACTTTTTTATGCTTATATTTTTCAAAAACCAAAATTATATTTAATTTCTTCACTATTAATAATATTAACACGCGAAGACTTTCCAATTATAATTATCCTTTTTAATCTACTTACAATATTTGATAAACAATTTATAAAATATAAAATATTTTTAATCATATTCTCATTAATTTATTTTATTATTGGATTTTTTTTATTATTATCATACTTTTCAGAAAATCCACATCAGCATTTGCTTTTATATCAATATTATGATTATTTAGGGGCAAATTATTTTGATATTATCACAAATATACCATTTAAAATTCCTGAAATAATAAATATATTATTTCGAAAACAGATTGCTTTTGTTTTCATTATTATTTTCACACCTTTTTTATTTTTATCATTTCTAAATATTAAATTCTTAATACCAATTATTCCATTAATGTTTATGAATTTATTAAGTTTATTTCCCGGTATGCAAGACCCAAAATTATATTACTGGTCCCCTGTAATTCCTTTTGCTATTTTTTCTTATTTAATGGCTTTAAAAAAATTAAATAATAAAAATCAAAAAATCATTTTCTTAATTTCATTAATCGTTTCTTTAATAATAAGTTTTAGATGGGGTTATTTACCATTCAGTAAATATTCAAAATATTATCTTACTTTTAATAAAGAGCAATATCAAGCATTTAAAGAAATAAATCAAAAAGAATTACAAAATGAACCAATAATAACTTCCGAATTTTTAGCATTGCATTTTATAAATAATCCAAATCTATATGTTTATGATAAAAATATCCCACCTGAAAATTTTTTAGTAAATGTTAAATGGCTTCTGGCTTTTAATAATCACAAAAACATAATAGAAATGGCATTAAATTATTTTAATTTTAAAATTGAGAAAAAAAATAATTATTTTACTTTACTAAAAAAATATTAACTTATTTTTTTTGACAAATAGTTAATGAAGGAAATAATTGAAAAGTGAAAAACTGAAAATTATTTTTAAAAAATTTACTATTTAAAAATTTTCTAATTGGAACTTTATTATATTTTTTCATCCAATCTATATTATCTCTTTCAACTGAACCACCTTCAAATAAAATCAAACAATTATTTTTTAGTTTTACTTCGCATAATAAAAAAATTTTATTTAATAATTCACCATTATTAGATAAATCAATATGTAAAAAATCAATAGAATCATCTGGTAATAAAGGTATTTTTTCAAAAACATCACCTTGAATTATTTTAATATATTTTTCTACTTTTAATTGCTTAATATTTTTTTTAAATTTTTGAAGAGTACAATGTCTGAATGGATAATCTTCAAATAAATCAATAATAATTAATTTACCTTTTTTATTTTTTTTTAATCCTTTCACAATATAATAAGAACTATAACCTTCAAGACAGCCTAATTCAACACATAAATTTGGTTTATATATTCTTATAAGGCTTTCAAATAAGAAACCATAATTATTAATTTTATAAGAAGAATTTAACATATTATTTATTTTGATTTTGCTGCTTTATGTAATTCTTCAACAATCTCCTTTCTTTCCATTTCACCAATCCATTGACCAACAGGAATACAAAGCATTCTATCACAAAATTCAGTTGTTCCTTTTAAATCAGAATTATTATAATTTTGAAAAACTTTATAAACATCATTGCGTTGATGAACAATAGAAGTTTCAATTCCTTTTTCTCGCATATAACGAATAATCTTTAATCTGTGTTCTGGATTTTTAGTTAATATAGTATAAAGCCAATATGATGATTCACCATATTTATGTTCTGGTTTTAAAATCTTTAATCCTTTAATACCAGGTATCATCTCATCATAATATTTTGCATTTTCTTTTCTTTTAGCAAGAATATCTTTTAAATATTTAAATTGAGTGATACCAATAGTAGCTGCTATATCATTCATATGAAATTTATAGCCTGGTTCAATTATATCCCAAACAACATGTCCTAATTCAGAAGTAACTCTTCTTTCTCTATCAATACCAAACCATTTTAATGAGCGAGTTCTTAAATAATCATTTTTATTTTTACAGGTAATAGCACCACCATCTCCAGTTGTTATATGCTTTATTGCTTGAAAAGAAAAAGCAGCAAAATCAGAATGATTCCCAATATATTTGCCTTTATATTTAGAACCAAGAGCATGAGCAGCATCTTCTATTACTTTTAAATTATGTTCTTTTGCTAATTTATTTATTGATTCTAAATCACAAGGAGCTCCGCCCCAATGCACACACATTATTGCTTTTGTCCTGATTGTGATTTTTTTTCTTATTGATTCAACATCAATATTTCCACTATCAGGATGCACATCTGCCCATACAGGAATAGCACCAAACAATAAAATAGGTTCATTTGTTGCCATACAGGTCATTGGTGTAGTTATTATCTCATCACCAGATCTAATTCCAATTATTCTTAATGCCATTATTAAAGCAGAAGTCCCAGAATTTAATGCTGTAAAATATTTTTGCTTAATAAAACTACTTATTAATTTCTCAAATTTTAATACCTGTGGTCCTTCACCTATCCATCCTGATTTTAATACTGGTTCTAATTCTTTTATTACTTCATCTGGCATAAAAACTTTATGTAATCGAATTTTCAAACTCATCTTTTTACTCCTTTATTTTATTTACTAATATTTCTGCTTCTTCTATACATTCATCCATATCTTTATATTTATAAGAACCTATACGGCCTGATAAAAATATCTGATTATTTCCAATATTATTTATATATGACAAAACTTTCTTTAAATTATCCTTGTATTCTTTTCTAAAAATTGGATAAACATTTTTTATTCGTATTATATTAAAATCAATGATTTCATTTTCATTTATAAATCTATCTATAATTAAATCTGCTTTACATTTCTCAAATATTTCATTATCACTCATATTCCATATATTATCATTAAAATTACAAGTAATTTCAAGTGCTAAAATATTTTCATTAGATGAACAAGCAAAAGGCGAAAAATCTTTTATATTACTGATTCTTTTATAAATTCGATTTATTGTATATAAATAAGACCAGTCAAAAGTTCGATTATTTTTAATTATTATATTAACTACAATTAAAGATAAATACCCTAACTTATTTAATGCTTCTATAATTTCTTCTGATTTTATATTTTGAAAATATTCTATTAAATCAAAAATAGGAATTGTTGAAACTAAATAATCACATTGAATATTTTTTAATTC
>DAONJL010000065.1:0-1569 GCA_035405645.1 bacterium | reverse complement strand
GAATATAAATAATAACTAAAATTATTTATAGCCCAATCTTCAAAGTTATCTTCCTCTTTTTTACGGAAAATTCTTTTTAAATATGTATTAATATAACTTAATAAAAATTTTATACAATGTTTTAATGAAAGTTGAAATAATACATTTTTAGCAGTAAGTGGATAATTTAGGTATCTATCACAAAATAAAATTTTTGCTCTTCTTTTAAATTGGAGTAATTCATCTTTTGAAAATAAATTTAAAATCTCATTTAAAATTTTCTGATTTTGTGTTGTGATAAAATGAGGTCCTTTATCAAAGAAACGATTATTTATATAAATAGTTGAAGCAAGCCCACCAATATAATTTTCTTTTTCTAAAATAGAAACTGAAATACCTTTTTCACTTAATTTTTGAGCACAATATAAACCTGATATGCCTGCACCTAAAATAACAACTTTTTTTGTTTTTATAAAAATTACCTTTTTTATAAAATATGTTTATAATTTAATTATTTATTTTAATATTTAAAATCCAGTTTGTCAAATTTTTTATAAGGTGTTTTTGTTTCTGTAAAACCATTTTTCTTCAACCAAAACTCAACCTGCGGAATTTGCCATTCGAAATCAACATCACAGCCACCCCAATGTTTAATAGGGAAAATTTTTTGACCCATCCATTTTTGTGGTAAAAGTCCATTATCTAAATTTTCTAAATTATCAGGCCGAACAACAGAAATAGCAACATCAGCGAACCAGACATCACCTTGTGAATCTCTATCACAATTTAATTTTTTTGGGTCACCAAAAACTTCAAAAGGCACGAAAGGATGTAATAATCCATCATCACCAATTTTTCTTGCTCTTAATGGACTCCACATATTATAACAGGAAACAGTAACAGCAGAATCATATTCAGGATGAGAACGAAGAATTTCAATACCATAATCAATTTCAGAAGCAAGTAAAGTAGCAGCATTACAAAATAATAATACCATTAGTTCTACATCAGCACACATATTCTCTTTTATCCATTTATAACCGTGGACATAAGCATCTTCACCTAATGCTTCTTTTGTGCATAAATAAGCAGGTCTATCTATTATTTCAGCACCAAATTTTGTTGTTATTTCTTTTATTTTTGGAGAATCAGTAGAAACAAAAACTTTATCAACATATTTTGAAGCAAGAGCTGCCATCAATGGATAAACCATTAATGGCCTTCCTAATACAGGATAAATATTTTTACCGGGAAAACCAACACTACCTTCACGACCTAATAATAATGCAAAAATCATATTAATTACCTCATTTTAATTATGATAAAAAATTTATAAATTTCAAGTTTTTTTTATGTAATTTTTTTCACATTGCAAAAAATAAAATTTGTTTATAAAGATTTAGGATCAAAATAATCACGCAAATAATCACCAACTATATTTATTGCAAAAACAAGTATCATTACAACTAAACCTGGAAAAATTATTGTATGTGGTGCAATCATAATATACTGTTTTGATTCATTTATCATCATACCCCAACTCGGTGTAGGTGGTTGCGTTCCTAATCCTAAAAAACTTAAACTTGCTTC
>DAONJL010000064.1:4564-12976 GCA_035405645.1 bacterium | reverse complement strand
GTGATTTTTTTATTGACTGGTTTTTTTGAATTCCTTTTGCGCCAGTTCTTTTTTTTCTTTATTTTATTATCGGCAAGATAATTTTTTTTATTAAGAAAAATATGCCAAATTTACAAAAAAAAATTTAATAATGTCAAAAGTAAAAAATCAATTAGATATGAATTAAAAAAAAATATAATAAAAAAGATTGTGATTATAAAAAAATAGCAAAAAAATAAAATGGCATAAGTGTTGCTTTTTATTTGAGTAGAAAACAAAAAAATTAAATGAAAGGAGGATGATAAATATGTTAGTTCCAAAAAGATTTTTTGATGATTCATTATTAAATGAATTTTTTTCATTATCAAATTCATTATCAAAATTATTTGATGATTTTAATGAAATAATACCAACACACAGAACATATCCAGCAGTAAATATGTATGAGGACAATGATAATATTTATGTAACAGCAGAAATACCTGGTGTTGAAGAGAAGGATATAAAAATATCAGCAACAAACAATTCATTAACAATTGAAGGAAAACATGAACAGAAAAAAGAAGAGAAAAATGCAAGCTATTACTTACAAGAAAGAAGTTATGGTAGTTTTAGTAGAACAATTTCATTAAATAAAAAAGTAGATATAAATAAGATTAAAGCAAAGTTAAAAAATGGTTTACTAACAGTAACATTACCAAAAGCAGAAGAAGAAAAAGCAAAAGCAATTGAAGTAAAAGTTGAATAAAAAGGAGGTGTTAGTATGGAAAATAAAGATATAATAAAAAGTGAACAAAAAAAGATAAGCAGTCCAGAAAGCACAAAAGGCAAGAAATTTTTTAAACCAGTGGTTGATATTATAGAAAATGCAAATGAAATAGTGATGAATTTTGAAATACCTGGAGTTGATAAAAACAAGATGAATATAGATATAGAAGATGATGTATTGACATTGACGGCTGACATAGAAGAGCAAAGACCGAATGAAAATGCAAATTTGATATACAGAGAATACAGAATTGGCGCATATAAGAGAGCATTTACATTAGTTGATACAATTGATAAAAACAAAATTACTGCTAAATATAAAAATGGAATATTGACATTAATATTACCAAAGAAAGAAGAAATAAAACCAAAAGAAATAAAGATTGAATTTGAGAAATAATTATTTGATAATTAAGCCCTCTTTTTAAAAACGATTGTATGATGTAAAAGTCATACAATCGTTTTTTTTATATAAGATTAAACATTTTTAAAATGTCTTTAAATATTAAATAACAGTGATAGATAATTTTTTAAGTTTTTGAGAGTTAAGAGTTATTATTCAGGTAAATTAAATTTGTAAAATAATAATCAGCAATTTGCAATATACAGCATAGTTTTTTTTATTACTTCCAGAAAAATAACCTACTTAAATTTAAGAATACAAAAATTTTATTATAACATATTTTAAATAGAATCAGCATAAAGTATAAGGCAAAAGATATTTATTATTTATATTTTTAAAAATAGTTTGAACAGCCCATTCTTTGACTTTAAGAGAAGAATTTAAAATATAATTTATAATATGTTTAAATGAATACTTATGAGCATCAGGTAAGTTAAAAGCAAGAATTTTTTTAATAGAAATTTTTAATCTGAGAGTTGCTTTTTGGCAAAGATTAATAAAAAAATTATTCAAACTATTTTCATATTTTTCCAGAGAATCAAAAAAAGCACCCCAGGGCGTGTTCCAGTAATTTTTTTTAGAATAATCAAAATTTCCAGTTAATTCATCTTTATCAATATTTTTATAAAAATCAACTAAATATGAATAAGCATTATTTAATTTTTTAAAATAATATTCAGCATATTTTGATTTATTTTTATCAGGATGATATTTAAGAGCTAATTTTTTATAAATTAATTTAACATCTTCAAAAGGGGTATCAGGAGAAATACCAAAAAAATTAAAAGCTTCTAAATATTCATTTCTATAATTTTGAAAAATGAAAGGCATAATACCACCTCCAAACGAAGAGAGAAATAAAATTTTTCTTATTCTCTATTTTCTATTATAGCACAAATTTCCAATTTGTCAAGTATTTCCAAAAAATTTTTAAAAATATGTTTTTTTAATTTGATAATTGGATCCGCAGGATTTCTTCGATGACTATTTGAATTTCAACAACTTCGTTGTTCTTTTTTTGTAAACTTTTCTGGCTATTTTATTTTCATTATTGGGGACACATTTTTGGGAACAGGCGGCGACGCTTCACCTCAAATTGAATAATTATAAAACCATTTTATATATTTTTTAAAAATTTAGTATCTTTATTCTAAAAAACTGTTTTGTTTTTTTGCCACTAATTTCACTAATTATTTTACCTCTGACTAAAAACACTGCACTTTTCACTCTCACTACTAAAAAAAGGACTTTAAGGACGTCTGACCCCATGCCCCGGCGTTTTATTTCTTGTTATTATTAAATATATAATCCCCAATTTTTATTTCATTTTCTAATTGTGGAAATAATTTAATATATTGATAATATACAGCAGCACCTTCTTTTATAAAATCAAGTTTAAAAAGTAAAATAATTTCTAATTTTGCATTGGCAAATTCAACTAACATATTATTTGCTAATTTTATTTCAAGTAAAGCATCCTCGTAATTACCTGCTTTATAAAATTCATTAGCAAAATAACAATGTAAATTATACTTTTTAAGTTTCTCTATATCATTACCTAATTTTCTAAATCGCTCTTCTTCTTCTTTTGTTTTAAATATTAATACTTCACCTGCTCTTGTTTGAACTTCAGTGGTAGGTGCTGGCATCACTGGTGTAATGAGCAAGGGTGCAGGGTAGGGTTGTTCATAAGTTTGTACTTGCTGGTGTGGTGGACTAACCTGAGGCACAATCGGTAGCACTTGCACAGGCACAATCGGTGCTATCTGCTCACCGCCCCCGACTGACTCCACACTCTTTTTTGATTTTTCACTCTTACTCTCTTTTCGTTCTTTTTCTTTACTTTCACCAAATTTATATGAGAGCGTAAAATAATGTGCATCATCTACATCATTATTTGGTTCATACGAATAATCAAAATTAAAATAATCAATTTGAAAACCAACACCAATAGAAAAACCAGAACCTAAATCATTTTCTGTATTATAGCCTGCTCTTAAAAAAACCATATTATTTAGATTAAATTCGACGCCACAGGCTAAATATATTTTTTCATACTGAACTTTATATAAATCAAATCCTAATAAAATTTTATTTTCAAACAAACCTAATCCCATTCCATATCTTAATGTTAATGGTAAATGTTCTTTCTTTTGATATAACGATAATTTTGGACCAATATTAAAAATACCTAAACCCATATTAAAATTATTTTCTAAAAATCTAAACATAACAGAAAAATCTGCTGCTACACCATTATCACTATATTCTGCGATTTTTCGCTGTAATAATTTTAAATTTCCACCCACCGCAATTCTCTCATCAAGCATTTGGCCTATTGAAAACATTAAATACGCTTCATTTGCTGAAAAATCACTGCTACCTGTTGGATTTGTATATGTTGTTCTTTTGATATTATCATAATTTATATACAATCCGCTTAATGCAAATGCAGTTTTTGAAAAGATTGGTTCAACTTTTACACTTATATATTCTTTTGTGATTTTTTCAAACAATAAATGATGAGTAAAAGAAACACTATTTTTATATGGTAAAAAAGCAAGTGCTGCTGGATTAAAAAATGTTGCAGCATCATTATCAGCAATACCAGTAAAAGCACGACCAAAACCTGATGATTTTGCATCAGGTATAATTCTTAAAAATGCTGCGGTTGTTACACCAGAGTATTCTGCACTGACCTGCTGCTCATTTATACTAAATATTAACAAACTAACAACAAATACAATATATATTTTTTTCATAATCTTTTATCTCACTATTGCTAATTTACCTGTTATTACATTTCCAGCATTATCTTTAACTACATAAATATAAATTCCACTTGCCACATCTTCCCCATTTTGATTTTTTGCGTCCCAATGAAATCTGTTTGCACCATTTGCATTTGGTGAATATGTTATCAGTTCACCTGTTATTGAATATATCCATATTTTTGATGTTGCGGTTATATTATCAAATACTATTCCTGTTGCATAATTACCCTGAACAAATGGTCTGCCTTTCTCGCTATTTGATGCTGGTACATAAGGATTTGGATATACTGTAAACGAATTTAATGTTGTCGGTGGTGATGTGTCAAATACACCAAAGAATGTTAAATGGTCTATTGAAAAACTTATTTTTATATAATTATTTTCCACTGTTATTTGTTGATTATCAATTATATTCCAATCATAATGATAACCACTTTGTGAATACATTACTACTAAATTACTTAATGGTACTGATGTTATATTTGCTGGAATATAAAAACTGTAATTTATGTTATTATTAAAACTTTTTTGACCACTTGCTAATTTTATATCAAATACTTTACCTACTCTTTTTCCCATTGTATTCATCTGTATATTTTTCTTTTCTGTCAAAATAAATGTATCATATTCATTTGCTAAGATATTTATTGGATATCTAATATTTATTTTTTGTTTTATCTCTGGTTCCTCAAAATTTACAATATTTTCAATTGGTTTTAATAATAACTGCTTATATACAAATTCATTATTTTCATTATAACCTGTTTCAATTTTAGTTGTTACACCGGGTGAACAACTTACTACAACTGATGGATAAGTATCTTCATTAAATGAAGTATCTACACAGGTTACTGCAAAATAATATAATTGGAAATTTACTAAATTTTCTACTATATAAGATGTTTCATTTGTAGCACAGGCAATAGTGCCAGCTAATATTACACTTGAAGATAATACATTTGTTATATCTTTTGTGTCATAATAAATTTTATAAAAATATGAATCTGCTACAGTTGTTGGTTGCCAGATTAATTTTACTGAATTTAATAATGGATATGCCTGTAAACCTGTTATATCTGGTGGTGGTGAAGTATCCGCACCACTTAATACAATACAGGTATCAAAATATGATGGTGTTGTATCTTCATTTCCTGATTTATCTACACAGGTGACATAAAAATAATATTTCTGTCCTGCTGTTAAATTACTTACTATATATAATGTATCATTCGATGATACTGAAACTATGCCAGCTAATGTAGCTTGCGTTGTATATGTTATTGCAAATGTTGAATAATATATTTTATAATAATCTGCATCTGCTGCTGTTGTTGCTGCCCATAGCACTGCTGCTGATTTTACACCTGCTATTGCCTGGATATTTGTTATATCTGCTGGTGGTGTAGTATCGCGTGGTATTGTGCTCGCTACCTTATATGGTATTGCATTATATTTTCCTAATATATCAACTACTACTACTGCAAAATAATATAATTGATTATTTTTTAAGCCTGTTATTATTATTTCGGTTTCACCTTTTGAACATTTTATTGTTGTTTCCCACGCTATTGCATTATTTACATCTGTTATATATTTTGTATCATAATATATTTTATAATAATCTGAATCTTCTATTGTTGTTGCCTGCCATTGAACTATTGCTGATTGGGAGGATGGTATTGCTTTTAACCATTGAATTTGTGGTGGTGCTGATATTATTTTTATTATGCCAGGATCTGAACTATCTGATGAAATAATCGATGTGCAATTAGCATAAGTTACCAATGCTGATTCACGATTATAATTCTGGTCATAATCAAATAATATAAATGCTGCATTTGTTGGCTGATATGCTAAAAAAGTCATTTGCGCTATCTTTATATCACCTGCATACGAATCAATTGTTGTTAATGCACTATAATTTATTTTCCCTTTTATTGGTTCGCGATTTTCAAATATATCACCATATATTGTCCGTATCTCGCGAATATTTGTATCGGTTTTTATACTATTTGATTCATCTGTATCAAGTAGTAATAAATAATTAGTATCATAAGTTAGATATGCAGAAACACCATTTACATTTATATTATTTGAATTTACCCAGATTTCTAATGTAAAGGTATCACCTACTGAAATAATTTTATCGTATTTTATTGTCGATGAAAAATTTGTATCTGTTGAATTTACTATTCGGATATCAGCACTAAATAAATGAATATTAATCATTAAAAAAATAAGAACTAATAAACTCAACTTTCTCTTCTTCATTATTTTTTCACATCTCAATATAAATTTTTAAAAGGGCGGATTATATAAATCCGCCCTATTTATTCAAATTATTTTAAACTATCACCAACAACACCAAAGTTTGTTCTAATATAATTTAAGTCTGTTGCATTTACAGTTCCACTTCTATCAATATCTGCTGCAGAATTTGTCGTGCCTGTTTTTCCTTTTACATTTCCAGCATCAAATATATTCACTTTATTATTATTATCAGCATCACCTGCTAATAAATCAAGTGTTCCAATATTTGTATCACCTGATACTGTAATTGTTGCACTATTCTTTGCTAAATGATGGAATTCTTTTGCACGAACATATCCTGTAATGCCATTAGAAACTGTCATAGAAAAAGCACCTGTTACTGTGGTTGAACATGATGTTATTAATGTATTTCCAGGATACTGATAGAACCATACATTTACACCTGATGAATCACCGGAAGCGTTTGCCTGCAATCTAATTATACCACTGATTGTTGGTGCTCCATAATTATCAAGCACACTATCACTATTATCATCAATTTTAATTAAAACAATCTTTTGATTTGCTATTGCACTATCCGGTATGTATTGGTTAGATAAAAATCCACCATCATTATTTGCAATGCATGCTAATAATGCTATTTGTTTACCTTTTATTTCTGTATCATTATAAACTTCTCTAACTGGAATTGCAAATTCTACATAACTTGAATTACCCGAATATTGTGCATTTGTAATCCAATCAAAATTACTATATTTTGCTGGTGTTTCAAATCTACGGACACCGCCAACTGAACCATTTGGATTCCAGCCCATTGCTAATTCTGCACCAAAACCTGATATTGAACTTGCATTTAATACACTACTAATTGCATTATCAGGGTCTCCTGTATTATCTGTCAATGATGACATATTACTTACTCCTGTTGTATTACCAAAATCACGGTCTAAATAAACTAAAACAAAATTACTGCCAGTTGCATTAAATGAGCCTTTCACACCTATATAAATTGTATCAGCATTATATGTAAAATATAATGTATCAAGGTCATTATTTACACCCCAATCAGTTGGTGTGGTACATGAACCTACTGCTTCTGCTGTATCATTAAAATCTTTTGAGCCATCTATTGTTATTGTATGATATGCTGATGTTATTGTAAGTGGTGTTTGTGCTCCACCGCCTGCGGCTGTAGGTGTGCAGTATGCTGTTACTGATGGATATGTATCTTCATTTAATGCTGTATCTATTGCTGTTACTGCAAAATAATAAATCTGACCATTTGTTAAGCTAGTAATATAATAACTTGTATCACCTGCTGAACATGCTTTTGTGCCTGCTAATATTGCTGTCGAAACTACTGTAATTGGCTGTGTCGAATAATATACTTTATACCAATATGAATCAGTTGCTGTGGTTGCCTGCCATGCTACTGTAGCTGAACCTACGCCTGCGGTTGCTGTTATCCATACTATATCTGCTGGTGGTGTAGTATCCTGAGTTGTTGCGCCACCAGCTGTTCTTGGTTCTGTATCACTATTACTATTTTGTGGGTCAGGTGTAGTTCTCACAATAAAATCATTATAGTTGTTATCACTATCATAAGCATTTCCAGCAAGTGAATCAGAACCAGTCATCATACTTTCAACTGTCGATAATGCATTAGCCTTTCGTTCGATACTTTTACCTGTACCAGGGTCAGTACAACTCGCTACTTCTGAATCTACAACTGCCCCATAACCAACTTTATCAATTACTGTTGAAGTAGTATCATAAAGCAATAAAGAGTTTGTTGCTGCTAATGCTGCTGTATATGTTGTATCTGGTGTAACTGAACCTGTATAACTAGTAGAAGCAATTAAATAATACCCTTTTGGTCTAATATATGCCGTTCCTATAGTCTTTAAATTACTTTCTATACCAGTTGCTGTTTTTCTTTTCAAAGACCATCCACTGATATTTACAGTATCACTTCTTGGGTTATATAATTCTACAAATTCATCTGAGGCTGCTGACCAGGTATAACAGGCTTCACTGATTACAATGTGTGAAGTATCTGAAACTGATTGTACCACAACAGTACAATTCAAATATGATGAAGCTACATTAGAAGCATCAGAAACACGAACTAATGCTGATTGTCTGTTGGATGTATCATCGGCTGTGTAAAATGTTATATTTGTTGTGCCAACTGATGTTGCTAAAAATGTTAATGTA
>DAONJL010000064.1:0-4464 GCA_035405645.1 bacterium | reverse complement strand
TGTGTAAAATGTTATATTTGTTGTGCCAACTGATGTTGCTAAAAATGTTAATGTAACAAGTCTAAATTCACTAATATTTGTTGAATCTGCTGTCGTCATTGCTGCATAATTAAAACTTGTTGATGTCCCAAACTGTTCAAGTGTATCACCAAATATTGATGTTGTAGGGGTATTTGATTGATAAGTAAAATATGAACTTGAATAATCAAGATAAACACCAGCAGCATTTACATTATCAGTATTTGATACTACCCACACATCAACAGAAAAAGTTGAACCTACATTCACAGTTATTGTCTGTGATGATGTATCAGTTGAATCAACTAATTTCATTGTGGCTGCATTTAAAAAACTAACTAATGAAACTACTAATAGTAAACCTAATAAAATCTTACACTTACTCACTTTTTTCACCCCCTTTTTTTAAAAAATTTATTCAAAATTTAAAACTAAAAAATTCTTTCGTTCTGCCATCACACCACCTCCTTTTTTAAAAAAATTTATAAAAATAAATTAAAAATAATTGTCTATCTTTTTTATCTTCCTATTACTTTTTGGGTCTGTAAATTTCATATCCGCTCATTTATTGCTCTTAATTCTTCACTCTTTATTCCTGTTGCTTTTATTATTTCTTCTTCGCTTAAACCCATTCTTATTAAATTTTTTACTATCTCTATTTCTTTTAATTTCGCGCCTTTCTCTAAACCTTCTTTTATTCCTTCTTCTCGCTCTTTTTTTAATGTCTCTTCCCAGCCACCTTCTTTTAATGACCAATATTCATACACTTCAAGTTCTCTTTTACTCCAATTATATACCTCTACTATTTTAAATGCTTCTAATATCTCTTTTGGTTTCTTTAATTTTGCTGGTATTATTTTTAATTCGCCTGCATTCTTTAAAAAATATATCCATTTCTCTACTATTGTTTTTATCTCTTTTTCTTTCTTTTTAAATTTCGGTAATTCGATAAATGTAAATTCTATATCTTTTAATTCCTGTTTATATGTCTCTGTATTTAATATTAAATGCCGTGTTATATAATTCTTACTTTCAAATATATTAAAATTCAATATCCCTATAAATATCACCTGATTTAATTTTGGATAATCTTCACCGCGCTCTATCTGATTTACATACGCTTTACTTGTATAATATATCGAACGCTTATCAAAATATGCCTGCTTTTCTACCTGCATTTCTACTATAAATGTTATTCCACGCCTGTCTTTTGCTCGCACATTTAACATTGTCTCTTTTAACATTTCTATCTTTGGCGCTTGATATGGATTTAATATTTTTATATCTACTATTTCTTTCTCTTTTTTTAAATCTAATATCGCATTTAAAAAACTTATTAATATCTCTTTTTTATTCTCATTGCCAAATACTTTTTTAAATGCTATATTACTTTTTGGGTCCGCAAATTTCATATCCGCTCCTTTAACTTAATCACCAACCTGCCTAAAATTTGTTCGAACATATTGTAAATCATTATTATCTACATCACTATCGCCATCTATATCTGCTTTATCAGTCTGAATTTTTGCTTTTACTATTGAAGCGTCATATACATTTATTTTATTATTATTATCAGCATCACCTGCTCCTGTTACTGGTATTATATGAATAACTGTATCAGAAATCAAGTAAATTGTTTCTGCAAAATTTCTTAAATGATGTGCTTCTTTTGCATAAATATTATAAGTATCGCCGCCACGAACATTTATTATTGCATAAGTACCTGATGTATTTGCAATTGCAAAATATGTATCAATTGATGATATTGCCCATATAGTGCAACCTGCTGCATTTGTCGGTCTTGCTTCTAATACTACTGTACCTGATATTGTATAATATGCTACATTATCAACTGTTAATATTGCATTTGAATATATATCACTCATCGGACCACTATCTTCTTCATAACTCTTTATTGTATTTGCTATTATTTTTGCCTGAAATGTATCGCCATTATTTGCATTATTATTTACTTTTATTGTTATTAAAAATGTATCACCTATTGTTGATATTGAATAATTTAAAGAATTATTTTTCCAATATTTTGATGATACATAATATAATGTATCTATAAATATATCCCCACCATCTACTATACCATTTGAATTACTATCTTTATATAATCGCACATAATCTATTTTTGGTGTATCTATATTGCCATTATTATAAATTGCAAATGAAAGCAATGTATCGCCACTTCCTTCGGTATCTGCTAATACATAAACACACATTGCTGAGACATTCTGTGAATCAGGTTTTATTGTCTGCGATGTTATATTATTTATATTTACTACTGTCACTGTATCTACCCAACCCTCACCTATATAATAATGCGATAAATGTTTTAATTTCGCTGTAATTATATTTGATACTCTATCTATATTCAAATAATCTGCTACTGCTCCACCGGTCTGATTATTATCCATTACTTTATACCATTTTGAATCACTGGTATTTAAACAAAATAAGTTTATCTTGTTCTCTTCAATTGATAAATTTGTATAATTAAAGGAAAGCAATATATAATTATTCGTATCATTATTTATTATTGAATCACTTGAATTATATGCATCTATTTGTATTCCTTTTTCTAAAAAATTATTAAATTTTAATATATTCGATGTGTCTGAGTTATTTATTGTTCCTATATTTATTTTTGAAAATTTTACATAATTATTCGTCCCATTAAATTTTATTAAAAATTGATATGTATTTATTGCATCACTTAATGATATATTCAATGTTTCAGCATTATTCTGATATACATAATAATTTGTTTCGCTATTTATACTATTTGAAATTGTTAACTGATATTCTGTATCAGTATTTGCATAATAAACCGAACCATTATAATTATCTAATACACCATCATTATTATTATCTATATTTATTACTGCTAATTTTTTTGTTACCAAACAACTATCTGGTATAAATTGATTGGAATAATATGTCCCATTACTATTTAATAGCATTGCAAATAAAGCGATTTTTTTACCTGTTAAATTTGTATCATTGTATATTTCTGTTCGTGGTATTGCGCATTCAAAAAAATCTGATGAACCTGCTATTTGTGCATTTGTCAACCAATCAAAATTACTATATTTTGCCGTTGTTTCAAAGCGACGCACGCCACCAGAACTGCCATTCCAACCAATCGCTAATTCTGCACCAAAACCATCACTACCTAAATCAGCACAATTTATTATACTACTTATTGCTGCATCAGGATTTCCACTTTCATCAGTTAATAATGAAAAATTTTTTACACCAGTATTATTTCCAAAATCTCTATCGAAATAAACGACGATGTAATTTGATGATTCTACTTTTCCTTTTACTCCTATATATATTGTTTCAGCAGCATAAGTAAAATATAAAGTATCTAAATCATTTGCACTTGACCAATTTGATTCTGTTATACAACTATCTATTTTTTCATTTTCATAAAAATCATTTACACCATCAATTGTTATTGTATGATATGCACTTGTTATTGTTTTGACATTATTTTGAATTGGTACTGTGTTAATTGTTATATATAATGATACTGTATTACCATCAACTGTATTTACTGGTACTGATGTTGAAACAAATATTGTATCGGCTTTTCCTGTTGAATCATAATTATCATAAAATTCGATTTCAAATTCATACACAGTTCCATAAGTGCTTGTCACTGTTGAATCATATACTTGCATAAATACTTTATTCGATGATAAATAATTGTATAATTCGGTTATATCAAAAACTAATTTATTATTTGGATATGCTGCTGCTCCCCAATTACCTTTAAATACTTTTCTATCATTTATTACCTTCGTTTTATCAGGTGAAGATGGTGTATTTGTGCCTATTGTAAAAATGTTTTCATTCCGTTTATTATGGTCTATTTTTATTACTCCAACTAATTTTGGATTATAACTCACTGAATCAGAAATATAATAATAACTTTGAACATAATCTTTTAAAGCAGCATAAGAAATATAATAAAATCCATCATTATTATAATCACCATCCCAATTGGTTCCCCAACTATTTATTACTTTTACTGCACCATAACGCCATTCGCCCTCTTCATAATATGGACCAAAATTATCATTATAACCAACAATTGTATTAGCATGATTTGTTTCTACACTTGTATCATAATTATTTTTTGTCCATAAATCACTATCTGTTGTCATTGTTGGATAACTATTCGCATTCACTGATATTACTGCTAAATTATTATTACTTAATATTGTTTTTAATGTTGTTAAATTTGAATCTATTGTAAATGTAACATATACCGCATTTCCTGCTGTTCGATTTAATGGTGCTTCGCGCCATGCTAATTCTGTTGGAAAACTTGTGCATTCTGTATCATTTGTTGGTTTTCTTGACCAACTACAAATTCCATAATATGATAATATTTTTCCATTATCTGTATAATATGAACCATTATCT
>DAONJL010000063.1:0-13164 GCA_035405645.1 bacterium | reverse complement strand
CAAAATATACAATTAATGGTGGTGATGGTATTAATACAGGAGATAGTATTACTTTTAACGATGGTTATTTAGTTGGAGACCCAGATGATACTGTAACACTTTCTTATATAAGAAAAACAGATATAGCAGGCACGAGTTCTATGACTGTTACTGCAAATGATACATTTTTAAGAAGTTCACTTGTTGTTAAATTATCAGGTTCAATAGTTGACCCATCAAAATATACAATTAATGGCGGTGATGGTATTAATACAGGTGATAGTATTACTTTTAACGATGGTTATTTAGTTGGAGACCCAACATCAATTACTTTAGAATACTTTAAAGAAACAGTTCGTCAATTTAATATTAACTACGAACCACTTGATTATAATGGTGATGGTGATAGATATGATTCAGAAATAATAACGAGTTCAGATACAACGCGTGGAAATAATGGCGTTTTAACACCAGGTATTGATTATATTTTTACCGGTCCAAAAACAATTGAATTACAGTTTGACCCAAAAGCAGGGGAAAAATTTACTATTAAATATGTTCGTAAAGAAGGTGATGGTATTTCACCAGCAGAAAATATATTTGAATTACCATCAAAACCAATCTCAGAAACTTTAAGTGTTAAAGTAGACAGAAATAATGATAGTGTGTTTGATAATGATGGAATTGATAATACAGTTGGCACAGCGGATGATGAGTTGTTAATTGAAAATACACATTTTGTTGTTGATTATGATAACAAAAAAATTACAATAAATGAAACAGTTGCTGGTGGTGGAATTGTCGGAGACCCAGGTGAAATTAGAATTTCGTATGTGCCAGAAGATTGGGATAGAAGAATAGATTTTACATCTGCACCTGCTGATTACGATGCAGACCCTTCATTAAAAGGCAGTGAAAAAGTTTATATTGATAGTAATAATGATGGTGATTATGATGATGCTGGTGAATTATTAGTAGCAGGAACAGATTATAATTTTATTGATGATGATACAATTGAATTAACTGGCACTGGTGTATTAAAAATAGGACAAAATTTAGATGTTAAATTAAATTATGCAACTGATGCTGATAATATTATAAATGTATCGTCCTCATTAAAAGCAACTTATGGAAATATAATTGATTACACAGCATCTGGTAAACGCGCAGAAAGAATCTGGATTGATGGGAATGAAAATGGTCAATTTGAAGATACAGAATTATTAGATGAAGATGATAGTGGTAATGATGATTATGATATTAATTATACAACAAATACAATAACATTAAAAAATAATAGCCGATTAGTTGGCAGAAAACAAATAAGAATCGAATTTATTCAGGATGAAAAAAATGGTAATGGATTAAGTGAAAATGATTTTCAATTAATTGCCGAACCATTGTTAAATTCAGAAGTTGTTAAATATCGTTCATTATCATCGCCAGAAACCTGGCAAACACTAACAAAAAATGTAGATTATGTTATAAATGGCAATAAGATTACTTTAATAGATAATAGACAATTATTAGGATTAAATGATAATGGCACTACTGTTGCCGACGATAATATTGTTCATAGAATTAAGATTGGTTATACTGAAACAGATAGATTTGAATTTGCTGATTTTGATGCTTCACCTGATGTAGAAGGACTTGGCGGCAGAATTGGCCAGGTTTTAGAAGATACAATTAATGTAAAATGGGATGGTGTTGATATAACATCAGATAAAGATACAAAATGGCAATTAGTAAAAACAAAAATAGGTGAAGCAACAAATTATATAAATCCAAATACTGGCCAGTATTTTAAAAGTTCAACGCCTTCTTATGATGTTTATAAATATGAAATTAAAATTATTGATTCTGATTTATTAAAAGGTGACCCTGATGATACAAATGGACATCAATTTGAAGTAAGTTATAAGTATGATTATTTTGATGAGTTTTTATTAAGCACACCAGTTGATAGCGTAATACGAAATTTAGTTGTGACTGATACTTTGGATAATGAAGTTTCAGAAGGCGAATATAGTATTTATAATGAGACATTAGGACAGGATGTCTTTGGTAATTTAGAACAAAAGCATTATTTATCCATACATAGTGTTGATTTAGCAGACCCTACAAAAAATCCTGGTTTACAGGTAAAAGTTTCTTATGAATATTATAGTGAAGCAAGTAGAAATCCTTATACTGCTTGGTTGCAGGTTGGTCCACTTGCATCTGAACGAATTCAAATAACAATTCCTGCTTTTAGTGTAATACAACGAAATTTACATACTATTGATTTATCAACAGTAGAAGGTGCTGAGACTGGAATTGAGCGAATAAAAGAAGCAATGGATGTAGTTAGTTATGGTAGGTCAGAAGTTGGTGCGCAAATGCAACGAATTGCTGAAATATATAACAAATTAGAATTACGATATGAAAAATATACTGAAACTTATACTAATATTGATGGAACTGATATAGCAAACGAAATAATAAATTATTTAAAGAACAAAATTCAAATGATGCAAAGAATTGAGTTATACAAAAATGATAAATTAAATACAACCTATCTTTTAAATTTACTTGTCTTTGCGTCAAGTAATAAAAAATAAATTCTCGTATTTAATATAATTTTCCTTCACAAAAATAAAAAACAAAATGGAAATTTTTTTTGCTAAAAATATTGTTATAATTTTATTCTGTTGCTGGATAATCTATTTCTTTTAATGCATTTAATATTATTTCCTTAGATGCTGTGCCAATAATTTCTATTTCCTTCTTTTTTAAGTTTATATTTATTTTTTCTATGCCTTCTATATTTTTTAGTGCTTGTTCTATCCTTTTTTTACAATGTTCACAACTCATATTTGGTATTCTTAATATCATACCTCCTCCTTTTATTTTTTCTTCTTTCTCTTTTTTGATATATGAATTTATTATTAAAATTATTAGAATTATTGCTGATATATTTTTTAATAATATATTGTTTTTTTGTGAATGATGATAATGCATTGAAAATTCTATTTTATTATTTAAGTAAATCCAATCAATTATAAGAGCAAATAATACTGCTGTAATTAAAATGGAAATTAAATATATTAGTAAAACTTTTTTGCCGAATTTTCCTGAAATAAAACTTATTGTTGCTGTATTTGTTGCTGGTCCTGCTATTAAAAAAATTAATCCTGCACCTGGATTAAGTCCTTTATTTATTAATGATGCTGCTATTGGTATTGAGCCTGTTGCACATACATATAATGGTATCCCAAATATAAACATAATTAAATATGATAATAATTTATTTGTTAAATATTTTTCTATTATTGTTTCTGGTAGCAAATATGATATTAAGCCACCTATTATTATTCCAATTATTATCCATTTACCAGAATCTTTTATTAATTCATAAAATGAGTAATTTAATATTTTTTTTATTTTGAAAAAGAAAGAATGAGTATGAAAATTCATATCATCACAATAATTACAATAAAATTTGTTTGATGTTTCGATTTTTTTTTCTTCATCCTTGGAAAATATATTTATTATTGAACCAGCTAAAAAACCATTGAAAAAAGCAGCAAGAGGTCGTATTATTGCAAATGTGATTCCAAGTAAAGAATAAGTAGCAAAAATAGAATCAATACCTGTTGTTGGGGTTGAAGATAAAAAAGCAATTGCTGGTCCTTTGCCTGCGCCTGATTTTCTTAAATGTGCTGTGACAGGAATAACGCCGCAAGAACAAAGTGGCATTGGCACACCTAATAATGCTGCTTTTAATATGCCTAAAAAATTATTGCTTGATAAATGTTTCTGAATTTTATTAACTGGAATTAAAATATATAATATACCAGAAACAAAAAAACCAAATAAAAGATAAGGTGCCATTTCACCTGCTAAATACCATATTTCTTTTAATAAATTCATCTTTTTATTCACCCCAATTTTTTATTAAATTTTTTATTAAATTTTTTAATTTGATTAATGATGATAATTTGTATTTTTCATTTGTTGAATGAATGTCAATAAATTCAATTGCTATATTTACTGCTTCTATTCCTTTTGCATTAAATAGATTTGCATCAGACCCGCCCATTGTTTTTTCTAATTTTATGTTTTTACTTATTCCTTTTATTGAATTTTTAAAATTTTCTACTAATATTGATTTTTCTGATACATCCATTTTTTTGTATTCATTTATTATTTTTAGTTCGTATTTTACTTTGTATTTAGCGCAGGTTCTTTTTATTATTTCTTTTAAATTTGTAATATAATTTCGCAATATTTCTTCTTTATGACTTCTTACTTCACCGCTAAATATAACTATTTCTGGCACTATATTTGTCGCTATACCACCATTTATTGTTCCTACATTTGCTGTTGTATTTTCATCTAATTTCCCTATTTTGATTTTTGAAATTATTTCCGCTGCTACTTTTATTGCACTTTTTCCTTTTGTCGGTGCTATTCCAGCATGTGATGCTTTGCCTTTTATTTTTACTTCATATCTTATATGTTGTGGTGATTTAACTATTATATTTCCTATCTTACCGTCTGCATCAAATATATATGCATATTTTCCTTTTAATAATTTATAATCAAGAAATTTTGAACCTAATAAACCAACTTCTTCTGCAACAGTAAAAACAATTTCAATTGGTGGATGTTCTATTTTTTCTTCTTTTATTTCTTTTATTGCAAAATATATTGCTGCTACTGCTGCTTTATCATCTGCACCAAGCACTGTTTCTTTATTACTTTCAAATATATTATTTTTATATCTTACTTTTATATTTGTTCCGGGTTTTACTGTATCTAAATGTGCACATAATATTATTGGTTTTTCTTTATTTTGGATACCATTAAATCTAATTATTAAATTTCCATTTGTTCCTTTTATTTTTTCTTTTGCATTATCTTCTATTATTTCATCTGCACTTATTTTTTTAAATTCATCTTTTATTAAATTTACAAATTTTTCTTCATTTAATGATTCACTATCAGTCTCTAAAAATTGGATAAATTTATTTATTATTTCTTTCTCTTCCATTTTTTTCACAACCTTTCTACTAATTTTTGCAATCTTAAAATTCCTTTGCCATCAACTAATTTTTGTCCAATTTTTACCATCGCCTTTCTTTGATTATAATTTTCATTTAATTCATTTATTTTTTTTATTAATTTATTTTTTATATTATCTTTAAAAATACCTAAATTGCAAATAATTTTTTTTTCTTCAAAAAATTTACAGTTATTTTCCTGTGCTTTATTTTGATTTATTGTTATTATTGGAATTCCAAAATATAATATTTCATATAATAATAAACCACCACTTATTATTGCTAAATCTGAATTAGATAAATAATTTATTAATAGTTCCCTGTTATTTATAATTTTTACATTTTTATTTTTACTTTTTATATTTTCTTTTTGTGTAAAAATAAAAAATTGGAATTGTTCTAATTTTGTAATTATTTTAATTATCTTTTTTGTTATGTTTTTTGGGTCTGTTCCACCAAAACAAATTATTATATTTTTTACTTTTTTTCTTATCTGTCTATTTATTTTTTTTAATATTATTTTTTTATTAAATATAATGTATTTTTCGCCATAATAACAATTTGGTGTTATTTTTTTTATGTGAATATTTGCATCAAATAAAATATCAGCATAATTTTTTCCTATTCCATTATCATCAAATATTATTATTTTTTTATTTTCTTTTTTTAAATATTCATATATTTTTTTATTTGAATTTTTCTTATCAAAAAAAAATATTTGATAATTATTACTTATTTTTTTTAATTCTTTTAATAAATCATTTTTATAATAATAGATTTTTATTTTTTTTAATTCATTTTGAAATTGCTTAATTATCTTTTTGCTACCTTTTTCTAAATAAACTAATAAATCAAATTTAATATTTTTTAAAAAATAGTTTATTGTAATAAATCTATTTATATGACCTGTTCCATTTTTTGTTGAACAATATAAAATATATAAAGCATTTTTCATTCTTCTGCTTCCTTATATGATTTTTGTTTTACATTGCTGTTTATTTCTATTAGTGCCTGATTTTCTTTTAAAAAATCTAATAATTCATCTATTTCAATTACTTTACCTTTATATAAATTTTTATAAATTATTTCGATTAATTTAAAATCATCAATTGTATCAAGTGTTAATCTTAGCGACCTTTGAAATTCATACTTCAATTTATATTCTAAATATTTGATTTTAAATATATCTGGATTTTCATATATGTATGGAGTAACATGTTCTAATTGATAATTTTCTTTTGCTTCTTTATAAGTTTTTTCTAATGCTAAAAAAGTTAATGCTTCTGCTGTTAGTCCAATACAATCTGAATTTTTATATGCAACATAATCATAATCATCATTGATAATTGTTAATATTAATCTGTCAATTGCTTTAAAATCAATAAAAGGCGAATCACCACATACTCTAATTATAATATCAGCATTTTCGTTTTTGGCTGCTTCATAAAATCGTAAAAGCACATTTTTTTCAGAACCACGAAAATATGGTATTTTTTTAGTATTTAATAATTCAACTAATTTATCATCTTCTTTATTTGTTGATGTTGCTATTATTGTTTTTGCTTTTAAAACAGATTTTTCACAACGTTCAAAAATGTGTTCTATAATTGTTTTACCATTTATATTAATTAATATTTTTTCAGGCAATCTTTTAGATTCAACTCTTGCCTGTATAATTATTATTGCTTTCATTTTCTTCTGTTTTAAATATTTTTTCACATAAATTTTTATAATTGCAGTTTTCACTAATACAATTAGTAATTATATTAAAATTATGATTTAAATTATTTTGATGAAAATTTATTATTTGATTTATTACATTATCTATTTCTTCTATTTTTTTATGACAATTTTTTACTATACAATTTTTTTTGTTTAAAAAAATTAAATATGTATTTATATTTTTATCTGGAAATAATTTATTTATCACATAATAATAAAGTCCTAATTGATAATCATAGCCTGTTGTTTTAACTATTTCATTTAATTCATTTTCATTTTCAAAATAATTTGTTTTATAATCAATTATATCTATTGAATTTTCATAAAAATTTATTCTATCAATAATTATTTTTATTATATATTTTTCATTTGAATAATGTAACCTATATTCTGTTTTATGATATATATTTTCGTTTAGTAAATCATTTAAGTAATTTGAATTTAAAAAATTATCAAATAAAAATGTTAATCTTGAATATATTTCAGAAGCATTATTTATTGTTAATCTGTTTTTTATTAGATAATCTTCAATTTTTTGTGTAATATTAATTTTATTTAAATTAAATAAATTTTCATATTCATTATTTTTTAAAATTTGATGTGTTAAATTACCAATAATAATCGAATTGTTTGAAGAAACTTCATTATTGTAAAATTCAGATAAATAATTTAATTGATTTCTAAAATAGTAAATAAAAGGACATTGAACAAATTGAAATAAATTATTTGCATTTAATTTTATTTTTTCATCACATATTTTTGTATTTATTTCAGAAACTAAAAAGTTTAAATCATCTGGATTTTTAAATGATTCAAAATTATTTAAAAAATATTTAAATTTATCGATATTTTGTTGAATAAAATTTTCATCAATTGAATAATTGATAATAAAATCATTTTGATTAATATTATCATCAAAATAAATCTCATAATCATTCTCAAAAAAGTATTTTAAAATCAGTTCATAGTAATATTTACAATCTTCTTTTTTTTCTATATTTTTTATTTTTTTTATATTTTCTATATAATTATCTAAACTAAAAATTGGAATAAGTTTATTTATTGCACGAGTAAATGCAACATATAATAATCTTTTTTCTTCAGAAGTTGTCATTCGCTTTATTTCGTCCTTTAATAATAATCTTATTGTTGATTCAACTTCTCTATTATCATTTTTTTCATCTCGAACTTTTAGACCAATATAATAATTTCTATTGTCAGACCAGTAATAATCACTTATTTTACTAATAAAAATTTTTTCTTTTGAAGTAATAGAATAATCTAAATCAGGTAAAATAATAATAGGAAATTCTAAACCTTTTGCTTTAAAATATGAAAGAATCTGGACTGGCTTATTATTTTCTTCTAAAATTATATTCAAATTATTATTTTCATTATTTATTATTTCTTCAATAAAATCAAATAAATCCGTAAAATTTAATGAATTTCTATTTTCAAATTCTTTAACTATATAAATAAATTGTGATAAATATGTTTCATAATTTTTATTTGATAAATATATTTTTTCTAATAGATTTGTTTCATCACAAATAATTTTTATTAATTCACTAACTTTGTAATATTTAACATATTTTTGTAATTTTTTTGTTATTTGTAAAAAATTAATAATTTTATTTTTTTCTTCATCGTTAATTAATTCTTTATTTTCTTCATTCTTTAAAAAACTAATAATTTTGTTATAAAATGAAGTGTTATTTGTCTTTGTTGCAATAAGAAATAATGTTGAATCTTTTAACATAAATAAAGCAGAACGAAGTGTTCCAACTAATGAAATATCATCATTACAATAGAGAAATTTTAAGTAATTAAATAAATATAAAGATATTTCATTGTTTAAAATAAATCTATCAGTTGAAACATTATATTCAATATCAAATACTTTTAAAGCCATTTCGAAAAGAGGCAAATATTTGAATCTTCTTAATAATATAGCAATTACTGGTTTATTTTCTGATAATAAAGAATTTACAAAATCAAAACCATCAACTTTTTTAGTAAGTATATTTTTAATTATTTGTGCACATAAATAAGATTCAGAAACTTTTAAATCAAATTTATTTTTTTTTGATGAATGTAAATTAAAAATAAAATTTACATCTTGATTAAGTTCATTATCAGAAGAAGATGTCTTTTTTAATATTTTACCAATTTTAAGTTTTTCATCAAATAATATTTTATGTTGTTGATTATTATTTTGATTTTTGTTTTCTAAAAAAGAAGCATTAGTATATTTAACACCATAAGTTAGATCATCATCATAAAAAAGCCAGCTAAAATATTGATTGAAAAATTTTATTAGATTTTTAGTACTTCGTCTATTTTCACTTAACTCTTTGATATTATTAATATATTTTTGACTCTCTTTAAATATAGTAATATCAGCACCACGAAATTTATAGATTGATTGTTTTTCATCACTAACAATAAAAATTTTTGTTTGATTAAACTCCAGAATTTTTTTTATTATTTCCCATTGTAAAGGGTCAGTATCCTGCATTTCATCAATAATTATATATTTATATCTTTCTGCTAATTTTTGTGCTAAGTGTTTATTTGTTTTTAGATTTTTGTTTGTTAAATATAATATATCATTAAAACTTAAAAAATTTTTTTTACTTTGCTCTTCAAAATATTCATCAACTAATGATTTAACAAAATAAAGTAAGTTTTGAACAAGTTTTCCTTCCTTATTAATTGAAAATATTGAATTATTATATAATATCTCATTGTCATCAGATAAATTGTCATCAGATAAATTGTCATCAGATAAATTGTCATCAGATAAATTGAATTTTTTTTTCTTACTCAAATATTCAATTACATCTTTTTGTATTTTATATAAAAATTCATAATTTTGTTGTAAGTTATCAAATATTTCTTTTCGTTCTAATAAATAAAAACATAATTTTTTAAATGTATAAAAAGATAAATCATTTAATAGTATTTGTAGTGAATAAGAGTTATCTGGATTTTTAATAAAATTATAAAATACTTTTTTAAATAGAGAATTAAAAATAATATTATTATCAATATCGTTATTAATTTTCACATCAGGAGTTATATTAGTTTCTAAAAAATTCTCTCCTAATAATTTTAAGCAAAAAGAATGAATAGTTGATATATTTACATTAAAAAATTTTTCTTTAATATTTTTCAAATGTTCTTTAAAAGAATCAAAATCATTTTTATTTAATTTTATAAAATGATAAGCCTCAGAAAAAAAATTAAAATCATTTTCAATTATTTCTTTAATATTATCATAAATTCTTTTTTTCATTTCTGCTGCTGCTTTTTCAGTAAAAGTAATAGCAACAATCTGGTTTTGATTTATAAAATTATTATTTTCTTTTTGCGCTAAATAATAAATATATTTTCTTTCTAAAACAAAAGTTTTACCACTACCTGCACTTGCTAATAAACAAAGATTTTTATTATCAATAAACGCATTTGATTGGGCTGGCGAAAGTTTTTTCATAATAAAAAAATCAGGATTTTTTAATACCTGCTACTTCCAATATTTTTTCTTCAATAAAGATTTTAGAATTCAATCTTAAACAAATAGCAATTGCATCACTTGGTCTACAATCAATTTCTAAAATATTTTTATGACCAGGCTGATTAGAATCAATTCGTATTAATCTAATTTTTGCATAATAAGTTCCATCTTCTAATTTATAAATATACACACCTTCAAGTTCGCTATTAAATCCTTTTATTATTGTTGTAATTAAATCGTGCGTTAGTGGTCTTGGCACTTCTTTTTTCTCAATTGCGATTGTTATTGCCATTGCTTCATTATAACCAATAACAACAGGTAAGATATGTTTTTCTGTTTCTAAATTAATTACAGGAAAATTAGTATTATTATCAATAATAATGGAATTTATAATTGCTTCAAAATACATATTTATAATTCTTTTATTTCTTTAAGAATAAAATTCATTGATAATGGTTTTTCTAATATTTTTGTTATTCCATTTTTTATTGCTTCATCTTTTATTTCTTTTGTAAGATTTCCAGAAATAATCCATATATTTATATCAGGATAGATAATTTTTAACGCTTTTATTGCTTCAATGCCATTCATATTAGGCATAATAATATCCATTAAAATTAAATCAAAATTTTCAATTGTGCAAATTTTTACTGCTTCATATCCATCATTTGCTGTTTTAACTTCAAAATTAAATTTTTCTAAAAATGTCTTTAATGTGGAAGTAATTAATTCATCATCATCAACAATTAAAATTTTTTTTACCATAAAAAAATAAAATATTAATATGGTGCTTTGTCAGCTGAACCAAGAACATTTCTATTTTTATGTATTATTAATTTTTTTAATTCCTCTCTTGCTGGTCCTAAATATTTGCGTGGGTCAAATTCAGATGGATTTTTAGCAAATGCTTCTCTTATTTTTGCTGTAACAACTAATCTACCATCACTATCAATATTTATTTTACATACTGCTGATTTTGCAGCGCGTCGTAATTGGTCTTCTGGCACACCAACTGCGCCCTCCATTTTACCACCATATTTATTTATCATTTCAACATATTCCTGTAAAACAGATGATGCGCCGTGTAAAACAATAGGAAAGCCTGGTATTCTTTTTTCTATTTCTTCAAGTATATCAAATCTTAATGGTGGTGGTTGTTCACCTGGTTTTACTTTAAATTTATAAGCACCGTGAGAAGTGCCAATAGAAATTGCTAATGAATCTACACCTGTTCTGCTTACAAAATCTTCAACCTGTGCAGGATCAGTATAATGTGATTTTTCAGCTGATACTTCATCTTCTATGCCAGCGAGAACACCTAACTCACCTTCTACACTCACATCAAATTGATGAGCAAAATCAACAACTTGTTTTGTTAATTTTATATTTTCTTCATAAGGAAGATGTGAACCATCAATCATAACAGATGAAAAGCCAGTTTCAATACAAGATTTACATAATTCGAAAGAATCGCCGTGGTCTAAATGTAATGTAATAGGAATATTAACACCAGATTCTTTTACGATTTCAACAGCACCAAGAGCCATATACCTTAATAAAGTTTGATTAGCATATTGACGAGCACCTTTTGAAACCTGTAAAATAACTGGTGAACGCGATTCTATACAGCCGAAAATAATTGCTTGTAATTGTTCCATATTATTAAAATTATATGCTGGTATAGCATATCCACCTTTTATTGCTCGTTTAAAACCTTCTTTTGTATTTACTAATCCTAATTCACTATAATGAATCATCTTTTTAGTCATTTTAAACCTCCCGGTATTTATAAATTTAATTTTTTATTAATATAATAAAAGCAAATATTTGGCAAGAAAAAATTTAAAATATTTGGAAAAGAACAAACAGATGATGAAATATTTGTATCTAAAACTTTTTGAACACATACAATACAGTTATTTTTTAATCCTAAATTAAGTTTTGAGAAACAAATTTATATAAAGGAATATTTTAATCTTTTATTAGAATATTTTAGAAAAATTGATGAAAGTGAATTATTAACAACTTTTAAATACCTGGATAAACTATTAGATATTTATTCTCCTGATGAAATTAACAGGGAGTTAAAAGTCGAAGAAGTAGCCACAGATTTAGAAGGATTGTTTAATAAAAGAAATTATTTAGATTTAGTAAAAGAGTTAATTCGTTTGAAAGAACCTGTTTTAAGTTTTCAGAAAAGAAAAATTATTAGTTCATAAAAAAGCCAGTTGATGGCGGCGCCTGGCTTATTGGAAAAATGCTTCATATATTAAAGGAACTTAAAAATGATGAATATTGTTAGAGTGCATTATTGATCGAAGAATTTTTAAAAAGTATATAAGATAAGATGTTAAACGAAGCGGTTTAAAGTAATAGAAATAAAAAATAAAAATGATGAATTATTTGAATAATTTATTTTGATAAAATCAGAGAAAAGTTAAATGGTGGAGGTGCCGGGAATCGAACCCGGGTCCAGAATCAATCCGCTTTTAAGCTCTACATGATTAGTTCAGTGAATTTTATTTCCTGAATTCAACATCACTGAACACTGCTGAATTCAGTAGCCAATAAAAAATTCGAAATTTATATGATTGGCACATATAAATTTCTACACCTGCTAAACGGCATTCTGTATTACCCGCAGGTAAGATAATACAAAATGGCTGCTTATCTCTTAAGCAGCGAGTGGTAATGCATAATCTGCATTTAAATTTATAAGTGTTAGTTTTACGACCTAACAAGTCGTCATGCACTTAAAAGTTTCCTGACCCTGTCGAAACCATTTCACCCCCTTTTTTTAAATAATAATATACCATATTTTTTGATTTTGTCAAGTATTAGATAAAAATTTTTCAGAAAATATCCCAGACATGGTATACCCCTTTGCAGCATTACGAA
>DAONJL010000062.1:0-14512 GCA_035405645.1 bacterium | reverse complement strand
TTTAATAATATATTCTTAAGAAAAGGGTATACCATGTCTGTAAACTTCCCGTTTTGTAATATTAGTCAATTATTTTTTTTGATATAATAAGTTTTATAAAAAATTTCAGATAATAGTTGAAGCAATAAAAAATAAATTTTATATTAAATAAATTTCATTTTATTTATGGCTATTGAATAATTGTTAATAATATTTGAAAAATATCTAAATAAAAAATTATTGACAAAAAAAAAATTTTTTGTTTAATAATGTATAATATTTTTTAATTGAAAAAAAATAAAGAAAGGAGAAATAAAAATATGGCTTATGCATCTGATATGCGTAAAGGAAATGTGATTAAATTTAAAGATAGATTATATACAGTATTTGAAAGTCAATTAGTTACACCAGGCAGGTATAAAGCATTTGTTCAGACGAAATTAAGAGATATTGTTTCAGGAACAATGATTAGTTATAAATTTTTTTCTGATGAAAAAATAGAAATAGTAAGATTAGAAGAAAGAACAATGGAATATTTATATGAAGAAGATGGGAAATATTATTTTATGGATGTAGAAAATTATGAACAAATTTTTTTAGAGAAAGAGCAGTTAAGTGATTATATTGATTTTTTAGTTCCGCAGATTCAGTTCAAAGTATTTTTTTATGATGAAAAACCAGTATTTGCAGAGCCACCAACAAAAGTTAATATGAAAGTAATTAGCACAGAAATGGGAATAAAAGGAGATACAGTTTCAAATGTAATGAAACCTGCTGTGTTAGAATCAAATTTAAAAATAAATGTTCCATTATTTATAAATGAAGGAGATATAATTGTAGTTGATACACGAACAAAAGAATATGTTGAAAGAGTATCAAAATCTAAATGAGTATAAATTTATTTGTTTATGGAACTTTAAAAAACAAAATAAATCAAAAAATCATAACAAATAAAATCTTTAAATCAAAGCCAGCAATTTTACTTAATTATAAACGCTATAGTCCACGAAATGGTTTTCCTTATATTATTGCTAAACCAAATAGTAAAGTATATGGTTTATTACTATATGATGTAGATGAAGAATCATTAAAAAAACTTGATGAATATGAAGAAAATGGAATTTTATATGATAGACAAAATGTAAAAGTAAAAGTTGGGAAAGAAATAATTGAAGCACAGGCATACATAGCAAATATAACAAATTTACGAAGAAATTTTGGTAATAAAGTTGATTACAAAATTTTACATTCTGTTGAAAAATATTTTGAATTAAAAATAGGCGAACGAGTAAATTTAATTTCTGAAAAGAAAATAAATTTAGATGATGAATTAGAGCATAGAGCAAGACAGGAAATTTATGGTGGACAAATTTATTATTTATTAAATACTTTCTATCGAGAAGAATATTTTTCTGAATTTGAAATTGATAAAGAATTAAAACATTTTAAAGAACCAGATTTTCAAAAATTAAATAAAGAAATAACACCTTATATAGAAAATTATTTATACTTAATTTTTAAAGTTACAATATTAAATCAATTAGAAAACAAAATTAGAGCAAGATATATTCACGAAACTTTTAGTGAATTTCCTTATTTTGTTTTCACCAAATCTATTTTAATTGCTTTAAAATTAATGAATTTCAATTCAATTTACATAGATAGAATAATTAAAAATTCGCCTGAATTTTACAATTATTCTAAATATTCCTATAATGAAATTATTATTAGGTGTTTAAAAATTAGTGATTTATTATTTAATCAATTAAATGTTCAAATTTATTATTTAATCAAAGAATTAAAGAAATTAGAACAAGAATATTCAGGAAAAATTTCATTAGGAATAGAATTAGAATTTAGTGAATTAGGAAATGAAGCAGTTTTAAAAACAGAAAAAGAAGATTATTTATATGGAAATTTTAAATATTTTTATGAACTTGATTTATTAAGGAGATTCTGGAAACTCGGCGGTCATATAGATGATCATAAATTTTCAGAACAATCAGAAAAAGAAGGGGGTTTTCTTGAATTAGCACCAGGTAAAAATACTTTTACCTTTGATGAATCAGTTCCTTTATCTAATAATCCATATTTAGTTAATGAAATAATAAAAGAAATAATTAAATTTATAAAAGTAAAACCACATAGTATTCATTTAATTTTTGATGCCGCAGAAATTGAATTAAATAAATCATCAAATGATATTGATGATTTAAAATGTCTTTTAATGTTAGGTGGCGATTGGCATAGAATGGCTGGACATTATTTTGAAAATAGGATGCGTTTTAAAGAATTTGAAGATGAATGGGGCAATATAGTTTTTTCAGCAATAAATGAACATTCTTCTTATTTATCTGAAAAATGTGAAGAAAAAATTCCTGTGATTGAATTTCAATTTCCACGATTAAAATTATCTATTGATTATGAATTACTAATTATGGCATTAAAAGGGTATCTTTTATCAGGTGAACATAGACCAATAGTAAATAGAAATTCTTTTGATAGTAATAATCAGTGCAAAGAAGAAATGCTTGAATTAAAAAATTGGGCACTTGATGCTATGGCAATTGATGAAAAAAAAATTGATAATTTTTTATATAAAATAAAAAAAGGATTAATGAATGAATATCATAATAAAGCATATCATAAAATAAATTATATTGAAGAGATATTATTTAATATAGAAAAATATTTGTATATAACAAATGAATATTTTAAAATATCAAGAAAATAAAGATGAAATATCTGGGAATTGATTTAGGAAAAAATAAAACAGGATTATCAGTTTCAGATAAAACAGAAAAAATAGTTGTGCCATATAAAACATTGAAAATCAATGATAAAAGTTTATTGCTAAAAGAAATATTAAAAATAATAAATGAATTAAAAATAGAAAGAGTGGTGATCGGTTATCCATTGAATATTAATGGAACAAAATCAGAACAAACAAAATATATCGAAGAATTTGCCAATGAATTACAAAAAAATATTGGCGAAAAAAAAGTAATATTATATAATGAAAAATATACAACAATAAATGCTGATTTAATTTTAAAAGAATTTGTTGATTCAAGAAAAAAAAGAAGTAAAAAACTTGATGAAATATCAGCATTAATAATTTTAAGAGATTATTTAAATTCAAAAAAGGAATAATTAATTATGGATAAAATAATAATAGAAGGAAAGAGAGAATTAAAAGGTGAGGTCAAAATAAGTGGCGCTAAAAATGCCGCATTACCAATTTTAGTTGCAGCATTTTTATGTGCAGGAAAATACAGAATAAAAAATGTGCCAGATTTAAAAGATATAGAATCAATATTATTGTTATTAAAATATCTTGGTGCAGAATATAAATTTGAAAATAATATTGTTGATATTGATACAACGAATTGTAAAGAAATTACAGCACCTTATGATTTAGTTCGAAAAATGCGTGCTTCTGTTTTAGTTATGGGCGCTTTATTAGGTAGAGTTGGTGAAGCAATTGTCTCTTTACCAGGTGGTTGTGCAATTGGTGTTCGACCAATAAATATTCATTTAAAAGGTTTTGAAGCACTTGGCGCAGAAATAATACAGGAAAGTGGTTATGTAAAATTAAAAGCAAAGGAATTAAAAGGAACAAAAATATATTTAGATTTTCCAAGTGTTGGTGCGACAGAAAATCTTATGATGGCAGCAGTATTAGCAAAAGGAACAACAATATTAGAAAATGCAGCACGCGAACCAGAAATAGTAGACCTTGCAAATTTTTTAAAAGAAATGGGTGCTAAAATATATAATGCAGGAACTGATGTAATTACAATTGAAGGTGTAAATAATTTAAAGTCAGTTGAATATAGCATAATTGGCGATAGAATAGAGGCAGGCACATATTTAATTGCTGGTTTAATAACTAATGGTGAAGTAAAAGTAACAAATATAAATCCAGAATTTTTAAAAGCTTTTCTTGAAAAATTACAGGAAGCAAATTGTGAAATTTATGCTGAAAAAAATTGGATAATAGCAAAAAGAAAAGGGATATTAAAAGCAACAAATATTAAGACATTACCATATCCAGGATTTCCAACTGATTTACAAGCACAATTTACTTCATTAATGTGTTTGGCAGAAGGGACAAGTATTATAACAGAAACTGTATTTGAGAATAGATTTATGCATATAGCAGAATTACGAAGAATGAATGCAAATATAGAAATAAGCGGAAATACAGCAATTGTAAAAGGACAGGAAAAACTAATAGGAGCACCTGTGATGGCAACTGATTTAAGAGCGAGTGCTGCTTTAATTCTCGCTGGATTAGCAGCAGAAGGACAAACACAAATAAAAAGAATATATCATCTTGATAGAGGATATGAAAAATTAGTTGAAAAATTAAAAAATATAAATGCACAAATAGAAAGAGTGCCTGATGTATAATTGTTATAGTTTATTTTAAGATATTTAAATTTTCGAATTTTTTCTATTATTCTTTTTTTCATTTAATCTTTTTATTTGTTCTTCTGTTAATTATGTTATTTCTGATATTGTTTTTCTATCAAATCCTTTTTTAGAAAAAAATATGTTTAGAATAAAATTCATTTTTTATTAATCTATGAGAAGATTTAACATCAGCATTAGCATCAGGATAATGAGATGGAATATATCTCACTTTAGGACCTAATGCTTCAATTTCTTTTTTAAAATTTCTTTTATGATGTAATCTTATACCACTAAATTCTGCTCCATTTTCAACCTGTATTGTAATTTTGTTTAATGAAATACCTTTTGATTTAAGATGATTAAAAAAAGTCTTTAATGCCATAATAGTTGAAGCCACACATTTTTCATAAGTATAAAAAAAATAAAGTTCCTGTTTTAAGATCTCTTATTTTTATTTGATATTTTGGTAATTTGTATTTTAAATAATATCCATAAAATTCTAGTATATTATCAATATATTTTTATTCTATTTGCATTAATTCAAAAGGTTTTAACTTTGCTATTTTTGCTGTTCCATCATCTGCTTGTTCTTTTCCAAACCTGTCCAAATTTTTTCTTGACAAATAAAATAAAATAAAATAAAATAAAATGTAAAAATTATATTTTTAAAAAGGAGATGATAAGAATGGAAGTTAAGTATTTATTTTTATTAGCGCCATTAGGTTCAATATTGGCTTTGATTTTTGCGTATATCTTTTTTAAAATTATGAAGAAATCAGATGCAGGTTCAGCAGATATGCAACGCATTGCTGGCTATGTTCAAAAAGGTGCAATGGCATATTTAAAAAGACAATACAAAGTAGTATTCTTCGTATTTGTGGTGGTCTTTATAATATTTTCAATAATGGCTTATGTTTTAGGAACACAAAATAAATGGGTTCCATTTGCATTTATCACAGGTGGCTTCTTTTCTGGATTAGCAGGTTTTTTAGGAATGTATACAGCGACAAGTGCATCAAATAGAACAGCAGCTGGTGCAAAACAATCATTAAATAAAGGCTTACAAATTGCATTTCGTTCTGGCGCAGTAATGGGACTTGTTGTTGTTGGGCTTGCTTTGTTAGATATTTCATTATGGTTTATTATTTTACGAAAAATAGCAAATGAAAGAAGTTTAATGGTAATAACAACAACAATGTTAACATTTGGAATGGGCGCTTCCTTACAGGCATTATTTGCAAGAGTTGGTGGAGGTATATTTACAAAAGCAGCAGATGTTGGCGCTGACCTTGTAGGAAAAGTAGAAGCAGGAATACCAGAAGATGACCCTCGTAATCCAGCAACAATAGCAGATAATGTCGGTGATAATGTAGGCGATGTTGCAGGAATGGGAGCGGATTTATATGAATCTTATGCAGGTTCAATTTTAGCAACCTCAGCACTTGGCGTAGCAGCAGGTTATGGGCTTGGTGGAGTGCTTGCACCAATGGTCGTCGCAGGTATTGGCGTTATTTTTTCAATCATTGGAATATTTTTAGTTCGTTCTGGTGAAAAAGCAAAACAAACAGAATTATTAAAAGCATTAGGACGAGGAATAAATGCAGCAACATTTTTAACATTAATATTTACCTTTGTAATTTTATATTTATTAAGAGAATCATTTAAAGATAGTGGAGGTAATAGTCGATATTTAGGGCTCTGTGGTTCAGTAATTACTGGTTTAATAGCAGGTTGGTTAATAGGAAAAATAACAGAATATTATACATCACAGGCATATAGTCCGACAAGATGGATTTCATCACAATCAGTAACTGGTCCAGCAACAGTAATATTAGCAGGAGTAGCAACAGGAATGTTATCAACAGGCTTACCAGTTTTAATAATAGCAATAGGAATATTTTTAAGTTATGCATTTGCAGGTGGCTTTAGTAGTGACCCAAATGCAATAAATTTAGGATTATATGGAATAAGTATAGCAGCAGTAGGAATGCTTTCGACACTCGGTATAACACTTGCAACAGATGCTTATGGACCAATCGCAGATAATGCAGGTGGAAATTCAGAAATGACACATCAACCACCAGAAGTAAGACAACGAACAGATGCACTTGATGCATTAGGAAATACAACAGCAGCAACAGGAAAAGGCTTTGCGATAGGTTCAGCAGCATTAACAGCATTAGCATTACTTGCAGCATACATAGAAGAAGTAAAAGTTGGTTTATTACATATAGGTCAAAAAGTAATAAATATTCAATTAGGATTTGGTACGACACAGCAAATAGAAGTAGAAAAAGCAGGATTAATGGACCTTGTAAAATACTATGATATAACATTATTTAATCCAAAAGTATTAATTGGAATATTTATAGGTGCAATGTTAGTATTTGTATTTTGTGCATTAACAATAAAAGCAGTTGGCCGTGCAGCAGGAAAAATGGTAGAAGAAGTTCGACGACAATTTAAAACAATAGCAGGAATAATGGAAGGGAAAGCAGAACCAGATTATGCAAAATGCGTTGAAATAAGTACAGCAGGTGCACAGAAAGAAATGATGTTGCCAGCATTATTAGCGATTATAGTGCCAGTTTTAACTGGATTATTATTAGGTGTTAGTGGTGTTATTGGATTACTTGCTGGTGGTTTGACCTGTGGTTTTGCAACAGCAGTATTTTTAAATAATTCTGGCGGTGCGTGGGATAATGCGAAAAAATACATAGAAGAAGGAAATTATGGCGGCAAAAAATTACCTGATGGTTCAAAGAATCCAAATCATGCAGCAGCAGTAATAGGTGATACTGTTGGTGACCCATTTAAAGACACTGCTGGTCCTTCATTAAATATCTTAATAAAACTAATGTCAATGGTATCAGTTGTTTTTGCTGGTTTTATTGTTGCTTATGGCGATTTATTTCAGAAAATAGTTAATAAGATATTAAAATAATTAATTAAGAAAAAATATTTTAAAATTTTTTTATTAAGAAAAGAGAATTTAATTCTTTCAATAAAAAGGAAAAAATAATATTTTATTACTAAATAAAAATGCTCTTTTTTAAAAATTTTTTCCCATTTTTTTTAATCCTTTTTTTAGTTAAAATTATATTTTGTTCAGAAAATCAAAAATACATTAACAAAATAACAATAATTAGAAAACCAGTTTTTCTTGAAGAAAAAAAATTTTTAAAAACTTTAAATAATATTCATTATTTAACATTACCTTATACAATTCGTAAAGATTTACTTTTTAAAGAAGGTGATGAATTAAATCAAGAAATAATAGAAAATACATTACGAAAATTAAGAAGCAGGCGATATATACGAGAAGCAGAAATAGAAATAGAAGAAGTATCAGATACGCTTGTAAATTTAAAGGTAATTACACAGGATAACTGGTCTACAATAGTAGGGGCAGCATTAAAGAAAACAGATAAAGGTGATAACATAATCAGATTATCAGTTAAAGAGTATAATTTATTTGGGACAGGTAAAACAATTCGTTTTAAAAAAGATATATTATTTAGAGATAAAAAAGATTATGAGATAGAATATTTAGATAAACATTTTATAAAGCAAAATTTAGAAGTAAATTTTTTATATAAAAATTCTGAAATAAAAAGAGACCAGAAATATGTAATTGGAAAAGATTTTATTTCTGATTTTGATTTTTATTCATTATTTTTCTGTTTTAATTCAACTGAAAATTATTTATATAACGACAATACTTATGATAATTGCATAAAATTAAATTTATCAAATAAAAAAATAATTGGTCGAATACAACCAATTATAGAATTCCATTTGTTAAGAAATGAATATAATAATGAAAATAATAAATTTAATTATTTATTTAGTGGAGTAAAATTATCATCAATAAAATATATAAAAGAAAGAAATTTATTTGAATACGAAAAAATAGAAGATATAGCATTAGGACCACAATTTACAATAGGTTATAAAAAAATTGATGAAGTTTTTGGCGCAAATAAAAATGGTTGGGGTTATTTTGTTCAATTTTTATATAATCAAAAAAAAAATAAAAATTATATATTTCAAAAATATGAAATAGATAATATGTATGTAAATAAATATAATGATTTTGAACAGGAAATAAAAATAATACATATTTTAAAAATAACAGAAAAATATCGTTGGTTTAATCAATTAGAATTTAAGAAAAAATCAAATTATAAAAGTTATGATGCATTTATATTGAATGCTAATAATGGTCTGCGTGGCTATGATGAATCAATTGAAGGTTCTAAATATATCTTATTTAATTCAGAATATCGAATAATGTTTCAGCATGATTGGTTGAGTTTTTTTTATCCAGAGATAAGATTTTTATATGTGCGACCAACATCATATAAAAAGAATGAAGATATAATTTTAAAAAATTTTTATCATAATGTTGGTTTTAATTTTAAATTGGTTATGTATAAATTAGCACATTCAGAAGATATAAATGTTACGATTGCTTACCCGTTAAAATATAAGAATAAACCATATTTTAGCATAGGCACGAGTTTAGAATTTTAAATTAGTGAGTTCACTCTAAAAAATCTCATATTATCTTATATCCATCTTACGACATAAACAACAGGACTATTTAAATTTTTCAAAAAGTTAAATAAAATAAATAAAGAAAAAAAAGAAGGAAGTAAACAACAGAAAAATGAAGTTCAAAATAAGAATGAGTTGAAATGTAAAAAAATAAAAGACATTTACAGTAAACAATATTTGGAATAGAAAAATCAACTATCAGAAACAAAATTAAAAAATTAATGACTTACATTTCCATCAATTATGCATAGCAATATAGAAAATAAAATATATAATCATCAACAAATATCTCCAAAACCTTTTAAAAATTAAGAATAAAAAAAACAAAAAAAACTTGATAAAAATATAATATTTAAATATTAGGAATTTGGGTAATGAAATCATAAGAATATTATTTTTATAAAATAATATTTCGAAATATAAAAGAATTTACGAAACCATTTAATCACAAAGGTAAATTGAAAGTTCGATGTAAATTTGCGACAATGCACTATTCATATTCTATGGCAATATCAATAAATATTGGAAGAACATACCGATATATAATGGAAAATAACGGTGTAGGAAGCATAATTAAAAGAATTAATTTTATTTTAAAAAAATATTGGTAAATTTTTTTTCATTTTTATTTTTTAAAAATTATTTAGAACTAAATTTATATATATTAGATGAAAAAGAAGAGTATAAAATAAATTGTTTAAAAGTGAGTTTTTAGAGAGGACACAATAATAATTCAACAATTCGAAAACGGTATTTTCTTGCGAGAGAAATTTAAATATAATAATTTTCAAAATGCTTGACAGAGTCGAAATAATAAACTAAAATATTGTTCAAAATTTGAACAAAATATAAATAATGTGTTTCGGCCATTATTTATATAATAATTATTTTATTGTATTTTTCAAAAGAAGAATACTTTTCCCATTAAAAAAACAAACTAAATAATTGAAATTGGATTTGATTATTTCCTGAAAAAATAAAAGAATTATTGAAAGTAAATAAAATTACTATGGCTAAACTTATTATTAACTTATTAGATGGTTATTTTCTATATTTTTATATAACGAAATGTTTAATATTAAAAAAAAATTAGATATAAAATAATTTATTGATGTGGTTTTGAGTTATATTATAAGTGGAGAATAATTATTAGCAATGACAAATAATAATTGACTTTATCTTTCTAAATGAAATTAAAAAAAGAAGATAGAGTTTTAATAAAAATCTGAAAATAATTTAAATTTAAACAGTATATTTTTTTTAAAATATTCATACTTATGTTAAGCAATTAATTTTTTCAATGTTTATTTACTTAATATTGGAATATAAATAATTATTAAATTAATAACTGACAGATATGTAAAAGAAAAGAAAGAAATAATTTATTCTTCTAATTACTCAGTCAAAGATTATAATAAACATTTTTTCGAAGTTTGAATATCTATAAATTTATTGACTTTATGTGTATTTTAATCTAAACTTTTTTAAAAATAGAAAATTAAGAAATAATTAAATAATTTTTAACTTTGAAAACATCGGAAAAATTTTTTGATTTATTTAATATTAATAGAACTTAAATGATATGTCATTAAAAAATAATGATTGTTCAATAAATATAGAGATTAAAAAGGTAAAAGATTTTTGGGAAGAAAATCCTTTGACTTCGTATGAAATAAAAGAAGAATTAGGGTCATTAGATTTTTTTAAGGAACATGATAGAATAAAATATGAAGATATTGACAAGTACACAATAGAACTTCATGAGTTTGACAAACATCAAAATGAGTTTGTTCTTGATTTGGGTTGTGGTCCTGGTTTTTTTTCAAGAAATTATGCAAAAAATAATGCGAAAGTTGTTTCAGTTGATTTGACATTTAATGCGGTAAAACTGGTAAAGAAATCATTTAGTTTATTTAATTTAAAAGGAATTATGATTGAAGCAAATGCGGAAAATCTGCCATTTAAAAATTGTTCTTTTGATTTTATTTGTTGTGTTGGAGTTTTACATCATACGCCGAAAACCGAGCAGGCGATAAAAGAAATTTATAGAGTATTAAAACCAAAAAAAAACGCTATCATCAGTATTTATTACAGAAATATTCTTTTGACAAAAATTGGCTGGCATTTTACCAAATTTTTTGCAAAATTGCTTTTGAATTCGCTGCCTGAAAAAAGAAGAAATCTTTTGGCTGCCGAGTCGCCGGAAGATTTTGTCAGATGTTATGACGGCAATGAAAATCCGCTTGGGAAATTATATTCAAAAAAAGAAGCGTTTGATTTGGTTAATATGTTTAAAATAAAAAAATATTCAGTTCATTATTTTCCAATGCGTTTTTCAAAAATTCTAAATAACTTACCAGGCTTTATACATAAAATGCTTGATAAATGGTTAGGCGTATTAATTTTTTTAACGCTTGAGAAATAATTTTTGGTTGTGTGCTATGAAAACAATTGAAGTAATTATTCCAGTTTATAATGAATCTGAAAACATAAAGAATATTTATACCCGGCTTTGTGAAATTTTTAATGAATTTGAGCGGTATAAATTTAATATTATATTTGTCAATGATGCAAGCAGCGATAATTCGGAACAATTGATAAAAGAAATAATTTATAATGACGATAGAGTTAAATGTTTAAATTTTGCTCGAAATTTCGGACAGCAGGCGGCTTATACAGCCGGGTTGGATTTTTCTTCAGGCGACGCAGTTATTTTGATGGATTGCGATTTACAGGATCCGCCGGAACTATTGAAAGATTTAGTGAAAAAATGGGAAGAAGGTTATGAAGTTGTTTATTGTATAAGAAGAAAAAGAAATGAAAGTTTATTTTTAAATATAAGCTATAAATGCTATTATAAAATATTATCAAAACTCGCAAACATAAATATTCCTAAAGATACCGGCGATTTTTCTTTGATAGATAGTAAACTTGTAGAAATTATAAAAAAACTACCTGAAAGAAATAGATTTTTACGCGGATTACGCGCGTGGGTCGGCTTCAAACAAATCGGCATCGAATATGAACGACCGGAACGCGCCGCCGGCGAAAAAAAATATAATTTGATAAAATTAATTAAACTCGGATTAGACGGTATATTTTCATTTTCGTATTTTCCATTGAAAATTTTCTTTTTTATGGGGCTTTTTTTCAGTTTGCTTTCAGGTCTTGGAATTATTTTTATTCTTATCGGCAAATTATTTTTCAGCGGATTTTCAGTAGTGGGTCATACTACGACTTATTTGCTAATTCTCATTTTCAGCAGCATACAATTATTTTGTCTTGCAATAATTGGTGAATACATATCAAGAATATACGATGAAGTGAAAGGCAGACCTAACTATATTTTAAAAGAAAAAATAGGTTTCAAAAATGATTAAAATTGCAGTTATCGGCGCAGGAATTGGCGGTCTGACGCTTGGTTATTATCTTTCCAAAAAAAAATATAATGTTATTCTTTTTGAAAAAAATCAAGATGTTGGCGGATTAGGCGGGACATTAGATATTGAGAATTTTTCAATTGAAAGATTTTATCATCATTTTTTTAAGACAGATTGCGCGCTTCTAAAACTTGCAAGCGAACTCAATATTGCAGATAAAATTATATGGAATAAATCAAAGGTCGGCGTTTATTGCGATAAATTATATTCAATGCAAACGCCTTTTGATTTGTTTAAATTAAATTTTTTATCTTTGAAAGCCAGAATTTTATTCGGTTTGCATATTTTATTTTTTCAAAAAAAAAAAGACTGGCAAAGACTTGAGGAATTGACGGTCAGACAGTGGTTTCAGAAATATTATTCTTCTGAAGTATATGATAAATTCTGGCGGAAAATGTTGCAAAAAAAATTCGGAGAATTTGCAGAAAATATTTCTGCTGCCTGGCTGTGGGGCAGAATATATCCGCGGGCAAAATCAAGAACAGTTGGCAGCGAGCAACTCGGTTATTTTAAAGGTGGTTTTAAAATATTACATAACAAATTATACGAAAAAATATTAGAAAATAAAGGTAAAATACTGACTAATAATAATGTTAAAAATATAAAAAAAGAAAAAGAAGGGTATAAGATAGAAACTGACAAAGGTATTTATCAGGCTGATAAAATTATTTTTACAAATAGCAATGAACAGATAGAAAAATTGTATAATATTAGTTTCAATAATAAAATTAAATATTTTGGCGTTGTTTGCCTGATTTTATTTACTTCAAAACCTTTCAGTCAATTTTATTGGCTTAATATAGCTAATGAAAATATACCTTTTGGATTAATTGTAGAACATACAAATTTTGTTGGTCCGAATGAATATAATGGCAAGTATATAACTTATATTGTCAACTATTTGCCGCAAAATCATAAGTATTTTGAATTGACAGAAGAAGAATTATTTTGTGAATATGAAGAAAGTTTATGCCGGATTTATAATATCGGAAAATTAGAATTAAATAAAATTATTTATTCAAAATTTGTTACAAAATCATATTATGCTACGCCAGTTTACAGCGGCAAATATTCTGAAAAGATAACTCCGTATAAAATCGATAATGAAGAAATTTATATAGCAAATACTTCTCAGATTTATCCGGATGACAGGAATTATAATAACGGGATATTAAACGCAAAGAAGTTAATTAATGAATATTTTAAATAATAAGATTAACATTTACATAATTCTTTTTTTTATAATTTTAGTAGCTTTGGGAATTAGACTTTATAAAATATCAGACCCTTTTTATTATTTGTTTGATTCTATTAGCGCTCAATTTGGTCAGCCAGCCAGAAATTATTTAAGATTTGATTTTAAAGAAACTCTACCTGTAAATTTATTTAATGGCGGAAAAATTCAAGACCAGCCATTAATGAAATATTTGTCTTATACACCTTTTCCATCGCTTCTCATTTCTTTTTTTGGAATTTTTTTGGAAATTAATGAAACATTAATCAGAATTATTTCATTATTAATTTATTTTTTTGCAGCGTTTCTTTTTTATAAAGTATTAAAACTAATTTATAATATCGAAACAATTTTTTTTACAATTATTATATTTTTATTTTTTTCTATAACTATACATTACAGCCGAGTTTATTTTCATGAAAATTTATCGTCGCCTTTTATGCTGTTAATTTTTTATTTTTATTATCTCTGGATAACAACAGAAAATAAAAAATATTTTAAGTATATAGTTATTTTTCATTTTTTAGGTCTTTTATTTAACTTTGATTTGCTTTTTATTCCCTTTACATTAATTATTTTGCAAATATGTTTTAAACGAAAAAATACCTTAAAATTATTTTTTTGGAACATATTGACGAATGTGTTTTTCAGTTTAATTTTTTTATGTAATCATATTTATCACAGCAATGGATTTGATGCTTTTTTAAAAAAATTATTTTACAGGTCAATTGTCTCAAAAGACATTACATTTTTTATTTTTTTGAAGGGTTTAATCGACCATTATTTTTTCCACTATTCTTATTTTATAGGAATATTAATAATTATAACAGGGATTATTTTTATTTTCAAAAATTATTTTGATAAAAACAAATTATTATTT
>DAONJL010000061.1:0-14563 GCA_035405645.1 bacterium | reverse complement strand
TCAAAAGTGTGGAATTTATTTAATGAATTAATTAAATTTTGCATTTGAGTTTTTTATTATTAATATTTTAAAATAATATTTTCCCATTAATTTATAAACCATATAATACACTTTAAAATGATAAGCAGCCGAAACATACTTATCATTCATTAAGTGAATGATTAATATTATATAATACTTTTTACTTTTGTCAAGTATCTTGTTTAATATATTTTTAAATGTTTAATTAAACAAAATTTTCTATTCCTTTTAAAATACTGCTTTTTATTATAGACAGGCTATTATGCAACACTTATTTTTTAAAAAATTTCTTTCGAAAATATTTTAATAGTCATTGTTTTATTTAAATTCAAAATCTATAATCGTTTGTATCACTCTTTATTTTCATTCTTGCTTTATTTCTAACCATTTATCAATTTTATTAAATATTTGTTCAGCGCCAAGTGATTTCGATACCCAACCATCTGGTAAATTATGAAATTCTTCTTCTATCTCTTTTGTTATTGGTTTATTTGTCATCATAATAAAAATGCAATTTCTTATTTTTGGATTTTCACGAACTCTCTTACATACTTCAAGACCATTTACCTTTCCAAGTACATAATCACATAAAATTAAATCAGGTATTATTTCTTCTGCTCGTTGATATCCTGCTTCTGCTGAACTTTCAAAATATAGTTTATATTTTTTATTTTCTCCGTAAAACTGCAATAATAATAAAAAATTTGTATTATCATCTATTATTAATACTTTTTTCTCTTTCATAATTAAAATTATTCAAAAATAATACCTCCTCACTGCAAAATTCCACTAATAACTTTAACTATGATATTTTTAAAAAATCCAAAAAAATTTATTTAATCTGTTATTTGTGGTTGCCGATAATTTTTCATTGGTTCTATATATTGACTGTATTCTGCTGTCCAACTATTTAAGAATATTTCTCTTAATTTTAATACTGGAGCCGCACCTTCTATAATAGCACTTACATTTCGTGAATTAAAGAAATAATCTGGTTCCCAATTACTACTGCCAATCCATGCCCTTGCTTTATCAATCACTAAATACTTACAATGTGAAACACGCGCATAAGGTAAATATCGCTCTTTTAAGCGTGGTATTGTCATAAGTTTTACTTCTATATTTGGTAGCATTGAAATACTCTTTAAATAATTTATATTTGGATTTTTCATACACCAATCAGTAGCAAGAATTTTTACATTTACACCGCGGGCAGCAACTCTTCTAAATGCTCCATCAAGGTCATCAAAATATAAATCTGGTTTATATTGACTCTTTGGCGAATATTCCATAACATTTAAAAAAATGCTAAATTTAGCGCTATTTATTAAATTAACTATATGTGGTAATTCTGCTGATACTGTCGATGGAAGAAGTGGTTGTGGTGAAAATACTGGCGCTATTTTAAATGGCTGACCATTGTACTCAATATCAACAAATTCAAGTGGCGCTGAACCAGGATTATTTATTTCTGGCATTTTTTTCGTTTCACATAATTCCCAATCCAATTCAAACACTTCTAATATTTTTTCAGCAAACTTTTTATTTTTAACACGAATACCCATTTCATGAATTTGTGTTAATGATAAATAATCAAAATTTTGACTGCCTAAAAAAGAATCTTCGCCATCCACAACAATATATTTAGCATGCATTATTCCACCTAATAATGCTGCACTTTCAATTAATCGAACTTCTATATTTTTCATTTTATTTAAGCGTTCGATACTCTGTGGATAAATATTTGACATCATTTTTTCAGTTACCATTCGCACACTGACTCCGCGTTCACCTGCTTTTATCAATGCCTGTAAAACTTGCTCCATTGGTTCAGTTGGAATACTATTTATATAAAATTGACCAATACAAATTGTCTTTTTGGCTGAATTTATCATTTCAAGCCATACTTCTAATGCTTCTCTTATATCTGGTTCTCCTAATGTTGTTTGTGCTGGAATACTTTGAACAAATTCAAAATTTTTCATTGATTAAATCCTCCTTTAAATTTTTTTCATTATTCTAAACATAAATTTTTTTCTATTGGTATTGCTTCATCAGCTGCTTCCATTAACTCTTCTGCACAACTTCCTTTTATGTAATAAACTTCCACATAACAACCAAGTGCTTTAAGTTTATTTATTAATGGCACAAAATCACCATCACCAGTTACCAGTGCTACAACATCTAATTTACTTGCTAATGAAATTGTATCTATTGCAATTCCCATATCCCAATCGCCTTTTGCTGTGCCATCAGGTCTTCGTTTTAATAATTTTTTCTTTACTTCATAGCCACTCTTTTTTAAGATTGATATAAAATGTTCCTGATTTGTTTCCTGTGATTCTACTACATAAGCAATTGCTCGAACTAATTGTCTATCTCTTACAATAAAATCAAGCAATTTTTTATAATCAATATATTTTGTAAATATTCTTGTTGAAGAATAAAATAAATTTTGATTATCAATAAAAACTCCTATTCTCTGTCCTATTAACTTCATTTAATTTTCCTCTTTTGCCTATATTATTTTAATTAATTCCATATTATTATTTTCTCTTAATATTTCTTCATATTTGTTTTTTAATTCTTTTATTAACTTTTCATCACCACCTGTTCCAACTAATGATAATAATTCTTTTAATGAATTCAAATGATTATTTTCATATTTTAAAACTTCCTTAAAATAAGAAATTGCTTTTTCTTTATTCCCCCTTTCTTTTGAAATTAATCCCAGATAATATAATGCTGTTGCTTTTAATTTTACATTATCTGTATAATTCAAAATAAATTGAAATTCTGAATTCGCTTTCTCAAATAATTTTAGTTTAAAATAAACAATCCCAAGGTCATTGCGAATGATTAAATTATCAGGATATTTAATTAACAAATTTTGATAAATTTGCAATGCTTTAGTTAATTCATTTTGCTGAATATAAACCCAGCCAAGATTAAGTAGTGGTAAAATAAAATTTGAATCTTTTTTTAATGCTTTTAAAAAATAATCAATAGCATTATTATATTCATTTTTCTTATATTCTATCCAGCCTAATTGATTTAAGGTATATTTATCTTCCGGACATAATTCCAATACCTTATTAAAAAATCTTTTTGATTTCTCTAATTCATTTATTTTCAAATATGCTATTCCTAAGTTATATAAAACTTTATCATTTTTTTCATCGTACTTTAAAGCAATTTTATACATTGCAATTGCTCTTTTGATTTTATTTATTTTAAAAAGAAAATTACCAAATCTATTATATATATCTGCATCTTTTGGTTTTAACTTGATTATTTGCTTATATATTTTTTCTGCTTCTTCATAATTCCCTTTTATCATCTCGCGTTGTGCTAAATTTAATTTTTTATATATTTTTAATTTTTTATTATTTGGATTTAAAGAAAGACAATAATCAAATTCTTTATCTGATTCATTATATATTCCTAAATAATGATATAATAATGCTAAATTTATATGTGCATCTATTTTATTTTTATTTATTAAAACTGCTTTTTCAAAATTTGTTACTGCATCTTTTATTGAATGCTCTTTTACTAATATTTCGCCTAATGAATTAAATGCAAAATATGCATTATCTGATTTATCATCTATTTCTATTGATTTTATAAAATATTTTTTTGCTTTTTTAATTTCTTTTTTCTTTAAAAAAATTACACCCATCCCATTTAATAATACTGGATTTTCTTTATCTAATTTATATACTTTCTTAAAATATTTCTCCGCTTTTTCTATTTCATCTTTTTGTAAATAAATCCAGCCTATATTTAATAATGCTTTAATATTGTATTTATCTATAACTAATAATTTTTCTAGTTCTTTTATTGCTTCTTCATACATTCCTAAATTATAATAGCCTGCTGCACTATCAAAAAATTTTATTCTAATATTTTTTGTTAACTCTTCTTCATTATTTATTTTTAATTCTTCTTCTTTCTTTAATTTTAATTTATGTTTCTTTATTATCTCAATTATTTTATCATCAAATATTTTTATATTCTTAAATATATAATTTATTTTTCGCAATATATTTCTTATCTCTTCTTCTGCTACTCTTTTTACTTCATTACTATTATCCTCTAATAATTCACAATATATTTCATCAAGCATATAATTCAAATCATCAAAACCCGATATAAATCGTTCGCCCGGTGCTAATATCACATATTCTAACCCTTCTTTTCTTAAATAATCTTCTATTAAAACTGCGGTTAATTCAAATAAATTATCATATTGTGAATTACCTTCTGCTGTTAATATTATTCCTTTTGGCTTTTTTAATAATTTGGAATAATAAAGTGATATTTTGATGTTATAAAATGAATTGTTATCCTTTATCAAATTTAAAAAATTTTTTATTCGTTCATCATTATGCCATAATTTATAAAATTTATCTAAATAGTTTTTTAACTGCTCTTCTGGATTATTAAATTTATTTAATCCTGATAATATAAAAATTACTTCTCGATTATTAAATATCATTTCTCTATTATTTTTTCCTCTATTTTTTCGCCAAAATGTCTGCCTGCTTTTTCTATATAGCCTAAAACTTTATCACCTTGCTTTAATTCTACCACTGATATTGTTTTTCCACCTGCTTGAACTAATTTTATTGTTTCAGCATTCTGTAATATTACTGTATATTCATTTCCTTCATATTTTCCACTTATTAATAACATTGGCCTTTTTTCTATTTTTACTCTTCCTATTATTCCTATTTCTGTCTCGCCTTTATAATTTACTATTAAACAATTTGTTCCTGATTTTAATTCTGATAAATACGATGTCTTATTTTCTGGCATTAAAATATATGAATGAACTCCACCTGCATTTACTCTAAATGGTCTTGGATTAACATACGGATTCTCTTCGCTTTCTGAATTAACTAAAAATAATCCACTGCTACTATTACCAATTAACATTCCCTGACCAGAATACATATTCGAACAAGTATCTATACATACTCTATCACCAAGCGGAAGTTTCTCTATTTTATTAATACTAAATTCTATCAGGTTTATTTTTGTCCCTATTTTTTTTATTATTTTTGCTACATCAATTATTGTTTGAATATCATTTGTTTCTAACACTATACCTCGAACGCCTTTTTCTAATATTTCAACTGATAATTTTGCTTTTTCAATATTATCTACTTCTACAAAAATATTATCTGATTTTGCAATTAAATTTTCAAGTGGTATTATATTCCAATCTGTCGTCCGAACTATAACCATATTTTTTCGACCTAATTCTGCTGCTCTTATTTCATCTTCTTTATTTTTTATTGTTACTAAAAAAACATCTTTATTTATTTTTAAATCGCCATTTTCTGATATTACATTTATTCGCGCTAATCCCTTTATTTTTTCTATGTTTTTATCATTCGTTAAAATTGCATCATAACCACTTTCCAATGCTGTTGTTATCAATTCTTTTTTATATTCATTTATTTTTAATATTATTTCTTTCATTTATTTTTTCCTCTTTTTTGTTAGCCTGCGCCCAACAGGAGTTGAACCTGTGACCTACAGCTTAGGAGGCTGTCGCTCTATCCTACTGAGCTATGGGCGCTTCTTCTTTTATTTTCTTTCTGCTACCATTTTATTTTTTATAATACTATTCTTATTTAGTCAAGATTATTTATTATGTTTTATTATTGACAATTTTTTTTTATTAAATAAAATATTATAAATCTTTTTTGCAAAGGAGATTTACTAAATGATTCAGGTAATTAACGAAAAATGTAAAGGTTGTTCATTATGTGTTAAACAATGTCCTTATGACGCTATCACTATGGTTGACCGCATTGCTGTTATTAATCTTGATAAATGCACTTTGTGTGGTGCTTGTGTCCAGGCTTGTAAATTTAATGCAATTATTATTACACAAAAAGAACAAACTGCTGAAGAAAAAAAGAATCTTGAAAATTATAAAGGCGTCTGGATTTATGCTGAATTAAATGATAATGAAATTAATTCTGTGAGTTTTGAATTATTAGGAAAAGGTAGATTACTTGCTGATAAATTAAATGAAAAATTATCTGCTGTTATCTTTGGACATAATATAAAAAATTTTATTCCAGAACTTTTTCATTATGGCGCTGATATCGTTTATTTTATCGATTCACCTTTCTTAAAAAATTTTAATGATGAATTATATGCCGAAGCATTTGCTTATCTAACAAATAAATATAAACCTGAAATAATTTTAGCAGGTGCTACAACAATAGGTCGTGCATTAGCACCAAGATTAGCAGTTAAATTAAAGACTGGTTTAACTGCCGATTGCACTGAACTTGATATTGATTTAAATGAAAGAAAGTTATTACAAACACGACCTGCTTTTGGAGGCAATATTATGGCAACAATAGAATGTAAAAACCATAGACCTCAAATGGCTACTGTTCGTCCAAAAGTAATGAAAAAATTACCAAAGGATGAAAATCGTTCAGGTCAAATAATAGAAGAAAATTTTGATTTTTCACAAATAAAAATAAATACAGAAATTATAGATATAATAAAAGAAAAAACTGAAACAGTAAACATAACACAGGCTGATATAATTATTTCAGGTGGCCGTGGTTTAGGCTGCGCTGAAAATTTTAATTTATTAGAAGAATTAGCAAAAGAATTAAATGGCGCAGTTGGTGCTTCAAGAGCTGCAGTTGATAGTGGCTGGATTTCTTACTCACATCAAGTAGGGCAAACTGGTAAAACAGTTCAACCAAAAATTTATATTGCTTGTGGTATTTCTGGCGCTATTCAACATTTAGTTGGTATGAAAAGTTCTGATATTATTATTGCAATAAATAAAGACCCATCAGCACCTATTTTTAAATATGCTACTTATGGTATTGTTGGTGATTTATTTAAAATTGTCCCTGCTCTTATCAAAGAAATAAGAAAAAGGAGAAGTTAAAAAAATAAATGTCAGAAAATAAATTAGAAAAACTAAAAGAAAAAATCGATAAATATTGTTTTGATAATGAAGATAAAATTCAGAAACAACATAATAAAGGAAAATTAACAGCACGAGAACGAATAACATATCTTGTTGATAAAGGAAGTTTTATTGAATTAAATGCTCTTGTAGAATCACAGGCAACAGATTTTGGTATGGATAAAAAACGAGTGCCAGGCGATGGTGTTATAACTGGTGCGGCACGAATAAATGGAAAAAAAGTTTTTATTAGTGCACAGGATTTTACAGTTATTGGTGGTTCATTAGGTTTAGCTCAAGCTCAAAAAATCGCTTATATTCAAGATTTAGCATTAAAAACTGGTGTGCCAATAATTATGTTAAATGATAGTGGCGGTGCTCGTATTCAAGAAGGCGTAGATTCTTTACATGGCTATGGTCTAATTTTTCGTAACAATACTCACGCATCTGGTATTATTCCTCAAGTCTCAATTATTTTAGGTCCCTGTGCTGGTGGGGCTGTTTACTCACCTGCTATTACTGATTTTATATTTATGGTAAAATCTATTAGTAATATGTTTATAACTGGTCCTGATGTAATAAAAGAAGTAACAGGCGAACAGGTAATATTTGAAGAACTTGGTGGTGCAATGACACATAATAAAATAAGTGGTGTTGCTCATTTTTATTGTGAATCAGAAGAAGAATGTTTTAAAATGTTAAGACATTTATTATCTTTTTTACCATCAAATAATAAAGAGATTCCGCCAATTAAAGAAAACAATGACCAGCTTTATAGAGTAATTCCAGAATTAAATTCACTTATTCCAGATGACCCAAAAAAAACATTTGATGTAAAAGAAATAATATATAAAATAATGGATGAAGGTGAATTTTTAGAAATACAATCTTTATATGCTCCTAATGCTGTTATTGGTTTTGGAAGACTAAATTTTAGAACTGTTGGTATTGTGGCAAATCAGCCAAAAATTTATGCTGGCTGTCTTGATATAAATTCATCTGATAAAATTGCACGTTTCGTTCAATTCTGTGATGCTTTTAATATTCCTGTAATTAATTTTGTTGATGTTCCAGGTTTTTTACCAGGTACTGCACAGGAATATGGTGGTGTTATCAGACACGGTGCAAAAATTATTTATGCTTATGCTGATGCTACTATTCCTAAAATTTCCATTATTTTAAGAAAAGCGTATGGCGGGGCTTACATAGCTCTTGCTGGCCGTGCTCTTGAGTATGACCGTGTTTTAGCCTGGCCAACAGCAGAAATTGCTGTTATGGGCGCTGAAGGTGCAGCAAATATTATTTTTAGAAACGAAATAAATAATGCAGAAGACCCTGAAAAAAAGCGTATTGAAAAAATTGAAGAATATAGAGAAAAATTTTTAAATCCTTATGTAGCAGCAGCAAAAGGTTATATTGATGCGATTATAGAACCTCAATATACTCGAGTTGAACTAATAAATGCTCTTGAAATGCTTTTATTTAAAAAATCTATTCGTTATGAAAGAAAACACGGAAATATTCCATTATGAATCAAAATATTAAAATTGCATTATTTTTATTTATTATTGGCGCTGGTGGCGTTTTTATTTTTTTGTATATTTTAAATTTAATAATTTTATTATTAACAAAAATTTACAAAGATAAATCAATTAAATTAGAACCAGATAAAAGTATAAAATTAAATGAACCAGAAGAAGAAGTGATTGCTGCAATAAGTGCAGCATTAAGTTATTTACGAACACATAGATATAGATATAGCAAAAGACCAGACCCAAAAATTATTTCAAAGTGGTAAATATATATGAGAAAATATAATGTTGTTGTAAATAGTAAAATTTATAAAGTTGAAGTAAAAGAAGGTTATTCTCATTTAGAAGTCAAAGTTAATGATAAAGTTTATGAAGTAAAAATCGATGAAATTATAGAACCAAAATTATATGTTCATAAAGAAGCTGAACCAGTATTAATGCAAACATCAAAAGATATAGAAGAAATAATGCCAATACAATCAAAAGATATAATTTGTCCTATGGCTGGTCTTGTTTCTAAAATTTTAGTTAAAGTTGGTGATGAGGTGAAAGTTGGTCAACCTGTTTTAATTCTTGAAGCTATGAAAATGGCAAATGAAATTGTTGCTCATTTAAATGGTAGAGTAAAAGAGATAAAAGTTAAAGAAGGCGATAATGTAAATAATAAACAACTTTTAATTGTTATAGAATGAAGGGAAACAATTTATGTGTGGTATAATTGGTTATACTGGTTTTAGAGAAGTAATACCTGTTTTAATTGAAAGTTTAAAACGGCTTGAATATCGGGGTTATGATTCTGCTGGCATTGCTTATTTATTTAATAATAAAATTGAAATAATTAAAAAAAAAGGCAGAATTGAAGATTTAAAAAATTTAATTGAAAAATATGATGTAGCAGCACATATTGGTATTGGTCATACTCGCTGGGCTACTCATGGTAAACCTTCAGATAAAAATGCACATCCTCATTTAAATTCTAATAACTCTATTGCTATTGTTCATAATGGTATTATTGAAAATTACAAAATTTTAAAAGAAAGATTATTAAAACAGGGTATAAAATTTTTATCAGAAACTGATACAGAAGTAATTGTTCATTTAATAAATTTTTATCTAAAAAATAATGATTTAGAAAATGCTATTGTAAAAACAATTAAAGAATTAAAAGGTTCTTTTGCTCTTGCTATTATCTCATTAAAAGAAAAAGAAAAAATTTTTGTTTGCCGTTATCATAGTCCATTAGTTATTGGAATTGGTAAAGGTGAAAATTTTGTTGCTTCTGATATTCCTGCAATTTTAAATTACACAAATAATTTTATCTTTCTTGATGATGGCGAATATGCAGTTATCACACAGAATAATGTTGATGTTAAAAACTTCAAAGGTAAATTAATATCAAAAAAAGTTGAACAAGTCAATTGGGATGTAATGATGGCTGAAAAACTTCATTACAAGCATTTTATGTTAAAAGAAATATATGAGCAACCAGAAGTTATCAAACGCTTAATTAACACATATATTAATTATGAAACAAATGAAATAATCTTTAATAATTTTGAAAACTTTGATAAATTAATTCCTTCTATAAAAAAAATTGATATTGTTGCTTGTGGCACTTCTTTTCATTCTGCTATTATTGGTAAACTATATTTAGAAGATTTTGCTAATATTCCAGTTGAAGTTGATATTGGTTCTGAATATAGATATAGAAAAAATATTATAAAGGAAGACACATTATTAATAACAATATCACAATCAGGCGAAACTGCTGATACTCTCGCTTCTTTAAGAAAATTCAAAGAAAAAAATAATAATAAAACACTTACAATTTGTAATGTCTTTGGTAGTAGTCTCGCCAGAGATTCTGATTTTGTGATTTTTACAGAAGCAGGTCCAGAGATTGGTGTTGCTTCAACTAAAGCTTATACTGCTCAAATTTTTTGTTTATTATTATTATCTCTTTATATCGGCTTTAAAAAGAATAGATTGAATAAAACATTTATAAAAAATGCTATTCAAAACATACATAAAATTCCAATGATTATGGAAAAAGTTTTAAAACAAAAAGAAAAGATTTATAATATCGCAATTAAATATTATAAATTTTTAAATTTCCTTTTTTTAGGAAGATATTACAATTATCCAACTGCACTTGAAGGTGCTTTAAAATTAAAAGAAATTAGTTATATTCATGCAGAAGGTTATGCTGCTGGTGAAATGAAACATGGTCCAATTGCTTTAATTGACGATAAAATGCCAGTAGTTATTATTGCTGTTAAAGATTCTGTTTATGAAAAAGTTGTTAGTAATATTGAAGAAGTAAAAGCAAGACAGGGAATAATAATTTTAGTCTTAAACGAAAATGATAAAAAATTAAAACATTTCGCTGATGAATTTATTGAAGTGCCTTTAATTAACGATTATTTATCTCCTTTAATTACAATTATTCCTCTTCAATTGCTTGCTTATGAAATTGCAAATAAATTAGGCTGTGATGTTGATAAACCTCGCAATTTAGCAAAAAGTGTAACTGTCGAATAATGAAAGAAATCGGTGTTGTAATCAATAAAAATGATGAGCATTTAACAATTCAAATTGAAAGATGCTCTACCTGCGAACATTCATCAACCTGTAATTTGATTGATAAAAATTATCAAATAATAATTCCTGCTGATAAACAATATTCTGAAATAAATATCTGTGATAAATTAATTTTAGAATTTCCTGATTCAAAATATTTTTATATGCTTTTTATTGTTTTTATTTTGCCAATTATTTTTATTTTTATTATTTATTTTCTGGCAAATTATTTTTTTTATAATGAGTTATTAAAAATTTCCATCTCATTAATATCTTTAATTATTATTTTTTTATTTTTATTTTTTAAAAAAAACAAAAATAATAAGTATCAAATAAAGATTAGAAAAGTGTAAAATAAATATTTATTTTCAATAATATATTCTTAAGAAAAGGGTATACCATGGCTGTGAACTTCCCGATGTCTTTAAACTTTTAGTCTTGACAAATTATATTATTTCATATATACTATATTATAAAAAGTTTTTAAAAAAAAATTGTTAGTAACTATTTAATAAAAAAATTTAAAAATAAAATATTTATGCGAATCCTATTTTTATAATTTTGTTTATTATATAAAATTTAAAAGGATAGGAGGTTTAATGTGTTACCAAATAAAAGTGACAATCGATGGCGTCAAATTGTAAAAGGTGAAATCAAGCATCAATTTAGTTGTTTTCCAGCAAGTATGTGCGTTAATAGATGCATTAGAGAAATATCTAAAAATCCGAGTGAAGAAGTAATAAGAAAATCAATTGATGAAGTTTATAATTTCTTTAATCAATTTCAAAACATAATGCAAGATGATATAAAAAAATTATTTAATTAAGGAGAAAAATTTATGTTACTAAATTTTGATGATATGAGTAAAAAAATAAGTGATGGAAAAGCATACTTTCTTGCAGGTGATGAAGAGGTATTAAAAAAATTACCAAAAGGAAATTGGGTAGGTGGCACAATACCATATTTTATGGATACTATAGGTGGAATAACTGATAGAAGTTTAATTCAAGCAATACCTGCTCCTGCTGATGTAGAAGAATTTAAAATTGTTTTTTATGATGAAAAAAATCTATATAAAATACCAAGCGAGGCTTATGATAATGGTTTCTCTTTTATAATTATCCCAGCAATGAGTAATGTCCATTTAGAATATGCTAAAAATGCGCCTAATTATGAAAATATCTTTTTTAAAACAATAATTGGCTGGATATCAGGTATTCATTTAAGTGATTTAGGAAAAATTACACCAAAGGTTTTTAATGGTTTAACAGGCGAAGCAACAGATGCAAAAGCAATTGTAATGCATTGTAAAATAAAAGAAGGAAAAATACCAGAAATAGGAATCATTAATATATTTGAACAAAGTGATGGTGATACAATTAAATTTAATCAAACATCATTTTCAGTTAGTGAGTGTGAAATTAATGGGAAAAAAGAAAATTTTGCAGATTATGTAATTAAAAATAAAGTTGATATAAAAGTGCCTCTTGTTGCAAATTATTCTGGCTCAATGATAAATGTTAGTTTTCAATCAGTTGATGAAAAAAATAAAGTTGTAAATTTCTATGCGCCTGTTTTTGATGGTGTTGAATACAAACTTGGTAAGCCAGTTAAAGATTACACAAAAGCATTTAAAAATGCATTGGACAAAAAAAAGTTATCGCCAGTTTTTTCTTGCAATTGTATATTAAATTTTTTATATGGTGAACTCGAAGGAAAACATACTGGTGATGTTATTGGACCTATAACATTTGGCGAAATAGCATATCAACTTTTGAATCAAACATTAGTTTATTTAGAAATAAAATAATTCTACTATTTATAATTGACTGATAATTTAAAAATCTGTGATAAATAAAGAGATATATTTCTTATACTAATACTGTTTTTGTTATATCGATTATTCTATAAGAAATTAAAAAAATTTTATTCACTAATTTTATCTAATTTTTAATATCTTATGTATCTGTGGAATAAATCTAATATTAGAATATTTTTTCTCTAATATTTTGATTATCTTTATTATTGTATTTTTTTCAATAAATATTTTTCCTGTCTTATTCATTTCAGGCTGAATTATAATTGGCAAATTAGAAGGAATTTTTAGTTTTAAAATTTGTTCTAATTCTGAAAAATCAATTTTATTATTAACAATGATTTTAATATATAAATCTTTTCGCAAAGCAATATTAATAAAATCTTGAAAAATACTATAATTACAATTATTTCCAGATACAGAATTTAATTTAATATCCATTGAAATAATATCCATAAGATTTATAATCTTATTTAATTCATTAGGTAAAGTGCCATTTGTTTCGAGAAAAATTTTTTTATTTTTATTTTTTAAAAAAAGTTTGATAAAATCAGCATTTAATAATGGTTCACCACCTGTTAAGACAATCGAATGATATTTCAAATTTTTAAAATTTGAAATTATTTTTTTTAATTGATTTATATTTATCGGATTTTTTTCTTTCAAAAAACGATTAGAAAAAAAAGAGTAAAATATTTTACAATGTGAAGAACGCTTAAAATCAGTATCACAAAATTTGCACTTTAAATTACAATCGCAAAACCTGAGAAATAACTGAGGATAACCAATATAAATTGCTTCGCCTTGAAAAGATAAAAAAATCTCTTTAAAATAAGCGTTCAATTTTTAGAATAAACCAATTATTCAAAATCACCAACACGATATTCTTTATTCGTCATTTGTTCGAATATTGGTGTTGAATCGTTTATATAGCCCATTCTTTTTAAATCTTGAATCTGCTGATAATTTACAGGACCATATTTTTGACCACTGATTGTTAAAAAATAATTTTTATATTTATCCGGTTTCTCAATTGGTTTATATATTGGAGTTTGTGGTTGTAATGGTAAATATATTAAAGGTCTTGGTTGTTCTTCATAACTTATTTGTTTTACATCAGTTGATATATATTTAACAGCAATTCCATAAATTGTTGATGATACCTTTTGAAATATACCAAAAAGATAATAAGAATATTTGGTATCAACAATAACATTTATAACATTATCACCACCTACTTCTTTTACTTTTTCAAATAATTTTTTATAACCATTATCGCCCTGTGCTACAATACCAAGTATATTAGTTGATTCAACATTCACTTCAACAGGACCAATAATTCTATAATTATAATTACCATTTATTTGATGGTTTAAAATACTATCAGCCCATTTTGATGGATAATTTACCTCTGAAACAATGCCTGCTGGTTGGACTCCACCAGTTGGAACATTCATTACCATTGGAAAACTACACGCAAATAAAAAAACACTAACAAAAATTACAGATAATAATTTAAACATTTACAGACCTCCTCTTTTTTATTTTTGCTTTTCATAATAATTTAATAATAATAAATTAGTCAAGAAAATTTTTTAAAATTTTTGGAAAAGAACAAGCAGATGATGGAACAGCAAAAATAGCAAAGTTAAATAT
>DAONJL010000060.1:0-14578 GCA_035405645.1 bacterium | reverse complement strand
ATAAACCGGGAAAATCCATAAATCGTAAATCAATAATTTTGACATCTTCTTTTTTAATAAAATCAATTAATTCCTTACCAGTTTTCATAAAATAAAAACCTCCTTTTAATTTTAATAAATTTTTATTGATTTAAAAAAACCTGAAAACCAGAATAACCTTCCATTGAATGTTCGCCAATATCTAAACCAATATATTCTTCTTTTGCGGTCACTCTAATACCATTCAAAATGATTGAAAGCATTTTCCATAAAATTAAAGAAAAAGAAAAAGTAAAAATACCAACTGAAAAAATTCCAATAATTTGAGTAAATAATTGAGCAAATCCACCACCATAAAATAGACCTTTAATTTTTTCAGAATTTGCAAAAAGACCAACAGAAAATGTGCCCCAGATGCCATTCGCTAAATGAACAGCAAGTGCGCCAACAGGGTCATCAATTTTAATTTTGTCAAAAAATAAAACAGCAAAAACGACAATAATGCCAGCAATAATACCAATTAAAATAGCAGCAACAGGCGTAACAATAGAACAAGGCGCAGTAATAGCAACCAGACCAGCAAGACAACCATTTATAATCATTGATAAATCTGGTTTGCCGATAAAAATCCACGAAGTAAAAGTAGATGATAAAGTTGCACTGCAAGAAGCAAGCATTGTTGTTAATGCAATATATGGCACATTTTGATTAAATGCTAATTCAGAACCAGGATTAAAACCGAACCAACCAAGCCAGAGAATGAAACAACCAAGTGTTGATAATGGAATATTATGTCCCATTATTGGTTTAATTTCATTATTATTAAAATATTTTCCAAGCCGCGGACCTAAAATAAGAATCCCTGCTAATGCAGCCCATCCACCAACAGAATGAACAACAGTTGAACCAGCAAAGTCAAAGAATGGAGTATTTAAATTAGCCAGCCATCCACCACCCCATACCCAATGACCAACAATAGGATATACAATTAATGATATTATAAAACCAAAAATAATATAAGCAATAATTTTTATTCTTTCAGCAATTGCGCCAGAAATAATTGAACAAGCAGCAGAAGCAAAAGCAACCTGAAAAAAGAAAAAACAAGTTTCTGGTATTGTGCCAACTATATCTGAACTTTTAAAAAAGACTTTTTTAAAACCACCAATAAATTGATTTCCTTCTGAAAACATTAGTGAATAACCTAATAACCAGAATGATAAAGCGACAAATCCAAAGACCAATAAATTTTTTGATAAAATATTTACAACATTTTTTGCTCTACAAAATCCTGCTTCAAGAAATGCAAAACCCGCATTCATAAAAAAAACTAAAAAGCCTGCAATGCAAACCCACAATGTATCAAGTTGATTTATTTCCTTTGGTTCATTTGCAAAAATATATGTGTTAATTGATAATATAAAAATAACTAATAAAATTATTCTCTTCATAATTTTAATCACCTCATTTTAAATAATTATCCAATTGCTTCATTTCCTTCTTCACCAGTTCTTATTCTAATACATCGTTCTAAATCTAAAATTAAAATTTTTCCATCACCTATATTACCCGTTCTTGCACCTTTAATTATTGCTTGAATTGTTGGTTCAACGAATTCATCATTCACCGCAATTTCAAGTCGAATTTTTTTTAGTAAATTTATTTCCTGCATTGTTCCTCTGTATGTCTCTGTATATCCACCTTGTTGACCGCAGCCTAAAACATTTGTAACTGTCATTTTAAAAATTTTTGAATCAAATAATGCTTTTTTTACATCTGGTAATTTATATGGCTGAATCATTGCTATTATTAACTTCATATTATTCACCTCCTTTCGGTAAAAAAATTAATGAAAAAAAAAAAAGCCCACTTTTACCATCACTGGTAAAAGTGAGCTTCTTTGCTCAATTACTTATTCAATAAATAAAAAAAATCCTCACTGATTTTTCTTAACAATATATATTAAAAAATATTTTTTGTCAAGAGAAATAAAAAAATTTTTTGGAAAAAACTCTAAATAACTTGAATTATTTTATTTAATGATATATGATAAAACTATATAAAAAAAATTAAAAGGGGGAATTTAGTTATGAAAATTAGTATAAATATTTTAATAATGATTATTTCCATTTTTATTAAATTTATCTATTGTGCATTACCATCTGATACAATTGCTGATTTTGTTTGGGGCCAACCTGATTTTAATTCTTCTGAATATAATTATTATGGATTGAGTAATAAAAGTTTATTTCAGCCTTTTGGTTTATTTGTTGATATTTCAGAGAATAAATTATATATTGCTGATAATGGTAATAATCGAGTTTTAGTGTATGATATATCAGGTGCTGATGATGAAAATAAAAAAGAAGCAGATTGGATCTATGGTCAACCTAATTTTAGTTGGCGTGGTGAAAATAGTTATGGACTTGGTGAATGGAGTTTAAAAATGCCAACTAATGTTTATGTTGATAATAGTGAAAATAAAATATTTATTGTTGATTGTAATAATAATCGTGTACTTGAATATACTTTAAATTCTGATACTTATGCTGATAATTTATATGGTCATTTATCAGATGAATTTAGAACTCGTCAGGAACCAAATTATTATGGAGTTTCATCTCAATCATTAGGTTATCCAATAGGTGTTCATTATGTTAATGATGGTGGAACAAGAAGATTATTTATCGCTGATGCAGCAAATAATCGTGTGTTAGTATATTTAAATGGTAGCACAACAGCAACTAAAGTTTATGGACAAAAAGGTTCTTTTACTACAAATACTTCAAATATAAATGGTAGCGTTGATGCAGAAGGGCTATATTGCCCTATGGATGTTTTTTATGATACAGAACAGCAAATTCTTTTTGTTTCAGATTCTTTTAATAATCGTGTATTAGCATATAATTATAATGATGGTGATTTAATTGCTGATACTGTTTATGGTCAACCTGATTTTAATTCAAGTAATGCTTCTGCTGGTAATTCAGGCTTAAATAAACCACATGGTATATGGTATTGTAATAAATCAAAAACATTATGGGTGGCTGATACTGGTAATAATCGAGTTTTAGTGTATAGTGCAAATTCTACAACTGCTGATACTGTTTTCGGTCAATCTGATTTTAATGAAACTTCATCAGGTACTTCAAATACAAAAATGAATGGACCTCGTGATGTTTATTTTGATTTTACAAATGGAAAATTATATGTATCAGATTATGGCAATAATAGGGTTTTGAGATTTGATTAAATAATAAATTATTCAATTAAAACTTTATTCATACTACCTGTTTTATAACCTTCTAAATCAAGTGTAATATATTTATAACCTAATTTTTTTAAATTAATAATTATACTTTCAGCATTCTCAAAAATTTTCTTGAAATCACTCTTATTTACTTCTATTCTTGCAATTTCATTATAATCACGAACACGAATATTTTCAATATCAAAATTTTTCAAAAATTCTTCTGCTAATTCTATTCGCCTTAATTTTGTAATTTCAATATTTTGACCATAAGGTATTCTTGAAGATAAACAGGGATTTGCTGGTTTAAGCCAATTTGATAAATTAAGTTGTTTTGCATATTCTCTAATCTCTTTTTTACTTATACCTGCTTCAATGTATGGTTGCTTGATTCCTGCTTCTTTTATTGCCTTCATACCTGGTCTATAATCATTTAAATCATCAATATTTGAACCTTCAATTACATAATTACATTTTTCATTTTTTGCTATTTGCAATAATTTACAAAATAATTCTGATTTACAGTAATAACATCTATTTTTATCGTTTTTTATAAATTCTGGATTTTCTAATTCTGATGTTTCTATAATGATATGTTTTATACCAATCTCATTAGCAATTTTTTTTGCATTCTCGATTTCTGATTTTGATATTACTTCTGATATTCCTGTTACTGCTATTGCATTTTCTTTTAATATTTCATAACTTAATTTTGCTAATAAAGAACTATCAACACCACCAGAAAAAGCAATGATTACACTTCCATAATCATTAATAATTTTTTTTAAATTTTCAAACTTATCATTCATTAGCAATTTTTAATGCTTCATCCAATTCATCAATTAAATCATCAACATTTTCAAGACCAATTGATAATCGAATTAAATCCTGAGTTAAGCCAGAAGCAAGTTGCTCTTCTTCTGATAATTGTGAATGTGAAGTGCTTGCTGGATGTAAAACCAAACTTTTTGCATCACCAACATTTGCCAAATGTGAGAATAGTTTTATGTTATTTATAAATTTTACAGCAGCATTATAACCGCCTTTTATACCAAAAACAATCATTCCGCCAAATCCATTTTTTAAATATTTTTTCGCTACTTTATAATCATGATGATCTTCAAGACCTGGATATCTTAACCAGTTTACATTTTGATGATTTCTTAAATATCTGGCGATTATCATTGCATTTTCACAATGACGCTGCATTCGTAATGGTAGTGTTTCAATTCCCTGTAAAAAAATCCACGCATTATCAGGTGAAATGCAAGCACCTAAATTTCTTAATGGAACAAGACGCATTCTAATTATAAACGCTATTTTACTTAATTCGCCTAAATCATAAGCATATCGTATATTATGATAACTTTCATCTGGTTCTGTATATAATCTGAATTTTTTATCAGTCCAATCAAATGTTCCTGCATCAACAACAACACCACCTATTGCTGTACCATGCCCGCCTAACCATTTTGTTAATGAGTGAACTACAATATCAGCACCATATTCAATTGGGCGAAGTAAATATGGTGTGGTAAAAGTAGAATCAACAATTAATGGTAAATGATGTTTTTTGGCTATTTTTGAAACTTCTTCTATATCAACAACGCCTAATACTGGATTTCCAATTGTTTCAATGTAAATTGCTTTTGTTTTTGATGTGATTGCTTTTTCATAAGCTTCATAATCATTATAATTTACAAATTTTGTTTTGATATTAAATTGTGGTAAAATATTATTGAACATTGTATAAGTGCCACCATATAAATTATTTGCAGAGATGAATTCATCACCTGCTTCACAGATATTTATAATTGTATAAAAAATAGCTGATGTGCCTGATGATAATGCTAATGCTGCTGCACCATTTTCTAATGCTGCTACTCTTTTTTCTAATACATCTTGCGTTGGATTCATTATTCTTGTGTAAATATTACCTGATTCTTTTAATGCAAATAAATTTGCTGCATGCTCTGTATTTTTAAAAACATAAGAACTTGTTCTATAAACAGCCACTGCTCTTGACAATGTACTTTCATCTGGTTTTTCCTGACCTGCGTGTAATGCAAGTGTTTCAAATTTGTATTTTGAATTTTTCATAAAATTTCTCCTCTATTTTATATTTATAAAAATATAAAAACTATAAATAATAAAGTCAAGATTTTTTAGTAATTTGTTAAAATATTAAAATAAAAAAATTAGAATTATTCTTTTTTTATTATTGAGACATTTTTAATTTTTACACTGAAAGTGGAAGTCTAAAAACAAAAGTTGAACCATAACCAATTTTGCTTTGAACAAATATTTCACCTTTATGTAATTTAATTATCTCTTTACAAATAAATAGACCAATTCCTGCACCTTTTATTTTTTTAGTTCGTGTTCCATCTATTTGATAAAATTTGTCAAATATTTTTTCATACTTATCTTCTGGAATACCTATTCCATAATCTGTTATTGATACTTCAACAAAATTTTCTTTTTTTATTATCAAAACATTAATCTCACTATTGTTATTTGAGAATTTTATTGCATTATCAATTAAATTTATAAAAACTTGTTTTATTTTTTTTGGCACGCCTTTTATTATTATTTTTTTATCTGAATATTCTTTATTAACTTTTATTTTTTTCTCTTCAAATTTTATATTTAATTCTTTTAGACTCTCTTCACATACTTCAATTATATCAAAATCATTTATATCTTTTAATTCTATTTTACCGCTTTCATATTTTGAAAATTCTAATAATTCTTCTATTAAATCACATAAACGATTAGTGTTTCTTAATGCAATTGATAATTGATTTATCTGTTCTTCATTTAATTTACCTAATTTTTGTGTTAATAATAATTCAATGTATCCTTTTATTAAAACAATCGGTGTATTTAATTCGTGAGATATATTTGCTAAAAATTGATTTTTTAATTCATCGAGTGATTTTAATTCTTCTATAGCTTTTGCTAATTCTTTATTTAATTTTAATATTTTTTCTTCATTTATTTTTTTCTCTGTTATATCATTTAATATATAAATAATATAATTGGCAAATTCTGTCTTGAAAATTTCTATTATTAATTCTTTTTTTTCTTTGGTAATTAATTTAACTAATTCTTTTTCATCTTCTTTGATTATTTGATTTAATTCGATATTATTTAATTCTTCAAATGTCCAACCAGATTTATTTAACATATATTTATTCGCTGATATTATTTTGTTTGTTGTTTTTTCATAAATAAAAATTGGTAATGGTGAATTTTCAAATATTTCTTTAAATTTTTTTTCAGTTTCAGTTATTTTTTGTATCCAACTATATGACCATTTTAATTCATAAGCAAATCCAATAATTAAAATAAATAGCATTAGTAATGTGATTAATACAATAACTGAAAATCTTGAAAATTTTAATAATTGTAAAGAATGCAGGTAAATTAAATTCCAATTTTCATAATTTATATTTTGACTGCAAAATAAATATTCTTGATTTTTAAACCAGATTTTTTCCCCTTTTTTTATCTTTTTTGGAAATACTGGTTCACTAATAATTTTTGCATCACCAAATTGTTTTTCTTTTTCAACTTTCTCTAATTCTTCTTTTGTTATAGGAAATAATGCTCTGTTTTCTAATTCTGGTATTCCTGATAGAAAAATTATTCCTTCATTATTTATTAAAAATATATTTTTTTCTAATTTAAAAATATTTATAATATCTGATAAATTATTTTTAACTGTAACAGCACCAATTATTTTATTTTCATTATTTCGTACAGGTGCACAGACATAATAACCTTTTGTTTTTGATGTTACTCCTAATGCAAAATATTTTGATAATTCACCTGCTATCGCTTTTTGAAAATATTGTCTAAATTTGTAATTTTTACCAATAAAACTATCTGTATCATTTCTATTTGTTGATGCAACCACTGTTCCGCCTGTGTCAAAAATATAACAAATAGAAAAATCAAATGAATTTTTATATCTATCAATTACTTCATTTGCTCTTTCTAAATTTTTATTATTATTTTTTTCTAATAATTCTTTTATTGGTAATGAACCTGATAAACTTATTGCGCCACCATTTGCTCTTTTCAATTCATTAGATAGATATTTATTAATATAATTGCTTTTTAGTTTAATCTGATTTTTTATTATCTCAAAACTTTTCTTTTCTGAATAATTTAATAAGAAAAAAGTAATGATTAAAAGAGCAAGTATTAAAAAGCCAAGATTTTTAAATATTTGTCTTATTGCTTTTCCTTCTTCAATTTTATTTATCTCTTGATAAAAATATTTATTTAAACAATAGAAAATTATAAAAACAATACTTATATCAAAATATTTAATTATTACAAATAATAAATCGCTTTTAAAAAAATTTGAAAGAAAAGATTTTGATAAAAGAGCATTAATAAAAATATCAATTGTAAGAACTACAATAAAAATTCGCAAATATAGATTTTTTTCAAATTCTAATTTTATAAAGTGATTATAAAAATGTATTAATAATATAAATACAAGTAATCCAAAAATTATTTTAATTATGTTTTCTATTTGTGTTGGTTTTATAAAGAATAGAACAATTGCTAATATGAAACAAATATAAATTATTTTTTTATTTATTTTTTTTGGATAATTTTTAAAAATAAAATGAATTATTGATAAATAACATAAGAATAATAATATCACATAAATTTTAAATTGATAAATTTCTTGATAATCTATATATATTATTTGATACCAATTTGTTATACTTGTTAAAGAAAAGAAAATTCCAAGCCAGAACCAACTAATTTTTGAAATTTTATAAATATTAAGTGAATAAGTAATAAGAGTTAGAAAGAGAAAAATTGTAAAATAAATAAAATATAAATAATCATAATTTAATAAAGATATTAAATTCATAATTTTCAAAGGAAAATGTTTTAAAAAAAACACTTTTCATAATTTTAATTTGAAGTTATGAATTTTAATTTATACTTAGAAAGAACATTATTTTTAAAACAATCAATAATTTCAACATTTTTAATAGTAAAAAAATATAGAATTTTTTGTGATAGTTGTTTTAATGTTTCATTCTTATTATTTGAAAAAACAAAGATGTCGAGTTTTGGACATACAGCAATGTAATTATTAGCAACGATATAAAGATAAGCAACAAACTCTAAATTATGAGATGAATCATAATACATACAAACCTCCTAAACAAAAATAAAAGCAAAAAAAGAAGAAAGCAAAATTTCTTATTTTTCTCTATTATCCATTATAGCACAAAATTCCAATTTGTCAAGTTTTTTTATTTTTTTGTTTGACTTTTATTTTTGTTTAAATTTTTTAATTATAATTATTGTGATTAAATTTTTATTTATTAATTAAAAATTTTTTTTTATTTTTTCTTTTTTATTTACTGATTTGAAAATATAATAATTTGATTAAAATGAGCAGATTGAATAATTTTTGGGCATAAATATATTGTATATTTTTTTATGATAATTTTATTTCAAAAAAGTTCTTATTTGTCAATAATTGTAATATGCAAAAAATTAATAAAACAATTGACAAGAAATTATAAATTTAATATTATCAATTAATTATATTTAAAATATTAAGTGGAGTGATAAGGAATGAAAAAGGGCGTTGATATTTTTGTAGAAGGATTATTACGCGAAGGGGTTGAAATTATATTTGGTTATCCTGGTGGTGTTTTAATACCTATTTATGATAGATTATACGATGCACCAATTAAACATGTTTTACCAAGGCATGAACAAGCAGGTGCACATGCAGCAGATGGTTATGCACGCGCAAGTGGAAAAGTAGGTGTTTGTATGGCAACATCAGGTCCTGGTGCAACAAATTTAGTTACTGGTATTGCAACTGCTTATATGGATTCATCACCTATTGTTGCTTTTACAGGGCAGGTTGCAACTGCACTTATTGGTGGCGACGCTTTTCAAGAAGCTGATATTACTGGTATTACCAGACCAATTACAAAACATAATTATCTGGTTCAGGATGTTGATGAACTACCGAAAATAATTGCAGAAGCATTTTATATAGCAAGAACAGGAAGACCCGGACCAGTTCTTGTTGATTTGCCAAAGGACATTAGTTTAGGTCAGACAGAAAATGATTTTCCAGAACAAATTGATATACCTGGTTATAAACCAACAATAATAGGAAATAAAAAACAGATTAAATTAGCAGCTGAACAAATAAAGAAAGCAAAACGACCAGTTATATATATAGGTGGTGGTGTAATAATTTCTAATGCTCATGAAGAAGTAAAAGAATTAGCAGAAAAATATAATATACCAGTTACATCAACATTAATGGGACTTGGTGGTTTTCCTGGTGACCATCGTTTATTTATGGGTATGATTGGAATGCACGGCACTGCTGCTGCAAATTTAGCAGTTCATCATTGTGATTTATTAATTGCTATTGGCGCTCGTTTTGATGATAGAGTTACAGGTCGAACTGAAACTTTTTCACCTCATTCAAAAATTATTCATATTGATATTGACCCCGCTTCAATTTATAAAATAATTAAAGTTGATATTCCTATTGTTGGTGATGCGAAAAATATTTTAGAAGAATTATTACATATTTTAGAAGAAAGCAAATGTGAGTTAAACACAATTGAATGGCTAAATCAAATTGAGAAATGGAAAAAAGAAAATCCATTAACATATAAAAAACAAAAAGGAAAAATAAAACCACAATTTGTAGTAGAAGAAATATATAGACTTACAAAGGGCAATGCAATAATAACAACAGAAGTTGGTCAGAACCAGATGTGGGCTGCTCAATTTTATAAATTTACAAAACCAAGACAATTTATTTCTTCTGGTGGTTTAGGCACTATGGGCTTTGGTTTACCTGCTGCAATTGGTGCTCAATTTGCTCGACCTGGTGAATTAGTTATTGATATTGCGGGTGATGGCTCGATTCAAATGAATATACAAGAATTAACAACATTAAAAGCACATAATTTACCTGTAAAAATAATTGTTCTAAATAACAACTATTTAGGTATGGTTCGTCAATGGCAACAATTATTCTTTAATAAAAGATATTCACAAACTGATTTACATACTAATCCGGATTTTGGCAAAGTAGCTGAAGCATTTGGAATAAAAGGTGTCACAATAAAAGAAGAAGAAGAAGTAAGGGATGCATTAAATTATACCTTAAATTATGAAGGACCCATTTTATTAAATATTTTAGTTGATGAAGAAGAAAATGTATTTCCAATGGTGCCAGCAGGAGCTTCAAATATTGATATGATTAGAGGTGATAATTAATGTTACACACTATTACTGTTTTAGTTGAAAATAAAAGTGGTGTTCTTGCGCGGATTGCTGGTCTTTTTGCTGGACGAGGTTATAATATTCTTTCTCTTGCTGTTGCTGAAACTGAAAACCCTAATTTATCGCGTATGACAATTACAGCATCAGGTGATGATATGGAAATAGAACAAATTTGTAAACAATTAAATAAATTAATTAATGTAATTAAAGTAAATGATGTTACAGTTCAGGAACATATTGCAAGAGAATTATTATTAGTAAAATTAAATGTAACAAAAGAAACAAGAACAAGCATACTTGAAATAGTAAATATATTTGAAGCAAAAGTAATTGATTTAACTGAAAATACAATGACAATACAGGCGATTGCTTCGCCTTCTAAAATTTCAAATTTAATCAAAAACTTAAAAAATTTTGGGATAAAAGAATTATCAAGAACAGGTAGAATTGCTATATTAAGAGGTTGATAATGATTCGAACATTTATTACTCTTATTTTAGTTATAGCTGCTTTTTTAGCAGGTTTCTGGACAAGAGGTATTGTTGATATTAATAAAAAAAAATTAGAAGAAGAAAAAGCAAAGATTAAAAATATTATTGACTCCACAAAAGCAAAAACTATTGACAATATTGAAAAAATAAAAAAAGATTCTGATGAAATTGAAAATAAAAAAGATGAGATTGGGAAAATAATGAATAAAAAAATTAAAAATAAATAAAATGGCAGGGAAATCAAATGATAGAAAAAATTGAGATTTTATTAAATAATAAAAAGATTGATATTCAACTTGATGGAATAAAATCATTTAAAGTTTTTATGGAAGAATTAAGGAAATATTTATTAAACAATAATATGCTTATTGATGAATTAAAATTAAATGATAAAAAGATTGATTTAAAAAATATACCTGATTATGACCTTGAAAATATAAAGAAAATAGAAGTAAAAGCAGAAGATATAAATATTACTGTGATAAATACTCTTGGTGATATGATTGAATATATTAATAAATTTTTAGGTGTAGTTGAAGATTTATGTTCGCATATTGACCTTAATAATTTAAATAATTATACTCCGACATTTCAAAAATTAATAAATGGTTTAGAATGGATTTTTACTGGTCTTAGAAATTGTGAAAAACCAATTGGAATAAATTATTATGAAGCAAAATTAAATGATAAAACTCTTATTAGTGTAATTGAAGAAGCTGAATATACTTTAAGTTCTTTCAAAGCTTCTGTTATTGCAGGCAATGAAAAGAATATTAAAGAACATTTATTTCACAATTTATCAAGAGTTTTAAAAACTTCAACTGAAATAATTAGATTTCTTTTTAATGAATTTAAAAAAATGCATTTTTCAAGTAAAGAATTAAAAGAACAAATTGAATATTTTCAAGAGCAATTTATTAAGAAAAATTCTTTATATCAACAAATTAGCGAAAAAATACAAACCGGTCTGGCTAATGAAGGTATTGAGTTATTTAAAAAAGAAATTATTTTTTTTGAAGAATGGGTTTTATTCTTAAAAAAATTAGAAAAGACTTTTCATAATATCACTATTCATATGAAAATTAATGATAAAACAATTTATCAATATAATACTGAATTTATGGAAAAATTAAAAGAATTATCAGAAGCTTTTGCTAATGAAGATATTATTTTAATTAGTGATATTATTGAATATGAAATGATTGAATTTGTAAATATTTATTTGCAATTTTTAAAAAAATTAAAAAGCGAGATTTTCCCTGATAAAGAAATAAATGATGATAATCAATCTTTAAATTGAATAAAAAATTTTTTTCTTTTTTAAAATTTATTCCTTTTGAAATTTTTGAAAATAGTGCTGTTAGATTATTTAATGGTATTTCTAAATTTATTATTAACTATTTATTAGCATTATTATGCGGTCCTATTGGTAAAGGTATTATTGCTTTTGCTGAACTTATTTTTATGCTGCTATATAATATTAGTAATTTCAGTATTTTTAAAACAATTCCTCATTACTTATTTTCTGATAATTTTAAATATTCAAAAAAAACTTTATTAAATGCAATTATTATTTTACAATTGTTTATTGCTTTTATTTTTATTTCTATTTTCTTTTTCTTATTTTTTAAATTTAATAATTTTTTTAATGACCTACCATTTTTACTTATTTTCCTTTTTATTTTTATGGTGCCTATAAAAATTATTTTCGAAACTATTATTTTTTTTCTTCAGTGTTTGAAAGAAATTCGTAAAGTAAATTTTTTAATTTCTATCAGAAATTTATTTATTCTTTTGATTTTTATTATTTTTATTTTATTCGATTTGAAATTAACTATTTATAAAATTGCTTATATTTATTTTTTTTCGTTTATTATTCTCTTATTTGTTACTTTTATTTTTTTTAAAAAAACAATTATTATTGAAAATTCATCAAAAATAAATTTTCCTGATAAAAAATTATATCAACTTCTTTTTAAAAGTGGTGCTGCCATTCATCCAGGTTATATTTTTGCTTTTTTATTTTTTTATGTTGACCAATTTATGCTCAAATATTTTTGTAATCTTTCTGAACTTGGCTTTTATTCTTTTTCTGTTAATATTTTTACTGGGCTTTTAATTTTTGCAGAAGCAGTTCAATTCGTTTTAGTCTCTAATCTTTCAGTTGCTGTAAATGATAAAAAATATTTATTAAAAAAATTTATTGAAGCATTAATTTTATCTTTTTTTGTTTCTCTTATTTCTTCAATTATTATTTATTTTATTGCACCTATTTTTTTTCGCCTTTTTTTACCGCAATTTTTTTATTCTTTAAATTCTTTATTTTTTCTTTTACCCGGTTTAATTTTTTTTTCTATGTCTTTGCAATGCAGTTCTTATTTAATTACCAACGGATTTTTCTTAAGTCTTTCTTTTATTAATTTCTTTGTTTTTATTTCTAATATTTTTTTAAATTATTTATTTATTCCTAAATTTTTAAGTGCTGGTGCTGCTATTGCTTCTTCCTTTTCTTATTTTTTACTTTTTGTTTTTTATATTTTCGTAATAATTAAAAGCAATATAAGATTTTAATTTTGTTAGTTTTTATTATTTTTTCACTCTATTTTAAAATTAATACTCAAAAAAATAATAAAACAAATTTTCTTGATTTTTTCGAATGATTTTTATAATAAAAAATTTATGGAACAAAATAAAAAAATATTAATTATTAAAATTGGTGCAATGGGTGATATATTAAGAATTACACCAGTTGTTCATTCTTTATCAGACTTTGGTTTTCAAATTGATATCTTAACTTCCAGAATAGGTAAAGAAATTTTTAAAAATAATCCATTTGTTAATAATATTTATATATTATATCATAAAAGAAATTTTTTAGAATTATTTTTCTTATTATCAAAATTAAAAAGAGTTAAATTTAATTACCTTATAAATTTTGAATCTTTTAATATGATAAGAAAATTTGCAAATAGACTAAATGCTGATAAAATTATTAATTTGAATGATTTTTTTGAGTATATAAATGTAATTGAACTTTTTTATTTAGCAGTAAATAAAATAATGCCAAATAGTGTATATAATAAATATTCAATAGAAATATATCCTTCTCAAAAGGATAAAGAAAAAATAGATAATTTTTTAATACCATTTAATACTAAAAAAAAAATTGTATTTCATATTGGTTCTTCAAAAACAAATCGATTATTAAATAAAAATTTTAATGATATAAGATTATGGGATATTAATAACTATCTTAAAACTATTCAAAAATTATTAGAACAAAATTATTATATTTTTAGGTAGTAAATTAGAAAAAGTAATAAATAGAAAAATAAAAGAAAAAATAAATCATAAAAATTTAATAATTATTCATAATTTTTCATTACAGGAATTATTTTATTTTATTAGTAAATGTGATTGGTTTATATCAAGTGATACAGGTCCAGCCCATTTAGCAGCAGGCACAAAAATAAATCAAATATGTTTATGTGGTCCAACAGATGCTGAAATATCAGCACCAATGAAAAGAAAAAATTTATTTATTCTACAA
>DAONJL010000059.1:0-14732 GCA_035405645.1 bacterium | reverse complement strand
AATAAAATAAGTGTGAATTATAGTTTTTAGTTGAGTTGATGGAAGAAGAAAATGAGTTGTTAAAAGTGAGTTTGAGAGTGAAATATTAATTAATTTTTTTATTACATTTTTACAATACCAGAAAAACCGATAAAACTAATTGATAATAGACCAGCAGTAAAAAATATAATACTTGCACCTTTTAATATTTCAGGAATTTCAGCATATTCTAACCGTTCACGAATACCAGCCATAATAAGTAAAGCAAACATAAAGCCAACACCAGAACTAAAACCATTAATTACAGCTTCAATAAAATTAAAATTTTTTTGTAAGTTTAATAAAGTAACACCAAGCACAGCGCAATTTGTTGTTATTAATGGCAGATAAATACCAAGCGCTTGATATAAACCTTGACTTTGTTTTTTTATTACCATTTCAATAAATTGAACAAGAGTAGCAATAACAAGAATAAAAGAAATAGTTTGCAAATAATTAATTTTATAAGGTATGAGAATAAATTTTTGAATAAGAAAAGTAATGGCAGAGGCAAGAGACATAACGAAAATAACGGCAAAGCCCATACCAATCGAAGTTTCAATTTTTTTTGAAACACCAATAAAAGGGCAAATTCCTAAAAATCTTGATAAAACAAAATTATTAATAAAAATAGCAGAAATCACAATATTAAAAATAATAATAATTTCACTCATATTAAACCTCAATTAAGATTTTTTATTTTTGACTGATTTAAAATAATTTATAATAGCGAGTAAAAAGCCCATAGTAAAAAAAGCACCCGGCGGTAAAATCATAACAATAACAGGTTTAAATTCAGATTTAAAAAAATTATTAAACCAATCACCAAAAATATCAAAGCCTAAAAAAGAACCATTACCTAAAATTTCTCGAATTGTAGCAATTAAAAAAAGGACAAGAGTAAAACCAAGACCAATACTAATAGCATCAATCAGAGATTGAAAAATATTATTTTTCGAAGCAAAAGCTTCAGCCCGACCAAGAATGATACAATTAACAACAATTAAAGGAATAAATAAACCAATTGCTTTATGAATATCAGGTAAATAAGCCCCTAAAATTAAATCAACAATAGTAACAAAAGTAGCAATAATTAAAATAAAGGAAGGCAATCTAATTTCATCAGGAATAATTTTTCTAACAATAGAAATAATAACATTAGAACCAATTAAAACAAAGGTAGCAGAAAGCCCCATCACAATGCTGTTTATCACACTTGTTGAAACAGCAAGAGCAGGACAAAAACCAAGCATATACATTAATAAAGGCATTTCATTTGTAAAACCTTTTTTTAAATTTTCTAATGTCGTCATATAAATCTCCACTTATTTTTTTGTTGCACTTGTTTGAGCATCAATTTGTTCTTCATCACCAATATTTTTATTATTCATATTGTTTTTATTTTTATACCAATCAAAAAATTTTTTTGCGGCATTTTTAATTCCATTACAAACTGCTCGTGAAGATATTGTTGCAGCAGTTAAACTATCAATTTTCCCACCATCTTTATCTACAATTAAATCATTGTAATTAAAATTTTTAAATTGTTCTTGAAACCAGGGCTTATCTTTTTTTATCAAATTATTTTTCTTATATAATTCTTCGCTTTTCTTTTTATTTATCTCTTCCATTTTTGAACCAAGACCAGGAGTTTCAGTATGACTTATTACTTTGAGTCCTGTTATATTTCCATTCAAATTTATTCCAAATAAAATAAAGATATTACCAGAAAAACCTGATGGTGCTGCTTTTATTATAGCGCCAATCTCTTTTTCATTTTTATCTAAACAAAGATAAATTTCAATATCTTTATATTTCACAGGTTCTAAAAATTTTTCTGCTTCTTCAAACACTTCTTTTTTTGCTTTATATTCTTTATCAGATAAAATTTTTTCTTTGATTGGCGAAGTCTTTGAATTAACAAAAGATAATAAAAATGCAGAAATAAAACAAATCAAAAATAAGATAAAGGATAATTTAATATAATCTTTCATTTTTGTAATCCAAATCTTTTTGGTTTTGTTAATTTATCAATTAAAGGAACTAAACCATTCATAATTAAAATCGAAAAAGAAACACCTTCTGGATAAGCACCAAATAATCTTATTATTGCAGTAATAAAACCACAACCAATACCAAAAATAATCATACCAGTTTCAGTCGAAGGTGAAGTAACCATATCAGTCGCCATAAAAATAGCGCCGAGTAAAAGACCACCAGTTAAAATATGGAATAAAGGATCTGCATAATTTGTCGGTTTATAAGCCCAAAAAATACCTGTAATTATAAATGTAGTTAAAATAAATGAAAGAGGTATTCGTAAAGAAATGTGCCCTTTATAAAGTAAATATAAACCACCAATGATTAATGCTAATGCAGAAATTTCGCCAATGCAACCACCAATATTACCAAAGAAAGCATCGAGATGAATATTATCAGGTAAAGCAGATGGTCCTTTACCTTTTAAAATTGCAAGTGGTGTAGCATAAGAAATCGCATCTGGTTCTAATTGTTTTAATGTCATAAATGATTTTAAATTTATAACTGGATTAGGAGGAACCCAGGAAGTCATTTCAACAGGAAAAGCAATAAGTAAAAAAACGCGACCAACGAGTGCTGGATTAAATATATTATAACCAATTCCACCAAAAATTTGTTTACCAATAGCAATGGCAACAAAAGCGCCAATAATAATTAACCAATTTGGGGCTGTAGCGGATAAATTTAAAGCAAGTAAAAGACCTGTTACAACAGCACTTAAATCTTTTATTTTTATTTTTTGTGATAATAATTTTGAAACTAATAATTCGAATAAAACGCAACTAATAATTGAGACCAGAATGATACGAATAGCATTTATTCCAAAATAAAAAACAGCAATAGCAACAGCAGGCATTAAAGCAATTATAACATCTAACATTATAGATTGGACAGTATCTTTTGAATGAATATGCGGCGCAGGAGATATTTCTAATAATACTTTATTTTTTTGTTCCAAATTCTCTTACCTCTGCTTTGCCTATTTTTATCCATTGTAATAATGGTCTATTCGCTGGACAAATATACGAACAACTACCACATTCAATACAATCAACTATATTTAATTCATCAATTAATTCAATCTTTCTTTTTGAACTTAATAAACCTAATTCATTAGGTAATAAATGCATAGGACAAACAGAAACACAACGACCACATCTAATGCAAGCATCATATTCTGTTTTATTCGAATATTTATCAGATAAAAATAAAATACCAGAAACACCTTTTGTAATTGGCATTTCTAAAGAACTGATAGCAGTTCCCATCATTGGTCCACCTAAAATTAATTTTTTAAATTTATTAAAATCGACACCGACAAAATCAGCAATATTAGAAATAAGCACACCAATTTTTATTTTTAAATTTTGTGGATTAGAAAGAGCATCACCTGAAACAGTTACTCCTCTTTCAATCAACGGTCGTCCATCTATCACAGCATCAGCAATTGCTTTTGCTGTGCCCACATTATTGACTACAACTCCAACATCCATTGGTAAACCATTTGGCGGGACCTGGCGCTTTAAAATAGCATCAATTAACTGCTTTTCTGCACCTTGTGGATATTTTGCTTTTAATACACAGACTTCTATATTTGAATATTTTTTTGCTTCATTTTTCATTATTTTTATCGCTGATTTTTTATTGTTTTCTATTCCTATTATCCCTTTTTTTGCTTGTAATATTTTCATTATTATTAATAAACCTTTGATTATTTTTTCTGGTTCTTCTTGCATTAATCTATCATCAATCGTTAGAAAAGGTTCACATTCGCCACCATTTAAAATTACTGTATCAATTTTTTTATCAGGTGGTGGACTTAATTTTACAAAGGTAGGAAAAGTTGCACCCCCTAAACCTACAATACCTGCTTTTTTAATTATTTCGATTAATTCATCATTATTTAATTTTTCCCATTCTGTATTTTTTTGTAATACATTTTCATCTATTTCTTCTTTTTTATCATTTTCAATTATTACTGTATCAATGCTTCTACCAAAAATATTTTCTGTTTTTATTATATCAATGACAGAGCCAGAAACAGATGAATGAATATAAGAAGAAATATAAGCAGAAGGTTCACCTATAATAGAACCTATTTTTACATAATCACCTTTTTTAACTGTTGGCTTTGATGGTGAACCAATATGTTGTAATAATGGAATATATACTTTTTCTGGTGTGGGAAAATTTATTATTTTTTTTTCTTCTGTTAAATATTTATTTTCAGATGGATGAATTCCACCTTTAAAAGTAAATATCATTTTTCTTCCTTAAATTTTTAAATAAATTATTTTTTAAAATTATTAAAAAAAATTTATTTTGTCAAGAATTTTGTTTTTCAAAAAAATAATGATAAAGAATTTTATCAAAGAAAAGAAATATTTTCAGAAATTGTTTTTTAAAATTTTTTTTATCTTTTTTATTATTTTTTACTGAGTAAATTTCTATTGGCTCATTTATTCTTTTAATTAATAATATCTTTTTGACAAGTTTAATTTTGTATAAATGTAAATTACATAAAGATTAAAAATGACACTGATTTTCTTGAAGGATTTTATTTGGAATTAATAAGAATAAGGTAAAAAATGCAAATTTTATCTAAAATAATTTTTTGTTAGTTCATTATATATTTGTGTAGCAAGACCAAAATTAGCCGTGTTTGACATTTGTTTTGCATATTCTTCATAAAGCATATCTGACCATATTTCTTCTGCTTTTCCACCGCCAAATAAACTTTCAGATAATTTTGGTTTCATTGTTTTTAGCATTTGATAAACTAAAATTGATTCCATTTCCTCTGATTTTTCTTTTAATGTTTTTTTCTGTTTTTCAATTGATGGTTTTATAAATTTTTCTTTTTCTATTTTTTTTAATTCATTTTCAAAACTTTTTTTTTCTTCTGGTATATCTATAAATTTTTCTTTTTCTATTTTTATTGGTTGTATTGGTTTATAAATATTTATCTGTGGATTTAATCTTAATTTTATCATAATAAAACCTTATTAAATTAATTCTAATTCGGCATTTAATGCGCCAACTTCTTTTATTGCCTGTAAAATTGAAATTATATCACGCGGTGTAGCACCAATCTCATTTAATGCACTTACTACTTCATTTATTGTTGGACTATCTTTTAATAACATTACTGAACTACCTTCTTCTTTTGCTGATACACTTGATTTTGTTATTAATGTTGTCTGACCTTGTGAAAATGCTTCTGGTTGCGAGACTTCATCTTCTGATTTTATTATTACTGTTAAATTACCGTGTGAAACTGCTACTTTTGAAATTTTTACATTTTCGCCCATTACTATTGTTCCTGTTCTTGTATTTATTACTATCTTTGCTGGTGCTTCTGTTACTACATCTAAATTCTGGATGCTTGAGAGAAATTGTGGTATTTTATTTTGATAAACTTCAGGTATATTTATATCAATTGCTGCTCCATCTATACCTTTTGCTATTTCTTCTTTAAAAAAATTATTTATAACATCAATTACTCTTGATAATGTTGTAAAATCTGAATTTTTTAATATAATTTGAATTTTACCATTTTGAACAAATTCCATTGGAACATCTTTTTCAATCATTGCACCATTAATTACTCTACCAACAGTAGGATGATTTTTTTGAGCTTTTGAGCCACCACTTTTTACATTATAGCCACCTATTGTTACTGGTCCTTGCGCAACTGCATAAACTTCGCCATCTGCACCTAATAATGGTGTTTGTAATAATAAGCCACCATCTAAATTTTCAGCATCACCTGGTGTAGCAACTATCACATCAATTTTTTGGCCTGGTCTTACAAATGGTGGTAATGTTGCTTTTACTATTACTGATGCTACATTATCAAAATTTATTTTTGATGGGTCTATATTTATTCCATATCTTTTTAACATATTTGCATAAGCTTGCACTGTAAATGTTGCTTTCTTTGAATCACCCGTTCCTTCTAAACCTACAACTAATCCAAAACCTTGTAATTGATTTTCTCTTATTCCATTTATATTTGTTATATCTTTTATTTTTGTTACTACTGCGCCATTTATTAAATTTATTGTTATGATTAAAATAATCAAAACTAATTTTAACATTAGTATTACCTCCAATAATTAAAATAAGAAACCAAAAACAGAATTAAATGTTCTTTTTATTAAGCCAGGTCGTTTCTCATCGCCAAATGCTAATTTGCCTGTATAAACAATTTCTGCATTTGCTATTTTATCTGATAAAATTGTATTATCTGATGTAATATCATTTGGTCGGGCTACGCCTTTTACTACTATTTTTTGTTTCTCATTATTTATCTTAACATCTTTTTCACCTTCTAATATGAGATTTCCTTCTGGTGTTATATCTTTTATTATTACTGAAATTTTAGCTACTAATTTTCCAACTTTTTGTTCATCTGCATTTGCTTTATATTTTGATTTGCCACTTGCTTCTGCACCAAATAATGGAATTAATTTGGCAAATGAATTAAAAAATGTTTTTCCATCTTCTGTTGAACCACTCTTGCCACCTATACCTATTTCTTTTTGTCGTTCTGCTTCTGTTTTTGTTGAACCAACTGCTGATTCATTTATTATTATTGTAATTATATCACCTATTTTATGAGCATTATTATCACCATAAGGATTTTGATTTCGCCATAAAGATGTTGCTGATAAATAAATAAGTGTTATTTGTAAGATCATTATACTGAAAATAATTTTTTTCATTTTTTCGCCTCCAAAATTTTTTCTTTGTTCTTATTATTATTATCGGATTATTGCTTCTGAAACATTAGTGATTTCTGCAAAAAATGTTTTTTTAGAATTTAGATTTAAAAATCTTATCACATCGCCTGTTGCACCATTTTGTAAGGCTTTTGCTTTGACTCTGATTTGAAAATCCTTTTTTTGAACTATTACATCAACTATATCCCCATATTTTATTATATCCGGCTCTTTTATATCTGCTACTTCTATTATTTCGCCTTTTCTTATTCTTCGTTTTGCTGCTTTATTTATTATTTCTTCTTTTTTCTTTATTAAATTTGCTGTCTTTATTTTTGTTACTTCCATTAAGACCTCTTCTATTTTATCATTTGTAATTACATCATTAAAATTAAAATTTTCTTTTGCAACTATTACTTTTGTCCACGCTGAAATATTTACATCAAAATTTATTGATTTTATCTTTTGATTTTCTGCAATTATATTTATCAAACCATTAACTCTATTTTTCATTTCACTTTTTGATAAAAATTCAATTTCATACTTTATTTCATTTATATCAGGTAATTTTATTTCATCTGCATTTCTTAAATTTACATTTTCTATTTTATATTCTACATATTTATCACCAATTAATTTTGTTATTTCATTCTTTATTTTTGTTATTATTTCATCTTTATCTAATTTTTTAAAACTACGCTGAACCCTGATTTTTTCTGGAATAATTATCTTATTTAATTCTTCATCACTTAAAACTGTTTTTAACCTGAAAATAATGTAATTTTTATCTAATATCCTTTCCTGTCCAGGTAGAGGTGCATTACCAAATGATATATCTGGTAAATTTATATCTGCTTTTTTTTCTTTTACTAAATCTGTTAAATTTATTGTTTGATTATTTATAATATTTAATGGCTTTATTTCAATTGTCTCATTATTTGCATATAAAATTGAGATAGATAAAAAGATAATTAAAATAATCTTATTCATATTTTACCTTTTGATATTTACTGCTGTTGAAAGCATATTATCTGATGTTTGAATTGATTTTGAATTTACTTCATAAGCTCGCTGTGCGCTGATTAAATCAACCATAGCATTAACAATTTGAACATTTGATAATTCTAAAAATCCATGTCTAATTCTGCCAAGACCATTTTCTGTTGGATTTGCTGCAATTGGTGGTCCTGATGCTACTGTTTCCTGTAACATATTATTTCCTAAATTTGATAAGCCTGCAGGATTGACAAATTTAACTAATTGAATTTGCCCTATTTCCTGTGTTTCTGTCTGACCTGCTAATAAAACTGAAACACGACCATCTTCTGATACTGCTACACTTACTGCATCTTCTGGTATAACAATTTCTGGTTGTAAGTAATAACCATCTGATGTAACAATTCGTTTATTTCCATCAAGTTTAAAAGCACCATCACGAGTATAAACTGTTTTTCCATCTGGCATTAAAATCTGGAAAAAGCCATCACCTTCAATTGCTAAATCAAATGGATTTTCTGTGCTTCTTAATGGTCCCTGTGTGTATAAGTGTTGTGTTGCTGTTACTCTCGAACCTAAACCAACCTGTGTGCCAGTTGGAATTATAGTACCTGCTGATGCTGGTGTGCCAGGCACTACTAATTTTTGATATAATAAATCAGCAAAATCAACTCTTGCTTGTTTATATGCGGTTGTATTCACATTTGCTAAATTGTTTGATATAACATCAACATTAAATTGTTGACCTGCCATACCAGTTGCTGCACTCCATAATGAACGCATCATAGTTATTTACCTCCTTCTGATTATTGCACTGAATCAATCAGTCATCAGTGCTACGGCTTCCCTATGGCGGGTCCAGCCGTTTTTATTTAATTATTATTATAATCGACCAACTTCATTTACTGCTTTGCCTGCTAATTCATCATAGTTTCTTATTAATCTATGATTTAATTCATAAGCGCGATTTACTTCTATCATTAACACCATTTCTTTTACTATATTTACATTTGCTTTTTCAACATAACTTTGACGAACTTCAACATCTTTTGGACTTAAACTCATTGCTCCACTGTATTCTGTTGGTTCATAAAAATTTTCGCCTATTTTTTTTAATGCTCGTTTATTTTCAAATTGAACTATTTTTAATTTTGTTAAATAGGTATTTGCTGTATCCTGTCGAATATAGACACTGCCATCTGGCGTGATTGTAAAATCTTGATATGCTACATTTATTGGTTGATTATTTATATCTAAAACTTTATAACCTTGCATTGTTACTAATTCACCATTCTGGTTTAATGTAAAATTACCATTTCTTGTATATCGTTCGCCTGTTGGTGTCTGAATAGCAAAAAAACCATCGCCCCATAATGCTGCATCACATTTATTGCCTGTTTCATATAAATCGCCTTGTTGAAATTCAGTGAATATTTCATCAACTGTCACGCCAGTGCCAAGCAGACCAACAGGTGGCATAAAATCAATTAAACCTTTATCAGTGAGCATTACATCATCATTTAATCGTTGTTGTAAATATTTTGGAAATTCTCTGAATATTGTTTCATCACGCTTAAAACCTGTTGTATTTACATTTGCTAAATTATTTGCTATTACATTTATTTGCCCATCACGAGCAAGCATTCCTGACGCTGCTGTATATAAGCCTCTTACCATTTTCTCACCTCCTACAATTTATTATCGACTAAATAAAAATAAAACTTAAAGAAAAATTAAAGGTTTGACTTATTAAAAAAGTTTAAAGGTGTCAAACTTATGATTTTTTAGTTTTGAAAAAAATTTAATTCTATCTAAAAAAAATATTGAGAGAAAATAAAGAAAAACGGCGCCGTTCGTTTCTTAAAAGATAGATCTTTAAAAAATATTCTGTTTTTATAATATATTTCCTTTTTTAAAAAAATCGAAATGAATATGACTATATATTGTTTTTTAATAACTAAAATGTTTGTTCAACTTCTGCTTTCTTTTTGTCTTCTATTTCCTTATTATTTTTATTCGTTAATTTTTTATATTACTGATTTTTTTATATAGATGAATTAGTAGTGTTGATTAATTTTTTCTATTTCTTATTTTGTAAATCTTTAATTTTTTTTGTATATATTTCAGGTGTTGAACTTAATAACATTGCTTTTTGATAACTATCTAATGCTTTCTTTTTATCATTTTCTTTTTCAAATAATTTACCAAGAAAATTATAATACTCTTCATCTTCTATGATAAATTCCTGATTATTTGTTATTTCTTTTTTTATTTCCTCATTTTTTTGTTGTTCTAATAATATTTCAAATTTTAGTATTAAAAATTTTGTAAATAAATATTTGTCTTTGATATATATCTGCTCAGAAAAATCTATCTCTTTTTTTTGTTTTATTAATTTTTTTATTTTGTATTTTTTTATTATCTTATTTACTTCTTTTAATGCCTCGTCATATTTTTTTAAATAAAAATGTATTTTTATATAGTTATAATTAATAATAAAATTATCGCTTTTTAAAACATAAGCCTTTTTATACCAATTTAATGCTTCTTCAAAATTTCGTTCTTCTAAAAAAATATTTCCAAGCACTATATATACTTCTGGATTATGATATTGTTCTTCTATTGCTTTAATTATATATTTTTTTGCTATATGATAATGATATAGTCCTTTGTAATAATATAATAAACTAATATTAAAATAATCATTCGCAGTTAATTCATTTTCATCAATGCCCATACAGCGGTGATAATAAAAAAGTGCTTTATTCACTAATTCATTTATAATTAATTCTCCTATTTTTATATACTCTTTTTTTAAAATTTCTCCTTCTGTTGCGGATGTTAATTTGCTTTTATAATAATTCATATCTTTTATTACATTATATTTTTCCCAATCATTTAATTGTTTTTCTATTAATTCTTTTGTTATTTGTTTATTTTTTATTTCTTTTAATATTAATTCTTCTTTTCTAAAAGAAATAAAATAAAAATTTGCTAATTCTTTATTTGCATTTATATCTAATTTATCTATTTCTAAATTTTTTATTGCATTATCGTATGTCAGAATAAAATTTTCTTTTTTAAATTTTATTTTTGTTGGAACTAATAATTTTTTACCAATAAATAAAACTAAAAAAATTATTATTATTGTTATAAAAATTACGAAATTTTTTTTTGGTTCTTTTTTTAAAAAATACATTTTCTTATTCGATTTCTTTTTCTAATTCTTTATATAATTTTATTAAGGGAATTTTTTTGTTTTTTGAAATTTTTTTACAATCTTCAAATTCTAATTTACTTTTTGTGTTTCCTTTATAAAACATTTTTTTTACTTTTACTAATCCATATTGTGTTTTCTTTTCTTCTTCTTTTCTTTGTAAAAATACTTTTGTATATTTTGTATATCTAATTCCAGATGTTGTTGAATTTTCAAATAAATAATCTATTATTTGCTGTAAAAATTTTTCTTCTGTTAAAATAATTATTTTTATTCCTATTCTATTTTTTTTCATAAAAATTGGAATTTGATAAATTTCAGCAGCACCTAATTTTAATATATCTTCAAAATATGTTGCTATTATTTCTGGTGTTTCATCATCTATATTTGTTTCTATTTGATAAATTTCATTTTGATTATATTGATTTTTTTCATTTAATTCTTCTAATAATTGAATTTGTAAATAAGAAGCATCTTTATATTTTCTTGTACCTGATGAATAACCAATATTAATTATTTTCGATAATGGTGGATTTTTATATTCTGATACATAATACTTAACTAATGCTGCGCCTGTTGGTGTTACTAATTCACATTCTTTTTCTGTTTGTATGAATGGCAATCCTTTTGTAATTTCAAGAACAGCAGGAACTGGAATATTTACTATGCCGTGTGCTATTTCAATCTTACCTTTACCAAAATATAATGGAGTTGAATATACTTTTTCAACTTTTAAATAATTCATACATAAAGCAGCAGATAAAATATCGATAATAGAATCAACTGCACCAATTTCGTGAAATTCTACATCTTCAATCAAACAATTATGTATTTTACTTTCTGCTTCTCCTATTATTTTAAAAATATTTATTGCATCATTTTCTACTTGCTTATCTAATTTTAAACTCTTGATGATTTTAATTATTTTTGATAATGGATTATGTTTTATTTTTTTTTCTGTTTGAATAATAAATTGTAAAGTATTTATTCCCTGTATCAAATTTTTTTTTATATTTATTTTAAAATCAAAATATTTTTTCAAAGGAGATAAATTATCAAGTAAATATTTTTTTGGCACACCGAGCGAAATCAAAGCAGCAACAAACATATCACCACTTATCCCATTATTCAAATTTAAAAATAAAGTTTTCATAAAAATATTATTTACAAATTTTATTACAAATCATTGCAGCAAAATAAGCCGCACCAAAACCATTATTTATATTTACAACAGCAATATTAGAAGCACAACTATTTAACATTGCTAATAAAGGAGTAAGCCCATTAAAATTAGAACCATAACCAGTATCAACTGGCACAGCAATAACAGGTGCAGAAACAATCCCACCAATAACTGATGGTAATGCACCTTCCATTCCTGCAATTACAATTATTATATCTGCTTTTTGAATTTTATTTAGATAAGGAAATAATCTGTGAATACCAGCAACACCAATATCAAAAATATATTCTGGTTTTATACCAAAATGAATTAAAGTTTCACCTGCTTCTTCTGCAACACAAATATCTGATGTGCCTGCTGTTATAATAAGTACTTTTACTTTTTTAAATTTTATTTTTTTTAGACAAAATCTTATTGTGCTTGCTCTCTCATTGTATTTTACTATTGGATATTCTGCTATTATTTTTTTTGCTATACTTCTTCTTACTCTTGTTAATAAAATATTATTATTATATTTAATTAACTCTTCTATTATTCTTTTTATTTGCTCAAAATTTTTATTCTTACAATAAATTACTTCTGCTGACCCTTTTCTAATTGAACGATGATTATCAAGTTTAACAAAATTCAAATCAGTGAATGGCAATTGTTTTAAATTATTTAAACATTCATTTAAACTTATTTTATTCTTCTTATAATCAGTAAGAATTTTTTTTAAATAACTAATATCCATCGTTATTCTTAATTTTAAAAATCAACTTTTTGTATGTCTTTTCAAAGAAAAAAGAAATGAAAAAAATAAAAATAAAAATAAAAAATAAATAAATTACATCAATAAAAAATTTATAATCAATATTAAAAAGTTCATCAAAGATTTTGAAATTATTATTATAAACAATTTGTAAAATTATATAAAGAAAAAATATGATAGTAATAAATAAAATTCTATTGCAACAATTTTTAAACTTTTCCATAATTAGAATTATTACAAAATTAAAATAATTACAATCGTGGGTCGTATTCTATTTCAAAATATTTTTTCCCTAATGAATTTATTCGTTTTTCAGCCATAAAAGCAGTAAATGAAACAATTTCAGGATCGAGTTGAACAACATTTTCAAATAATTCTTTTGCTTTACTCTCATTTTTATCATAATAATAAATCATTCCTAAATTATAATATGCCTGCATTAATTTTTCTTTTGATTTATTTAAATCATTAATTAAATTATTTTTTGCTTCTGTATCAGATGCTGTATTTATTTTATTTAATAAATTTTGATATTCAGTTTTTCTATTTGCTAAATCATCATTAAATTGCTTTACAACTTCCTGTCCATATTTTGTTTTTTTACCATAATAATAAGTTCTTGCTAAATATCTACCAGATAATTCTAACCAATTCATATATTCATATACTTTTCCAATATAATAATAAGCTTCAACACAACGATTATCAATATTTAATGCTTCATTAAAATAATCAACAGCAATTTCAAGACTATAAGGATAACTTAACATAGCAGGAAAATATGCTGTTCGTTCAAAAAGAAAAAGAAAAGTTTTATAATTATCATAAGCAACCTGTGAAACTTTTTTTGGATCAAGCGGCTTATCTTTTAATAATTTTGAAAAGTCCTTAATTATTTTTTCTGTTTTATTTATCACATTATTATACATTTCAATAAATTTAGTGCTTTTTGATTTTTGTTCTTTAACCTTATTTAAAAAATCTATTAATGATGGTATCATTTCTTTTTCAAAAAAATCATAATCATTTATTGTTAATTCTTTTTTTAGTGCAATTTCATTTAATACATCCATACTTTTCAAAATTGTGTTTTGTGCTTTAATATAAAAAGCATAACTTTCAGGTAAATTATCAAGTAAGATAGGTGCAGTATCTTTTAAACTTAATGCATGTTCATAAAAACTTTTACCTTTTTCAACTTCTAATAAAGCTTTATTTCTTAAATATTTTTTAAAACCTAAAAAGAGCGCAGTTAAAATAATATAAATAATTATTAAAACTTTTAAATGCCATAACCAATTTATTTTGCTTTGCTCTTTTTTTTGTTCTTGCTCTTCCTTATTTTTTTCAACTTCTTTAGTTTTTATTTCTTTATTTTCATCTTTCTTTGATTGTGTTATTTTTTTTGCCATAATTTACTCCTCAATTATTTAATTTTAAATCAACTATATTAAAATTTATATCAAATAAATGTCAAGTTTATTTTTTTTATAATTTAACAAATAGGCTTGATAAATATATGCACTTAACTATTTATTTATGATTTAAAATATTTTGAATAATCATTTTATTTATTTCATAATACACCAGTTATATATGTGTTAAGTAATTTGTTGTAAAACTCATCACAATGTTATGTTTTTATTTTATTAATTGTATGATATTTATAAATAATTTTTGTGAATAAAATAACAGTGTGTTAGTAAACTACTTAAAATTGAAAAAATATTATAAATAATTTTTTTATTCGGGAAGTTTACAGACATGGTATACCCTTTTCTTAAGAATATATTATTAAAAATA
>DAONJL010000058.1:0-15059 GCA_035405645.1 bacterium | reverse complement strand
GCATCTCCATATCCTTTTTGATTTAAAGGGGCAAGGATTTGCCCCTTTTTATTTATTAATTATGGACGCAGAAAAAATTATTTTACCAGAAAAAAAAAGATTAGTATTATTATCAAATTCCGCACGCCGAAGAGAATTAATAAAAAGAATTTTTTTTAATCCAATTAAAATCGTAACACCAGAAAGAGAATTAAATGAAAAAGAAATTAAAGAATTATCACCAGCAGAATTTGTAAAAAAAAATGCATTAATAAAATTGTTTAGTGGCGAAGCAAAAATAGAAGAAGAAGAAGTTGCAATAGCAGCAGATACAATAGTGTATTATAAAAAAACAATAATAGGAAAACCTGAAAACTATAATGAAGCAGTAGAGATATTGGAAACTTTAAATAATCAAATACATTATGTATATACTGGTTTTACAATTTACGAAAAGAGTAAGCGAATTTTAATTGTTGATAATGATGTTTCGAAAGTAAAATTTAAAAAGTATGATAAGAAATTTATAGAAGAATATCTAAATAGTTTTAATTATTTAGATAAAGCAGGTGCTTATGCATTACAGGAAGATAAATTAAATATAGTAGAATATTATGAAGGTTCAAGAGAAAATATAATTGGTTTACCTATTCAGAAAATAATAGAAGCATTCAAAAAAATATATTAATTATTATATTAAAAAATTAATCGACTTTATTTAAAACCATACCAGTTAATAGTTTTGGATAAAAATAAGTTGATTTTTGAGGCATAATTTTATTTTCATCAGCAACAGTAATAAGTTCCTTAATTGAAGTTGGATAAAGTGAAAAACCAACTTGATGGTTCTGTTCATCAACTAATTTTTTAATTACATTTACATCATCTTCGCCTTTTGGATAAGTAATATATTTGCCTGATTTAAGCATATCTTCATTTATTCCTAAAATAGGGTTAAGAATATAATTTTGTAAAATACTAACATCTAATTGTTCAACAGAATCAGTAGTCATTAATATTTTTTCTTTTGGTACTAATTTATAATTTTTTCCTTTATAATACATACCAAATTCATTTTTCATTTCAGGCACATACACATTATCAAATTTAAGATGTATGACATAAAAATTTACTTTTAGTTTTTCAATAAAATTTTCAAATTTATCTTCACTAATATTTTTAATAACTCTGTTATATGCTAAAATTTGCAAGTTAGCGTCAGGCACATTAAAAATCATAGCATATTCATAAGGTTTATTATCATTTTTTGTTGTCCCATATTTTTGTCGTAAGATATCTCTGTAATTTATCATAGTTTGATATCTATGATGCCCATCAGCAATATACAAAGGTTTATCTTTTAATAAATCAGAAAGAACATTATTTTCAATTAACCATAACTTATTATTTATATTTTCAGGAAAATAAAAATCAAATTCAGGTTCTTTTTTTGATATTTCATTTTTTATTAAATTTGTTATTTCTAAATTTTTATCTTGAAAGACAGTAAAAATAAGTCCAATATTAAAACCAGTTGTCTGTGTTAATTTTAATCTATCAACTTTTGGACCATCTTTTGTTTTTTCGTGTCTTTTTATTATTGTATAAGTATCATCAAGTTTAGTTGCTGATATTATACCAGTTCTTGAAATATTATTTACTGTTTGTTGATAAATATAAAAATATTCTTTATCATCTTGAACTATAATATTATTTTTTATGAAGTTATTTAAAATTTTAGCAGCATTTTCATATTTTGAATCGCCTTCACCATCTGGTTTTGAAATGTGTGCTATATTATATTGATAAGATTTTAATTTTTTATCTGTTTCATCACCATACTCAAAAACATCATACGGCGGTGCCATTGCTTTTGATAAATCAACAATGTTTTTATTAAATCTAAAACCTCTGAATTTTTTAATAACAGCCATTTATAATTCACCTCTTTTTAAATATAATAAAATAGGGTGTTGAAAAAAATATCAACACCCTTTTAAAAAAAAGATTTATTTATTTCTGTTTTTTTCGTGGATATTTTACAGCCGCTTGCGCAGCAGCAAGTCGCGCAATAGGAACTCTAAAAGGTGAGCAGCTTACATAATCCATACCAACTCTATGACAGAATTCAACGGAATTTGGTTCTCCACCATGTTCACCACAAATACCAACTTCTAATTTTGAATTTGTTGCTCTCCCTCGTTCAATTCCTATTTTAATCAGTTCACCAATTGCTTTTTGGTCAATAGTCTGGAATGGGTCGTTTGGTAAAATTTTCTTTTCAAGATAATCAGGTAAAAATGCACCAATATCATCGCGTGAGAAACCAAAGCCCATTTGTGTTAAATCGTTTGTACCATAAGAGAAAAATTCAGAAACTGATGCAAGTTCATTTGCAACAAGACAAGCTCTTGGAATTTCTATCATTGTGCCAAATAAATATTTAATTTTTTTGATATTGAATTTTTTTAAAACTTCTTGATAAACTCGTTCAACAATTGCTTTTTGATTTTGTAATTCTTTAACATCGCAAACAACAGGAATCATTATTTCAGGATAAGGTTTTTTACCTTCTTTGATTAATTCTGCAGCAGCTTCAAAAATAGCACGAATTTGCATTTCGGCAACTTCTGGATAAGTAATACCAAGACGAACACCACGATGTCCCATCATTGGATTTGATTCGTGTAATTGTTCTGCTCGTTTCATTAATTCTTCAAAAGTAATATTTAATTCTTTTGCTAATTGTTCAAGTTTATCTTTTTCTCTTGGTACAAATTCGTGAAGTGGTGGGTCAAGCAGACGGAAAACAACAGGTAAGCCATCCATAACTTCGAGAGTGCCTTTTACATCTTTTTTAACATAAGGGAATAGTTCATCAATTGCTTTTTTTCTTTCTTCATCTGTTTTTGAAATAATCATTTTTCTTAATCTAAACAAAGGTTCTTCTGAACCTTTGCCATAAAACATATGTTCAGTTCTAAATAAACCAATTCCTTCTGCACCAAATTGTCTTGCCTTTGCAGAATCTTCAGGCGTATCAGCATTAGTTCGAACACCAATTTGACGAACAGAATCACATAATTTTAAAAACTGATGACGCATAGGATTTTCAGTATCGTCAACCATTTTTAGTTGACCTTCATATACATTTCCTTTTGAACCATTTAAAGTAAGGTAATCGCCTTCTTTATAAATTTTATCACCAATCTTTACTTCTTTTTTAAGATCATCAATATGTAAAGCAGCACAACCAACAATACAGCATTTGCCCCAACCTCTTGCAACTAATGCAGCATGTGAAGTCATACCACCACAAGCAGTTAATATTGCGATAGCAGCACGCATACCTTCAACATCTTCTGGATTTGTTTCTTCACGAACTAAAATAACTTTTTTACCCTGTTTAGCCCACTCAACAGCATCTTTTGCAGTAAATACGATTTGTCCTGTTGCACCACCTGGACCTGCTGGTAAACCTTTTGCTAAAACAACTGCATTTTTTTCTTCATTATAGTCAATGATAGGATGTAATAATTCATCAAGTTGCGATGGTGTAACTCGCATTACTGCTTCTTCTTTTGTTATTAGTTTTTCTTTTAACATATCAAGTGCCATTTTAACAGCAGCCGGACCATTTCGTTTACCAACTCTACATTGTAGCATATATAATTTACCTTTTTCTATGGTAAATTCTATATCCTGCATATCACGATAATGTTTTTCAAGTTTTTTTCTAATTTCAACTAATTGTTTATAAAGATCTGGCATTGATTGTTCTAATGTAACTAAATCTTTATTATGTTCTGATTTTGAATATTCATTTATTGGTGCAGGTGTTCTGATACCAGCAACGACATCTTCACCTTGAGCATTAACTAAATATTCACCATAAAATTGATTTTCGCCATTACCTGGATTTCGTGTAAAAGCAACACCTGTTGCTGAATCATTACCCGTATTACCAAAGACCATTGTTTGCACATTAACAGCAGTGCCCCAATCATCAGGTATTCCTTCTATTCGCCGATAACTAACAGCACGCTTACCATTCCAGGAGGCAAATACCGCACCAATTGCGCCCCATAATTGTTGAATATGGTCATCTGGAAATTCTTTACCTAAAACTTCTTTTACTTTTGTTTTAAATATTTTACATAATTCTTTTAAATCTTCTGTTGTTAAATCAGTATCATTTTTATAACCTTTTGATTTTTTCATTTCATCCATAATTTTATCGAGTTGAACTCTAATACCCCCAATTTTTTCATCAGGTTCAATTCCTTCTGCTTTTTCCATAACAACATCAGAATACATCATAATTAAGCGTCTATAAGCATCATAAACAAATCGTTCATTACCGCCACTTTGTTTGATTAAACCAGGAATTGTTTTTTCAGTTAAACCAACATTTAAGACAGTCTCCATCATACCGGGCATTGATTTTCTTGCACCAGAGCGAACAGAAACAAGAAGAGGATTTTCAGGGTCACCAAATTTTCTTTTCATTAATGCTTCAACTTTTTTTAATGCCTCTTCAACATCTTTTTTTAATGTTGGAGGATATTTTTTATTGTTTTGATAATAGTATGTGCAAACTTCTGTTGTAATAGTAAAACCTGGTGGAACAGGTAATCTTAAATCTTTATGCCCAGCCATTTCTGCTAAATTTGCTCCTTTACCACCAAGTAAATCTTTCATTTTTTCATTACCATCTGCTTTGCCGTTACCAAAGAAATAAACATATTTTTTTGGTTTTGCTTTTTGTTTTTTTGTTGCCATAAAATAATCACTCCTTTAATAATTAGTTTAAATTAATTAAAATTTTATTCTGTTTTATTTTCACTTGCAGTATTATTTTCATTTGATTTTGTTTCTTCTGATTTTTGTTCATCAAATGCTTCTTCATCAATATGAAAACAATGAGGACAATATTTTAATGTCTCTAATTTTTTCTTGAAACATTCAACACAATAAATGAGTTCGCCTTTTGGTCTAAATAAAATATATAATATGATAAAAATAAGAAGATGAAATAAATAAGTATGAAAATCATAGAACAAATCAGCAATAACTAATATAATTAAAGCAACAATCCAGAAAAAAGGATTTTTATCACGAGATTTAGCATCATCATAAAGCCAATACACAACAATACCATAAATAATTAATTTAAAAATAGAAACAATAAAACTCCACATAATAAGCCTCCTTTTTATTCAATTATTTTTGGCACTCTATAAAAATTATTATATTTATCAGGTGCATTATTTAACATTAAATCAGTTTGAAAAGATTCTTTTACTTCATCATTTCTAAAAACATTTGATATTTTTATTGAGTGCGAGGTAGGTTCAATACCCTGAGTATCTAATTCATTCAATTTTTTCATATAATCTAATATAGAATTTAATTGTTCTGTGTAAAGATTTATTTCACTATCACTTAATTTTAATCTACTTAATTTAGCAATATGTTTTACATCGTTAATGGTTAATTTATTTTGCATATTAAAAAAATTTTATAATTAAAAATTTATTTTTGTCAAACTTATTTTAAATTATTTATATATTTACAAATTAAGTCACCAACTTCGTCAGTGCCCATACCCATTTTACCAGCAGCCATACTTTTGATATCGTGTTTACAAGCATGCATAACTGCTTTTTCAATTTGATTTGCAGCATTTACTTCACCCAAAGTTTCAAGCATAAGAGCACAGGCATTTATAGCAGCAAGTGGATTAATCACATTTTGTCCAGTGTATTTTGGTGCAGAACCACCAATTGGTTCAAACATAGAAACACCTTCTGGATTTATATTTCCACCAGCGGCAATACCCATTCCACCTTGTGTTATAGCACCTAAATCAGTGATAATATCACCAAACATATTTGTTGTGACAATGACATCAAACCATTCTGGATTTTTTACCATCCACATACAGGTTGCATCAACATGCGCATACTCGCGTTTAATATCAGGAAATTCTTTATCACCAATTTCATTAAAAACACGCCACCATAAATCCATTGTATAAGTAAGAACATTAGTTTTACCGCAAAAAGTTAATGTCTTTTTTTTATTTCTTTTGCGTGTATAATTAAAAGCCCATTTTAAACAGCGTTCTACACCTTTTCTCGTATAGATTTGTTCTTGAATTGCAACTTCATCAGGTGTGCCTTTTTTTAGGAAGCCACCAATTCCACAATACAAATCTTCAGTATTTTCACGCACAACAACATAATCAATATCTTCTGGTTTTTTATTTGCTAATGGAGTTTCTACACCTTCATATAATTTTACAGGTCTTAAATTTATATATTGGTCAAGTTCAAATCTTAATTTAAGTAAGATGCCTTTTTCCAAAATACCGGGTTTTACATCAGGATGACCAATTGCACCGAGTAAAATTGCATTAAATTGTTTTAATTCATTTAATGCTGAATCAGGTAAGGTTTCACCTGTTCTTAAATATCTTTCGCCACCAAAATCATAATGAACTTTTTCAACTTTGAAATTAAATTTTTGAGCAGCTGCATCAAGCACTTTAACAGCTTCACGAATAACTTCTGGGCCAGTGCCATCACCAGGAATAACAGCGATTTTATACATAAATTCCTCCTATGAAATATATTTAATAAGAATAAAACCTAAAATAATAAGGACAACAAAAAGAATAGTTAAAATATTAAAATATTTATCAATAAATAATTTTATTTTTTCACCAAAAATAAAAATTAAAATACCAACAGCAAAGAAGCGTGCACCACGACCAAGAACAGATGCAATAAATAAAGTTAATAAAGAAATAGAGCAAACACCAGCAGAAATAGTAAATACTTTATAAGGAATAGGTGTAAATGCAGCAGTAAAAATAGCAAGAAAAGCGTTTTGTTCATATTTTGTTTTAACAATTTCAAAGTAAGGTTGGAGATGATAAAAATTTATAATTTTCCAGCCAATAGTTTCCATTAAAAAAGCGCCAATATAAAAACCTAAAAAAGCACCAGCGACAGAAAAAATTGTTGATATAAGAGCATAAAATAAAGCCCTATTTCGTTTGCTAATTGATAAAGCAATTTGAAGAACATCAGGTGGAATAGGGAAAAAAGATGATTCAGTAAAAGCAAGAATACCAAGAGCTGGTGTACCATATTTAGATTCAGCCCAACTTAAAACCCAATTATATAGTCTTTTAATTATATTTATTTTTCTTTTATGATTTTCCATAAATTATATAGTAATTACTTTCGTTTCAGAAAAAAGAATTTTTAATATATCGCTTAAATTTGCAATATTACAAACTTTTTTCTTTAATTCAATTTTATGTTCTTTCAGACTATCATCACAAATTAAAATATTTATATTATATTCTTTTAGCATAGAGATAATCTTTACTATTTCTTCATTTTCATTTAATAAAAAAATTGAATTTCCACTAAATATTATATATTTTGGTTTATTTTTTATTTGAATGATTGAAGTTAAAAGTTTTATTAATAAATTTGTTGCTTGAGTGGAATTATCACCTATTCCTTTTTTTGTGATGAATAGCACACCAATATTTTTTTCATTATTTTCTTCTAATAAAGATAATGCTTCTTCCTGTGATTCGATAATTTCATTTATTGCCATAGTTTTATTTAATTGAAATATTTAGAATTTTATAAGTGACATCACCTAAAGGAAGTTTTACTTTTATTTCATCATTTATTTTCTTTCCTAATAAATTTTTTGCTAATGGTGAATTAACAGAAATTTGATTTTTATCAGGGTCTGCATCACCAGCAGAAACAATTGTTAATTCTAATTCTTCATTATTAGTTAAATCAAGTAATTTTACAGTAGTGCCAAAACTAACTTCATTAGTATTTATATTTTCAACTGAAACAATTTCAGCATTATTCAATTGTGCAGATAAATATGATATTTTTGCTTCAATATGAGATAAGCGTTCTCTGGCAGAATGATATTCAGCATTTTCACTTAAATCACCTAAATCACGAGCATCTGAAATTGCCTGTATTACTTTTGGTTTTTCTGCTTCAAGTTCTTTTATTTGTGCTTTTATTTTTTCATAGTTTTCTTTTGTCATTAATATTTTTTGCATTATTTATTCTCCGACTTTTTTATTTTAATTCATAATATTTTAATCTTGTTTGTTTTGTCAATAGAAAAAATATTGATTTGCAAGTTTTATTTATTTTTTCATAATTTCTTTTATATATCTTATATAAATTTTTGGTATGGATTCTTCAATTATTTTTTCCTGGTTTAAATAATTTTCATATTTTTTTAATTTTTCTGTTATAAATTTCTGGTCTATTGTATATTCTTTTGCTTTTTCTGCTTCGCGTTTTTCTTCTTTTTCTTGTTCTTTATTTATTGCTTTTTGTGCTTGCAACATTCTTTTTACAATTTCTTTTTGTTTTTCAACTATCTCTTTTTTTTCAGATTTTTGTGCTTTATATTTTGCTATTTTTTCTTCTACTTCTTTCATTTTATTTATCACATCTTCTAATCTACCAAATGTCAGGTTAAATTCTTTTTGCTTTTCTTCTATTCGTTCGAGCATTTCACGTAGTAGTTGCTGCTCAAATGCAAGTTGTTTTAGCATATCTTCATCAGCATTACCAAAATCAAAACTTTCAGTAAGACTATTTAATAGTGATTGCAATTTACTTAATTCATTCATATCATCAGCATAATCTTCATTTGCTGCTTTATTAAATCTATTTAATAATTCTTTATTCTCATTAAATAAAATTTTTACTAATTTTAATAGTTCTGTTTGTAAGTTTTCTAATTCATAATTTCTGTTAATTGAAAGTTTATTTTTTAATTTATCTTCAAATAAATTTATCTTATCATTAAAATTGTAAAATAATTTAAGAATTTTAAAATCACTAAATAAAGTTAACTTGAATATTTTTTTATATTCTTCAATTAATTTTTGGAATGATTTATTTAATTGTAAAAGCAAATCTTCTAAAACTAATTTGATAATATCTTTTTTTTCCTGTTCTAATGAATTATTTAAAAATAATAACTCGTAAATAATGCTTAATATAATTTTTTGTGCTTCTTCAATTTTTGCTCGTTCATCTTTTTCAATTAAATCATTTAGTAAATTATAATGATTTAATAAATCTTTAGTGAGTTTTTGACTATCAGTTAAATTATCACTTTTATTCTTTCCCCTGATATTTTTCGTTAAATTTTTACTTTTATTTATTAGTTCTTCATTCTTTATTTTTTCTAATAATTTCTCAATATCTTTATTTGATTCTTTAAATTGTTCGATTAAATTGTTTAGATTTTCTAAATCTTTTGTTATCTGTTCTTGTTTTGCTGATATTTTATTTTTATCATTCATATTTATTATATCGTTTGAAATCTCGTTTTGTCTTTTTGAAAGTTCTTTATATAAATTTTTCATTATATTTAATTTTTTTAATGTATTAAATTTTTGAAGAATATTTAATGTTGTATCAAGTTTTTTCTGGAATTTTTCCATATCAAATTTATTTTTCATTAACATTTTTTCTTTTTCAGAAAGTTTTACTTGTTGCATTGCGGATTGAATATTTGATAATTGATTTTTAAGTTCATCATCAATTAATTCATCAAATAATTTTTTTATTTCATTAACTTTTTGTAGAATTGATTGATCGATAAGATTATTAGGCTGAAAATTTTGAATACTTTTTTCTATACTTTTTTTTATGTTTTCAAGAGAATTTTTAATTTCCTGTTGTTTATCATAAAGTGTTTTTAATTCTTGTTGAATTTGCCAATCATTTTGTTCTTTACGCATAATATTTTCAATTATCTTTTTTGTTTCTCGTGCTAAATCAGATTGTTTTGCATTCAAATTATTTATAATTTGATTGCTTGCATTATCATTTTCAAAATTTTCAGCAAATAAATCAGTTAGCGAAGGAACAGAAATATAAAAAGTATCAGAGCGAACAAATTTATTTTTATTAAAAAAATCATTATCATAAGTAAAAGCAAAATAAGAAATTTTACTGCCTGGTGCAACAGAATTTATTTTTTCTAAATCCCATAAATATAAAGCATTAAATTTTCCAATATTTTCATTAAATGTAAATGGCATATAAAATTTATTAATATATTCATTATCAATTACATAGTATATTCCAATTGTATCAATACCAAAATCATCAGAAACTAAAATATTTAATGGCACAATCATTTCTTCTGATACTTTAAAATATTTATCTGGTTCAATTATTTCTATTTCAGGAAATTCATCTTTAAAAACTTCAATTTTATATGTTAATGTTGAAACATTATATTTTGTATCAGCACAGGTGAGTGAATAAGTAAAAGAATTATTAGCAAAAAATTGGAATGAAAAAGTATTACCTGAAAAATTTATTTTTTTAATGATGGTGTTATTTATTTTTGCAGAAGCATTTGTAATGATAAAATTTGTTGAACCATCTATTGTTATTCTGGAATGTTGTAAGACTTTTATATTACCTTTATCAGTGAAATATTTTTCTGTTTCCTTTTTAGTATAATCTGGAAAATAAACAGTTAATGCTTCTATTTTTATTATTGGTTTTATTATGACATCTATTTTGTAATTTTGTGAAAAGAATTCATTTGAATAATTTGATATTTTAAAATTTATTGGTTCAGTAATATTAAAAAATTCATATTCAAAATTTATATTATCTTTTGAAGATAATGAGATAATTTTTTCTTGATTATTAGAATAGAATAAATGAAGGTTAATTGGTAAATCATCTAATTTACCAATTTTTTTTATATGAATTTTTAAATCATCATTTATATAAACAGATAAATTTTTTGGTTGTAAATAAAAATATGTTCTGGCAAAATAATTTTTTTGAGATGAATATAATGAATTGAAAAATAAAATAAATTTATCAGGAAATTTAAAAATACAGAAAGAAGAAATTGCTAAAAATAAAATAAACGAAAATAAGGAACATCTAAAAAGCCAGATATTTTTTATTAATTCATTTATTTTGTTTTTATTTAATATTTGAAAAGATTTATTATTTAGTTCATTTATTAAAATGTTTGAATATAAATTTTGCGAATCATTCAATGTAAAAGCAGTATAAATAATCCCTTTTTTTGGCGAATATTTATTATCAAGGAAAATAAAAATATCATTTTTATTAAATAAATTTTTTTTATTTATTATTAGTTTAAGAAGAAAGTAAATCGAAACAAAAATTAAAATATGAATAATAATAGAAAATTTAAAAAATGATAAAAAGAAAAATAATAGATAGTAAAAAAGAAAACAATTAAGGATAGTGAGAATAATAACAAAGAAATCATTAAAAAAATTTAAAAATAAAATTTTTCTTTTTAATAAATAAAAATTTTTCATAAAGATAAAAATAAAAAAAATAAAAAATTTTGGCAACTAAAAAAAATTAAAAATGAATAAAAAAATAATAATTTGACAATTTTAAAAATAAGTATATATATTAACAAATTTTTAAAAATAGGAAAGGACAAAAAAATGGAAATAAAAGAAAATATTTTTATTACATTAACTCATTATCCTAATAATGAAAATAATGAAATAAAACTAAATAAATCATTTGCATATTTATTAAATATTATGCCTGATTTATTAGTTGCTTTTATAAGTAAGATAATTGCTAAACAGACAGATGAAAGTTCAATAAGATATTTAATAAATAATTCGAAATATAAAATCTATGCACCCAAAAGAATAAATTATAACGGAACAAAACTATATATAGATTTAGTGTTGATAGTTGAAAATTTATTTTTACTATATATAGAAAATAAAATAAATTCACGAAATAAAAAGTTTAAAAACAAACTAAATGAAATAAATTCACAACTTGAAAATTATTTTGAATATTTTTCAATAATTTCAACAACATTTATGTATAAATATTTTTTGTTAATAACTAAAAATGATATACAAATTCCAGATAAATTGATGAATAATAAATTTTTTCTAAAATTAAGATGGTTTGATATTTATAATTTTATTTATGAATATTATTATCAAAATCTTGAAAAAGAATCTGATAATAATATTAAAAAATATTTAATAAAAAATTTTTTAGAATATTTAGAAACATATCAAATACATACTAAAAATAATAAAAAAGAAAAAGAAGATAAGATAATGATATATAGAGAAATTGTAAAATCAAAATTTTTAAAGAATAATATAGAAATGTCAACAAAAGAATTACCTGATGCAGTAATAGAAAAAGATGAAGAAATAAAAATATATATAAATCCAGAAATGAAAATAGATAGAAATGCAATTAGATTTTATAATAAAGGCAAAGCAATGCCAATAAGTAAAGAAGTTTATTTAAAAATATTTTTAGATTTAATAAAATATATAGTTGAATATCAATGGGAATATATAAGTTTTCAAAAATATTATCCTGAACCGATTTCATTTTCAATGTTAGCCAGAAAATTTAATATAAATATTTCAATTATATTACGAATATTAAAAGAAAGGAGAATATTAACAGATTTTGGATTTTTTTATATAACTGATTTGTTTACAAAATGTTTTAGAACAAATACAAAACAAATAATATCACAAAGAGAAATTGAGAATCAAATAATTGAAATTACAAAATATGAAAATAATAATTTGACTGATAAAGAAATATGTAAAAAATTAAATGAAAAAGGAATAATAATATCACGCCGAACAATTGCAAAATATCGAAAAAAGTTGAATATTCTATCATCTTATGAGAGAAAAGAAAGTATAACTGAAATAAAAGAAAATATAAAAATATTATTTGTAACAGAAAAAATAGAAAATTACAAAGAAATAATTGATAATATATCAAAAAATGGATATGCAGTAAAAGTAGTAAATAATTATAATAATAGAATCAAAAAAAATTTTGATATAATATTTTGGGATGTAATGAATAATCAGCAAATTGAATTAATAAAAAGATTTATTCAGATTTCAGAAAAAAATTTTTTTATTTTATTAATTGATAATGATATATTCACAAAAATTGAAAATGCCCAATTGGATAAATTAATTAATATTGATTATATAGAAAAACCTGTAACTTATGAAAAAATAAATAAATTATTAGAAGAAAAAAAGTTATTTTTTGAAATGCAAAATTATAAAAATAAAATATTTATTAATACAAGAATTTTATTAATAGAAAAAGATACAAATAAATGCCAGATATTAATAAAAGATTATTTTAAAAATTTTGAAATAAAAAAAATTACAAATATTAATAGATTAAGATATGAAATAAGAGAAAAATCTTATGATTTAATAATCATTAATATTGATATAACTCGAAGCGATTTAATTTTTATTCAAGAAACAATAGAAAAATATCCAAATATTTTATTTATTATTTATTTGAAAAATGAGTTATATAATGAATTATTACCAAAAATAAATAATGAGAATAATTTTTATAATTGTCAATTTTTAGAGACATCATTATTTAATTCATTATTAAAATTATTATTAGAAAAGCATTATTTAAAAATTTTAAATAATGAATTATTAAATAAAATAAGTGAAAAAAATAAAGAGATAAAGAAGTTGAATAATAAAAATAATTTTATAACTTGACTAATTATTAAAATTTTTTTAAAAGTGAAAAAAATTTATGGAGGAAGAAATATGATATATTTTAAAAATTTATGTATTAGTATATATTCAGATACAGCATTTAGAATAGAATATCAACACGAGAAAAAATTTATAAATAAGCCAACATTAGTAATGGGCAAAGAATTACCAGAAGAAATAAAAGCAGAAATTAAATACAAAAATGAAAAAGGAATAATAATTAGAACAAAAAAATGCGAAATAGAATACGAACAAAATAATGAAGATGAAAATAATTTTGAAAAAGATAAATTAGAAATAAGGTATAAATATGAAAATGAAGAACGAGTATGGACGAGAAAAACAGAGCATACCTGTCAAATACCAAATGTTCAACGCTGTCTTGATGCCTGGCATCATAAAGTTGAATATTATCCACAGCCAATAATAATAAATAAAGATGGTTGGTCAGTTATTGAAAATCATCAAACAGTATATTGGGATACAGAAAATAATTGGGCTGTTGTTTTTAGAAGACCAATTTATAATGCTTTTTTATTTTTTTATGGAACAGATATAGAGCAAGCATTTAAAGATTTTATAAAAGTTTTTGGCAAAGTGCCATTATTACCGCGTTATACATTTGGTGCGTGGTATTCGCGCTGGTATGATTATAAAGATTATGAATTAAAAGAATTAATAAAGAAATATAATGATAATGATTTACCAATAGATATATTAGTAATTGATGTAGATTGGCATAAATCAAATTGGAATGGTTATGATTGGCGAAAAAGTTCATTTCCAGAACCAGAAGAATTTATAAAATATATAAAGTCAAAAGGAATAAAAATAGCATTAAATGATCATCCTGGTTATGGAATGTATGACCCATTACCAGATGATGATAGTGCTTTAAAAAAAATAAAAGAAGAACTAAAAGAGCCATCATATAAAGGAATGTGGAGTTGTGATTGGTCGAGAAAATCAGTAGTAAAATTATGGGCAAGAGAAACAATTCAAAAAATATTAAAACAAGGAATAGATATCTGGTGGATAGATGGTTGGGGTGATTGGCCATTTTGTGATACTGATGGACAATTATGGTTGAATTGGCAATATTATGAATTGACACAGGAAATTTATCCTGAACAAAGAGTAATGATTTTATCACGCTGGGGTGGTTTAGGTTCGCATCGTTATCCAGTTCAATTTAGTGGTGATACTTATTCAAATTTTGAAACATTAAAACATCAGATATATTTTACAGCATATTCTGGCGGTTTAGGCGCATATTATTGGTCGCACGATATTGGCGGTTTTCATAATCAAGAAATAGATGAAGAAGTATATATACGCTGGGTGCAATTTGGTTGTTTTAGTCCAGTATTTAGAACACATAGTAATCATGGTATAAGAGAACCGTATAATTTTTCTGAACGAGCATTAAGAATATATAAAA
>DAONJL010000057.1:5282-15118 GCA_035405645.1 bacterium | reverse complement strand
TATAAGATAGAAGATATTGCAGAGATAGTTGATGTAAGTGTAAATAAAATTTATATGATAATAAAAAATATTAAATAATAAATTTAAAATTATTTTTGCAAAATAAAAACAATTTCTCCCCACTTCTATTAAAATAATTAACAAAAAAAAACAATAACCTAAAATAATAAAAACAAAATTTTTCCAAAAAAATAAAAATTTTTGTTGACCTTTTTATATTTTCTATTTTAAAATAAAATGTTAATAATGAAACGAAAAAAAATAATTTTATATTTTTTTGTTTTATTCTTGTCATTAAACTTTCTGCTATATGCTGATAGTGGTGAAAATTCGCTTGCATTTTTAAAAATAGGAGTTGGTGCAGAAGGCACAGCATTAGCCGATGCATATTCTACATTATCCGAAGGTGCAGTTGCTACATACTGGAATCCTGCAAATATTGTTCGTTCAAAAAAGAATGAGATTTATTTTTCATATAATTCATATTTATCTGACATTTCACAACAATTTTTAAGCACAGTTCTATTTAATAAAAAAAATAATTATTCAGTTGCTTTATCACTTTCATATTTTAACACAGGTGAAATGCCGATTTATGAAATTGTAAATAAATCACCTGTTTATAAATATTCTTCATTTTCAGCACGCGATTTTTTATTTGGTTTTTCTTTTTCAAAAGCATTCAATAATTTCGATGCTGGTATAACAATAAAATATATTGAAGAAAAAATTTACAAATATAATGATAATGTTTTTGCGCTCGATGCTGGTATAACATACACAAAAAAAAGATTTAATTTTTCTGGTGTTCTATTAAATTATGGCGAAAAATTAAAACTAAATAAAGAAAAATTTAATATACCATTGACTTTAAAATTTGGTCTTTCTTATTCTAATACTATTTCAAAACAAAAATATGATTTAACTTTTGAAACAGTAAAAATCATAAATGAACATTTTTATTATCGAAGTGGTTTTCAACTTACATTACCTTATGAAATTATTTTACGGCTTGGTTATCGTGAAGATTATGATATTGGTAGTAATTTTTCTTTTGGTTTTGGTAAAAAATTTAATTTTATAAATTTTAATTATTCTTATTTACCTTCTTCAAAAGTTAATGATGTTCATAGATTTTCATTAAGTTATTTTTGGTGAAAAATGAAAAAACTGACTTTAATAGCATTATTATTTCTCGGTTTAATTTTATACCTCAATGGCGAAATATCAGTTTATTTCACTGACCCATTTACACAAACACCAGCATATAAAGTTGACCAGAAATTATATGAATTTTTAAGCACAGCAGAATCATCAATTAAAATTGCAATCTATCAATTCGATTTAACTAATATTCGTGACTTATTAAAAAATTTACAGAATGATAGTGGTATCTCAATTGAGATAGTATATGACCCTTCAATGACTAATGATAATTTTCTCACTCCATATTTTCCAAATTTAGTTTCTTATACTGGTAGTGATTTAATGCACCATAAATTTGCTATTGTTGATGGCAAAAAAGTTTGGACTGGTTCATTTAACTGGTCATATAATGCGACAAATGAAAACAATGAAAACGCAGTAATAATTGAAAATGAAGATGTTGCAAATAATTATAGAGATATATTTGAACAATTATATTCAGGTGATTTTGGTGAGGTTGTTGGTATTCCAGAACCAATAATTACTATTGATGATAATACAGAAATTCAAACATATTTTTCACCAAAAGGAAAAATAGCGGAAAAAATCACAAAATTATTAGATAGTGCAACTCATTCAATTTATTTTTGTATGTTCACTTTTTCTAATCAAACAATAGCAGATAAATTAGTATCAATTTATTCAAAAAAACAATTAAGCATAAAAGGAATAATTGATGTTCGACAAATGGATACAAATTATAATGTTTATAAATATCTAACTGACAATGGTATATCAGTATTAGGTGGAATAGCACCAAATCGATTACATCATAAATTTATAATAATTGACCCAGGTTCATCTGACGCTAAAGTTATTACTGGTTCATATAATTTAACCGCTGCAGCAGATGAAAATAATAATGAAAACATTGTTATAATTAAAAACAAAAAAGTAGCAGAACAATTTTTACTTGAATTTAATAAATTATATTCTTATTATTCACCGCTTCAACCAAATCGAAAATTTGAAATTCAAAAATTTTATAATAAACCAAATCCAGCAAATACTTATACTATTTTTGTATATGATTTACCAGCAGGTACAACAGAGGCTGAAATAAATATATTTTCATTAAGTGGTGAAAAAGTTCGAACAATTTCAAATATATCAAATTATGGTGGCGGAATAAACGAATATGTATTTGACTTAAAAAATGATTATTCAAATGATTTAGCAAGTGGTTTATATTTTGTTGAATTAAACGCAAAAAATGCAAATGGTGATAAAACAAACAAAATAACAAAATTATTAATCAGGCGATAAAAATAAAATGAAAAAAATTTTAAGTTTAGTTTTTTTACTTGTTTGTTTTGCAAATTTTTTATTTGCTGGTAGCAGTAAAATAGGCACCACTGCATTTAATTTTATTAAATTGGATTATAGTGCAAGAGCAGAAGCAATGGCTTCTGCTTTTTCATCTATTGATAATGATATAAATGCTATTCATTATAATCCAGCTGGTGTAGCGCTTCTTAAAAAAAATATTATTTCATTATATTATTCAAATTATTTTCTTGATGTAAATTATCAAGCAATCTCATTAAATCAGCCAATCACCAAAAAAATAAATATGGTATTTGGAGTTATCTATTTAGATGGTGGTTATATAGAAAAATATAATTATTCAGATATCAGTTCAGGTAAAGCACGCTATTATGATTTAGCATTATTAACAGCAATTGCGACAAAAATAAAAAAATTTAAAATAGGTGGCACAATAAAAGTTTTAAACGAAACAATTACTGATGATTCAAAAACAGGTTTTACTGCTGTTGTTGGTGCTATAACATCTTTATCTGAATTAACTGGCAAGAAAGAAAAAAAAGACCAAAAATTTAAAAATACAAATTTTGGTATTGTATTTAAAAACTATTATGGCTGGTCAACAAATTTTGGTGCGGAAAAAGATGAAAAATTTCCAAAAACATTATCTCTCGGTGCTTCAACAAAATTTATGGATTCTCATTTTATTTCGCTTGATTATAATATAAATAATGATAACAAAAATAAACTTGCACTTGGTTATGAATATTATATAAATAAAACTTTTACAGCACGAGTTGGCTATAAATTTAGTCCTGAAATAAATGAAAAAAATCTATCATTTGGTTTTGGTATAAACACAAAAATTTCAAAACATAATTTATCTTTAGATTTTTTATTTAAACAAAATGAAATACTTGGTGATAAAACAGCGATAAATCTTAATATTGTATTTTGAAATTATGAAAAAAATTATCTTTGTTTTTTTATTTATTTATTCTGTTTTATTTGCGCAACCTCAATTAAAAATAACAGAAGTATTCTTTTATAGTTCTGGCGACTCTGTTGATTTTATTGAAATTTATTGTGTTGATGATAACAATAATGGACAGGGTGCTGATATAAAAGATTATGCAATTTTTAAAAAGGGTACTTCTCAATCAAACCCATATACACTCGTTAAAATAATTGGGGATATTGATAATGATACAGAGACACCACAGGAAACAACAATAATAAAAACAGGTGAATTTCTTATTCTTTATTTTAACGCTGATTCTATTGATGATGATACAATTGCAAACTCAAATAAAACACTGAATATTTATACTTTTGATGATGGTTTAAGTTATTCTGCTTCTTTTGTATTTCTTGCTTCTGATGCTTCTGCCGATAATATTCTAGATGCAGTTATATGGTCAGATGAAAATAAACCACCAGATTATGCAAATAATCTAATAAGCAAACAAGCGTGGTCTGGCACGCATAATGGAAATAATTATGTGACAAGTTTAAAACCAACTGGCTTTTCCAGTGGTTATTCTATTTCTCGTTATTTTCTTAATAATTCTCTTATTGATAATAATTCTTATAAAGATTGGTTAGAAATCAAGCCACCAACTCCAGGATTTATTCCTACCTTAATTTCTCCTTTTTCTGATGACATTATTGATATTACAATTCTTGATACACCAAAAGATATTGGTGGCAATTTAACTGTTTATTTTACACCAACTACAAATAAAGATTTTTATCGTTATAATTTATACATTTCAGAATTACCAATTGAACTTGAAAAAACAGATACACCGCCAGAAGTTGTTGTTTATAATAAAAATTGTAATGAAATTACTGTTTCAACAATTGAAGGCAAATTACTTCAAAACAATAAAAATTACTATATTCTTGTTACTTACACTAATAAATATGGTTATGAAAATCGAAATCTTACTTTTACTAAATATAATATGCCAATTGCACAAACAAGCCAAAAAATGAAATTAATAATCACAGAATTTTTATTTAACAAAGCAGAATTTCTTGAAGATATGGTGGAATTTTACTGTGTTGATGATGGCAATAATGGTCAGGGCGCTAATATTGCTGGTTATTCTTTTGATAATTATTCAAACATAAAAAATATTTTAGTTAGTAAAACACTATATAAAGGTTCAATAAAAATCTTTGGAAATTCAATTGTTTATCCAGGTAATAAAATCATTCTTTATTTTAACTCAAATAATATTGATGATACACAACCTGCTGGAAATGTTTTAAAAACTTATACTACATATTCTAGTCTCACTTCTACTGATGAATTAATTGTTTTATATAATCAATTTGGTGAGGTTGATGATGCTGTTGGTTATACTGATGATTATGATATTAGTTCGACTAAATCTGAATATCTCACTTATCTTAATAATGTTGGCGAATGGTCTTCTTCTTCTCCTTCTTCTTTAATTTTTACTAAATATCTTATTAAAAATATTTCTGCTACTCGTAAAACTATAAATGGTGTTTATATTGATTTTAATTCTGCTGATGATTGGGAATTAGCACCTATAAATATTGGGGCTGAGCAAAGCGAAGTAATGCAAGGTATTGGAAATATTAGATTAAATTCAAGAACAATTATTTTAGATTCACCTGACCCGCAAAAAAAAGCATTAACTATTAATATTGATATTTATCAAACTGTTTCAATCACAATAAGAATATATGATATTCAAGGCAGAAAAATTGCTGAACTTGTAAATAATGAATCTTATGCTTTACCTTCCACTTATTCTTTTACCTGGAATTGTTTTGATTATAAAAATTCTCTCGTGCCTGCTGGTATCTATATTCTTTATATTGATGCTTATAATAATACTACTGGTAATCATAAAATTTTTAAACAAACTTTTGTCGTTGCAAAAAGTTTTTAATTTATGAAAAAAATTTGTTTTTTATTTTTATTGGTTTATTTGTGTTATTTAAATTTAAATGCAGAATTTTTGTTTAGAAATTCTTATTCTGTTCCTTCGGCGCTTGGTAATGCTTACTCCTCTGTTATTTATGATGCTAATTCTATTTTTTTTAATCCTGCTATTTTACCGTTTTTATCTGATTATCAATTCATTAGTTCAAGTGGTAAATTATTTAATCTCTCTGATTTACAATTCTTTAATTTTGCTTTGCAAAAATCATTTAATAAATTTGGTTTTGGCATTGCTTATGAAGAATTTGGTTTTAATTTATATAAAGAAAGAACTTACTTATTTTCTACTGGCTATAAAATATTAAATAATTTTAGTGCTGGCGCGAATTTTAAAATTTTATCGCTATCTATTAATGAAGTTGGTTCAAAAGATGTTTTAAGTTATGATTTTAGTTTATTCTATCAACCTATCTATTGGTTAAATTTTGGTTTTATTTCAAGAAATTTCAATGAACCTGTTTTATCTACACCTATCGAAAAGTCCTATCAATTCGGCTTTTCTTTTTCGCCTTTTAAAATGTTACTTCTTTCTTTTGATTATGAATTGCCTCCTTATGATTATAATAATCGATTTTTATCTGGTCTTCAATTTAATATTTCTGATAATTTTATTTTTAGATGTGGTTATCAAACTAACCCTTCTAATATTAGTGTTGGTTTAAATTTTAATATTGGCAAAGAGAAAAAAATTCTCTCTCTTAATTATACTATTGTTTATAATCAAATTTTTGATTATACTCATATTATTGGTCTTGATTATAAATTTGATAATTTGTTAATAAAATTATCATCAAATAATTTGCCAGAACAAATAAAAACTGAAACAATTAAAAAAGTTAAAGAACAACAAATCGAAAAAGAAGAAACGACAAACGAAAAAGAGTTAAATGATGATGAGGATGATGAAGAAGAAAACGAAATCGCAGAAGAAAATGAAGAATCAGAAGCAAAACACGAATCAAATAAAATAAATGAATTGCAAGATAAAGAAAAAATCTCACAGCCAACTATTAATAAAAAAACAGAAATTAAAATCACAAAAGAAAATGTAATTGAAAAAATAGAAAACGAAAAAGAAAAGCAAAATATAAATGAAATAAAAAATGATAATACAATTGTAGAAGAAAATAATGTAAGCAAACAAGAATTAAAAGAACAGGGAAATATAAACAAAGAAGAAAATGCTGAAACAAACGAAGGCAAAATAAAAGAACAAGAAAAAATAAATGAACAGGAAGAAAAACAAACTAACGAAAAAGAAAATAAAATAAATAATTATTCAGAAGAAGAGAATGAAGATAATGAAGAAATAAATGATGAAACAGAAGAGCAAGAAGAAAAAGAATTAAATGATGATGAATTAAATGAAGAAGAAACAGAAAGTAAAGAAGAATCTGAAATTGAAGGAGAAAGTGAAAACAAAGAAGAAACAGAAATAAAAGAAAGCAAAAAACAAATAAAAGAAAAACCTGACGCTGGCGAAGCAAAAGAAGAAATTACTGATGAAGCATTAGACAAAGCAGTATTAACAGCAACACCGCAAAAAGAAAAAGTAGAAATTCAAACTACAACAGGCGCAAAAAAATTTTTATCATTAGAAGAAATCGAACAATTACAGGCAACAAAAGAATTCACAAAAATTGCAATTGATATCAGTCAGGAAGGTTTAATAAACCAATTAAAATTGCCAGAACCAATAACAAGTGAAGATGAAATTTGGGAATTATATTATACTGGTGAAATAAAAGAAGATGATGCTACATTATTGCAAGAATTATTTAACAAGCCAGTAAATATAAATACAGCAAAATTTGCTGAATTATTCAAATTACCAAACATTTCAAAAGATGAAATTTTAAAAATAATTGAAAGCCGTGAAAAAGTTGGTCTTTTTGAATCTATTGATGATTTATTATTAAGAAATATTGTGCCACAGGATGTATTTGATTTTATTAAACCATTTATTACAACAATTGAAGTTGAAGCAAAATTTTTAGAATATGATTTTAATTTTGATGAAACTCTATCAGATCAAAAGACAGCAAAAATTTATCAAAACATAAAGTTAACAAAAAACAAATATCAAATAATAGCAAGAACAGAACGAGATAAAGGTGAAACACAAATTGATAATCTTTTAAAAGCAGGAATAAAAATAGATAATTTTATTAAAAATGATAGATTAGTAATTGGTAATTATGGTGCTAATTTTGGTTATTATCAAATTTTTAACAAATTAAAAACAAAAGACCAGAATGTAATTGATATTGATGATAATACTTATGAATATTCAAATTTAAAAGGTATAGCATATCAAATAAAAAATATCTTTGAAACAAAATTTGATATTTCTATTCTATATTCAAAGAACTATTATGAAACAACTGATATTGATACATTAGCAAGAACATATAAGATTTCATTATCAAGTTCAGGCAATAAACGGAATGAAAATTTAGAAGAAAAATTATTTGGGGGTAATATCACATTTAAACCATCAAATGAACTGATACTTGGTTTTACTGCTTATGATGCTCATTATATTGAAAAAAATCTGCTTTCAAAATTTTCTAACAAAGTTTTTGGCTGGAATTTTACTTATCTTACTCCATTAGGTTTTATTTTATATGGTGAAAATTCGAGAGTTATAAATGCTGGCGAAGCACTTTTACTTGGTTTAAATAAAAAAGGCAAAAAATTCAATATTGAATTTAATTATATAAATAATGACATAAATTTTATTCACTATCATTCATATAATAATATTTCAAAACCTGATGCTGAGGTATTTAATATTGAGACAAAATACAATATTACGAATACACAAATAATAAATTTACGATTAGAAGAAGGCAGAGAAAAATCAACTGATATAGAATATTCTGCAAAAGAAATAAGTTGGTCAAATAAATGGGATAATAAAAATTCTCCTATTGACAAACTGAAATATTTTAATAATTTTGCTTTACAATTAAAATATGGTGAAATTGATTATGATTTAAACGATTTTTCTGATACTGCGGGTAGATATTATTTAGAAAGTTCAAGCAGAATAAGTTATTTTGGTTCAAAAATTAAAACTGATAGTTTTGAAAAAAAGCGTGAATTAAATCTTTCAACTGATCTAAAAAAGCCATTTTCATACAACTTTAAATATTATAAATCAGAGAAAAATAAATATAGTTCGAATAAACCGACAAATTATGAAAAAGAAAGTTTTGAGCATCAAATAAAATACAACAATAAAGATAAAAAATACAAAATAGAGACAGCATTTAAAAGATATTATACAAATACACTAACAGAAATAATTCAGGAAACTGCATATTTTGATTATGAAAATTTATCAGGTGAAGAAGTAATTGAGGTTCCAACTACAAAAGGTCATTATGACCAGATAATTTTAACTTTTGAAAAACAATTTAAAAAATCAAAAATCAAACTTTCATATAAGACCAGAAAATATATAAATTTATCTTCTGATGATTATAATCAACTTATCTGGTTAATTGATTTTGGTAATATTTATTTGAATGGTTATTATAAAATCTATCCTGCTGATGAAAATGATATAATTAAATTTGCTGGCACTGTCAAATGGTAAAAATTTTTTTCTTTATTTTTTTTATTTTAACATTACAATTTTTAAATGCTGCTGATAATTATTTTATTTTTTGGACTGATGAAAAACCAATTATAGATGGCTTATTAGATGATACTATCTGGCAATTAACTCCAAAATACAAAATGGTTGATGCTATGACTGGTAAAGAAGCTGAAATTCAAACGCTTGTAGCATTTGCTTGCGATTCTGAATTTTTATTTATCTCTTTTGATGTCTTTGATTCTTCTATTTTTGCTTTTCATACTAATCGCGATGCAGCAATTTATGAAGAAGATGTTTGCGAATTATTTATTGCTTTATGTGATAATGAAGAGACAAAATCATATATTGAGATTGAAGTAAATCCATTAAATACTATATTTGATGCATTTTTAAAAACAAACATAAACATAAATTTTGACGAAGCGAAAAAATGGAATGCTGATAATATTATTTCAACTGTTTTTCAAAAAACAAATGGCTGGCAACTTGAAATTCAATTGCCTTTAAGTTATATAAATTTTTCTTCAAAAAATAATTCTATTTCTCTTAATGCAACAAGAATAGATAGAGACAATAAAGAAAGTGAATACAGATATTTTGCTTTATCTCCTACTTTTGGCTGGTTTCATAAACCTGAATGTTTTATAAATTTTTTAATTAAGAAATGATTAAAAGTACAAACTTTTAGTAGATGGCAAAATAATTTGTGTTATTTATCGTATTTGTATCATTAACCTTATTCGTCTTATTTTTTTTATTTGTATAAATTCGTGT
>DAONJL010000057.1:0-5182 GCA_035405645.1 bacterium | reverse complement strand
TCATTAACCTTATTCGTCTTATTTTTTTTATTTGTATAAATTCGTGTTAATTCGTGTAAATTCGTGGCTTATTTCTTATTCGTGGCACTATTATTCCCTATTTATTCGTGCTATTTATGTTATTTAATATTATTAGTGGCAAACCAGAAATATTTGCAAAAAGATAACCACGAAGTGGTTAAATTTCAATTAACCGCAGGTGTTAACCTGCGGTAAGAAAACCCTTCAAAAAAACACCCCCAAAGCGGGTTAAATTTATTTTAGTGCAGAGTAGTTTTAGTAGATGGCAAAATAATTTGTGTTATTTATCTTATTTGTATCATTAACCTTATTCGTCTTATTTTTTTTATTTGTATAAATTCGTGTTAATTCGTGTAAATTCGTGGCTTATTTCTTATTCGTGGTATTATTATTAGTGTAATAAAAAAAACTTTATTATAAAATTATACTAAATTTTTAAAAAACATATTAAATAGACTTATAATTATTCAATTTGTGATGATGTGATGACGCCTGTCCCCAATAATCCCAAAGAATCCACAATAATCGTCTCCAATAATAATAATGCAAAATAATTACAAAAAATAAAAAAGGCAGTCGCTTTTGAACGACTGCCTTTAACTATAATTCAAACTTTAATTTACAACTTTAGAACAATGATGCTTAATTAAATAACTAATATCTCAGTTATAAGTTCTTCAATTGAATCTGGATCTTTATAATATATTCTAATCTTATAGTTTTTTGTAGCTTCAATTGTATTATTTGTTGAATCAAAAGTTGTTGTATCTACCATATTGACTGTGCCAATAAATGTTGAATTATTAATACCATTTTCTGTAAGTTCTAATACCACAGTATCAAATATTGTTGTTGTATCGCTTCGGATAACTGTTATGATAACTGTTATTGTTTCTGAGGCAGTTATATCCTGATTCTGGTCAGCATCAGTTAATAATATTTGTAATGTATCACCTGACCAGGAAGTATCAGTTAAGTTTATATAATATGCATCAGTTAAAATCGAACCTAAACTTGTAGCATTTGTATCTTGTTTTAAACTAATTGTTGCGATTGAACCATTTATAACTCTTCTCGTTATAAATTTTTTGTCATTTACATAATATGGATCTTGATATGCAATAACAATTGTATCACCATCTTCTGCAAATAATTTTTGATTATTTACTTGATTTGATGATGAATTTGTATCTACTAAAATGCTTCCACTAAAATTCTTTACATTTTCAGAATTCTCAAAAATTGCAATATTTTCAATATCATTTTTAGAAACATTTGCAATTGAAACAGCACTAAGATAAAATTCTTTTATTGATGAAATAGTATTCAAGTCAGGGTCAATAATAGTGATTGAAAATGTATCATTTGTTTTAATATATGTTGGATGACTTAATGATATTTCAGCTGAAACATTTGATGCACTTACTCCTCCCATAACTGCTTTTATTCTTCCCTGTAATCTATGATATAGTGTATAATGTTCAGTATCAGTTAATATTTCTTCTAAGGCTTCATTTGGCCTAATAGTTGAACTAACATATTTAATTTTATCCTCAGTTATTTCTGCTGCAGCAGCCGCGGCTTTTTCAGTAATCATTAAAAAATTAACTGCAATAGCATAAATTTTAGTATCAGCATACTCTGGCACTAATTGACCATTTAATACAAGAGGTATTGAATCTTCTGGATGATTTAAGGCATTCGCTAAATTAGAATCATAAGGGTCATTTACAGTATCATAAGATGGTATATTCCATAAATATAAATCTACTACCCTTGAACCATTATTTGTTATAATATTATTCGTAGCATCATAATAATATGCATTATCTTCAATACTTGAAGCACCTCTTGTATATGTAAAAGAAATACCACTAAAATGTAAAAAATTTCCATCTGAGACATTCGCATTTTCAGATAGAGTTTTAGAATTATCACGATATCTCATTCCAGCAATACCATATTCAATTAATCTTTTTAAACTTGCTGGTGTTAATTCAACTACTGTTAAATAATTATCAAATCTGAAAAGGCTCTTAACAAAACTTACAGCACCACCACTTTTAAAAGAATCAACACTAATTGTTTTTTCTTTATTTATTCCGCCTCCATTATGAATCGCAATTCGAATAGGATTAGCATAATTTGAATAATGTTTTCTTGCATAATAAAGCATACCATCAGTAATTAAATTCATCATCGGTTCTTCACCAGTTCTTATACCAATATTTGGATATCGTCTACCAGCACTATAAACTGCGGCGCCGCCAGCGCCAGGACCACCTGAATAATAAACACAAATATTACCACCTGTTATTACATAATCAACTAATGGCGTATCACCACAACTGGGTGTATATCCTGTTTCCTCGCAAAAAATTGAATAAGTTTCAGAACCAGTAAAAACATTGCCACTTACAAGTTTAAAACTTGTTGTATCTTCACCAAATACTTTTACAGAAACAGGGGTTGATGGAGTTGCGGGTGGGGCTTGCCAACTTGGCTTTTCAGTTGAACCACAACCAATAAAAAAGCAGATGGTGAAAATTAGAAGAATTGACATTAATTATAATAATAACTTTCTCATTAAATTTTCCCTCCTTTTTTAAAATACATATTTAATATAACCTAACATAGTTTTATTTTCTCGCTGAACTTCTTGAGCACCAATTGTTGTTGGATCATCATAAGTTTCTTTATCACCAGCATTAAATACTTTTAAGCCGATTGTATAATTTTTAAATAATTTTGGTGTTGAATATATATGAAAATTATACTCATCAAATTCTGGAATTCGCCATCTACTTTTTACTTCTCTTTCTATTGTTGTTCTTGTATTGCTATTTCTTTCAGAGATTCTTTCATAACTAACTGATGCTCTTAAATATTCTGAAATACCAGTATTTATACCAAAAGAAAATTCCCATTGTGGTAATTCAAGTCGTTTTACTGCTGCCATCTGAGTTATACCAATACTAAATGCTTCTGCATCAACACTAACTTTTGAAACATTTGCCCAATACCACATATCAGGGAAAAACTTATGTAAAGTATGTTTTGTTGTCTTTAATTCTAATTCATAACCCTTTGTTTTAACTAATGATGAATTATTAAAATATGGATTACTTGTACCTTGAACAGTTCCAAGTAAACCAGGTGTAACTCCTATTTGATCTTTAATCTCATTTTCGTAATAATTTGCTTTTAATCTTAACCATTTATATTCATATTCTATAGCACCTTCGTATGTTTTTATTGTTTCTGGTTTTAAATTTGGATAACCTATTGCTCCATATACTAAATCTGCCTGTGTTTTATCATATAATTCTTGAAATGTTGGTGCTCTAAATGCTGTTGCATATGATATTTTTATTCCTATTCCTTTTAAATAATCTTGATTAAAATGTTTACCTAACATATATACTGCACCTATTTTTGGATTAGTGGTCTTTCCAAAGTCACTATATTTATCATGGCGAACACCTGCTGTTATTCCTATAAATTGATTTGGTCTGAATTCATCTTGAATATATATACCCATAACTGTTCTTGAACGATTTTCTTGTGATAATATTTCCATATACCCTATACTATTTTCTTTATGAAAATTATAATTAAATAATCCTAATCGTTCATATTGTATACCTGAAACAATTGTATTATTTTTTAATACATAATTTGCTTGAAATTCTGCGCCATAAGTTCTTGCTGAATATTCTAATATTTGATATTCCCCGCGATTTGCTGATGTTACTTCACCAACAATTGGATTATCGGCAGTAACCTGATATTTATTGTTAACCATTTGCTGGTCAAAATAAAACTTAGCAATTACATCTAAATTATCATTTATTTTATTTGTTTTATCTATTATGCTTGTAATAATGCTTCTTTCTAAACTTGTATTTGGCATTTTCCAGCCTCTTAATCCAATATTTGGTCCTCTCTTATCATAAATATATTTTAATTTTATATTCATATCCTGTTTAGCCATTTTATAGTCAATAAATGCTTGCTCTTTTTCTTCTATTGTTTGTCCTATATTTACTAATGCTGTTTCACTTCCACTATATTGATTAAAATTAATTAAATTTCCTCTTTTATTATTTTCATTTGCAACAAGTTGTGTATCATCTGCTGTGCCAATATATTCTATTGGTAAATGTGGTTGTGTTCTTCCACTATTAAGATTAACTTGAACTGGTGAACCATATAATTGATGTTTTTGACCATCTGTTTGAAATATTTCGGCAAATAAATTTGTTTTCCAACCTTCTATTTTTCCTGACCAATTTATACTTGTTCGTAATTCTTTATTTTCGCCACCTGTTACTTTTGTTGTTATTCCTTCTGGCATATTTTGATTTGTAATAACACTAATAACACCAACAAAACCGCCAGTTCCGTGAATAGATGAACCCGGTCCACGAATGATTTCGACCTTTTCTATATTATCAATAGATAAATCATATAAAGCAAGACCAGTATAAAAATCATTTAAACGCTGACCATCAACTAAAAATAAAACATTGGGCCATTGACGAACACCACGAATTGCAACCTTATAATAACCACCTAATTCATCCACACTAATGCCAATTCCAGGCACATATCTTAATGCATCAGCAAGAGTTCGACAACCCATATCCTGCATTTGTTCTCTTGTTAAAACTGATAATATTGCTGGGGTCTCTGTAATCTTTTGTGCATATTTTGATGCAACTGATGCCATTTCTTCTTCTACTTTAAAAAATGCTTCTTCTGCAAATAAATCTTCTTCACTGGCAAATAAGAAAGAATTAAAGTAAAGCAATAATATTAAGCTAAGTAAAAAATAAATAAATTTCATACAATCCTCCTTTTTTAAAAATTTTTTCAAAAAAATATTTCAGGCAATAAACCTGAAAAAAACAAATTAAAAATCTCACCTCCTTTTTTTAATGGAATTATTTATAGAATGAAAATTGAAAAAATTATTTTGATTTTGATGTGGAATTGAAAATAGAAAAAATCACTTGAATATTTTTTCCCTTTTTTTCATTATTAAAATTATTATTAAATCTAATTTGCTATTTATCAAGAAAAAAATTTTTTTGTTGTGTAGTCTGTGCATGGGGTCAGACGTCCTTAAAGTCCTTTTTTTAGAGCAGAGTGCAGAATA
>DAONJL010000056.1:0-15796 GCA_035405645.1 bacterium | reverse complement strand
TTCGTGCCTGTAGCTCAGTTGGATAGAGCATCAGACTTCTAATCTGAGGGTCGCAGGTTCGAATCCTGCCAGGCACATTTTTTTATATCTTTTAGTTTTTTTTCAAAATAGAAAATTATCAAATCCTCTAAAACTCAAAATATTTATTGACTTTTTTATTTTATTAATTATAATAATATATATGTCAAATGAAATGGACATTAAAATAATTATAAATAATATTTGTGAAAATGATAAAAGATATAAAGCGGGAGCATATTTATTTATTTTATCAGCATTAGAATATTACATAAATTTCAAAATAAAAGAACGAAGGCATATCAGCGGTAAAGAACTTTCATTTGCTGTTTATGAACTGGCATTAAAAGAATTTGGTATTTTAGCAAAAGAGGTATTAAATAATTGGGGAATTTATAAGACAGAAGATATTGGTAATATTGTTTATATTCTAATAAATGAAAAAGTTTTATCAAAAACAGAAAGTGATAGAATTGAGGATTTTTATAATGTTTTTGATTTTGATGAAATGTTTAATGAAAGAGAAATATTAAGAAATACAATAAAAAAAGTAACTGAATTACCTTCAATAAAATGCGAATTAAAAATATGAAATCAGACAATTAGAATGAAATCATATTTCCTAAAACGACAAATAATAATTTTTTTATTTTTTTTAATCTTATCGAATAATTGCAATAGCAAAGAAAAAGTTTTAAAAAAAGAAAATAAAATTCGAGAACCAGTAGCAGCAGGAAAATTTTATCCAGATAAACCAGAAGAATTAAGACAAATGGTTGAATATCTTTTTTCAAAAGCAGAACGCAAAAAATTTGATAATGTTCGTGCTTTTATTGTTCCGCATGCAGGTTATATTTTTTCTGGTATTGTTGCAGCCTCTGGTTATAATCAAATAAATACAAATAAAAATTATAATAATATTTTTTTAATTGGTTCATCACATTATGCTGCTTTTAATGGTGCTTCAATTTATAATTCAGGAGATTATAAAACGCCGTTTGGTCTGGTTAAAGTAAATATTGAATTAGCAGATGAATTAATAAAGAAATATGATTTTATTTTTTTCAAAGAAGAAGCAGAATTATACGAACATTCTCTTGAAGTGCAATTACCATTTTTACAATACATTTTTAAAAAAGAAATCAGGATAGTTCCCATTATTATTGGGACAGATGATTTAAATATATTAAAAAAATTAAGCAGTGCATTAAAAGAATATTTTACAGAAGACAATCTATTTATTATAAGCACTGATTTTTCGCATTATCCTGATTATAATAATGCAGTTGAAGTTGATAAAAATATTGGTTTAGCAATTCAAAAAAAGAATATAAATTTTTTATTAAGTGAAAATAATAAATATATGAATAAAGGCATACCTAAGTTAGCATGTTGTATTTGTGGATTATCATCAGTAATAACATTATTAAATATGATAGAAGTAGAAGAGGAATATAAAATAGAACATATACAATATATGAATTCAGGTGATGTAAGTGGAGATAAAAGTCGGGTTGTAGGATACCATTCATTTGTTGTTTTATCAAATAAAAAAGAGGAGGCAAAAATAATGTCAAAAGAAAAAGAATTTGTATTAACAGAAAAAGATAAAAAAGATTTATTAAAAGTAGCAAGAGAGACAATAGTAGAATATATAAAAAATAATAAAATACCAGAGTTTAAAGAAAAAGAATTTTCAGAGAATTTATTGAAAGAATGTGGAGCATTTGTTACATTGCATAAACATGGAAATCTTCGTGGTTGTATTGGTAGATTTATGGCAGATGAACCATTATATAAAGTTGTGCAGGAAATGGCTATTGCTTCTTCAACACAAGATTATAGATTTTCAAAAGTTTCAGTATCTGAATTATCAGAAATAGATATTGAAATATCTGTTTTATCTCCATTAAAAAAAGTTAAGTCAATAGATGAAATAGAATTAGGTAAACACGGAATTTATATTGTTAAAGGTTTTCGTTCCGGCACATTTTTACCACAGGTTGCAAAAGAGACAGGTTGGTCAAAAGAAGAATTTTTAGGACATTGCGCCCGTGATAAAGCAGGCATTGGTTGGGATGGTTGGAAAGATGCTGATATATATATATATACAGCAGATGTATTTAGTGAAATAGAACTTGGTTTATTTCCAAAAAAATAAAAAAAATTATTAATGAGTTTTTTTAAAAATAAAGCAGGCAATAAAGAAAAATAAAATTAGAAAATAAATTACAAGAAATAATTTATCTCTAAAAAATTTTTTAAAAAAATTTTTTATTATATATTTAAAATTTATATTATAAATTCCACATAAATAAATATCTTTCAAATCACCAAAAAAATAAATATTTTTATTTGATATAATTTCAATTTCATAATTTTTTATTTTTGTTTCTAATGATTTATCAAATAAAATTTTTAATGTTTTATATTTAGAAGGTATTGAATTTAATGAAAAATTTTTTTCATATAAATTTTTATTTTCATCATTTAATTTGATGTTTATTATTGTGTTATCTTCCAATGTTTTATATAATAGTATAATTCCATATAATTTATTTGATTTGTTAAAAAATGTTTGATTTATTTTTTTTTCTTTTTGAAGTAAAAAGATATTTGTTCGTTCTGTTGTAGTTAATGTTTCTTGAATTATACAATTATTTAAAAATATAGTTATTAAAAAAAGAATAATATAAAATTTCATATTTATATTTTTGTAAATTTTTTTCCTCTTGTAAAAGGACCAACTAATTTGAATAACTGTTGTTGATTTTTAATTTTTTTTAAAAATTGATTGGTAGAAAAAGTATTAGAATAAGTAATATTAAAATTCAGGTTTTTTCCAATAATTCGATTCTTTATTTTATGTAATTTTTTATCATCATCTTTTTTTTCTTCATTTTGTAATAATAATTTAATTGTATCTTTTAATAACATACTAATTTTTCATACTCATTGGTTGACCTGTAGCTTCAAGTACCTGCCACCATAATTCACTTTCTAATGAAATTTTTTTTCGTTCTTTTACAGCAAGAGGAATAGGTAAATAAGTAAATTTATGATTACAAATACCAACGACAAAACCAGTTTTACCAGCCATTGCGCCGTGAACAGCATTTTGCGCTAATTGAGAACAAAATTTACTATCATTAGCATTTGCCGGCGCACTCCGTATTATATAACTTGGATCGATATATTTTAAACTGATTGGTATATTTAGTTTTTTGAAATAATTACTAATTTGTTCTTTTAAAAATAAACCAATATCCTGATATTTTACATTACCAGAAGCATCATATTCAACTTTTTTATCATTAAATAAAAATTGACCAGCGCCTTCTGAAACAAGAATAACAGCGTGATTTCTCGCTAATATTCGTTTTTCCAGACATTTTAAAAAGCCTTTTTCACCTTCAAGGTCAAATTCAAGTTCGGGTATTAAAACAAAGTTTACTTCTTGCATAGATAAAGCAGCATTAGCAGCAATCCAACCAGAATCACGACCCATAAGTTTTATAAGAGAAATACCATTATAAGCACCAATTGCTTCATTATGAGCATCACGAATAATTTCATTAGCAATAGAAAATGCTGTTTCAAAACCAAACGATTTTTCAATGAAATTTATATCATTATCAATTGTTTTTGGAATACCTGCAACAGCAATTTTTAATTTTCTTTTTTCGATTTCTTCTGCAATAGCATTTGCACCTCTTAAAGTGCCATCGCCACCAATACAAAATAAAATATTAATATTTAGATTATAAAGAGTATCAACAATTTCTGATACATCCTGTTTTCCGCGCGAAGAACCAAGAATAGTTCCTCCAAATAGATGAATTTGTTCAACTATTTTAGGTGTTAATTCTATTATTGGATGATTATATTTAGAAATAAAGCCTTCATAACCATATTTAATTCCAATAATATTTTTTACACCATATCGATAATATAATTCCATAACTAAACTACGAATAACATTATTTAAGCCAGGACATAAGCCCCCGCAAGTAACAATTGCTGCTTTTGTTTTCACTGGTTCGAAAAATATTTTTTCACGCGGTCCTGCTTTTTCAAATGCTAATGGTTCTTTTTTGGTTTTTAAACATTTTTTAAAATTTGATAAAGAAACATCAAATATTACTTTTTCATCATCAGAAACATAATTAAAAATTCCATCACCTATTACATTTGAAAGTTTTAAAGGAGAATTTATTGTGCACTTACCAAGTGATTTTACAGAAAATTCATTTTTCATCTCGCCACCTTATTCTTTTAATAATTTATTTAATTTATCTTTTACATTATTGTTTTCTTTTATTTCAAGTGATTTTTTATATGCTTCAATTGCTTCATCATTTTTATTTATCTTAACACAGATATCGCCCAGATGTTCATAAATAATTGGGTCTTCATCATCAAGATATTTTATACTTTCTAAAATATATTTATAAGCTTTTTCATAATCAGCCAATTGATAATAGACCCAGGCAAGAGAATCTAAATAATAACTATTTTTTGGATTAAGATATAATGCTTTTTCAATATATTCTTTTGCTTTATCAATTTTTATATTTTTTTCAGCATATAAATAACCTAAATAATTAAGTGCAGTTGTAAAGTCTGGATTTTTTTCAATTGCTTTTGTTAAGTATTCTTCTGCTTTTTCAAAATTTTTTAATTTTTCTTGAACAACACCACATTTGAATAAAGCGCGGTCATTATTTTTATTTATTTTTAATATTTCTTTATATATTTTATAAGCATTTTGATAATCATTTAATATTTCATATATTTCGCCAATTAAAAAATAAATTTCAACATTATTAGGATTTATTTCAAGTGCAGAATAATAATATTTTAATGCTTCCTTAAACATAAGTTTTTGCTCAAAAATGTAACCACAAAAAATATATCCATCAATATATTCTGGTTGGATGGATAATATGTAATTGAAGATACTTAAAGCAAAATCAAGATTCCCATTTTTTATAACTAATAATGCTATTTTATTTAAGTCATTTAAATCAAGTGAATTATGCTCCATTAAAAATTGAATAAGTGCCTGTAATTTTTTTTCTTCTTTTTCTCTGTTGTATTTTTCGATTATTTTATTTATTGCATATTTATTTGATGGTTCTATTTTTAATAAATTTTCAAATATATCATCTGCCTCTTTTATTTTACCTGTTTTATTATATGAATTACCAAGTAATAAATACGCATCAGTTAATAAAGGATTTAATTCTATTGCATCTTTTAAATAATTTATTGCAGTATCAAATTCATTTTTTAAATAATATAACTTGCCTAAATTAAATAATACTTCATAATTTGGATATGTTTTGTTTAAGAAAGTTGTGTAATATTGTATAGCACTATCATATTGATTATTAGCATAATAAGATGATGCTAAATAATATAATATACTAATTTCACTTTGATTTAATTGATATGCTTTTTCAATATATTCTTTTGCTTTTTCATATTCGCCTTCTTTTAATTTTATTACACCTAAATGAAACCAACTAAAATAATCGTCTGGTTTTTTTTGATTATATTCAAGCAAATATTTTTTTGCTGTTTCATAGTCTCCTTTTTCTTCATTGATTATTATTAATTCTTTTATTGCTTCACTAAAAGATTTAGTATCATTTGCTAATTCTTGAAACAATAAAACAGCACTATCAATCTGATTTGTTGTTTGATAATAATAACCTAAAATAAATTTATAATAATCATCTTTCGTCAAATTATATTGGTCTGCTTTTGTAAGTGAAGAAAAAAAAATAATGATGAGAAAAAAAAGAAAAAAAGACTTACTAAAATATCTCATTGTTTTGTCAATCTAAGATACAATTTTTTTGCTAATTCTAAAACCATTTTTAATGCTAATTCTGGATATTTCTTTTTTATTATTTCAAATTGTTCTTTTTTTAAGTACATCAATCTACATTCTTCTTTTGTATATAAAGTAGCATTTTGCGGAGTATCAAAGAGAAAACTTATTTCACCAAAAATTTTGCCTGTTTTTAATTCCCCTTCTATTTTTTGCCCCTTTTGTTTTGTTATTTCAATTATACCACTTTTTATTATATAAATTCCATCTGCTGGATTACCTTCAGCAGTTAATGGAATACCTTTTGGAAATAGTTTTTCTTCGATAAATTTTTCTAATATTTTTATTTCTTTATTATCGAGCGTTGTAAAAATATCACCAAATGATTTTATCTCATCTTTATTATTCATTAAATAAAAAATGAATTATAAAAAAAATTATTTTTTAATTAAATCTTTCATCGAACTAACATTACTTTCAAGTGCTGAAATAAGTTTCAATACTTTATCATTTTTTAGTTTTGGATTAGATGATATTGTTGATTTTAATTCAACAACAATACTATCACTCGCACTAATATTTCCACTCATTATTTCAAGAATTTTTACTCGTTCTTCTAATTGATTTTTAATACCTTCCAATTCAGCGTATGATTTTTGCAATTCATTATATTTAGCATCAGCAGCACTGATTTTGGCATCTGCTTCTTCTTTGAATTTTGTTAATTCATCAATTTTTGATGATTGTTTAGCATTTACAACAACTAAAATAATAATAATAACTAATCCAATGACAATTCCAATAATTAATCCTTTACTACCTTTCTTTACTTCATCTGACATAAATCATTCCTCCTTTTTAAATATATAATCTATAATTTTACAAATTTTTGTAAATAATATATTATGTGAATTTTGAAGTCAAGAAAATAATAATAAAATTTTATGAATAAAAACAATCAATATTTTAACTTGACTAAAAATTGAATAATATATAAAATTACCTTATTTAATTTAAAAAATTTAAAGTGAGGATAAAATATGAAAAAAAAGATAATAATGACAACAGGTGATTTAAAAGAACCTTATGAAATTATTGATATTATTACAGCACATAAGCGTTTAACCCAACCAAAAATTTTTAATCAAATTGTTATAGGCAAAGTAAACAGTATGTTAATTGAAGAAGCGCAAACATTACAAGCTGATGCAATAATTGGCGTAGGTTATACAATGGAGCGAACAGAAAAAGGTGCTTCTATACTTGGATATGGCACAGCAGTAAAATTTTTATAAAAAAGAAGAAATAAAAATGTTTAAATATTTAAATTGGGATTATTTAAGATTAAAATTACAGGAAAGAAATTTTGTATATCAACGAATAGAAGATATAAATATCGGCGATAAAGTAGGAATAATTGCTTCTTCACATGGTGATATTTCTGCTTTAAAAAAAGTAGTTGAATACCTCATTGAAAAGAAAGAAGTAAAAATAATATTCCACGCTGGTGATATAATGGATGAACATGGTGGTGCAATAGAATGTCTTGTTGAAGTATTAGAAAACAAATATATTTATCCAGTTTTAGGCAATCACGATTTATTAATTTTAAACAAAGATTATATTCATAATTATGTAGATTCTTATTTAGAATTAGCTAAAAAGACATATAATAAAATTATAGAGACACCCGAATTAGTAAGTAAAATTCTTGAAATTCCTGTTAAAATTGATACAAATTATTTTAGTATTGTTCACGAATCAGTTGACCCACCATATTATGCTAAATTAACAAAGAAAAAAAAAAAGCATCACGAATTAGGACAATCGGTTGATGAAAATATTTATGCTGTTTTTAGTGGTGCATTAAAACATCCTTATTTTATTGGGTCTGACCATTCTGCTTATATATTAGATACAAAAAATTATTTAAGACCAAAGCATATCAAACCAGATACAAAAATAACAGTTAGTGGTTCAAAGGTAATTAGTATTCCATCAATATCAATTTCAAAAGACAAATATTATAATTGTGGTGGAGTTGTGGCTACTATAAATAATGATAATTCATTAACATTAGAATTTTTTGATTTAAAAGATGTTAAAACAAAAGTTCGTGAAGAATATTTAATTGAAAGTATGTAGAAATATTATGAGATATATTTTATTTTTTTTTATATCATTTATTTTTCAAATAAGTTTAACTGCTAATAGTGTTATTGATATAAACGAAATAAATGAAGGCGATAAAGGTTATGGCATTACAGTTTTTAAAAATAATGAAGCAGAGACATTCCCAATAGAAGTGATTAGCATAATAAAAAATTTTTTACCAAAGCAAGATTTAATATTAATAAAAATGAGTGGTGACACATTAAATTTTACTGGAATTATTGCTGGAATGAGTGGTAGTCCAGTATATATAAAAAATAAGTTAGCCGGTGCAATTGCTTATGGTTGGAGTTATGCAAAAGAACCCTTGGCTGGTGTTACACCAATAAAAAATATGCTTGAAACACTTAATTTTCCTACTATTAAAGAAAAAACAGAAATAAAAAAAAATAATAAATTTTTTAATAATGTAAATAATAATCTAAAACCAATCATTACTCCGCTAATTATTTCTGGTATAAATGAACATATAGTAAATAAATTTTTAAAATTGCTAAAAATAGAAAATTTTTTACCAGTTCAGAGTGGTGGCAATAATAGTTCAAATACAAATTTAGATAAATTAAAAATATTTGCAGGAGCGCCGATTAGTGTAATCTTAATGGAAGGTGATATTGATATTTCTGCTGTTGGAACTATTACATATATTGATGAAACAAATAAAAAATTAATTGGCTTTGGACATCCATTTTCTAATGCTGGTTATATTGATTTTCCTATTGCGCCTGCTACGATTCATTCAGTGATTGCGCGAAATAATATTTCTTTTAAATTAAGTTCAAATGGAAAAATCATTGGTAGATTATTCAGTGATAATCAATCCTGTATTTCGGGTCTGCTTGATACTTTTCCCGAATTAATAAAAATGAACATAAAAATAAATGATTTAATTACAGAAACAGAAAAAGAGTTTACTTATAGATTAGTCAATCATAAAGATTATTCGTTATTACTTATTCTGCTTGGTTATTATCAATCAATAAATACTTATTATACTTCTGACCTTGTTAATGTTGATATAAAAACAAAAATTATATATGAAAAAAATAAAGAACTCAATTTAAAGAATAAATATGCAATTGAAAATTTGGATGATTATCTAAATTTAATAATGCCTTTTTATTATCTATATTTTAATGATATTAAATATCCACAAATAAATGAAATAAATTCAGAAATTTCAATAGAAAATGGATACAATAAATATTTTATAAATAGAGTTGCTTTAAATAAAAATACTTTTTCAGCAGGTGAAGAAGTTCAATGTATTATTCGTTTTAAAAAAGATTTATCAGAAACATATATAAATAAAACAATATCATTTATTTTACCAGAAAATCTTGAAGATGGTTTTTATAATATATTTATAGCAGGTGGTGAAAGTATAAGAATACCTTATAGTCAAAACATTGAAACATTTGAACAATTAATAACATATATAAATGAAATACCAGCAAATAATATATTAAGAGTATCAGTTTATTTAAGAGAAAAAGAAAGAATTATATCAGGACAAAAATATAAATTTTTACCAGAAAAAATTGATACAATAATTAATGATTATAATTATCCAATTAAATTTCAAATAAAAAATTTTGATTTTAATTTTGAAAATGTAATTGCTGGTCAAAAACAATTAATGATTAGAATTCAAAATAAAAGGTGATATGATGAAAAAATTTTTTCTTTATTTATTTTTTCTTTTTTTTATAATCAGATATTCATTTCCTGCTGTTTCAAATTTTTTAAATTATGAAGGTTATTCTATTTTTGAAAAAGGCACCTTTAATCAAACTTCAGTAACGAGTGAAGGCGAAATATCAATTTCAAATAAATATGAAATCATTTCTGAAACAAATTATGAAATTGTCTGGAATATTTTAGAAAGTAAAAATAATGATTTATTTTTGTTTACTGGCTTTAATGGAATAATAAAAAATTATAATAAAAATATAGAATATAAAACAGAATTAAATTCAGTTCTTTGTTATTTTGAAGATTTTAATGGCGATATATATTGTGGCGGAATAGGAAATTTTCTTTATAAAATAAATAATGATACAATTATTAAATTTGCTACAATATCAGATACTTATATTTGGTGCATAGAAAATTATGATGCTAATTATTTAATAATTGGCACTGGATTAAATGGTAATATTTATAAAGTATCGAAAAAAAATGGCGAGATAAATTTATTAACAAAAACAGAATTTGATAATATACTGTGTTTAAAGAAATTAAATGATAAAGAGATTATTTTTGGCACATCAAATTCTGCCAATCTTTATGTTTTAAAAGATAATAAAATAAGTATTTTAACTTCCTTAATTGGTGATGAAATAAATGGAATTGAGCAACAGGAGAATAATTTATATATTTCAATAAATCAAAAGAAGAAACAAACAACACAGGTATTTCAGCCTGTTGAAACAAAATCAGATGTTGAACTACAAAAGGATAAAGGAATTGAAACACAATATGATGATAGTGAGGAAATGGAAGAAAATGAAAATTTAGAAGAAAAAGTTGAAAAAAACAAGAATAATGAAGCATCAGAAAAAATTCAAAATCAAGTTACAAATGTAAAAGTATCACAAAGTCAAAGTCAGCAAATGCCTCAACAATTTTATCAAGCCTATGGCGGACAAAATGGTAAAATAATAAAATATTCATTAAATACAGGTAAAATACAGGAAATCTATTCAACAAATAAAGGTTATATTTATGATATTTTTATAAAGAACAATGAATTATATGTTGCAATAGGCAATGAAAACAAATTAATAAAAATAGATATGAATACAAATTCTTTCAAAAATATAATAAAGACAGAAAGTAAAGATTTTATTGTATTAAGTAAAACTAATAATAATTATTTTTATGCAATTTCAAAACAACCAATTGAAATATATAAAATATATAATGATATTGCAGATACAGGCGAATATATTTCAGAAATAATAAAATTTGATAATCAAACAAAAATTGGTGAAATAAATTATTTACCTCAATTCAATAAAAAAAATATAAAATTTTATTATCGTCAGGGATATAGTGATAAAGTAGACACATATTGGTATGATTGGACAGATAAAATAAATGATTTAAAAAAATCATTATTTTTTCAATATAAAATTTTATTAGAAAAATCAGATGATAAAATACCAATAATAAATAAGATTATTTTACCATATAAGAGTGATAATCAAAAACCAATAATAGCAAGTATTACTATAAAAAAGATAATAACAGGTGAGGTAAAGAGAAATCAAAAAAATTTTGAAAAATCACAAAATTCAAAAAGTGAAAAAGAATTGAATGTAAAAGAAAAAATAACAATTAATTGGCAGGTTCAGGATGATGATGAACAGTTGATATATAATCTTTATTATAAAAATCTAAATAATAATATGTGGATAAAAATAAATGAAAAAACACTTAAAGAGACGAATTATGTTTTGAATACAAGATTATTAAATGATGGATATTATATATTTAAAGTTGAAGCAAAAGATGAATTAGTAAATTCAATAGATGATGCATATATAACCACTAAATTATCAGAAATAATTTTGATTGATAATACCCCACCAGAATTTATATTAAATAAATTTGAGATAAACGATGATAAAGTTTTTCTTTCAGCAAATTTAAAAGATAATTTATCAATAATAAAAGAACAATTTTATCAAATTGATTTTAAAGATTGGAAATATATTGAAGTGAGTGATTTAATAAATGATTCAACAAATGAGAAAATAGAAATAATAATTGGAAATTTAGAAAAAGGACCTCATATATTAAATATTAAATTTACTGATATGTCAGAAAATGAAAGTACATTTACAAAAGAATTTGAAATTAAATAAAAATAAGGAGCAGCAAATATGAAAACAAAATATGGATTTGGTAAAATTGAAATAATAACAGGACCTATGTTTGCTGGTAAAAGCGAAGAATTAATAAGAAGAATAAAACGATTAATGATTGCTGGTTTGAAAGTTCAAGTATTTAAACCTGCAATTGATATTAGATATTCAATTGATTGTATTTCATCACATAATCAGATGATGATAAAAGCAATACCTGTTTCATCTACTCGTGAGATAATCGATAATTTACAAAAAGATACTGAAATAATAGGAATTGATGAAGTTCAGTTTCTTGATAGTTATATAGTTGAATTTTTAGAGAAATGGGCTTGTTCAGGTAAAGTAGCAATTGCAGCAGGTCTTGACCTTGATTTTAAAGGCGAACCTTTTTTCTTTTCAGATAAAAAAATGACAATTGCTGAACTGATTTGCAGGGCTGATAATGTTTTGAAATTATCTGCAATTTGTGTTTATAAAGAGAATGGAAAAATATGTGGTGCAGAAGCATCACGTTCTCAACGATTAATAAATGGTCAACCTGCTTCCTATCATAGTCCTCTTGTTATGGTTAGTGCATCAGAATTATATGAACCACGCTGTAGAAAACATCATATTGTGCCTGATAAACCAGAATCATTGCAGTTAAAATTTGATTTTTAATTTTTTAAGAAGGTGATATTAAATGGATTTAATACAATTAGCAAAAGAAGTAAGAAAGGATATATTGCGTTCAACTACATTAGCAGGTAGTGGTCATCCTGGTGGTTCATTATCAATTGTTGAAGTATTGCTTGTTCTTTATTTTAAGATAATGAATATAGTGCCTGATGACCCTCAGAAGAATGATAGAGATAGATTTGTTCTTTGTAAAGGACATAGCTCACCAGCATTATATTCAGTTCTCGCACATCGTGGTTTTTTTGATAGAAAAAAGTTAGATAGATTAAGACAACCAGGAAGTTTTTTACAGGGTCATCCTGATAGACGAACTACACCCGGTGTTGATATGTCAACTGGTTCATTGGGGCAAGGATTATCAATTGTTTGTGGTATGGCACTTGCCGCACGATTGGACAAATTAAATTTAAGGGTTTATGCTTTATTAGGCGATGGTGAATTACAGGAAGGACAATGCTGGGAAGCATTTATGGCAATTGGTCATTTTAAATTAGATAATGTCTGTGCTGTTATTGATTATAATAAATTACAAATTGATGGTAGAGTAAATGATTTGATGAGAGTAGAACCTTTGAAAGATAAATTAATTGCATTTAATTGGAATGTATTAGAAATAGATGGTCATAATTTTGATGAAATAGAAAAAGCATTTAATACAGCAAAGAGTTATAAAGAAAAACCAACAGTAATTATTTCACATACAATAAAAGGCAAAGGAATTTCATTTATGGAAAATAATCTACATTTTCACGGTAATGCACCAACAAAAGAAGAATATGAAAGAGCTATTAAAGAATTAGAATGAATGAAGGACGAGGTGAACTAAAAGTATGGTAAAAACCAGAGCATTAAGAGATGCTTATGCAGAAGAATTAATAGAATTAGGGAAAAAAGATGAACGAATAGTTGTACTGGATGCTGATTTAGCTGGTTCAACTCGCACAGCTAAATTTGGCAAAGTTTTTCCTGATAGATTTTTTAATATGGGCATAGCAGAAGCAAATATGATAAATACAGCGACTGGGCTTGCCTCTTTTGGAAAAATTGCTTTTGTTTCAACATTTGCTATGTTTGCTACTGGTAGAGTCTGGGAACAAATAAGAAATACTGCTGTTTATTCTGGCTATAATGTGAACATAGTAGCAACACACGCAGGCGTTACTGTTGGTGCAGATGGTGCTTCGCATCAAATTATAGAAGATATAAGTATAATACGTACCATACCAACAATGAAAGTATTTGCTCCAGCAGATTATTATGAAACAAAACAAATAATTCGAACTGTTGCTTATATTGATGGTGCTACTTATACAAGATTAACGAGACCTGATTTACCTGTTATTTATGAAGATTCTGATTATGAATTTAAGATTGGTAAATTTCATATTTTAAAATCTGGTAATGATGCAACTTTATTTGCGCATGGAGTTACTTTATATAATTGTTTAAAAGCAGCAGAGATTTTAGAAAAGAAAAATATTTTTGTTTCTGTTGTTAATTGTTCGAGTATTAAACCACCTGATATTGAAACAACAATTATGTTAGCACAAAAAACAAAATTATTATTTGCAGTTGAAGACCACTCTATTATTGGTGGGTTAGGTTCCACTATCTCTGAAATTTTAACTCAATATTATCCAGTAAAATTAATTAGATTAGGCATACCAGATGTATTTGGTTTTTCAGGTAAGCCAGATGAATTATTAGAGCATTTTGGTCTTTCAGCAGAAAAAATTGCTAATACTGTTGAGTATGAATTGGGAAAACTTTTTTAAATAACGAGGTCTTCAAAATGAAAAAACCTTGGTCAATTTCAACAACAGTAAGAAATCCAGAAAGATTACGGCATTTTCTAAGAGTATTAAAAAGATTAGAAGGCAAATCCTTAACACTAATAAATAATAAAACTGGTGGGTCATTTTATAAGATGAATGAAGAATGGGATACTTGGAAATATGAAGATTATCTTGTATTTACAGAAAATTGGATTAAAAAAGCATATAAAAGATTAAAATTTTCAGGCAGTTTATTCATATCTTGTACTTATCACAATATAGCAGAAATAGTATTTATCGCAAAAAAAATTGGATTTAAATTAAATAATATAATAACCTGGTATAAAACTAATGCCATGCCAAATATAACAAAACGAACTTTTACTCATTCTACCGAATTTGTTTGTTGGTTTGTAAATGGAAATAATTGGAAGTTTAATTATGAAAGAGTTAAAGAATTTAATCCTCATAAAACAAAAGATGGAAAGCCAAAACAGTTAAGAGATTTTTTAGACTTTATTGAATTGCCTATTGTTCAAGGTAAAGAAAGGATAAAAGGACAAAATGGCAGAGCAATACACCCTACACAAAAACCTGAAAAATTGATAGAGTTGATTTTATTAGCCTCTTCAGACGAAGGCGATTTAATACTTGATCCATTTTTTGGAACAGGTACTACAGGAGTAGTTGCCTCTCGTTTAAAAAGGAAATGGATTGGAATTGAAATTAACAAAGAATATTTTAAAGTTGCTTATGAAAGAATTTTTGAAAAAAGAGGAATCAAAAATGCCTGAGATAAAATTATTTAAAGGTAATGCTTTAGAAATACTTAAACAATTCAAAACCAAAAGTATAAATTTAATTTTTGCAGATCCACCATATAATCTCTCAGGTGAAAATTATTTAACCTGTAAAAGTGGGAAGATAGCAAAATGTAATAAGGGCTCCTGGGATCAAATAGAAGATATCTACGAATTTAATAAAAGATGGATTGAAGAATGTGTAAGGATTTTAAAAGATGATGGAACTATTTGGATTTCAGGAACTTTACATAATCACCCATCAATTGGTGTAGTTTTAAAACAATTAAACCTTTGGATAATAAATGATATTATATGGTTTAAATCTAATGCACCACCATTGATTCAAAAAAACCGTTTTGTACCTTCTACAGAATTAATATGGGTTGCAAGTAAATCAAAACATTATTATTTCAATTATGAATTGGCTGTAAAATTAAATAAAGGGAAACAAATGCGGAATTTGTGGGAGATACCAGCTGAAAGGCATAAAACACAGCATCCCACTGAAAAACCTGAAAAAGTTTTAGAAAGAATAATTTTGATTGGCAGTAAGGAAGGAGATACAATTCTTGATCCATTTATGGGTTCTGGCACAACAGGAGTGGTAGCAAAACGGTTTAATAGAAATTTTATAGG
>DAONJL010000055.1:2265-16729 GCA_035405645.1 bacterium | reverse complement strand
TTTATCACTAATTTCACCTAATATATTTTTACCAGTTATACCAGAAATAGCATTTGTAATTGAATGTAATACAACATCTGCATCACTATTGCCTTCTAATCCTTTTTCACCTTCAAAAATTATACCGCCTAATATTAAAGGTTTTTCTTTTTTGGCTGATACAAATTTATGGCTATCCTGTCCAATCCCAGTTTTTACTTCCATTTTTCTTTTTCAAAAAAATTTAATATTTCTTGTGGAATTGAAAATAATTTTCCTTCTTCATTTACACAGGCACATTTTGTTTTTCCTTTGACTAATAACTTATTTTCTTCATTATATATTTCGTTATAGATGGTAAAAGTCTTTTTGGAATAATCAAAAATTTTTGAACAAATTGTAAGTTTATCATTATACTTTGCAGAGGCTTTATATTCAATTTCAACACTTGCTACAACAAATATTATTCCTTGCTTATGATAATCAGCAAGAGAAATTCCATTGTCTCGTAAATATTCTGTTCTGCCTATTTCAAAATATTTTAAATAATTTGCATAATAAACTACTCTGCCATAATCTGTATCAGCATAATATACACGAACATAAGTTTTATGAAAATTATTATCTTGCATAAGATAAATAAATAAAAAATAAATAAATATTTGTCAAATTATTTTTTAAAAAAGGCAAAAAATATAAAAAAATAATTGACAAAAAATAATAATAGTATTAAATATTTAAAATTATTATATAGGAGGGACAAAATGAAAAAAAATTTAATATATATAATATTTTTATTCATATTAATGTCATCTTTTCTTTTTGCCTCCAAAGAAGAAGCAGAACAATTTTTTAAAAAAGGATATAATGCCTATTTTATTAATGACTTAAACACAGCATTAAGAAATTTTGAAAATGCTGTGGCAATGCAGCCAAATAATCCAGAATATCATTTTCATTTAGGAAAAACATTAGACAAATTAAAAAGATATGATGAAGCAATAAAAGAATATTTAATAACACTAAAATTAAATAGTGAACATATACAAGCATTAAAGCAATTAGGCAATTTATATTTTGAACAAAAAGCCTGGGAAAATGCATTAAAAGTATTCAATAAAATTTTATCAAAAAATCCAAAAGATTATACAAGTTTATTTAAATTGGGTGAAATATATTTTTATAAAAATGATTTAAAAGAATCGTTAAAATATTTTAAAATGGCGAATGTAGAAAAACCTGATGATGCAAATGTTTATTATTATTTAGGTAGAATATATTTAGAAACAGGTGAATTTTCCAGTGCAATTGAAAATTTTTCACAGGCATTAAATATTGAACCATTAAATTCATTATTTTATTATTGGCGTGGCAATACTTATTATGCAATGGGTGATTTTGAATATCCTCGTGACCAGGATTGGCGCTCAGTTGAAGATTTTCGGAAAGCAGTTGAATTAGGTTTTAATCAGGTTCGTGCTGTTTTTATGTTTGGTAATACTTTATTACATCGAGGATTTTACTATATTAAAAATAACAGAAAAACAGAAGGCAATGAATTATTGAAAAAAGCAATTGTTCAATTTAAAGAAGTAATTAAACTTGATCCAAATGCATCAAATTCATTTAATAATTTAGGACTTGCATATTTAGGAATAAATAAATTAGAAGAAGCAATAACTGCTTTTCAAACAGCAATAAAATTAGAACCAACTGTCGCTTTCTTTCATAATAATTTAGGTGATGCATATTATAGACAGGGAAAATTCGAACAAGCAATATCAGAGTGGAAATTAGCAATTGAATTAGAACCTGAATATAGTGAATTCAAATCAACATTATATGGCGATGACAGAACTATTCAGGAAAAGATTATCGATGCACAAAGAAAGCAATAATAAATCATTAATAATTTTTCTATGCCTTATTTTTTTGCATTTCTTTAATATAAATCTTATTTCAGTTGAGAATAGGGACATTAAAGAAAATTATGATGATTTATTTTTTTTAAATGATGAAATTTTTAAAAATGATTTATTTTTAAAAGATAGTTTTAAATCAGAAAAGAAAGATGAGAATAATATAAATATTGAAAAAAAAGAAGTTGAAAAAAGGAATTTTAATGAGATTAAAGAAGAAAAAAATATAAAAGAAGAAGAAGCAAAAGAACAATTGAAAGAAATAAAAGAAGATAAGAAATCAAAAACAGAAGATGTTACTTCAAAAATAAAGAAAACACAGTTTGAAAAAATAAAAGAAAAAGTTGACAAAAAAAATAAAAATATTAAAATTGATGAATTTATTTCATTTACTTCAAATGAAGGAAATGAATTTGAAATTACGACAGAATTTAAAGAGGTTGAAAAAAAAGAAAAAATGTATAAGCCTTTGGTAATTGATAATTTTTTAGATGATTATAATATTGATATAAATAAAATAATAAATGAACAAATTCAAAAAACAAAAAAAGAAGAAGAAAATATAGTGCATTATGAAAAATTAAGAATAGCAGGATTTTCAATATTAATTATAAGTATAATTATTTCATTAACATTATTAATTTACAATTATAGAAAAATACTTTTATATAATTTAAAAAATTTAGATAATGAAGTGAAAATGAAAGCACAGCAGTTTTATAAGAATTTATTACAGACACCAGAAAATTATAAGAAAAAAAGCAAGAAAGAAATAATCGAAGAATTAAGGAAGATTTCAAGAAATAAATAAAAAATCATAAGGAGGCAAAATAATGAATAAAAATCTTCAATGGCGGTTACTAGTTATTATTTTAGTTTTTATTTTTTCTTTTTTATTTATTTTTCCATTGCCAAAAATGAATGAATGGAATGATGTAGAAAAATGGAAAGACTATTTTAAATCATTAAATATAATGAGAGAATTTCCAAAGACAATAAATTTAGGGCTTGATTTAAAGGGCGGAATGTATCTTGTAATACAGGTTGATACAAAGAAAGTTCGCGAGCAAGCAGAAAAAGAAAAAGCAGAAGATATTGAACATAAAGTTCAGGATGCAATAGATAAAGTATTTATTGTATTACAACGAAGAATAGATGAATTTGGAGTGGCAGAACCATCAATAGTAAAAAGTGGTGAAAAAATAATAATTCAATTGCCTGGCTTAAAAGATAGAACACGTGCAAAAAATCTTGTTGGTTCAACTGCTGCTCTTGAATTTAGAATGGTTCATCTTGATAATGATAAATTATTGAAATATCTTGTTGATGAAGAAGGTAATTTATTACCAAATGTTGAATTACCACCAGGTTATGAGATATTATATGAAAATCCACGCAATCGTGATGGTTCATATAAACTTGATGCTAAAGGACAAAAATTAAAAGTTCCATATTTAATTTCAACAAAAGTTGAATTATCAGGTAATGATTTAAAAGATGCTTATGTAGCATTTAATCAACAAACAAATCAACCATATATACAATTAATATTAAATTATGAAGCAACAGCAAAATTTGCTGATTTAACAAATAAATATAAACCAGTAAATGAAGTATATAGACGATTAGCAATAATACTTGATAATAAAGTAATAATGGCACCAAGAATAATGTCAAGAATAGATAATGGCAGACCAATAATAGAAGGTGGATTTTCATTAGAAGAAGCAAAAGATGTAGCAATTACCTTAAGAGCAGGTGCTTTACCTGTTCCTATTCAAATTGTTCAAGAAAATACAGTTGGTCCATCACTTGGAAAAGATTCAATTGTAAAAGGAATAAAAGCAGCAATAATTGGTTTAATACTTATTTTGGTTTTTATGATTTATAATTATTCATTTGCTGGATTTATTGCTGATTTAGCGCTTATTTTTAATTTAATTATTTTAATGGCTGCAATGGCTATGCTTGGTGCTACTCTTACTTTGCCTGGTATTGCAGGTATTATTCTGACTATTGGTATGGCAGTTGACGCTAATATAATTGTTTATGAAAGAATAAAAGAAGAATTAAGAAATGGCCAATCAATAAAAAATGCAATTGAACAGGGATATTCAAGAGCATTTGTAGCAATTTTTGACGCCAATCTAACTACTATTCTAACATCAATTGTATTATATCAATTTGGTATTGGCCCAATAAAAGGTTTTGCTGTTACTCTTACAATTGGTATTTTAGCTAATATGTTCACTGCTTTATTTTTTACTCGGACATTATATAATCTTTCAATTTCAAATAGAGTCCAAATTAAATCGTTATCAATTTTTTCTTTATTTACTAAATATGAAAATCAGATAACTAAAAAAAGAGAGAAAATTATAAATTTTGTTTCAATTAGAAATATTTGTATTGGAATTTCTTTGCTTGTTTTTTTAACAGGTATAATTTCAATGATAGTAAATAAAGGCTTAAAATATGGTATAGATTTTACTGGTGGTGCAAGTATTTTAATTAAATTTTATAAAGAAATAACAGCAAAAGAAATTGAAAAATTAAGGAATTTGTTTATTCAAAATGGACTAATTGGTTCTTTACAGGACTTTAAATCATTAGATGAAGAAAAATCATATAAAATAAAATTTGTAACAAAATTAGAGCGTTCAGCAAAAGAACAATTAAATATTAAAGAAGTAGCAACAAAAATTGAAAATATATTGGTTAAAGAATTTATGGCAAATATAGAAACAAATGGAAAAATAAATCTTAATGGAGAAATTGATGATGAGAATTTTTTAAAAGTATTATATGATATTGATGCTGATATTATTCTTAATGAAATAGCCACATTAACACCAATTAAAGATTTTGATGACTTAAATTTTATTACTTTATTAAAGAAATATAAATTAGACAATAATGTTTTTAAAGAATATTTTGTTACAAGACCAGTTAGTTTGACTGAAACAAAAAAGAATATAAACGATATTTCAAGATCTGAATTAAAAGAATTTATATTACATCAATTAAAACAAAATGAAAGAGAATATAAAGAATTATTATATAAACTTAATGAATTAAAAAGAGAAGTTTTATTAACTGATTTGAACAAATTAAAAGATATTGGTTTTTCAGAAAATGTTATAGAAAAAATGAAAGAAAAATTTTATTTGAGTTCTTTTGTTATTGAAGATATTCAAGAAATAGGACCAACAATAAGTTCAGATTATAGTAGTCGAACAATTCATTCTATTATCTGGGCTTTGATACTTATCTTGATTTATATTTCCTGGCGTTTTCAATTTAGATTTAGTGTTAGTGCAGTCGTTGCATTAATTCACGATGTCTTAATAACTTTAGGGATTTTTTCTTTTATTAGTTTAGAAGTTGATAATCAGATTGTAGCTGCTATTTTAACTTTAATTGGTTATTCATTAAATGATACAATTATTATTTTTGATAGAATTCGAGAAAATATGAGTCTTTTTAAAAACAAAAATTTAAGTGAAATAATAAATATTAGTATTACACAAACATTAAGCAGAACTATTTTAACTTCATTAACAACATTATTTGCTGTAATTTCATTATATATTTTCGGAGGTAAAAATTTGAATGCTTTTTCATTTACTTTATTGGTTGGTATTATTATTGGAACTTATTCCTCAATTTATATTGCAAGTCCTATTTTGCTTTTGTTAGATAAAAATAAGAATTCCAAAAATAATATCTTACCAAAGGAAGGAAAATAATATGGATATAAGCAAGACATTAAATTTACCAAAAACTGATTTTCCAATGAAAGCAAATTTAGCGACAAGAGAATTAGAATTTTTAAAAAAATGGTATGAAAAAAATATTTATCAATTAATAAGAGAAAAAAGGAAAGGTAAAGAGAAATATATACTTCACGATGGACCACCTTATGCAAATGGTGAAATTCATATAGGCACAGCATTAAATAAAATATTAAAAGATTTTGTAGTAAAATACAAATTTATGGCAGGTTATGATACTCCATTTGTGCCTGGCTGGGATTGTCATGGCTTACCAATTGAGTTAAAAGTAATGGAATTAATTGGTGATAAAAAAGAGAAAATGTCAAAAGTAGAAATAAGAAAAGAATGTAAAAAATATGCAGAAAAATATATTGATATACAAAGAAAAGATTTTATTAGATTGGGAGTTTTTGGTCGTTGGGATAAACCATATCTTACAATGAGTAAACAATATGAAACTGGTATAATAGAAATGTTTTTACAATTATTTAAAAGAGGGTATATTTATCGAGGTTTAAAACCAATTCATTGGTGTGCTCATTGCCAGACAGCATTAGCAGAAGCAGAAGTAGAATATGAAGACCATAGAAGTCCATCAATTTTTGTTTCATTTAAAGTTAAGGAATATAAAAAATTTTCTGAATTAAAAGATGCATATTTTATTATTTGGACTACAACACCCTGGACATTGCCAGCAAATTTAGCTATTGCATTACATCCAGATTTTGAATATCAATTAGTCAAAACAATTAGAGGAAATTTTATTGTAGCAAAAGAATTAGTTGAAATAGTGATGAAAAAAATAAATTTAGATTTTGAAGTTCTTTCTTCTTATAAAGGTTCTGAATTAGAATTTTTAACCTGTCAGCATCCTTTTATTGATAGAACATCAATTGTTATAAATGCTAATTATGTGACAATGGATACAGGAACAGGAATTGTTCATATAGCGCCGGGACATGGTGTAGAAGATTATATAAGTGGCTTAAAATATAATCTTGATGTTTATAGCCCTGTTAATGATAAAGGTGAATTTACAGCACAAGTTCCTTTATGGCAGGATAAAAATGTGTTTGCAGCAAATCCTTTAATAATTCAACATTTAAGAAATTTAGGAGTTTTATTATTTACAGAAGAAATAACACATAGTTATCCACATTGTTGGCGCTGCAAAAAGCCAGTAATTTTCCGTGCAACAAAACAATGGTTTATTTCAGTTGATAAAGATGAGTTACGAAAAAGAGTGCTTGATGAAATAAAAAAAATAAAATGGATACCTGATTGGGGTGAAAATAGAATTACTGGAATGGTGCAAAATAGACCGGATTGGTGTATTTCAAGACAGCGAATTTGGGGCGCGCCGATTCCAGCATTTTTTTGTAAAAAATGTGATGAAGTATTATTAACAGAAGAAACAATAAAATATTTTCAAAAAATAGTATCTGAAAAAAATACTGATGCATGGTTTGAATTAGATGTGAAAGATTTATTGCCACCAGGTGCAAAATGTTCAAAATGTGGAAGTATTGAATTTTATAAGGAAAAAGATATTCTTGATGTATGGTTTGATTCTGGCTCTTCTTTTATTGGTGTTCTTGATTATGATGATGATTTAAATTTTCCAGCCGATATGTATTTAGAAGGTAGTGACCAGCATCGTGGCTGGTTTCAAGTTTCATTAATTCCTGCAGTAGCAATTAAAGGGCAATCACCATTTAAAGAATTATTAACGCATGGTTTTATTGTTGATGAACAGGGCAGAAAAATGTCAAAGTCATTAGGCAATGTAGTATCACCACAGGAAATAATTAATAAATATGGTGCTGATGTTTTAAGACTTTTTATTGCTTCTGAAAATTATCAAAATGATGTGCGTGTAAGTGAAGCATTAATATCTAAAATTGCAGAGGTTTATAAAAAGATTAGAAATACGATAAGATTTATTTTAGGTAATTTAAATGATTTTAAATATTCTGATAAAGTGCAATATGAGGATTTACCTTTTATTGAAAAATATATGTTATCAACTTTATATGAGTTGCATTCTCTTGTTTTTAAAAATTATTCAGAATATAAATTTCATATTATATGTCAGAATATCTTTAATTTTTGTAATGTTGATTTAAGTGCTTTTTATTTAGATATTTCAAAAGAAATTTTATACTGCGAAAAAAAGGATAGTCAGAAACGCCGCGCAACACAGACTGTTTTATTTGAAATTTTATCAGTTCTTATTTGTGATTTAGCGCCTATTTTAGTTTTCACAACAGAAGAGGCAGTTTCATTTTACAAAGAAGTATTGTATAATTTTGATTCAGCCGAAAGTATTCATTTGTGTTCCTGGCTTCAATTAAATGAAAAATATAAAAGCCAGAATTTAATTGAAGAATTTAAATTATTAAATGAAATAAGAGAAGATATTTTAAAAGCATTAGAAATTGAAAGAAGTAAAGGAGTTATTGGACAGGCACTTGAAGCAGAAGTAGATATTTTTGTGCCTGAACAAATTTTAAATAAAATTTTTGATAAAGAAGAAATAATAAGAAGAATAGTTATTGTTTCAAAAATAAAAATTTATAATGATGATGATAACTTAATAGATGTTTTTAAAGGAGAAAAAATTAAAGTTAGAGTTCGAAAGTCAAAAGGCAAAAAATGTATAAGGTGCTGGCAATTTTTTGATAAATTAAATGATGAAAATTTATGTGAACGCTGTGTTGATGTAGTTAATACTTTAAAATAAATTATGGGAAAAGAGGAGATTTTTCTTTTTGTGTTTTGTTTAATAACTGGATTGCTAATTATATTTTTTAGATATAAGGATGAAAGTAAATTATTAAAATTTATAACACCAAATAATGAAGAAAGCCAAATAAAAAAAGAAACTAAAAAAATTCAGGATGATTATTTTATAGAAAGTGATATAATAAAAAAAGCAAAAGTGGAAGAATTTGATTATAAAGAAATACCAGAAGAATTGCTTGAAAAGAAATTAAAAAAAAGTGAAGAGAGAAAAGAGATTCAGGTTAAAAAGGAAATTGAAAGTTCAATGATAAAAAAAGAAGAAACCGAAAAAAATATAAAAGTATATAAAGATATGGTATTTGTAAAAGGTGATGAAATTATTAAAGATGGAAAAAAATATTTTGTTGATTCATTTTATATAGACAAGTATGAAGTAACAGTTCGTGATTATAAAAAATTTAACAAAAATTATGTTCCACCTGATGGTTTTGATAATGATTTATTACCTGTAGTCAATATTTCGTATTATGAAGCAGAACAATATGCAAAAAGTATAGGTAAAAGATTACCAACAGAAAATGAATGGATTTTAGTAGCAAGAGGAAATAGTAATTTAATTTATCCTTTTGGAAATATTTTTGATAAAAGTAAAGGACGCTTAGAGTGTCAATGGGAAGAAGGACCTGATGTTATTGGTCAATATCCTCCCAATATAAATGGCATATATGATTTAAGTGGTAATGTTTGGGAGTGGACAAGTTCGAGATATGAAAAAACATTTGAGGTTAATAAAGAATATTTTATTTTAAAAGGTGGTTCGTGGTATTATTCAAAAGAAAATTGTAAAGTAGAAAGCAGGCGAATAGAACAAGGTAATTTTACAGCAATCGATATTGGTTTTCGCTGTGTTAGATAAAGATTGTATGAAAAAATATTTTGTTTTTTTTTATCTTATTTTTTATTGTTATTTTATTTTTGCAGAAGATATTTATATAAACAAAAATGAGCAATTGTTTGGTCCAATCGAAAAAAAAATTATTAATAATGTTGCTTATTTTTCATTTACCAAAATAAAAAAAATAATTAATTCAAAATATATTGATTATAAAAATAATTTCAATACAGGTGAAATAGAACTTAATTTATTAAATAAAATTTTTAAATATAATTATTTATCAAATATTTTTTATGATAATGAAACAAAGAAAGTATATAAAATCGAAAATGAAATAAAATTTCAAAATAGCGAATTATTCTTGACAAAAGAATTTTTAAAATGGTTATTGAGTAAATTTAGCAACATTATATTTAATGAGAATAAAATAATAATAAAAGGAGAAATTGATAGTGATGCTAGTAATTTACCACCATCACGAGAAGAAGTGGTGGTAGATAGTAATTCAGAAGATAATTTATTTAATTCAGAATTGACAGATATATTTGGTGAAATAATTAAAAACAAGAAAAAAGCAAAAGAAAAAATAACAAAAATTGTGATTGACCCTGGGCATGGTGGAGACGATGCTGGTGCAGTTGGGAAAAATAATTTAAAAGAAAAAGATATTGTTTTAAATGTTGCGTTAAAATTAAGAAAGATATTGCAAACAATGAAACCTGAGTTGCAAATAATTTTAACTCGTGATACAGATAAATTTATTCCTTTATTAAAAAGAACAGAAATAGCAAATAAGGCAGGTGCTGATATTTTTATTAGTTTACATTGTAATTCAACTTTTAAAAAAGACAAAAATTTAAGTGGTTTTGAAACATATTATTATTATTTTAAATCAGATGAAACATCATCAATAATAGAAAAAATTGAGAATAGCGTAATTGAGAAATTTGAAGGTAATGTAGACATAAATCAGATGTATATAAATTTAATAAAAAATGATATGTTACAAATACAATATATAAATGAAAGTCGTGATTTAGCAATTGAAATTCAGAAGATGTTAGATAATGTTTTAAAAATAGAAAATAATTATGAAATTCTTAATCGTGGTATTAAAAAAGCTAATTTTGCAGTCTTACAAAACGCATTAATGCCTGCTGTTCTTGTTGAATTAGGTTTTATTTCTAATTTAAAAGAATCTGACTTATTAAAAGATAATGAATTTCAAAATAAATTAGCAGAAGCAATAGCAAAGGCAATAATAAATTATAAAGAGCAATACGAATTAAAATAATGAAAAAGAAAATCATTTTCATTTTAATAATTATTATTTTTTTTGGAATTGTAATCTGGCGAATTATTTATGTTAAAAAATTTACAACTGAACTAAAAAGTGATGAACATTTATTAAAAGTTGAAGAAGGTGAAAAAGTTGTAATTCTTTATTTCCCTGATAATAATTACGAGACATTAATAAAGAAAAAACATAAAATAATAAGTGATGGAAATATTTTTAATGATATAAAACAGATATTTGATTTATTGAAATTAAGCAAAGTGAATTTTAATCTTGATTCATTAATACCAGAAGAAACAATAATCTTATCTTCATTTATTACTAATAATACATTATATTTGAATATAAGTAAAGATATTCTTGGGACAAGAGGTGCAACAGAAGAATATTTATTATTACAGGAAATAGTTTTGACTTTTATTGATTCATTTCCTTCTTATATTAAAAGAGTTCAGTTATTAGTTGATAATAAAATTGTTAAAACATTGGGTTTAACAGAAGAAACAGGTCATATTGATATAAGTAAGACATTTAGTAAAGATTGTTTTTAATACAATATTAATCAAATTAAAAGATGAAAATTTTAATAATATATTTTGACATAATAGAATTAAAACATTGGAAAAAAAATTTTCATTATGGAATTGGTGCTTTATCAGCATATTTAAAATCAAAAGGTCATTTAGTATATTTATATTATCTTGATAGATATCCAGAAGAAAACGAAATAAAATCAGTTATATTAAAAATTAATCCAGATTTAATTGGTTTTTCAGTGACTTCTGCACAATTTCAATATGTTGAAAGTATAGCAAATATCATTAAAAAATATTTTAATATTCCAATAATATGTGGTGGAATTCATGCAATTTTATGCCCCGAACAAATAATAAATATACCAGCAATTGATATTGTTTGTACCTGCGAAGGCGAAAAACCATTATCAAATTTATTAGAGTGTTTAGAACAAAAAAGAGATTATTTGAATATAAAAGGTTTATGGTTTAAAAAAGAAAATCAAATAATAAAAAATGATTCTTTTAATTATATAGAAAATCTTGATGAAATTCCATTTAGTGATAGAGATTTATTTAATTTTAATGAATTATATGAGACAAAATATGAACATCGTGCAGCATATATTGCATCAAGAGGATGTCCATATAAATGTTCTTATTGTGCTAATAAAGCATTACAGGAAAGAATGAAGATTAAAAAAGGGAAAATTAGATTTCATTCTGTTGATTATGTAATTGAAGAATTAAAATTTATTAAAAGTAAATATGATATTAATTCTTTTAAATTTGATGATGATATTCTTCCTCTTTATTTTGAATGGTTTGAAGACTTTATTAAGAAGTATATCTCTCATATTAAATTTCCATTTATTTGTAATTTGAGATTTAATTTGGTTAATGAAAATGTTTTAAAGTTATTAAAAGAAGCAGGATGTTATCAAATACAACTTGGTTTAGAAAGTGGCAATGAATACTATAGAAAAAATTTTTTGCATCGTGATATGTCTCAATCAATGATAATAAATAAAATGAAAATGATAAATGAATTTGGTTTTAAAATTTATACATATAATATTTTAGGAGGTCCTGAGGAACGACCTGAACAGATTCTTGATACAATAAAATTAAATGCTTCTGGTAATACCCATATGGTTCAACTTTCTTTGATGAATCCATATCCAGGAACATATATTTATGAGTATTGTAAGAAACATAATTTACTTGTAGATGATTTTTATAAAAGACAAAGTTATTTTGAAGATTTGCAAATAATTAAAAATAAATATTTACCTTTTAATTTACTAATTTTTTACAAAAATAATTTTTTTAAATTAATGAGATTTTATAGAAATTTATATCATCTACCAAAATTTCTTTCAAAAATTGCAATTTTTATAAGCGATAAAATTTTTTCTAATGTAATTATTGTTAAAATTTTTCCAATATTACAATTATTAATTTTTTATTATAGAAATGTAAGAAATATTTTATCAGGAAAACCTTTAATTTCAAAAGAAGCAAATAGTATTGAAGGGATTGGAAAAAATAATTAAATTTTATTCAGTTAGGTAAGTATAAGTTTTCAAATTTTGCTCTATTAATTCATAAAAGTGTGTGCTTTCTTCAATTGTTATTTTTTGTTTTTGTACATTTTTTTCTAAATTTTCTCTTATATTTTTTAATATATCATATTGATTATATTGCACATAATTTAATGTTTTGCCAATTGCATCTCCTAAAATAATATTAACAATATTATAACCTGTTTTTTTATTAAATGTTATATGAACAGCATTAGTATCACCAAATAAATTATGTAAATCACCAAGTATTTCCTGATATGCACCAATTAAAAAGAAACCTATATAGTAATTTTCATTTTCATTTATTTTATGGACTGGCAAATAATTTTTTATACTTTCATTTACAACAAATTGTGTTATTTCACCATCTGAATCACATGTTATATCTGCAATTGAAGCAATATATTCTGGTTTTTCATTTAATCTTTGAATTGGTGAAATAGGAAAAAGTTGGTCAATAGCCCATGAATCTGGTAATGATTGAAATATTGAAAAATTAGCAAAATATGTTTCTCTTAAATTAACTTTAAAATCTCGTAATTCTTCTGGTATATCTTCTATTTTTTCTAATAAATTTTCTATCTTTTTTATTATCTTGTTATATAGAGTTTCTGCTGTTGCTCGTTCTTTTAGTGTTAAATAACCTAAATTAAATAAACTATTTACTTCTGTTATCAACTGTATTGTATCATGAAAATCTTCTCGTAATGAATACTTATCAATGCTTTCATATATATCGTATAATTTTTTTAATGTTGGTGAAAATTTATTTATATTTATTTCAATTTCATCATCATCATTAGAATTTATTGAACCATTTGTATTTAATATATTTGTAATTAATACTGAATAATGTGCAACTGTTGCTCTGCCTGATTCAGAGATTATATTTGGATAATCTGTTTTTGTTTCATCACATATACTTTTTATTTGAAATATTATATCATTTGCATATTCTTCTATTGTATAATTAACACTCGAAAAATGACTTGATTTTAGACCAGAATAATCAACACCCAATCCGCCGCCAATATTTAAGTATTTTAGATTAACGCCCATTTTTTTCATTTCTACATAAATTCTTGTTGCTTCTATTATTGCATTTTTTATTTTATCTATTTTTGTTATTTGACTTCCTATATGATAATGTAATAATTGTAATGAATTTATTAAATCGTTCTTTTTCAAAATATCAATCGCTGTTATTATCTCTTTTATTCTTAAACCAAATTTAGCATCAACACCACCTGATGATGACCACCGCCCTGTTCCTTTACTTGATAATTTTACTCTGATTCCTAATTTTGGTTTTATTCCAAATTTTTTACATAAATTTATTATTATGTCTAATTCAAATAATTTTTCAACAATTATTGTTATATCAAAACCAATTTTTGATGAAAATAAAATTGTTTCAATAAATTCTTTATCTTTATAACCATTACAAATTATTGGAATATTTTTATCTACTGCAATATATAATGCTGCTATTAATTCTGGTTTTGAACCTACCTCTAATCCAATATTATATTTTTTACCATACTTTGCAATTGCATCAACTACTTCTTTTTGTTGATTTACTTTTATTGGATAAAATGTTTGATAATTTGCTTTATATGAATTCTCTTCTATTGCTGCACGAAAAGCTTTATTTATTTTTATTATTCTATCTTCTAATATATTCATAAATCTCAATAATATTGGCGGATTTATTTTTCTTTTGATTAAATCATCAATTAATAATTTTAAATC
>DAONJL010000055.1:0-2165 GCA_035405645.1 bacterium | reverse complement strand
GATGGTTTATTTGTTTTTATTGGACAAAAACCAAATGTAGAATTTATTAAAGAATTAATAAAATTGAACGAACAAGGTTTTATAATTACTGATACACATTTAAAAACAAATATACAGAATATTTTTGCTGCTGGTGATGTGCGCAATACTATGTTAAGACAGGTTGTAACTGCTGTTGCTGATGGTGCTATTGCTGTTACTTCTGTTTTAAAATATTTGTCTGAAAAAAATTAAAATATTTTTTATACTTCACCAGACCACTCACCCTTCCAATTTTCAGGTGGTGGATTCTTTTTAAATTCTTCTATTTTTTTAATGAATTTTTTCGAAGGACTATCATCAGGTATTATTTTTAATGCTTCATTAAATAATTTTATTGCTTCATCAAATTTACGATTTCTATATAATTCTCTTGCCTGGTTATATATTTCTCTGACTTTGATTATATTATCATCAACGCAACAATAATTAACTAAAAATTGATGATAAGAATTTGCATTGTTTTTTATATATTCACAGAATTCTTTAATTTTCATTTGTATATTATTATTTAGTGAATTTAATTTTTTTTCTATTTCTATCTGATTGATTGTTTTATCATCTACAACTAAATTAATTAGATTGTTCGCTAATTCCAGACCAATTAAATCATCTTTTTCTGGAAAACGGATTCTTTTATTTATACATTCAATTCTTTTATCAACAGCATCTATATCACTATATAATTTATTAAATATACTTAATTCGATTTTATCAGAAATAGAAAATAATTTTCTTAATAAATTTTTTGTTTTACTTTTTAATAAATAAATAATTTTTTCCCAACCTTTTGATTTATCATATCGTGAATATAACTCATTATATTCATTTGTTAAAGATTTATCATAATTATTTTCATTAATAAAATTATTATATTTTTCAATTGTTTCTTCTAAATTTTTTACTGTTTCTTTTATATTCGCAATAATTTTAATATCATTTGTTTTAATATATTCTATGCAAATATCTTTCATTGAATAGAAAAAGTTTTTCATATAAGAATACATTTCAGAATCAGGAAATTTTCTGGTTTCAAAATAATGTAAATAACCAAGAATTTTTTCAGGTGTCATTTTTCTGTAATTATCTAATATTAGTTGTGGTATTGGTTTGTCCTGCCAGTAAGATAAAAATGCTTCTTTTTTCCAACCCTGTAATTCATATACAGGCATTATTTCTTCATTTCCCATAATTATATAATTTAATAATCTTGCTTCAATTTTATCTTTTGCTTTTTCATAAGTTGTTGGTCCAATTGCAATCCATGATTCGAATAATTTATTTATTGGTTCTAATTCTTCCGCAAGTGCAACTGCTTCACCCATTACTGTGTATTGCATTCTTTTTTCAGAACCCATATTACCAGCAGAGACAATACCTGTATTTACGCCCATTCGTGCTGATATTTTTACGCCATATTTTATTAGAATCATTCTTTGTATTACTTTTAATTCTTGTTGTTGTAATAATGCTGCATAACATCCTTTCCAGGAATGGTCTTCATCAGGTAAAGGAACACCAAAATCTGCTTTAATTGCATCGCCCTCGTATTTATCACAATAACCATTGTAACTCATTATAATATTACTCATTGGAGTTAAATAAACATTTAATATTTCTGCTAATTCTTGGGCTGTTACTCCTTCTGATATTGTTGTAAATCCTGAAACATCAGAAGAAAATAATGTTGCTTCTTTTTTCTCGCCTGCTAATTGAAATTTTTCTGGATTTGCTTCCATCATTTTTAATACTTCTGGTGATACCATTGTTGAAAACATATTTCTTACTTTTTTTCGTTCTTTTTGTTCTTGAAAAAATTTATATAATATTGTTGTAAAATATGATGTTAATAATGCAAGGATTAAAATTGGTATATCGAGAATTAAATTATGCTTTTGAAATAAAAACCACGAAATATAAATATGTAAAAATAAAATTAAGAAAAATAAGATATTTGAGATGATTGTCTTTAAATATATAATTATAAAGATGGTAAAAAAAACATAAACAAAAAGAATTAATAATTCATAAAATATTGATATATTTTTTATAAAACTTTGATTAATTATTGTATTAAAAACATTTGGTGCTAAACCTAACATCATATATCTATCTTCATAAGGTGT
>DAONJL010000054.1:0-16998 GCA_035405645.1 bacterium | reverse complement strand
CGATACCGATAAATAAAATAGAAAAAATTGGTATTGCAACGAATGATAGAAATGGGAATATAGCAACGAAAGTTGTTGTTGTATAATATAGAAAATCACAATATCAAATAAAGGAATTAAAATAAAGTTAATGGGAATAAAGAATTATAAAACAGCATTGTTAATTTTACAAAAATTAAGACAAACAATGGTAAGAAAAGATAGAGAATTATTAAAAGATGTTGTGGAAATTATTGAAACATATATAGGTGGTAAAAAGTCTGGGAAACAAGGGAGAGTGGCAGGAGGTAAAAAACTTGTCATCATAGCAGTGGAAAAGAAATATAAAAAAAGTGGACACATAAGACTTAAAAAAATTAAAAATGCCTCTCAAAAAGTATTAAACGAATTTATTCTGAATAATGTAGAAAAAGGAAGTACAATAATAACTGATTGTTGGAGTGGATATAATGAAATTATTTCATACGGTTATAAACATGAACGAGTTATCGGCTATGTAGGTAACTACGAAGAAATATTGCCAACAGTTCATAAAGTTGCTTCATTGTTAAAACGTTGGATACTTGGAACACCTCAAGGAGCAATTAGGAACCAATTAAATTATTACTTGGATGAATTTGTTTTTAGATTTAATAGAAGAACGTCTAAAAATAGAGGTAACTTATTCATACGGTTGTTAGAGCAAGCACTAAAAACAAAAACAATTACTTATAAAAATATTATAAAATATGGTGAAAATAAGATTGGTGGCGTCAAGTGAATGCTAAGTAAATTCATTTTTATAATTAAATTATAATGGAATATAGAAATTTAAAATTAAATGAATACAATTTAGTAAAAGAATTTTATGAATCATTTTATGGAAAAAATTATAGTTGCATTACAAAGCAATACTTTGACTGGTATCATTATAAAAATCCATTTAGATTTGATGATGCCAAAGATGAATATACTTCATTATGTGCTTTTGATAATAAAAATCAAATAGTTGCATCAATAAATTATTTACCGACCTATTTTTATATTGGTGAAAAAAAATATAAGTCAGCTTGGTCAACAGATATATTAACTAATAAAAATTATTCTTTTTTATATCCATTTCTTTTAAAAAAAAATCTTGTAAAATATGATTTTTATCTTTCGATGGGTCCGTCTGAAAGAGTAAAAAATATATGCGTTTCTCAATTTGGATTTGAATATAGACATAATATTCCAAGAGTAATAATTGTATCAAATGCATCACAATTGATTGAACTTTTAAAGTTAAATCAGCAAAATCGAGAATTAAATTTTGTAAAATTATATGACTATGAAAAGATGACTAATTATTTTGCTGAATATTCTGAATATTTTATTCTGAAAAGTATAAAAGAACTGAACGAAGAATATTGGTTTAATTTATTAGAAAAAGTAAAAGCAACTGTAATTAAAGATAAGGCTTATATCAACTGGCGATATTTAGAGCATCCTTTTATGAAATATTATTTAATTTCTGAATCAGCAACTCAAAAAGCAGGACTTGCTGTTGTTCGTATTGAAAAAATTCGAGACTTAGATTTTCAAGTTATGAGAATTTTAGAATTTATACCAATAACTGGATTTGAAAAAAAATTAATTAGCTCAATTTGTAGATTTTCTCTGGATAATAATATAACTTTTATTGATTTTTTCTGTGGGGCTGAAAATTTTGTATTGCAATTACCAAAACCATTTTTACAAATGGAAGAGCATTTACAATATAATATTCCTCGATTATTTCAACCATTAGAATGGCGAGAGAGATATAGTTTAAATTTTTTATTTTGGCAAAAAAAAGAAAATAAAAAAAAAATAAAGATAAATGAAATTTATTTTACCAAAGGTGATGCAGGTCAAGATGTTATGCTAAATAAAGAATATAAAACAAAAGGTTTTTAATAATGAACGATAAACAAATAATTTATGAAATTATAAAGAAAATAACAAATTTAAATATTGAATTAAAATATAATGAGTCACTTGTAGAAAATGGTATTTTAGATTCTATGACAGTTATTCAGTTAATTAATTTACTTGAAGAAAAATTTAATATTTCTTTTAAAGAAGAAGATATAATAATAGAAAATTTTGAAACTATTAATCAAATTTATAAAACAATTAGAAAATACAAATAAAATATGTATTACAATATTTTCTCGATTTTAAAGGAAAAAAAATTTAATTCGAAATATACAAATAAAATTTGTTTAATTGACAGACAAAACAAATTTACATATTCAGAAATATATAAATTAACAGTTAAATTAGCTAATTACATTAAAACGCAAACAAATATTAAACAAGGTTCGAGAGTGGGAATACTTTTAAAAAAGAGTTGGGAAGAAGTAGTTTCAATATTTGCAATAAATGCTGCTGAAATGATAATAGTTCCTATAAATAGCCAATTAAAAAATGAACAAATACAACATATAATTAATGATTGTAATATAGAAATTTTAATTACATCAGGAATATTATTAAGAAATAAAAATATTGATTTTAATATTATAGAAAGAATAAAAGAGATAATTACTGTTGATGAAATAACAAAAGACTCTAAATATATAAAAAATATTTTATTATCTGATATTTTAAATAGTAATGCACTTGATTATGAAATAAAGCCAAAAATTATTGGTAAGGATATATCTGCTTTGTTATATACATCTGGTTCTACTGGAAGACCAAAAGGTGTTATTTTAAGTAATGATACAATAACACAGGGTGCTGAGATTGTTGCATCATATTTAGAACTAAGTGATGACATTCATACATTAAGTGTTTTACCATTTAGTTTTGATTATGGTCTTAATCAACTTATGAATACATTCCACATTGGCGGGACAGTTCATTTAATAAATTATTTACTAATAAATGATTTAATCAATTATATTCAGAATAATCAAATAAGTGTTTTAGCATTAGTGCCACATTTATGGATAGAATTAATTAATATTTTAGAAAAAAATAATAAAAAATTAGAAAGTTTAAAGATTATAACAAATAGTGGTGGAACATTATATCCCAAATATTCATTAAAATTTAGTGAATTAATACCAAATGCACGAGTATATCTAATGTATGGTTTAACAGAAGCATTTCGTTCAACTTATTTACCGCCTTCACAGTTAAAGATAAGACCAACTTCAATTGGCAAAGCAATTCCAAATGTAGAAATATTAGTCATAGATGAAAATGGAAATGAATGTGAACCAGGTCAAAAAGGAGAATTAGTTCATAGAGGTGCTCTTATTACACTTGGTTATTGGAATGATATAGAAAATACAAAAAAAGTATTTAAAAAAAATCCTTTACAAAAAAAAGAACAATTAATTGATGAAATTGTTGTCTATTCGGGTGATATTGTGAGTAAAGATGAAGAAGGTTATTTATATTTTCATTCACGTAAAGATAATATTATAAAATCAATGGGGTATAGACTAAATTTGCAAGAGATTGAAGTAAAAGTTTTAGAACTTAATTTTGTAAAAGAAGCAGTGGCAATTGGAATACCAGATATGAATGTTGGAACAAAGATAAAATTAATAATACCAAACATTAATGCTAATCAAATTGAGGAAGTTAAAAAATTTTTATTAAAGGAACTACCGTATTATATGCAACCAGCAGAAATAATTAGTGTTGATAATTTACCTTTAAATAATAACGGTAAAATCGATAGACCAAAAATCACTGAAATGTTTAAATAGATGCGTAACAAAAAAATCAATGCTTCATTAAAAAATCATCTGCAATTGGGAAATTATCCAACTCCGATTTATACTTACGACTATATAAATAATCTAACAAATACGCAAATTTATTTTAAAATGGATTCAATGATATGTCCAGATATTGGTTCAACTAAAATTCGGAAATTGGAATTTATTTTAAAAAGAGCATTAGATAGAGGAATTAAAGATTTTATTACAGTAGGAAATATGTTTTCTAATCAATGCCTTACACTGGCAGAGTTAAGTTATAAAATGAAATTTAATGTTTATTTATTTTTAAATAATGGGAAAGGTGATGAAAAAAAAATATATATAAATACTTTATTAAAATATGTTGATAAATCAAATATTTTTTTATTGCAAGAAAATCAATGGAAGTATTATGGTTTGGAAATAGAAAAATTAAAAAAAAAATTATCAGTCGAAAGAAAGAGTTGCGAAGTTATACCGTTAGGAGCAAGTTCAGCAATTGGAATGCTTGGAATTATAAAGATGTTGTATGAGATAAAAGAACAAAATTTTGGTAGTTTTCCCTATGATTATATAATTTGTCCAGTGGGAAGTGGTGGATTAGCCGTAGGTTTAGATATAGCGTTACAAATCGCTAAGATAGAATATTGTAAGATAATTGGCGTTTCTGTTGCTGATAAACTTGAAATATTAAATAGAAGAATAAATAAATATTATTTTGATTTTAATGCTGAATTTAATACAAATTTTAAAACCAAATATTTGGAATTGTTTGAAAATATTAATGAGGGATATGGTTTATTAAATAAATTTGAGAAAGAAATTTCAAAAAAAATTTCAGAAAATATAAATATAATTATTGAAGAAAAATATAACTTAAAAACTTTTTTAAAATTCTATGATTTATTAGTTCAAAAGATATTACACACAAAAAAAAAATATTTAGAAATTATAACTGGTTAAAAAAATGTTAAAAAGTTTTGATGAAAATTGGAATAAAAAATATATAAAAGGATATGGAGCATATTATCCCAGTGAAGAAATAATTAGATTTATAAAAAAAAATAATATTGTTGATAAAAAAATATTAGATTTAGGTTGTGGTAATGGCAGGCATTTAATATTATTAGAAAGAGAAGGTAATAATAAAGTCTTTGGAATAGATGGTTCGATTTATGCATTAAAAAATTCTCTTTATCACAAAAAAAAATTTTTAGTTAGCGATTTTTTGTATTTGCCATTTAAAAAGGAAAGTTTTGATGTAATAATAGATTATATTTCATTAACTTTAAATACAACATTTGAAATAAGGATAATTTTACAACAATTAAATTACATTTTAAAAAAAAATGGTATATTATTTTCAGTAGTATTAGGACAAAAAACAGATGGAATAAAAAGTGGGTATAAATTAGATGAACATACATATAAAAATATTAAGTACGGAATTGCACGTGGAAAAAGAAAAGTTCATTTTTTTACAATTAAAGAAATAAAACAACTTCTTAAATTGTTTGGTTTTAAATTAACATCATTAGATATAACCTATAAAAGTTGTGATAACAGACAATATTTTTACGAAGAATATACAATTCTTGCTTTAAAAAAATAGAAATATGGCAAAAGTTATTTTTATTCAAGAAGATTTTAGAGAACGATTTGGAATTATGTCTTTATCAGCAGTATTAAAAGATAATGGGCATAAATGTGATGTTTTGATTAATAATTTTGATAATAATATAATTGAAAAAACAATTGAATATAATCCAGATATTATTGCTATATCAGCGATGACACCGGAAATGAATTTTGTTTCATCTTATGTAAAAAAAATAAAGCAAATAAAAGATATTTATATTATATTAGGTGGTGCTCATTCAACATTTTATCCAGATGTAATAAATGAATTACCAATTAATGCAATTTGTCTAGGTGAAGGTGAGGCGGCAATAGTTGAATTAGCAAATTCATTTGATAAAAAGGAAGAAAATTATAATATTAATAATTTATGGTTTAAAGTAAATAATAGAATTATAAAAAATCAAATAGCAAGTTTAAAAGATATTAATGAATATCCAGTTCCTGACAGAGAAATATATTTTTCAAAATATGAAATTTTACGCAATGCTCGAACAAAAAGATTTTTATTTTCACGGGGTTGTCCTTTTAATTGTTCCTATTGTTTTAATTATGCATTAAAACAAATGTATAAAAATAAAAATTATATTCGTTTTAGGACAATAGATAATATGATAAATGAAATAAAATATATACTTAATAATTATGGAATGGAATGGGTTCAATTTAATGATGGTACTTTTAATTTAGATAAAAAAAGATTATTAGAATTTTTAATTAGATATAAAAAGGAAATAAATATTCCATTTATATGCAATTTAAGAATTGATTTGGTGGACGAAGAAATTGTCGAGGCATTAGCAGAGTGTAAATGTGATAGAGTGGATTTTGGTATTGAACATGGAGATGAAGAATTTAGAGAAAAAATTTTATTAAGAAAAATGAGCAATGAACATATAATAAAATATGCAAAATTATTGAAAAGAAAAAATATTAGAATTCATACTGCAAATGTAATTGGTTTTCCAGGGGAAACAGTTGAGCAAGCATTTAAAACAATAGAAATTAATGCTTTAATAAAGCCAAATTTTGCAAATTCAGATCTTTTACAACCTTATCCTGGGACACAGATTTTTGAATATGCAAAAAAAAATAATTTTTTAGATAAAAACTTTTCAATATCTCAACTGAAAGCCTCAAACTCCTGGGATAATTATTTACAAAATTATTCTACAAGTGTTATTAAACAACAAAATATAAATCAATTAGTAAATCTTTATGCTTTTTTTAATTTGTTAGTTCAATATTATTGGTTAAAACCAATAATTAAAATTTTAATTAAATTACCTCCTAATAGATTTTTTGAAATAATTCGATTGTTACCAGAAATCAAAAGAAGAATAAAATATTCGACAAATTATAAAGAAAAATTATTAATATTAAAAAGACTCATTGTTTTTTTTATTCCAAAATCGATAATAAATAAATATTTAAAATAATAATGAAAAATATATTGTTTTTAGAATGGGTTAATACTAATTCAAATATAAATTGTTCATTCCAAAAAATTATTTATATTTATCCAGATGTTGGTTATTATTATAAATTAAAAGATCTTGATTGCGTTCCAATAGAAACCTATTATGAATTTAATGACCTCTATTCTTTAAAAGAAAAGAATGATTATAAATTGTTCGAAATCATAGAATTTTCAGATAAAAAAATTATTGAAAATGTGTCTTATTTTAGAGAAAAAAATATTAAACCATTTTTGATTAATAGATATAATTTAAAATTAATGTTAGATATGATACATATTAGTATTTTTGAAGTACTAAATGTTTTAAATAAGGAACATCCTGAAAAAGTTTATATTTATCAAAATCACAAATTATCTGTCAATGGATTAAAATTAAATTTTTTATCTAATGAAGCAATTTATTCAGAAGTAATAAAATGTATATGTAAATCAAAAAATATACCATTTGAAATCATTCCAGTAAATCAAGATGATTTAAATTTTTTGAATAAAATTGTTATGCAAGATCCACAAACTCAAAAAAAGAAAATTCAGTCAATAAAAATTCAACTAAAAAAAATTTTAATGAATTTTAAAGCATATTTTTTAAATAAATTAAATAATAAAAAATTCAATATACTTTATTGTAATGGACGTTTTTTTTATTCAAGCAATCTAAAAAAATTATTAATTAAAGAAGGATTTAATTTAATAAATTATAACAGCAAAAATTTTTTAAAAAAGGCAAATGAACTTTTTTTAAAGAAAAATAAAAATTATTGGAATTTATTTAATGACGACATAGATTTTAAAAAGTTATTTGAATTTGAAAGCGTTAATTATTATGAAATTATTAAAGATAAATTAGAGGGTTTTATAAAAAATATTGATATTATTTATTATATTTATATTCTATTGAGTGAATTCATAAATAAAAATAAAATCGATTTAATAATAAGTTCAACATTTAGTTATGGCGCAGGAATCACTGAACCGATATTAGGTTATTTAGCGGATAATGAGAAAATAAAGTCAATTATCGGTATGCATGGTGCGCAAGGAGTATTTGAGTATACTGATTCTTTTCAATATACTGATTTCCCTTATGCTGATTATTATTTTGTATTTGGAAAAGCAATAAAAGAAAATTTACAGAAAAAATATATTAGTTATAAATATATCCCTAAAAAAAGTATGAATTTTTTTGTTACAGGTTGCCCATTTTTTTATTTTATAAAAAGAAAAAATAATACTAATACAGAAAAAAAAAAAATTGTATATTGTTTAAAAAATTTTCTTAAAACGAATAAAAGTTTTTTATGGAATGATCCATTATGGTTTGATAATTTATATTTTGACTTATCACTAAAAATAATAAATATTCTTAAGGAATTTCAAAACAACTATAATATAATAATAAAATTATACCCTTCAAATGTGTATAATTATAAGAATTTATATATTCAATATTTAGGAAAAGAAAAAAATATGCAGGTTATTTCAAATGAAAAATCATTTGAGAATTTGTTATTTGAAACAGATTTATTTATTTTTGATTGGATATCATGCCCTTTTTTTCAGGCAATGTTAACAGAAGCCGAAATCTTTGTTTATACAAAAATTGATTTAACTTCAACTTTAAAAGATTCGTTAATTGATGCAGTATATTTATTTACTGATAACTTTTCAGAATTTAAAAATGCTTTATCTGATTTTTTACAAAAATTTTATTTAGAAAAAACTTTGAATAATAATCAAAATAAAAAAAATAAATTTTTAAAATTATATCTTAGCCAGAATTATTACAATAATATATTAGTCAATAGGAAAATAGTAGATCAAATTGTGAAAATTATCGAGGAAATAAAAAATGAAAAAACGAAAAAATTTGTTAAGTGAATATTATAATAAAATAAATTCGTTTGATATATTTAACTCTCAATTGCCAGAATTTCCTTATATTGCTGATATTGAACTAACAAATATTTGTAATTTAAAATGTATAATGTGCGACCAGAGGTATATGCAACGAGAAAAAGGATTTATGAGCGAAGAACTATTTAGAAAAATAGCTGATGAGTGTATAGAAAATAATGTTGCTTTAAGGTTAATTGGTTTAGGTGAGCCTTTTTTACATAAAAAAATTATTGATTTTGTGAAGTATGTAAAAGCAAAAAGTGGGGTTTTGCATATTACAAATAATGGGCTAATAATTACAGAAGAACATATAAAAAAAATAATTGAGTATCAGTTGGATTCAATTATTTTTTCATTTCAAGGTGCGACAAAAGAAGAATATGAGTATATGCGGAATAACAAATTGTATGATAAATTATTAAATACTATCGAAAAATTTTTAGAATTACGCGGTGATAAAGAAAAACCTTTTGTTATGATAACATCAACAGTAACAGAGCGAGATAAAAAAGAAGATATTGAAAAATTTATTAAATTTTGGGAACTGAAGGCTGATTTTGTAAATGTTGGACAAACAGTTTTCGAGAGGTTTTATGAATTTGATAAAAATATTTATAATAAATTTGGTTTAAAACGTCCAGAGATAAATTTGAATTTTTTATGTGTTGAACCATTTACAAAATTAACTATATTCTGGGATGGGCGGGCGAGTGGTTGTTGTGCTGCTGTTAATGATGATTTAATCGTTGGAAATGTTCGACAAAATTCGATTAAAGAAATCTGGAATAATGATATAATAAATGGCATTCGATTGATTTTAAAACATAAAAGACAAGATTTAATTGCATTTTGCCGAAGTTGCAGACCTCCATATAATTTTCATAAACGAGATTAAAAATGAAAAATAAAATAAAAATATACTTAGCTGATTTGGTGCATAATTATATAGGTGCTGGTTCATATTCATTTCCATTGAATATAAGTTTTATCTCAAGTTATGCAAAAAAATTTTATAATGAATTATTAGATATAAGACTTTTTAAATATCCGGAAAATTTAATTGAAGCATTAAAAATAGAAGTGCCGGATATTTTAGGATTTAGTTGTTATACTTGGAATGAAGATATAAATAAAAGAATAAGCGCTTATGCAAGAAAAATAAAAGCAGATTTAATTATAGTTTGTGGTGGACCAAATATTGATTGTAATGAACTTGGTTATAAAGAATTTTTTGAAATAAATCCAGAGGCAGATTTTTATATACCATATCAAGGTGAACCGGGATTTATAAATTTTTTGAATTTAATATTTTATAGATGGAATATTACGAAAGATAAAAATTTTGATAATTTAGATGGAATAGTAAAATTTGACAGAATAACAAAAAAAATTAAAATTGGAAAAATTTTACCGCGATTGAAAAATCCAGATGAAGTTCCTTCGCCTTATTTAACAGGCGAATTAGATTCTTTTTTTGAAACTAAATTAATTCCGATAATTGAAACAAATAGAGGGTGTCCATTTAGATGTAGTTTTTGTGCCCAGGGTTTTACTTCTTTTCATAAAATTGATTTCTTTGATATCGAGAGAGTAAAAGATGAAATTGAGTATATTGCAAAAAAAATAAAAAATACTTCATTACTATTATTTGCAGATTCGAATTTTGGAATACATAAACGTGATTATGAAATTGCAGAATTCATTGTCAGAATGTGAGAAAAATATGGGTATCCAAAACATTGTTCAATGAATTGGGCAAAAAATAATCCTGAAATATACGAAATTGCAAGAATCTTAAATGAGAATGCGCCATTTATTCTTTCCCTACAATCATTAGATGAAGAAGTATTAAAAAATGTAAAACGTTCAAATATAAAACTTAATATTTTTAAGGATATTATTAAAAAATGTAATGCTGATAATATTGTTTCAGGCACTGAAATAATGTTGGGTTTACCCGGCGAAACTTATCAAAGTCATATTGATAATTTGAAAAAATTATTTGATTGGGATGTGAGTTATATCATTTGTTATTATAGTTTAGTCATAAAAGGGTGTGAAATTTCTAATGCGGATTATTTAAATAAATTTCAAATTAAAACAAAATATCGTTTAATAGATAGTTCATTTGGAAAGTATGAAGATTTTTATTCTTTTGAGTATGAAAGAGGAATATTAGAAACAAATACAATTACTTATGATGAAATGATAAGTATAAGACCAATACATTGGCTTATACAATTTTTATGGAATTATCGTTGTAATTATTTATTATTAAATTTTTTGAAGAAGCATAATATTAATCCAATGGATGTAATATTAAAATTATTCGAGTGCCGTAATTCTGCCCCTGAAAAATTAAAACAAATATTTATTGATTTTATTGATGAAAGTCATAAAGAATGGTTTGATTCTTATGAAAAAATGAGAGAATATTATATTAATAATTTTGATGATTTACAAAATGGAAAATATGGGAAATTAAATGGTAAATATATCTGGCGTGTTTTACTTGAAGCCAAAAATGAATTTGCTGAATATATTAAAGATATAACGCAAAATTTATTGCCTGAAAAATCTGATGTGATTGCAGAATTAGTTAGATTTGAAAATGATAGTATTATTGATTTTTCAGATGATTTTGAAAATATTTTTAAACCAAAAATTATAGAATATCAATATAATTTTTTAGAGTGGTTTGATAAAAAATTTATTGAACCCATAAATAATTTTAAAGAAAAAATAAATATTCTATTTTCCTTATCTGAAGAACGAATAGAGGATATGAAGAAATTATTAAAACAATATGAACATAAAAATAAAAATGTCACATTACGAAAAGTAAGTGAACGCGTGAATATAAGATTAATGTTTTATGATAGAAGTGTATATAAAGAATAATAATAAGTTTTGATTACAAATATAAGCCACTAATAACACGAATAAATGGGATATTATAACAAAAGAAAGCGAGTTTTAAAAATTAAAATTTTTAAATTATTAGATTTATTAGAATAATTAATATAATCAAAAATTTATTAGTGAAAATTAGTGTAGATTAGTGGCAAAAAAATTTGTGGCTGAAATTAAATAATGTCAAAAGTTTTGTTTTTATATCCAAATTTAAATAGTTACGGGTTGACACCGATAGGAATTAGTATTACATCAGCGTTATTAAAAAAATATGGGCATCAGACAGATTTGTTTGATACAACATTTATTGATTGCAAAGATTTTTTTGCGCCGAAAACAGATGCAGTTTATACAAAAAAAATGGAACAATTAATGTTTTTTAAGCCGGTAGATTTGAGAAAAGTCGGAGTGTGCAAAGAAAAAAAAGATGTTGTCGAAGAATTCAGAAAAAAGGTTAATGCTTTTAAACCGGATATAATCGCTTTTTCATTTTGGAGTTGTCAATTAACAGGAGAAGAAGAAGGGATGATGTATGAACGTGGTAAAAAATTATTAGAAGTAGCGAATATAAATTATGAAACAACAGGTATCCATATAATTGCAGGCGGTATTCAGCCATCATTAGAACCAGAAAAAGTTTTAGATGATGGTGTTACTGATATTGTCTGTATTGGCGAAGGTGAATTGGCTTATTTAGAACTTGCTGAATTTTTAAAAGAAAAAAAAGATATTTATTCAATAAAAAATTTATGGATAAAACAAGATAATAAAATTTATAAAAATTCATTGCGACCGTTAATTGAAAATTTAGATGATTTGCCTTTTGCTGATTTTGATTTGTTTGATGATAAAAGTTTTTATCGACCATATCACGGTAAGATAGTGCGAGGTATTGATTATGAATTCACGCGCGGTTGCATAAATCAATGTTATTATTGTGTTGGACCACAATTACGAAAATTATATGACGATAAAAAATTCAGACGCGAGAAATCAATCAAACGGATTATTGAAGAAATTTCGTATTTAAAAAATAAATATAAACTTGATATAATTCGGTATCAGGACGAATTATTTTTAGGGATGGAAATAAATAAATTAAAGCAACTTGCAAAAGAATATAGGACGAAGGTTAATTTGCCATTTATTATTGAGACATCTGTAAATTCATTAAATCCTGATACTATTGAATGTTTGAAAACAATGGGCTGTTTAAGCGTGAGCGTTGGGATTGAACATGGTAACGAAAAATTTCGCGAGCAAGTATTAAATAAATTTTATTCAAATTCACAAGCAATAGAAGCTTTTAGATTATTAAAAAAAAATGGAATATCTGTGCATGCTTATGCAATGTTAGGATTTCCAGATGAAACTCGTAAACTTGCATTTGATACGATTAACTTATTAAAATATTTAAAAGTATCAACTTATCAAGTCAGTATATTTCAGCCGTTTTATGGCACAGAATTGCGAAAGATTTGTTTAAAAAAAGGCTTGATAAATGAAAATGACAAAATGCTTGAATTTGTGAGTGGAACAATATTAAAAAATACATATTTATCTGAAAAAGAAATATTAGGTTTACAGCGAACTTTTTCAATGTATGTTTATTCGCCAAAAACATTCTGGTTTATAATAAAAATTGCTGAACAAAATGATTTTGTTTATAAAATATTATTGCGTATTTTTCAGTTTTTTATAAGGATTTCTTTGCATTAAAAAATGAGAAAAAATAAGTAATTAAAAATTAAATTATTGGGAAAATAAAAAATTATCAAATTAAACTTGATAACTTTATCTAATACAACAAATATTATTTATGAATCAAATATATTTAATTGAGATTGATTTGTTATTAGCGAAAAAAGGTTTTGCTGAAAAAATAAATGATTATAATTGGTTTTATTTATCTGCTGATTATCTAAAATATTTAAAATTAATTAATGATAAAATTTTAGATGTATCTTTAAAAATCGATTTTTATAATGATTTTAAAAAAGTAGAAGAAGAGTTAAGAGAAGAATATATTGAGTATATAAGTTCATTATCTGAAAAATATGATTCATTTGAGTGGTGGGTTTCATCTATTCAGGAAAAAAATATTTTTATTAAAAATCATTTATTTTTACAACTTTGTTTTTTGTATTTGGTTTTATTTTATTCCAAAAAAAAAAATAAATTTGCTGTAATTACTGATGATATTAATTTACTCAAATGTTTGCATAATAATTTAAAAGATAGTGTTTTGTATCTAAATCAAAAAACTAATTTATTCGATAAATTAAAATTATTTTATAAAACACGGCGTAGGTTTTTATTTATAACTTATTCTAATAATGTAAAGAAAAAAGATAATATTAAATATGATGAAAAAGAAAATTATACAGGGCTAATAACCTGGATAGATAAACGAAATTTTGTAAATGATAAATTTAAAGAAAATTATTTTTGTGCTTTATTTGATGAACTTAAAAATAAAGAAAATTTTATTTTATTACCATATTTTTTATATACATTTCCAAAAAATATTGCAATAGAAAAATTATCAAATGAAAAATTTTTATATTATGATTTATTTAATGGAAAAATATTAATCATTCAATTATTAAAAATATTTATATCATCATTTATTCCGCCAAAATGGCTATTTGAAAAATTTATATTTTTAAATTATGAGATTTCGATTTTAGTTAAAAGTAAAATATTAGAAGATTTTGTTATAAACCGAAAATCAGAATATTATAAGTATTATTATTCAATAAAGAATTTTTTAAAAAGTGGTATAAAAATAAAAAAGTTAATTTATCCATTTGAAAATCAGCCCTGGGAGCGAGTAGTCGCATTTGCATTTAAAGAGTGTTCATCATCAACAGAATTAATTGGTTATATGCACACTATTTCTTTGCCAAATTTAATATCTTTATTTTGTGGCAATTATGAAAAAGAAAAAATGCCGCAACCTGATACAATTTTAACAACAGGGAAAATAACTACTAATGAATTAAGAAAATATTATAAATCAGAAAAGATAAAGGAATTCATTGCATTAAGATATGAATATTTATTTAAAGAAAAAAGTTTTGAAAGTAAAAAAGAAAATGAAAAATATTTGATATTAATTATTTTATCAATTGATTATGAAAAATCATTAAGTATTATTTATAAATCATTAAAAGCATTTCAAAAGAAGGAAAAATATAAAATTATAATAAAGCCACATCCAACATATATTTTAAATGAAAATGTAATTAGAGAAATATTAGAAACAGCAGGAGAAAATTATGATGAATATCAAAATAAATTTGAATTAACTGAAAAGTCAATAATGGAATTATTACCAGAAATTGATGTAGCATTAAATTGCGAAAGCACAGCAGGATTAGAAGCATATATGATGAAAGTGCCTGTGATAGAAATAGAAACTGAAAATTTTACGACATTAACAAGAATACCTGATAACACGGAAATAAAAATAGTAGCACGAACACCTGAACAAATATTAGCAAAAGTAAATGAAATACTAAATTGGAGCGAAGAACGAAAAAAAAGTTATTTACAAAAAGCAGAAGAATTTGTAAAATATTGTATGAATTCACCATTGAATGATAATAAAAATGAAATCAAAAAAATAATAAATTAAGAGAAAAATATTCTGATATAAAAAGAGTTAAGCAAAGTTTAGATTATTTTTTGAAGAAACATTTAATAAATAAAGTAATAATTATTGAATAAAATTATTTTTAGCAGAATTTCATTAATTACATTTCAATTTTATGATAGTGAAATGAAATAAAAAATTCGCTGTTTCCTTTAAAAAATTTAATCCCCCTTCCATTATTTGGTTGTTTTAAGTTCGTTAATTGCTTCAATTTTAATTTCTCCTGATTAGTCTTAATTTATGGCTGGCATCACCTACATCGAGCCGCCTTTTGCATTTTAATTTCTCTCCTGATTAGTGTTAATTTCCACATTTTTTTCTTTTAGTTCCAAAATTACAAATAACACAAATTTTCTTATTTTTGTTCTTTTCCAAAATAATTATTTTTATATATTGACAATTGTAAAATTTGTAATATAATAATAAATGGATATAAATATTTTAACAGGGAGGGGATTTATATGAAAATTAATGAGATAGGGAGGATAGTTAGTGTAAGGAAGGTTGAAGAAAACACTAACTTACTTGGAAAGCAAATCCAGAAACTCACATCATTTCAGAGAATAACATCAGCAAGCGATGATGCAGCAGGATTAGCAATAGCCACTCGAATTACATCACAGATAGGTGGTTTAAATCAGGCACAGTATAATGTGCAAGATACAACATCATTAATTCAAGTTGCTGAAGGTGGAATTTCACAAATAAATGATATGCAACAGCGTTTACGTGAATTAGCAGTTCAAGCGTCAAATGGCACATTAACAGATGCAGATAGGCAAATGATTAATGCAGAAGCTCAACAATTAAAAGAGGAAATAAATCGAATGGCTGGTACTGTTGAATTTAATGGAATGAAATTATTAAATGGTGATTTTGAAGAAGGAACAGGTGATTTACAGGTTCAGGCAGGCGCAAATGAAAATCAGACAATAAAAATTAACATCAAAGCAATGAATACAACAGCACTTGGTATTAATGATATTGATTTGTCAACTGCAAATGGTGCTACTGCTGCTATTTCAGCAATTGATAATAGTATAAATATAACAAATGAACAGCGCTCAAATTTAGGTGCTATCACTAATCGCCTTAATTCAACATATAATTTTTTAGGTGTTGAGCAAATAAATCAGACATCGAGTTTTGCACAAATAATGGAGGCTGATGTAGCACAGGAAATGCTGACATTTACATCAAAGCAATTATTAAGAGATGTTGGACTGGCTATGCTCACACAGGGAAATCTACAAAGAAGAAATGTATTGAGTTTAATTACAGCCTAAACTTCATTTAAAATTACAATTGACTTATTAATAATGATTTTTATTGAATAGGGAAGATAAAATATTATTTAAGAGAAAGGGAAATTTTTTAAGATTTTTCTTATTAATTCTTTTGGTCTCTTAAATTTATTAAAAACTAAAAATTAAAAATAATATCAGGGGAAGGTGTTTATTCAATTTTTCTTATTTTCAATTTTGTTATTAAGTGTAGGTTTATCTTTATTTTATGATAATCGTTTAATATATCAAATCAATCAGGAAAAATTCTATATTTTGTAAATTTGTAAAAAATTTTTTAACTATGCTATTTTTGCTGTTCTATCAACTGTTTATTCTTTTCCAAAAGTTTTAAATAAACGGGAAGTTTACAGACATGGTATACCCTTTTCTTAAGAATATATTATT
>DAONJL010000053.1:0-17108 GCA_035405645.1 bacterium | reverse complement strand
TACTTACTATTCGTAATGCTGCAAAGGGGTATACCATGTCTGGGATATTTTCTGAGTAATGATGATTATGAATTTGAAGTCAAAAATAATTTTATACTAAAATATTTAGTTCTTGATTTTGCTTTAATTGGTCCCCTTGCATTTGTAGGAATTTTATTTCTCTGGCAAATGAAAAATATTTATGTTTTTCAATTATATGTTTTTTCTTTGTTTTATATTTTTTCTACAATTATTTTTTTGGTTATTTCAAGATATAAAACACCAATTGTCCCAATTTTATCAATTTTTTCTGCTTTTATTATTTATCAAATATTTTATTTGTTTAATCAAAAACAATATAAAAGATTCTTTTTAATTTTGTTTTTAGTTATTTGTTTTTTTGGTCTTTTTAATTTTTTTAATTTTGATTTAGCGCCTGAAAAAAATATTTTATCATATATAAATGAAGGAATAAAATATGAGAAAATAAATGATTATCAAAAAGCTTTAGAAATGTATAATAAAGCAATAAATATAGAAAAAAATTATTCACCATTACGATATAACATAGGAATAATTTATTATAAATTACAGAATTATGAAATTTCGTTAAGAGAATTTTTGACAGCAATAAAAATTGATAATAAAAATAAAGAGGCATATTTTGGTGCTGCATTATGTTATGAACAATTAAAAGATTATGATAATGCAATAAAATATAATGAACTTGCAATTGAAAAAGGATTAAAAAGAACTGATGTATTAAATAATTTAGCGAGATTATATGCAATAACATCACAATTTGATAAAGCAGAAAAGATATGGCAAGAAATGATAATAGATTATCCAGATTACACGGCAGCAAAAGAAAATTTGGAGAAATTAAAAAAAATAAAAAAATAATTTTTTTTACAAAAAAATTATTGCCAAATTTTCAAAAAAATATTAATATATTTAATTTAAAAATACTAAATTAAAAAATATAAATTAATTATGGAAAAAGTTTTTAATATATTAATTTTTGATTATGATACAGAATTTTTTGAAATATTAAAAAATTTTACAGAGCAAGAATCATTTAATATAAAATATTCAGCAATAGGAAATAAATATAAAGAGTTAATAAAAGAGCATAAACCAGATGTAATAATAATAAATGATTCTTTACCTGATATATCTGGTTTAGAATTATGTAAAACAATATTAAAGGAAGATGAAAAATATTTAATAATATTATTCACAGAAAGAAAAGATGTAGAATATAAATATCAGGCATTATTAGCAGGAGCAATAAGATTAATTGAAAAACCAGTTAAAATAAAGGAATTTATAAGTGTAATAAAAGAGACAATACAATATCAAGCAGGAATAAAGATGAATAAAATAGTAAATAACTGGTTTGAATTTAACATAAATAGTAAAGAAGAATTTGCAAGAGAAGTTTCAATGTTAATAAAATCATTACTTGAGCATTGTAATGTTGATAGATTACTTGCAAATAAAATAAGTTTTGTTTTAACTGAATTGCAAAATAATGCAATAGAGCATGCACATAAATATAATATAGAAAAAGAAATAAAAATAAGTTGTATAATAACAGAAGACACATTAAATATAAAGATAGAAGATGAAGGCGCTGGTTTTGATTATAGAAAATATGATATAGAAAAACCAGATAAAAATGATTTAAGAAGAATAGCAGTAGAGCGTAAAAAAGAAGGAAAAAGACCAGGCGGCTATGGTCTCTTATTAGCGAAAAAAGTAATGGATGAAATAATTTTTAATGAAAAAGGAAATATAATAATTTTAAGTAAAAGATTGAAATGAGAGTTAAGATAATCCCATATTTTTCATTTCTTGAACAAAATAAAAATATTTTAAAAGAATTAAATAGGAATTTTATAATAATTGTAATAGATGTATTAAGAGCAACATCAACAATAGTAACAGCATTATATAATGGTGCATTATCAGTAATACCAGCAGAAACAATAAAAGAAGCAGAGAAAATAAAGAATGAAATCAAAGAAGAAAATGTATTGTTATGTGGCGAAGAAAATAGTAAAAAAATTGAGAATTTTGATATAGGAAATTCACCACTTGATTATACGAGAGAAAATGTTCAGAATAAAATAATTATATTAAAAACCACGAATGGTTCAGTTGTATTAAAAAAGAGTGCAGAATATTTTAAAAATAAAATGATTTTAATTTGTTCTTTTTTAAATGTAATTTATTTAACAGAAAAAATAAAAGAATTAGAAAAAGATATTTTAATTATTTGTTCTGGTGATAATAATAATTTTTCTCTTGAAGATTTTGCCTGTGCTGGTTTAATGATAAATAATTTAGAGAATTATGAATATACAGATTTTGAACGAGCAGCAAAATTATTAATAATTAATTTTAAAAATGATTACAGAAGATTATTTATGGAAAGCAGTCATGGAAGAGAATTGTATGAAAAAGGATTTGAAGAAGATTTAAAATTTTGTTCGGATGTAGGAATATATAATATAATTCCATTTTATAAGAATGGCTTAATTATTTCAAAATATAAATTATAGATGTTTAAAAAAATATTATTTATTTTTTTACTTTTTTATTTCATTCTTTTTTTTCTCATAAATATATTAAATTTAAAAATTGGTTTTATTTATGATGGTGCTTTTGTTGATTCCACAGAAAGTTTTAATATAATTAAAAGTAAAAATATACCAGAAGATAGCGAACAATTCTGGTATTATTTAAATAATAGTTTTTTAAATGATAGAGAAAATCAATTAGCAAGAATAATATCAACATTAGGTAAAATAATAGGTTTTGATATAGTACTAATAATAAAACGAAGTGAATTTGGCGCAGAAAATTTTAAAGAATATTTAAGAAAAAAGGTAGATGATTTTTATTTTGAAAAAGAAATAAAAGATGCATTATTAAGTGATAAATTTATTTTTTTGTTTTGTGCAAATGATAATGAAATAAAGTATGCAAAAGAATATGTATTATTTGCAATAAATATAAATAAAATTGGAAAGAAGTAAAAAATGAAAAAAAAATTTTTTTTATTTATAATTTTTTTAATTATAACAATATCAGTTTTTGGACAGGAAATATTATTACAACAAAATGATGTTGAATTAAAAGATTTCATCACATCAATAGGAAAGATGCTAAAAGTAAATTTTATTTTACCACAAAATTTATCAGGCAGAGTAAATATAATTTCTTATGAAAAGATAAAAACAGAAAATATTTTTCAGATAATAGAAACAATATTAAATCAGAATAATTATACATTAAAAAAAGAAGAAGGTTATTATTTGATAGTTCCGGTATCAGATGTTGCAAGAAGTACTACATATTATAACATAGAAGAATTAAAAAAAGTAAATGAAGGATATATAACGAGTATAATTGAATTAAAATATTTGAACATAAATAAGATACCACAAATATTAGGTATTTTACAGGTATTAACATCAAAGTATGGAATAATACGAAATTATGAAAACTATATAATAATAACAGACTTAATACCAAATATCCAGAAAGTAAAAGAAGTAATAGAATTATTTGATAACAAGGATAAAGAGATAGTTTATAAAATAATAAAATTAAACAATTCAACAGTAATAAATCTTTATCAACGAATTATAGCAATATTAAACGGAATGAAAAGTATAGGACAAAAAGATTATAAATATAGTTTGATACCGTATGAAGCAACAAATAGTCTTATTTTAATTTCAACAGAAGATGACATAAATACAATTGAACAAATCATAAAACAATTAGATGAAGAGTATAAATTAGAAAATATATTTAAAGTATTTCAATTGAATTATTCAAGTTCTGCTGATATCATAAAGCAATTAAAAGAATTATTATCATCAGGTTCGCTTGCAGGTGACGAAAAAGATATAATAACCAAAACAAAAATATTTGAAGATGAACGAAGAAATGCAATTATAGTTTCGACAAATTCATATAAGATAATAGAAATAATAGATAACTATTTAAAAACAGCAGATACCGAAGCAGTAAAACCAAATGAATTAATAAAAGTATTTGAATTAGAAAATATAACAAAAGAAGATATGGTAAAGGTATTAAAAGAATTATTAAATTCAATGAGTGTAACATTAAAGAATGAAGCACAGTCAACAAGTATTACAGCAATACCAAATAGAAAAGCAATAATAGTATCAACACCATCATATATAATAATGGATAAAATAAAAAATATAGTAAAAGAAGTAGATGTAAAAAGTGAAAAATTTATTAGTGATATTCAAATTTATAAATTAAAAAATTCGCAGGCAAAAAGTATAGCAGAAACATTAAATAAACTTGATTTCAAACAATTAGACCCAAATAAAAAAGAAGAAATAAATTTAAAAATAGTTCCAGTAATAGAAACAAATTCCCTAATAATAACAGGCGAAGAAAAATATTTTAATAAGATAAGTGAAATAATAAAAGAGCTTGATATAGAAAGAAAACAGGTATTAATAAATGCAATAATAGCAGAAGTATCATTAGATGCAACAAAAAGTATAGGTGTTGAATGGATTGGTTCAGGAAGAATAAAAGAAGATTATTATGGTTTTGCAACATCAAATGAAGGAGTGGTAAATAAAGAAATATTATTAAATCAGGGAGCAAAGGCAGCAGCAATGGCATTATCAGGAATGAGTGTAGGAATATTTCGCGGTGATGCAACAGATATAAGTGCAATAATAAATTTACAAAAGAAAGATGCGAAATTTAATATATTATCAACACCACAAATTTTAACACTTGACAATAAAGAAGCAACAATAAATGTAGGTAATGAAGTTCCATTTTTAACACATAGCAGAATAACAGATAATAATAATACAATCCGTTCATTTGAATATAAAAATGTTGGAATAAATTTACGAATAATACCACATATAAATGAATCAGGGAATATAACACTTGAAATAAAACAAGAAATAAAAAATTTAACAGAAAATACAGTATTTGATGCACCAGTAGTAAATACAAGAGAAATAACAACAGAAGTATTGGTTCAGGACAATTACACAGTTGTTATTGGTGGTTTAATAAAAGAAGATAAAACAGAGACAATTCAAAAAGTGCCAATATTAGGTGATTTACCACTTATTGGTTTTTTGTTTAAAAGAAAAACAACAGGAACAAATAAAACAAATCTATTGGTATTTATAAATCCAAAAGTAATAAAAGAAATAAATGAATTAGAAAGAATAAGTGAAGAAAATAAAGACAAATTTGAGTCTTCCAAAAAAACAATACTAAAGTAAAAGGTGGTAGAAGTGAATAAAAAAAGAGTATTAAGTGGAATGCGACCAACAGGAAATTTACATTTAGGTCATTTAGTTGGCGCATTAGAAAATTGGGTAAAATTACAAGTTGAATATGAAACATTTTATATGGTAGCAGATTGGCATGCTATTTCAACATCTTATGAAGATAAATTAGATTTAAAGAAATTAGGAAAGGAAATAATAGCAGAATGGCTTGCAGTTGGACTTATGCCAGAAAAAAGCACTTTATTTGTTCAATCAGCAGTAAAACAGCATTCTGAATTACATTTAATATTATCAATGATAACACCATTAAGTTGGTGTGAGCGCAATCCAAGTTATAAAGAGATGATAACTGAATTAAAAGATAAAGAAATTTCAACTTATGGTTTTTTAGGTTATCCAGTATTACAAGCAGCAGATATAATTATATATCTTGCTGAATTAGTGCCAGTAGGAATAGATCAATTACCGCATATAGAATTATGTCGTGAAATAGTTCGTCGTTTTCATTATTTATTTGGCGAGATATTTAAAGAGCCACAGGCATTATTAACAGAAACGCCGAAATTACCTGGACTTGATGGAAGAAAGATGAGTAAGAGTTATAATAATTGTATTTATTTATCTGATGAAGAAAAAGTAATAAAAGAAAAAGTAAATTCAATGATAACCGACCCAGCCAGAATACATAAAACAGATAAAGGTCATCCAGAAGTTTGTAGTGTTTATTCTTATCAAAAAGTATTTAATAAAGAGGAAGTAAATGAAATATGTAAAAATTGTATGGCTGGAAGTATTGGTTGTGTTGAATGCAAAAAAATATTATTAAAAAAATTAAATGATATATTAACACCAATACGCGAAAAGAGAAAAGAATTATTGGAAAAAGAAAAACAATTAGATGAAATAATAGAAGAAGGTAATAAAAAAGCAAGAAAAGTAGCAGAACAAACAATGATTAAAGTAAGAGAATTAATAAAATTAAATTAGGTGAAAAAGTTAGATGCAATTAAGAAATAAAAATTTAGTTCATACTTTTTATTTTCCTGGAAATACAGGAAAAATAACTTATGAAATATTTAAGCATAATTTTAATTATTTATCAGAAAGTCGAGCAAAGCGTATATTCAAATTATTTAATGATTTATTATATGGCACATTAGTTGAAAAAAGAAAAAAGCAAAATCAAATAATAAAAGCATTAAATAGATTATCAAAGAAACTAAAAATAAATCTTGAAAATAAAGAAGAAGAAAATTTAATCGAATTGTCAAGATATCATTTATATTCAGCAGATTATTTGAATTCATTAAATTTATATAAGGTCGCAATAATGCGATATTTGAATTCAAAAAAATTAAATAATATATCTGAACTAATAGAGAATATAAATATAAAAGATGAAATTGATTTTATAAAAACAATTTCATATTTGAATTCAATTGCATTTACGAGTTCTCTTGTTAATAAAGATAGTAAAGAAATGATGAAAATATTAAAGCAAACATTAAATTTTATTGATGATAAATTTAGTAATTTGGATTTGAATAAAGAAGAAGATAAAAGTTTATATATAGCAATAATAGCATTAAAAACAACAATGTATCAATCAATGGGATTATTTTATTTATATCAAAATAAATTTGATGAGGCACTTGAAAATTTTTTAAAAAGTGAAAGTATTAATAAAGAATTAGAAAATAATGAATTAGTTAATCCAATAGAATTTAGAAATATAAGATATAGAATAGGAGAAGTGTATTTTAAAAAAGCAGAAATTTTATTTCATCGAAAAGATATCAAAGATAATATAAATCAAATAAAAGAATTATTACATAAATCAATAGAATATTTGGAAAGAGTGGATATATTAAATAAACCATATCTTGGAAAAGAAGAATTGGAATTTTTATATCTAAATATTACATTAGATAATGCAGCCACATTATTGTTAAAAGCAAAATGTATGTTAAATATTTTAGAAAGTGATATTGAATAATTAATAATAAAAGTCAGGTGTGATTTATGAAAATAATAATTTTTTCTATTTGTTTTATTTTTTTATTTAATTTAATTCTAATGGCTAAAAATCCAAGAGTTTATTTTGAATATGAAACAGGCGAGCGTTATTTACCAGAAGATTCTGATTATTCTGATATAGATTATAAAGATTATCTTTTTTATGATTACAGCATATATAAGATTGGTATTAATCAGCAAATAAGTAAAAATAAGAATTATTCAATCATATATAAAATAATAACAAAAAATTATGAACAATCATTTGATAATAATTCCAATGATGATAATAGAACAAATAGTTTAAGTATATTATATAAATTTCCAATTAAAGATTATTTAAGCTGTTCATTTCAATCAATATATAGAAAAAGAGATTATGAAGAAATACAATCAACAAAAGAGAGTAAATGGTTAGCAAATTCATTAACATTAGCATTAAAGCCAAAATCAGATAATTTTTTTACAAATGAAAATAATGAATATAAAATAAATATACGATATAAAACAACAAATTATAAATATGCGAGTGATAAAGATTCAAAGAATATTTCATATTATATTGAGTGGACACATCAGTTAACAGAAAAATTACAATTTGAAACAAGATATAAAGTTGATACAATGAATTATGATGTAGAAAATAATTTAAGAATAGATTCATCAAAAAAGAGTTATTTAATGAGAGTAGAATATCAGTTTTAAAAATATGAAGAAAAATTTTGAACACTATAATACAATATTATATGAATTACGAAAAATAGCAGGAGAAAACAATTATAAGATTAAACTAACAAAAGATATAAAAAGAATAGGTGGATATTGTCGTTATAAAGATAGACATATTATTGTTGTTAATTCATCATTACCAGAAAAAGAGCAATTATTATTTATAATTGATGAATTAATAGAACGAAAAAAGGATATTTTTTTAAAAGAAAAATTAAATCAGAAATTATTAAATTTTTTAGTTGAAAATAATTATAAAATTTTGAAAGAAGAAAAAGAAGGGAGTAACTAAAATGGATTTTGTTTATAAGAAAAATATTTTGTATTGTGAAAAAATAAGTTGTGCAGATTTAATAAAAAAATATGGCACACCTTTATATGTATATTCTTATGAGCATATAAAAAAGCAGTTTTTATCATTATACAATTCATTAAAAGGAATAAAAAATATAATTTGTTTTTCAGTTAAAAGTTGCTCTAATATTGCAATAATAAATTCATTGGTCAAATTAGGAGCAGGATGTGATATTGTTTCAGGTGGCGAATTATATCGAGCATTAAAAGCAGGCTGTTCATCAGAAAAAATTGTATATGCAGGAGTAGGTAAGACAGCAGAAGAAATAAAATATGCGATAAAATCCAATATTTTGATGTTTAATGTTGAATCATTTCCAGAAGCAGAATTAATAAATTCAATAGCAAGTTCGATGAATAAAAAAGTAAAAATAGCATTGCGAGTAAATCCTGATGTAGAAGCGAAAACACATAAACATATAACAACAGGCACAAAGAAAAATAAATTTGGAATAAATTACGATAAAATAATTGAAGTTATTAAATATATAAAAAATGATTTAACGAATATAGAATTTGTTGGCTTACACTTTCATATAGGTTCTCAAATCACTGATATAAATCCATTTAAAAATGTCATAATAAAAATTAGGAATTTATTAAATGAGTTAAAGAAAAATGATATAAATATTAGATATTTGAATATGGGCGGTGGATTAGGTATAAAATATAATAATGAAAAAACTATAAATCCAAAAGAGTATAGTAAATTGTGGAAAGATTTTATTAAAAGTTATAATTCAGAATTGACATTAATAATAGAACCAGGCAGATTTATTGTTGGCAATTCAGCAGTATTATTAACAAAGGTAACTTATGTAAAGGAAACAGATGAGAAAAATTTCATAATAGTTGATGCAGGAATGAATGATTTAATAAGACCAGCATTTTATGATGCATATCATCAGATTTTACCAATAGTAAAAAATAAAAATAAAAAAGAAATAAAAGTAGACATAGTAGGACCAATATGTGAATCAGGTGATTATTTTGCAAAAGAAAGAATGATAGAAGTAGTAAAACAAAATGATTATTTAGCAATATTTAGTGCTGGTGCTTATGGTTTTGCAATGTCATCAAATTATAATTCAAGACCACGCTCTGCTGAAATATTAGTAAAAGGTGATAAAGATTATTTAATTCGTAAAAGAGAAAATTATATTGATTTAATAAAAAACGAAAAAATAATAAAATGAAAAAAATTTTTAGCATAATAATTTTTTTTTCTTTTTTAGCAACGCTTCTTTTTTGCGAAAGTAGTGAAGAAGGTTTATTACAAAAAATTAAAGAAAATCCATCAAATTATATATATTATAAAGAACTTGGAATATATTATTTTAAAAATAATGATTTTTTTAAAGCAATAGAAAATTTATCAACAGCATTAAATCTACAGGAAGTTGATAAAGATATTTATGTGTATTTATTTAAAGCATATCTAATAATAAATAAATATAAAGATGCTGAATTTGTATTAGTAAATGGAATAAAATATTTTCCAGAATTAAAAAAATATTATGATGAAGGAATAACATATACATTTAATCTTTGGGTTGAATCTTATTATTATCATAATAAATACAAAGAAAAAATTCACTTATTAAAAGAAATAGAATTGAAATCGGATAAATTATTTAATTACCAAAAATTTTTACAAAATTATGAGGATTTTGAAAAAGTAAAAAAATTTAATGAATTATTAGAGAATTTTTATTTTTATAAAGACCTTGAATTAGCAGAAATAATTGGGAATAAAATATTAACTGATTTAATAATAACATATAAAATAACGGCATTAAATACTGATATTATTGATGAGATAAGAAAATATTTAATAGAAAAAACAGAAGTAATTTCAGTAAAGTATGAAAAATATTATGGCTATAAAAAATTACAGAAGTTAAGAGAAAATGATACAGAAAATACATATAAAAAATTTTTTTCACCAATAATAATAGAAGTTCGAGCGCCATTTTTAAATAAATTATTAAATGAACATATAACAGACCAGATAATAGAAGAGACAAAAGCAAGTAAGATGAAATTTGATGAGGAGATAAAAAAAATTAGAGAAGTATATGAAAAAATAAAAGTTGAAGAATATAGAGCAAAACTTGAAAATTTTATTTTTAGTTATGTATCAGAAAAATTTAAAAATTTAAGAGAACATTATAAAGTTGATTATAGCAATTTATTTTTATCATTATTTCCAGAAGAAAAATTTAAAATTTTTTTTAATTTATTAAAAGAAGAAGAAAAGAGAATATATGGTAAATTTCCAGAGATTGAATCAATATCAGAATTTATCTCAAATGAAAATAATTTTGTGTATCTTGATTTTTCAAAATTAAATTTAGAAAGTGATTTATTTAATTCATTAATAAAAACAAATCCAATTTTTTTAACAGATTTTTCGAATTTGAATTTTATATATAATATAAAAAATGAAGAATATAGTCTGAGTGAAATAATAATAAAAGATGGAAAAAGACAATTAATATTTAATTCATCAGAATTACCAATAAAATTTTACAGAAGTATATCAAGATATTATAAAGAAAAAAATGAAATAGTTGATTGGACAATAAAAGCAGTAATTAATGTAAAAGATGTAAAAACAATAGGAGAAATAAATAAAATTAGAATAGATATATTTTATTTAAAATTATACAACAAAAAAACAAATTTGACAATATATGAAAAATTCAATATAAAAGAATTTGATAAAACACGATATAATTTAGATAAAAGTAAAATATTAAATTATATATATTATCTTGAATAAGGAGTTAAAATGAAGAGAGAAATAAATATTGGATTAATAGGATATGGCACAGTTGGTTCAGGAGTTTATAAAGTTCTGGAAAGTAAGCAAGAATATTTTACAAAACGGATTGGAATAAATTATAGAATAAAATATGTATGTGATGTGCGAAAAGAAATAAAAGAACAGATAGATACGAATAAGACAAAATTTACAGAAAATTATAAGGATATAATAAAAGATGAAACAATAGATATAGTAGTGGAATTAATAGGTGGTATAGAACCAGCAAAAACAATAATATTAGAAGCAATTAAGAATAAAAAAAATGTAGTAACAGCAAATAAAGCATTATTATCATTACATTGGTTAGAAATATATGAAGCAGCAAAACAAAATAATGTAAATGTATTATTTGAAGCAAGTGTAGCAGGTGCGATACCTATTTTAGATTCATTAAAATACAATTTATCAGCAAATAATATAAGTGCAATATATGGAATAATAAATGGAACATGCAATTACATATTAACGAGAATGAGTAAAGAAAATATAAAATTTAAAGAAGCATTAAAAAGTGCACAGCAAAAAGGCTTTGCAGAAGCAGACCCAACTTATGATATTGAGGGATTTGATTCACAACAAAAATTAACATTATTAATACTATTAGGTTTTGGGAGTTTTATAAATAGAGAAAAAATATTATGTGAAGGAATATCAAAAGTCTCACTTGATGATATAATATTTGGAAAAGAGTTAGATTTTGAAATGAAACTATTAGCGATAGCGAAATTAAAAAATAATAAAATAGAAGCAAGAGTTCATCCGACATTTATTAATAAGAAATCAGTGCTTGCATCAGTATCATACGAAGATAATGCAGTGTTTGTTGAAGGTGATTTAATAAATCGAATGACATTTCACGGGAAAGGAGCAGGTAGTTTGCCAACAGCATCAGCAGTAATAAGTGACATATTTGAAATAGCAAGATTAACAAATAACAATAATTTTTATAATTACATAATTTCAAATTATGAAGTATTAGATAAAGATGAAATAGAAAGCGAATACTATTTTCATTTTTCAGTAGTAGATAAACCTGGCGTACTTGCAAAAATTACATCAGTGCTTGGAGCAAATAATATAAGTATATCACAGGTTATACAAAAACAATCAGATAATAATCAATATGTTCCAATAATAATGCTAACGCATTTAGCAAAAGAAAAGAATGTAAATGAATCAATCAAAATAATAAATAAATTAGATTGTGTAAAAAAAGAGACAATAATATATCGAGTAGAAAAATTTTAGATATGAAAATTTTGAGAAATAGAAAAATACATATTATTTTAATTTTAATTTTTATAATACTATTTTTATTTAAAGATTTATTAACAAGAAAAAATATATATTTCAATGAGGATACATCACATTTTTTTTATCCAGCAACAACATTTAATTATATAAATTTAATATCAGGAAAAATACCATTATGGAATCCATATAGATATAGTGGGCATCCGTGGCTTGCTGATATACAAACTTCTTTTTTTTATTTTATTGATTATTTAATTATTTTTTTTACAGGTATATATTATCCAAATATTGTGATTATTATTCATTATGCATTTATGTTTTATTTCATGTTTTTGTTTGCTCGTTCTTTACATCTCGATAGATTCTCTTCACTTTTAACTACCATTATTTTTACTATTAGTGGTTTTATTGGTGAAACACTAAAAGTAGGAAATTTAGGTATTATTAAAACAATAACATATATGCCACTAATTTTTTTACTTATCACAAAATTATTTTATTTGCCGAAAATCAAATATGTAATTTTAATTTCTTTTGTACTGGCTATACAATTTTTTGCTGGTCATTTTCAGTTCTTTTTTTATTCTTCATTTTTTCTTTTGTTATATATTTTTTTTTCAGTTTTTTATTTCTGGAATTATTTTAAAAATAGTAAATATTTAATAAAAATTTCAATTTATCTTTTTTTAATTTTAATAATCAGTTTATTATTAATATCAATACAATTATTACCAACTTATGAATTAAGTAAATTATGCACAAGAAGTTATGGAGTGCCTTATAATTTTGCAACAAGTAATTCTATTTCACCTGATAAATTAGTTGAATTTGTATTGTGTAATTTTTATGGAATAAACGAACGAGATTATATAGGTTTAACAGAACCAAATAATCTTGGTTATATTGGTTTTTTTCCACTTGTATTAATTTTTTCTTATTTATTTTTTTCAGTTAAAAAGAATAAATTATTATTTTATCATTTTTTATTTTTTGGATTAACCGCTATTCTTTCAATTTTATTAAGTATGGGCAAACATAGTCCATTATTTGATTTCTTTTTTAATAATGTATTTGGTTTTAATTTCTTTCGTTCTGTAAATCGTCTTTTAATTATATATGTATTTTCAGCTTCGATATTAACAGGAATTGCATTTAATCAATTATTTTATCAGCAAATAAAAACAAAAATAAAAATAATTATTTTTATTTTATTTTTGATTGGAATATTCTTTTTCTTATGTTCAACACTTATAAATTATTTTCCTTATGGTGCATTAATGAAATTAAAGAAGTTTTATGTGTTACTATGGGAAAAAGGATTTCGTGGTGGTGGCTGGCATTATGCAACAGTTCATTTTGCTAAAGTAGATAGAATAATATATTTTTCTTATAGAATTTTACAATATTCAATATATTCATTAGTTAGCGCTATACTTCTTTATTTCATTTTGAATTTCAAAATAAATTTAAAACGGACAATTTTTATAAGTACTTTTTTATTGATTTTATTTGACCTTTCAAAACCATATCTATCATTATTAAAAGAAGCATTAAAATTAGAAGATGCAATAAAAAATAGAAGAATTGAAGTAGTAGAATTTTTAAAAAGAGATAAGACATTATTTAGAATATCAGCAGCAGGAGTAATACCTTATGATATTTCAATGATAAATGAATTATATGAAATAAATGGATATGCATCATTAACATTAAAAAAATATAATGAATTTATGAATTTAGTAGCAAGAAAGCCAGGCACATATTTTCCTTATTATTTAGTAAATTATCAGGGCGGAATTCATTTATGTAATTATTTTTCTTCAAATTTATTAAATATATTAAATGTAAAATATTTATTGCCATTAAAAGGATATTTAAAAGAATCAATTTCAGAGGAGCAAATAAATACAAGATATAAAGTGATTTATGAAAAAGAAGATATTTGTATATTTGAAAATAAAGATTGTCTGCCAAGATTTTTTTGTGTAAATAAATATGAAGTAGAAAAAGATGAAAGAAAAAAGATGGATAAATTATATTCAGAAACATTTGATTATAAAAATATAATTTTACTTGAAGAAGAACCAGAATTAAAATATAATTCAGAAAAAAATCTTGATTACAATATTTCAGAAATAGAATATGATATTAATGAAATAAAATTAAAAATAAGAACAAATCAAAATTGTTTATTGTTTATGAGTGAAAATTATTATCCTGATTGGTATGCGTATATAAATAATAAATTAACTAAGATATATATAGCAAATCATACATTCAGAGCAATTGAAATTCCAGAAGGTGAGCATAGTATAATAATGAAATTCAAACCAAAGAGTTTTTATCAAGGTTTTTATTTAACATTATGTGGTATAGGTCTAATAATTATTTTAATTATCTTAAAAATATTTAAATTTAAATTTTTATCATAGTATGAATGAGAACTATATAAATAATTTATTATTACAATTTTTAAATGAAGATATTTTAACAGGCGATATAACGACAGATATAATATTTGAAGAAGAAAAAAAATGTGAAGCAATAGTTTATATGAAAGAAGAAGAAGGAATTTTATGTGGCGTGCCATTTTTTAAAAAAATATTTTTATTATTAAATAATAAAACAGAATTTTATGAATATTATCAAGAAGGCGAAAAAATAAAAAAGGGCGAAAAAGTAATAGCAATATATAGTGGAATAAAGACAATATTAAAAGGCGAACGGACAGCGTTAAATATTTTACAGAGATTATCAGGCATAGCAACGATTACAAGAAAATATAGTGAATTATTAAAAGATACAAAAATAAAAATATTAGATACGAGGAAAACATTACCGGGTTTTAGATTTTTTGATAAATATGCAGTAAGAATCGGAGGTGGCTTTAATCATCGAATGGGCTTATATGACGCTGTTTTAATAAAAGATAATCATATAAAAGGCGCGCGCAATATAACAGAGGCGATAAAAAAAATAAAAAGAAAAATATCACCATTGTATAAGATAGAAGTTGAAACAAAAAATATAAGTGAAGTAGAGGAAGCAATAAATGCAGATGTAGATATTATTATGCTTGATAATATGGAAGTTGAAGAAATGAAAAAGGCAATATCAATAATAAAAAATAAGAATTCAAAAATATTAATAGAAATTTCAGGAAATATAACAGAAGAAAAAATAAAGCAAATAAAAGAATTGGATATAGATTTAATATCATCAGGTGCATTAACACATTCAGTAAAAGCGATAGATTATTCTCTTGAAATCATTTAATTATGGAATTTAGAAATATTTTAAAATCATTAAATATAATAGATAGATTATTTGTAATATATCAAATAATAATAATTTTATTTATTCTTATCTTTTATCCGCAAATTTCAAATAATTTAAAATTATTGTTATTTCATTTAGTTATATTATTTTTATTAATAGTTTTCATAAAAACAATAGATGAGAAAAAGAATAAATTATTTTTTTTTATTCGTTATATTTATCCACTTATTTTATTAACTTTTTTTTACATAGAGACAGCCCAATTAAATAAAACAATATTTAAAACAAACTTTGATAAATATTTAGCAAAGATAGATGATTGGATATTTGGATTTCAGCCAGCGTTAAAATTTTATCAAAATTTTAATTTACAAATATTTCAAGAATTAATATCAGTAGGTTATTTATATTATTATTTTATTATACCTTTAACAGCATATTATTTTCTACGCAATCAAAGTGAAAAGTTATTCGTAAATTATTTATTTAATATTTTTTTATCATTTTTCATTTATTACATATTCTTTATAATATTTCCCACAGAAGGACCACATAAATTTTTTAGTGTAGATTTTATTAAAGCTTATGAAAATGGATTTATATTTACAAGACTTGTAAAATTTATAGAGCAAAATATAGAAGTTCCAACAGGTGCATTTCCAAGTTCGCATATTGGAATTGGATTTATTACAATCCTCTATTTATTTAAATATGTTCAAAAAAGAAAGATATATTTATTAATTCATCTTTGTTTATTTTTTTTAATGTGTTGTGCAACAATATATATAGGTGCACATTTTTTTATTGACATACCATTTGGTTTTATTTCTGGAGGGATTTTTTATATAGTAAATAACAAGATTTTTAAGAGATTAATATTATCATTTGAATTAGATTGATAAATTTTGTAATTTATAGTCAAAAATAATTTTCAAAAAAGGTGACAAATATGGAGAAAATACTGATAGTTGATGATGATAAATGGATTGCTCAAATGTTAATTGCAAAATTAAACCCAGAAGAATATATTGTAAAACATTCATTAAATGGAAAGGAAGCGATTAAAGAACTGGAAACATTCATTCCAGATTTAGTAATACTTGATATAATGATGCCAGAAATGAACGGCTATGAATTTCTCGAAAAATTTCGTGCAACAGCGGCATTTATCTTAACGCCAGTAATAATATTATCAGCAAAAGGTAAAGAGTCAGATATAATAAAAGGATTTGAATTCGGGGCGGACAATTATATTATAAAACCATGTCCGCCGTCAATTATGATTGCGCATATAAACGGGAAGTTTACAGACATGGTATACCCTTTTCTTAAGAATATATTATTAA
>DAONJL010000052.1:0-17408 GCA_035405645.1 bacterium | reverse complement strand
CCAACGACGGATTTTAAGTCCGTTGCGTCTACCAATTCCGCCACTTCGGCATTTATACATTTATAAAATTTTATTTTTTTTAAGACTATATATAATATGTTAAATAAATTTGTCAAGACTTTTTTTATATATTTTAGAAAATCTGTAAAAAACCATATTTTTAATGTTTTTTCATAAATAATAAAATCAAAAGTCTTGACATTAGAAAATTATTATAATAAAAATAAGTCTATTTGTAATCACTGTTATGTTTCGGCTAACAGTGATTTAAATTTTATATTGAAAAAAGTAATAAATAAGGAAAATACTATCTTTAAATTTTTTAAAATAAAAATAATAGTTAAAATTACGATTATTGAAACGAAAAATATAAGTAATTAAAATTATATATCATAACTTTCAAAAAAAAATGAGTAAAAACCTAAAAATATTATTAATGCAACCAACATATTATCAGGATGCCCAGAAAACAGATGTATATAATATTGTTCCACCATTAAGTTTAGCTTATCTTGCTGCAATAGCAAAAAAATCAGGACATTCTGTAAAAATATTTGATGTAATGGGGCGCGAAAAAAAAATAAATGATATATTAAATAAATTTAATCCAGATATAATTGGTATAACCTGTTTAACAACTTATTATCCAGAATTTTATAAGTTAGTTAATTTCATAAAAAAAGAATTAAATTATAAAGGTTTGATTATTTGTGGTGGCCCGCATATTACATTAGAACCAGAAAAAACAATAAAACAAACAGAAGCAGATATAGCAGTAATAGGTGAAGCCGAAGAAAGTTTTAAAGAATTATTATTAGAAATAGCAAATAATGGTGATTATACAAAAGTTAGTGGATTATATATAAAAAATTTTGGTTATACTAAAAGACGAACAAATTATACAAATTTAGATGAAATACTAATACCGGCTTATGAAGAATTAGAATTAGATAAATATGTAACCAATACAGTATTTGTTGAATGTTCAAGAGGTTGTCCTTATAATTGTATTTATTGTTCATCAAAATTTCTTTATGGAAATTTATTGAGATGGCAAAAACCAGAAAAAGTAATAGAAATAATAAAATTATTAAAAGAAAAATTTAATTATAAAGAATTTTCACCACTTGCTGATACTTTTGTCTGCAATATAAAATGGCTTGAAAAATTTGTAAAATTATTAGATGAGAACAAAATAAATATGCCTTTTAGATGCAATGGCAGAATAAATTTAATGAATGATAAAGTATTTGAATTACTTAAAAAAGCAGGGTGTTATGAAATTGATTATGGAATTGAAAGTGCGGATGAAAGAATATTAAAAAATATGAATAAAGCAATAAAGGAAGAAGACCTTGAAAAAGTAATAAAGATGACTTATGAATATGGATTTAAAACGCATTTATATTTTATGCTATCATTGCCTGGCGAAACAGAAAAAGATATGGATAAAACGATAAATTTTTCAAAAGAAATGAAAGAGAAATATAATTGCACAACAGAGTTTCAAATAACGAGAATATATCCAGGCACACCATTAGCAGAAAAAACAAAATTAGAAATAGATGATTGGTCAATAGAAAGAGAACCTGAATTACCATATCCAAATGTGCCAGCATATTATGAAATAGATAAAAAAATAGTATATTCAAAATGGCGGCTTGCTTGTGAAAACATAAGAGACACATCGTTAATTGAAAGTTTAAAAGTAATTCCAGATTTATATAAAACAAGTAGAAATAAAAAATTATTTTTTTATCAATTATTTAAAAGAGGAGTAAGAAAAATTAATAACACAATTTTTCGAAAAACAATAAAATGAAAAAAGAATTATTAAATTATTTAGTATGTCCAATATGTACAGAGGAACTCAAATTAGAAATTATTGAAGGAATAAATAATGAAATAAAAAAAGGAAAATTGCATTGCAGTAAGTGTAATGAGATATATTTAATTGATAATTATATTCCAATAATGTTACCTAAAAAACATCCATTTCAATCACTTAAATCAGTCGAAGGTTGGGGAATTCAATGGCAAGATGAAAAATTTAAACAAACAAATTATTATTCAAATGAAGTATTAGAGAAAGAATTTAAGGAATGGAATATTGAAAAAGAATGGTTTAAAGATAAAATAGTTCTCGATGCTGGTTGTGGGAATGGAAGACATATAATAATATTAAATAAATTAAATTGTAAAATTTTTGCAATAGATTTAAGTGATGCAATAAATGAAGTAGTTAAAAATTTTCCAGATGTCTACGCTATAAAAGGTGATATGAATTTACTACCATTTAAAGATAATTTTTTTGATTTTATTTTAGCGCGGCAGGTTCTTCAACACACTCCACAACCTGAAATAACAATAAAAAATTTAGTTAAAAAACTAAAAAATAAAGGCTATTTTGTTGGCAGTTTATATATGACACCAGAAAATATTTTAGGGAAAATTAAAGTAAAAATAATGAATGCAATTAGAATTTTTTTAAAACTATTTCCAAAGAAAGTTACTTATTATTTTACTTATTTAAGTATACCATTTTATAAATATAAAATTTTCTATCCAATTGCAAGAATAATTTTTATTCAAGCACAGGATGATAAAAGTGATTTAAGAACATGGATGGAAAATCATGATAATTATATTGCAGGTTATCAAAAAACATATACTCGCGAAGAAACGATAAGATATTTTAAAGAAGCAGGATTAAATAATTTAATAGAAAGTAAATTTTGGAAAAATTTATATAGAGCAGAAAAAAATGTTAATAGGATATGATATAGTTTGCATATCATCAACAGATTGGTTTGATATTTGGGGCTCACGACAACATATAATGAAAAGATTAGCAAAACATAATCGTATCTTATATGTAGAAACACAAATTGGACCAGAACATTTAATTAGAGATAGACATTATTGGACAAAATTTAAAAGATGGGAAGAAGGAATAAAAGAAGTAGAAAAAAATATATTTATATATTCACCACCATTATTATTTCCTGGCAGATATTATTCATTAACACTAAATAAATTAGGACAAATGCTTTTGTTATTTTTTTTAAAAAAAATAATTGCAAAATTAAATTTTCAAAATATTATATTGTGGATATATCAACCTAATTGTGATTATCTTGTTAATAAATTAAATGAAAAATTAGCATTATATTATTGTATCGATGAATTTAGTGGTGGCACCAGTGGCCGAAAAAAAATGATAATATTAGAAGAAGAAAAAAGATTAATGCAAAAAGTTGATTTAGTATTTATACATAATAAAGGCATATTAAATAGAAAAGGCCATTACAATAAAAATACATATTTAATGCCATCAGCAGCAGAAACAGAACATTATAAAAAAGTATTTGAAGATAAAATAGAAATTCCAGAAGATATAAAAAAAATAAAAAAACCAATAATTGGTTTAATAGGAAATTTTACAACAAAATGTGATGTAAATTTATTATATGAACTTGCTAAAACTTCACCAGAATGGTCATTTATTGTAATTGGTGAAGTATATAAAGATAGAGTAAATATAAGAAAATTAGAAGAATTATCTAATTTTTATTTCTTAGGCAAAAAAGATTATTCAATATTACCAAACTATCAAAAAGCAATAGATGTATGTATTATACCATATATAATAAGCGATGAAACAATTTATATAAGTCCATTAAAATTATACGAATATATGGCCGGTGGAAAGTTAATAGTATCAACACCATTACCAGAAGCAGTAGAATACGAAGGAATAATAAAAATAGCAAAAAATGCTGAAGAATTTAAAAAATCAATAACAGAATTTTTAAAGATGAACGAAGAAGAAAAAAAAGAAATACAAAAGAAAGAATCCGAAATAGTAGCAGAAAATAGTTGGGAAAAAAGGATAGAAAAAATAAGCAAAATAATTAATCAAATTATTAGTTTTGATTCACAACATTAAATTTTAATAGAGCAAAATATATAATATTTTTTCAAATAAAAATTTATTTATTAAAGAGAAATGAAAAAACCAAATATTATTATTATTGTTTTAGATGGTCTTAGAGCAGATAAATTATTTGCTTATGGAAGTTCAAAAAATATATTACCATTTATGAATAATTTATCTGAAAAGGGAACTGTTTTTCTTAATCATTATAGCGTGGCAAATACAAGTGTACCAACACATATATCAATGTTCACCGGAACAATTCCATCATATCATAAATGTGCATCTCATTACTCATATTATAATGGTGAAGTAGGATATCTGCCAGAAAAATTAAAAGAGAATAACTATAAAACAATAGGAGTAATCAATAAAAGTCCTTATTTTAGTTGGGAAACTGGCTTTATAAGAGGTTTTGAAAAATTCTATATTATTCAAAAGACAGCCAGATATATTTATCAACGCAATAGAATTAAAAATTTACAATTAGTTCATGCGACTTTGAGTCAAAATAAAAAAAATATCTCACAAATTATAAAAGACAAATTAAAATATATAAAATTTTTAAGATATTTACGATATAAAAATCATTTTAATTTTTCTTTATATAATGACCAATGTGGATGGACAGTTGTAAAGACGGTCGAAAAAATAAGTGAGGAATTATCAAAATCAGATGCTCCATTTTTTTTATTTGTAAATATTGGCGATACACATATGCCTTTTTCACCATTAAGATTTTATATTAACGATGAATTATATAATAAAATAAATTACAATATACTTCATGCGATATTCTGTCCTTTAGATTTGAGATTAAATAAAACAAATTTAACTGCAGAAGAAAAAAATATATTAATAGAATTAGTAAATGCCAAAACAAGATATGCAGATGATTTATTAAAATACATTTACACAACTTTAGAAAAAAAAGACTTATTAAAAAATTCCTATATATTTATTACATCTGATCATGGAACAAGCCAATTAGAAAAAAAATCTATGTTTGGTCATGAAAATTCAATTTATAATTCTGAAATAAGAATTCCATTAATAATGATTGGTGATGGAATAACAAAAAGAAGCATTAATAAATATACTTCAATAATTGATATTACACCAACAATAAATGAATTATGCAATATAAAAAACAATGAACATATCATAAAAAATGAAGCAATAAATTTATTAGATAATCACCAATTACATCAAATAATTTTCGCTGAACAACCTCAGCCTCCTGAAAAAATAAAAATAAAATTTCAAAAATATCCTGAATATTATCGTGATTTGAATACTACATTTAGAGCATTTATAACAGATAAATATAAACTTTTATGGGCGAGTTCTGGAAATCATGAATTATATAATTTAGAAACAGATATAAATGAAACACAAAATATTTTTAATTCAAATATTAATATTGCAAAAAATATTTTAGATATAGCAATTCAAAAATATAAATCAATTTTAGGTTCAAACTTTTTTTCATTAGAAAAATTTGATTATACTTATTCTGATATTATTACAAATGATATATTAAAAAATCCTCAAAATAAAGATGATATTATCACTGTAAAAGATGTCGTAAAAAACAAATCTGAATGGAATGAATTTTTTGCTAAATTACAAAATTTATAAATAATTTTTTAATAATAAAAATAATTATTTAATTAAGTCATAATAAATTTTTTTAATTGTCAATAATGATAAAAAAAATAATTGATATATTTTTATTAATTATATTTTTATTTATATCATTTATTATATTATTACCAATTTATTTTTTAATCTTTCTATATTATTACTTTACAAGAAAAAGAGAAGAAATTATAACAAATTGGAAAACTAAAAAAATAAATTTTCTTCATATAAGCACTGGTGGTTTTTTTGAATACTATATAGCAAGTGATAAATTATGGACTGTGATTGAATTAACTGCTGATGATTACTTTCAATTTTCGTATATTATTAATTTCCCTTCTGAAAAAAATTTAAAATTCAAAATTCCTGATAAAAATATTATAATATTTGGAATTAAGCCATCTTTTAAATTTTTAAAATTTATATTTTATTATTTTTATTATTTTTTTAATACAATAAAATTTGCCCTTTTTATTACTTATGTCATCATAAAATACAATATTAGTATCATACATACCAGTGATACTGTTTTTCAAGGAGCGATTATTGGAATAATTAAAACATTATTACAAAGATTTATGATTTGTCGAGATATTAATATGAGAAACTTTTTATATCGTGAAAATCTATTATTTAATAATCAATTTATAACTAACTTATTTGAAAGAATAAATTATTTATTAACTGATTTTGCTTTTGCTATTCAGCCCTCACAATTTCAATATTATTTAGAGAAGGGAATTAAAGATAAAAAAAAAATTTACTTAACTTATTATCAACCAGTTTTTAAAAGAAAAGATTTTGAAAATGTAAATTTTTCTTTTAACTCACAATGTCCAACAATATTGTATTTTGGTAGATTCCATAAAGAAAAATTAATTATTGATATTTTAATTGCTGCTGAGAGTTTATATAAAAAGGGTTATTCTTATAAATTATTATTAATTGGGAAAGGTCCTGAAGAGAATGAATTAAAACGAGCAGCCAAAGAAATGTTACCCGATAATATGTATGAATTTATAAGTTATTTACCTGAAAAAGAATTATTTCAATTTGTTGTAAATTCAGATATAAATATCCATCCAACAGGTGGCGCAGCTTTAACAGAAAGTTTATCATTAGGAAAAGTGTGTATTACTTATTCTCAAAACACCTGGGATTATGGAATAATAGAACATAAGAAAAATGGTCTAATAGCAACTTTCCGTGAACCAGAATCAATTTGTGATTGTATTCAATTTTTAATTAATAATCCTGAAAAAGCAATTGAAATAGCTAAAGCTGGTTATCAAACTGTATATGAATTATTAAATTGGGATACATTTATTAACAGGAAAAAAAAGGGTTTTGATGTTTTTTATGAATTACTACAAAAATAAGAAAAAATAATTTTAAGTTAAATACTCTAAAAAATTATGGAATTTATAAAAAATTGTATTATATGTGGAAATGATAATTTTAGTTTTTTTGATGAATTGAAAGCATTAAATAGTAATGAATATTTTTCTCTTTATAAATGTAATAAATGCAATTTAATTTTCTTAAATCCTCGTTTGTCAATAAATAAATTAGTCGAAACAGAAAATTATACAAAATTATTATCTAAAAAAGAAAGTGATTTTAATAAAAATAATTTAAATGAAATGATTTATTCCAAAAAAAATATTGCTAAATACAAATTAATAAAAAAATATTATCATAATAAGCATGGGAGAATATTAGACATTGGCTGTTCACGCGGCGATTTTTTAAAATATATGTCATTAAAAAATTGGTTAGTTTGTGGTACTGAATTAAGTAATGATTTAACATTTGTATGTGATGTTAAAATAATATATGGATTAAATTCTTTAAAAAAATTAATTTCAGAAAATCAAAAATTTGATGTAATAACATTATGGGCTGTTCTTCAGCATGTTTATGAACCAGAAATTTTATTGAAAGATTGTTATAAATTACTTAGTGAAAATGGCTTATTATTTATATTAGTTATTAATTCAGAAGCGCCAAATATAAAAATTTTAAAAAATATAGATGTTCCAAGAGTACTCTATGCATTTAATCCAGAAAATATTAAATTATTTTTAGAAAAAAATTCTTTTAAAATTATTGATATTGATTTTAAACTCTCTAAAAATATATTTTCATCAACTTTAAGAGGAATAATAATTTACTTTTATAAAAAATATTTTTATAGAATGAAAGAAAAAGAAATTATTGCATCATATCGAAATAGTAATATGTCTAATGAATTTTTTAAAAATAATAATAGAAAAAAATCTTCGCTCGATATAAAAATGATAAATATTTTAGATAAAATAATAACTAATTTTTTTCTTGATTATATTTTTATTCACTTTAAAAAAGGATCAATAATGACGATAATATGTAAAAAAAAATAAGAAAGAAAATAATTTTTATGTATTTTTTATTTGTTGTTGATGGAGATTGGTTAGAATATCATAAAAACCAAAAAGTTAATATAAATAAATTTTTAGAATTAATAGAACAAGAAAAAATAATATCTCAAAAATATCTAAATAATAATTTAATTCACTTAATTCATATTTCTAAGATAGAACCAACCATTTTTTTAAAAGAACCATTTTTAAGTGAATGGCGATTATTTTTTAATAATGGAAAAATTGGATTACATTGCCATTTCGATATTCCAAATAAAGAATCTTATTATGATAAAATTGATGAATTAACTTCTTTTATTGAACAGAAAATTCAATTATTATTAAACGAAAAAATTAATATTCAGGCATATAGAGGTGGTTATTGTTCTTTTGATTTTAAATTAATAGATTTATTTTTAAAATATAATATTCATTTTGATTTTTCGGCTATACCAGGGAAAAAAATTTTTTTATATAATAATAAAATATCTGATTGGAGTAATTCCCCACATTTTTTTTATGAACTAAAAGAAAAAACATTTTTTGAAGTTCCTATTGGAAGTAATAAGATTAATCATTTATGTTTAGAAAGATTGACAGAAAAAAAAATTATTAATATTCTTAATTTTCTTAAAGAAAGAAAATATAGAGTAAAAATCCCTGCTATATCCATAATAACACATTCTTATATGTTTAAACCAATATATTATTCAAAAAATTTTTTACCATTTGAAAATTTATTTACAACAAATAAAATCACATATAAATTAACAGAAATTATTCAAAATACTATCACAAAAATCCCAGAATTTAAAAAACTTTTAAAAATAAAAAAATTTTCTTTTTCTGCTATATATTATAAACTTCATTTAATAAAAATGATAAATATATTGAAAAATTATGGAGAATTTATTAATATAAACGATTTAAAAAATTTAATTAATATATAAAAGGAGATAGTTTGTGAAAATATTAATATTTGGCTATAGTCAAATTTGTTATCTAATTTTAGAATATTTATTAAAGCAAAAGGAAAATGTAATTGGATTATTTACGCATAAAAATAATCCAAAAGAAAATATTTGGTTTAAAACACCTGATATTATAGCAAAAAAATATTCCATTCCAGTTTATTATCCAGAAAATGTTAATACAAAATACTGGATAAATTTTATTACAAAAAAATTACAGCCTGATATAATTTTTTCTATTTATTATCGAAAAAAAATTTGTAATGAAATAATAACTTTTCCAAAATATAAATCAATAAATTTTCATGGGTCTTATTTGCCAAAATATCGCGGAGCAGCACCACTTAATTGGGCTTTAATAAATGGAGAAAAAACAACTGGTGTAACATTTCATTATATGACAGAAAAATTTGATGCTGGTGATATAATTAGCCAAAAAAAAATTAAAATATCTAAAAAAGATGATATAAATTCATTATACAAAAAATTTTTTTCAGTTGGTTTAGATTTATTTAAAACAACATTTAAAAAAATAAAAGAAAATAAAATTAGACCATATAAACAAAATGAAAAATTAGCTAGTTACTACTCTAAAAGAAAACCAGAAGATGGATTAATTAATTGGAATTTATCAGCAGAAAAAATATATAATTTAATAAGAGCTGTAACCTATCCTTTTCCTGGTGCTTTTTCTTTTTTAAATGGTAGTAAATTTATTATCTGGCAAGCAGAACCAGTTAAAAAAATAAAAAATTTATTTTTATTACCTGGAGAAGGAAAATTATATAAGAAAAATTTATATATTGGTACGGGTAATGGTTTATTAAAAATAATAAAATATACTTATAATGAACCAATATTAAAATTTGCAAATGGAGGAATAAAAAAATGAATATCTTAATTTTAGGAGTAAATGGATTTATAGGAAATGCATTAACAAAAAAAATATTAGAAACAACAGATTGGAATATTTTTGGGATTGACATTTCAGATAACAGACTTGAAGATTGTTTATCAAATAAACGCTTTAAATTTTATGAAGGCGATATAATGGTAAATAAGGAATGGATAGAATATCATATTAAAATTTCTGATATTATAATTCCACTTGTTGCAATTGCCACACCCAAAACTTATGTTACTAATCCGCTTGCCGTATATGAACTTGATTTTGAAGCCAACATAGAAATTGTAAAATATTGTGTTAAATATAATAAAAGAATAATATTTCCATCAACATCAGAAGTATATGGTATGTGCACTGATGAAAAATTTAATGAAGAAAAAAGTAATTTAATATTAGGACCTATACAAAAACAACGATGGATTTATAGTTGTTGTAAACAACTTATAGATAGAGTTATTTATGCTTATGGATGGTCAGGCAAACTAAATTATACTCTTTTTAGACCTTTTAATTGGATTGGACCAAAATTAGATAACATTGATGACCCAAAAGAAGGTTCTTCAAGAGTTGTTACACAATTTATTGGTTGTATAAAACGAAATGAACCTATAAAAATAACAAATGATGGTTCACAAAGGCGTTCTTTTACATATATTGATGATGGTATAGATTGTTTAATGAAAATCATTAAAAATGAGAATCAAGCGGCAGATAAAAAAATTTTTAATATTGGTAATCCTGATAATGATATTTCTATAAAGGGACTTGCAGAAAAATTGATTTTAATAGCTGAAAAAATTAATCCAAAAAAATATAAAAGAAATAAGATTAAGATTGAATATGTTAGTTATGAAGATTATTATGGTGCTTCATATCAAGATATGTTAAAAAGAGTTCCAGATATTAGTAATGCAATTAAATATTTGAACTGGAAACCAAAAGTTAATCTTGAAACAGCGCTATATAATACTTTACATTATTATCTTGTAAAAGATAAAAAAAACAATATACAATAAAATAATATGAAAAATTTTTCAGTAATAATACCAACATATAATGAAGAAAAAAGTATAGGAAAAGTAATCAGTTCTATTCAGTCAATTTCAAATGATATTGAAATTATTGTAGTTAACGATGGTTCAACAGATAAAACAAGCGAAGTTTTAAAAAATTTTCAAAATATAAAAATTATAAATCATCCTTATAATAAAGGAAATGGTGCAGCAGTAAAAAGTGGGATATTAGAATCAACAAATGAAAATATAGTAATTATAGATGCAGATGGACAACACGACCCAGATGATATATTAAAACTTGTTCAAGAACTTGATAATTATGATTTAATTGTTGGTGCACGTTCAAAAGAATCAGAAACTGAAAAATTTAGAGATATTGGTAATTTTATTTTTAAAAAATTAGGTAGTTTCCTTACTGGCTTTAATATTCCTGATATGACATCTGGTTTTCGTGCTTTTAAAAAGAAACATATAATAAAATTTTTTAATCTTTATCCAAATGGTTTTTCTTTTCCAACAACATCAACTCTATGTTTTATAACAAGTGGATTAAATGTAAAATTTATAAATATAAAATCTCAAAAAAGAGAAAAAGACACAAAAAGTAAAATAAAACCTTTCAGGGATGGAATAAAATTTATAATTTTAATAATTAAAATTATTATGTTATGTCCATTAAAAATTTTTCTATATTCTTCAGCATTTCTAATTATATTAGGAATATTATGGTCTATAAAAACAATCTATAAAACAGGTGGTTTTTCTGCTGGTGGACTATTATTTCTTGTAAGTGGAATAAACTTATTTTTCTTTGGTTTTATATTTGACCAGATTATGGCATTAAGAAAAGATATATTTCAAAAAGAAATGTTATCAGAAAAAAAATAATTATGTGTGGAATATGTGGAATTTATAATTTTCATTCAGAAGAAAAAGTTTATATTGAAAATTTAAAAAAAATGAATAATCTAATGGTTCATCGTGGACCTGATGATGAAGGATATTACTTATCAAATAATTCAGGTATAGCAATGCGCAGATTATCAATAATAGATGTAGAAGGCGGGCATCAACCAATACATAATGAAAATAAAACAATCTATGTAGTTTGTAATGGTGAAATATATAATTTTAAATTTTTGAAAAATGAATTAGAAAAAAAGGGACATAAGTTTTATACAAAATCAGATACTGAGGTTATTGTTCATCTTTATGAGGAAAAAGGCGAAAATTTTATTGTTGAATTAAATGGAATGTTTGGTCTTGCATTATGGGATGAAAACAATAAAAAATTAATATTAGCAAGAGACCACATTGGAATAAAACCATTGTATTATTACATTGATAATAAAGGGATTATATTTGGTTCTGAAATAAAAACAATTTTATGTAACATAAAAAAACCAGAAATAAATTTTGAAGCATTATCTCATTATCTTTCTTTTTTATATGTAACGACACCTTATTCAATATATAAAAATATATATAAACTAACGCCGGGTCATTTGATGATAATAACACCTGGCAATCATAAAATAAAAAAATACTGGGAAATTAAATATAACATAAATAATAATTATAAAGAAAACGAAGTGATAAATGAATTAGAAGAACTAATAGAAAAAAATGTTGAATCGCATCTTATAAGTGATGTTCCGCTTGGTGCATTTTTATCAAGTGGTTTAGATTCATCAATAGTTGTATATTACATGCAAAAGATATTAAAATCACCTGTAAAAACATTTACAATTGGTTTTCAAGAAAAATCATTTGATGAAACACCAGAAGCAAAATTAATAGCAAATTCAATTGGAACAGAACATACAGAATTAATAATAAAACCTGAAATTGAAAATTTAATTGATTATTTAATAACTTTTTATGATGAACCTTTTGCTGATTATTCATCAATTCCATTTTATTATGTTTCAAAATTAGCAAGAGAAAAAGTTAAAGTAGCGCTTACAGGCGATGGTGGCGATGAATTATTTGGCGGTTATCAAACATTTTTAGCACAGGATGTAATAAAGATATATAAAATAATTCCAGCATTTATCAGAAATAAAATAATAAAAAAAATACTATATCTACTTCCAACTTCATTTGATAGAATATCATTTGATTTTATGGCAAAACGATTTGTTAATGGTTGTGATTTATCTGTGCCAGAAGCACATTATTTTTGGAAAGTAATTTTTAATCTAAATGAAAAATTAAATTTATTTAATGAAGAATATAAACAAATTATTGCAAAATTTGATTCAGTCAATTTATATAATAATTTATATAATTCTTTAAATGCAAATATTGATTTGAAAAATAAATTAATGTTTATAGATTATTCCACATTACTTTTTGATGATATACTACCAAAATCAGATAGAATGAGTATGGCAAATAGTTTAGAAGTTAGAGTTCCATTATGCAGCCGTGATGTCATAAATTTTTCTGCAAAAATTCCTGGTGATTTAAAAACAAAATATTTTACAACTAAATATTTATTTAGAAAAATTGCAAAAAAATATTTACCAAAAAAAATTACTTCATTAAGAAAAAAAGGATTTTCTCCACCAATTGCTTATTGGTTATACAATGATTTAAAAGATTATACTAATGAAGTTTTATCAAAAGATAACATAAACAGCATAGGTTTATTTAATTATTCATATATTAATAGAATCGTAAATGAACATTTAAAAAAGCAAAAAGATAATAATCGAAAAATTTGGGCTCTTATTATTTTTGTTAGATGGTGGTATAATTATTATTGTAAATTATGAGTATATTACTTATTAATCCTCCATATACGCTTGAAGATAGGTATGGTAAAAATTTAAAATTTTTTGGTGGTAATGCTGAACCACTGGGCATTGCGTATATAGCAGCAAATGCCCGAAAAAATGGCTATAATGTTACTATTATTGATGCACCAGCAGAAAATTTAAATTCAGACCAAATTGCTAATATTATTTCTGAAAAAAAATATAAATTAATAGGTATCACTATGTTAACACCTATGTTCAAACGCGTATCTGAATTAATCACAAAAATAAAAGATAAAAATAAAGATGTAATTATTGTTTTAGGTGGACCTCATCCGACAGCATTACCAGAAGAAACATTAAAAGAATTAAATTGCGATATAATATGCTGCGGTGAAGGTGAACATACCTTTACAGAAATTGCTGATGCTATTTTAGCAAATAAAATAAAATTAGAGGAAATAAAGGGTATATATTATAAAGATAAAAAAAATAATATAATAAAAAATCCGATGCGACCTTTTGAAAAAAATATTGATAATTTTCCGGCGCCTGCTCGTGATTTGCTACCAATGGAAAAATATTTTCTTACTGCAACAAGAGTAAAAGGAACAGGTTTTTGTGGAACTGTTATAATTGCAAGAGGCTGTCCTTTTAATTGCACATATTGTTCTCACACTTTTGGTAGAACATTTAGAGCACATTCCACTGAAAGAATTATTTATGAAATAGAAGAATTAATAAACAAATATAATGCTACACAAATAAATTTTGAAGCTGATACTTTAACTTTAAACAAAAAATTTATTATTTCTTTATGTGATGAATTAATAAAAAGAAATATTAATAAAAAAATTAAATGGACTTGTGAAAGTAGAATAGATACAATTGATGAAGAAATATTAAGAAAAATGAAAGAAGCAGGTTGCTGGCAAATTTCAATTGGTGTAGAAAGTGGTTCGGATAGATTGTTGAAAAAAATAAATAAAGGAATCACAAAATCGCAAATACAAAATGGTTTTGAGTTAATTAAAAAAGTTGGAATATCTATTCGCGGTTTTTTTATGATTGGCTTACCAACTGAAACAAAAGAAGAAACATTGGAAACAATAAATTTTGCAACAAAATTAAATCCTGATTGGGCACAATTTACAATAACAATTCCATATCCAGGAACACCTCTTTTTGATGAGTTGAAATCTAAAAATGAAATTCAATCATTTAAATGGGAAGATTATCGAACCTGGGGTGGTTGGACAGATGAGAGTATTCCTTATATTACAAAAGGAAGAACAGTAAATGAATTAAAAAAATTACAAAAATATGCATTAAGAAAATTTTATTTAAGACCAATTATTTTCTGGAAATTTTTAAAATCAATTGATTCATTAAAAACATTAAAAAAATATATTAAAGGTTTAATAATTTTAATAAAATCAAAATAAAACAAATGAAAAAATTCATCTTTTATTTAATTATTTTTATAATAGCTTTATCTGTTAGAATTTATTATAATAAATGGGGTATAGTTCATTATAAAACTGATAAATTACCAAAAAATGTATTTGGCACTGTTTATACTTATATGCCTGATGAAAAAGAATTTTTAGGTTGTTATAGAGCACTTGGCTGGAGTGCTGCAAAGGTTTTTGGTGGTATGCTTTTTAAAATAAATATTCAAACATTAAAATATACATTAAAGAACATTATAAATGGGAATTTAACTTTTGCACCTGTATATCCTACTACATTTACTCCACTTATGTCTTATTTTGTTTTTTTTATCTCCCTACCAATTATTTTTATTAAATTTATCTTACGATTATATCCAGAATTTTCTTCTAATTACATTTTTGCTGATGCATTAATAATTGGCAAATATTTAACAACTTTCTTCAACATCTTAATTTTAATTCCATTTTATAAAATTTTAAAATTATTTAATGTTGAAAAAAAATTACGGCTCATTGCTTTATTTCTTTTTGCGCTTTTACCTGCAAACATTATTATTTCACATTATTTATCTTACAATCCGTTGGTTTCACTTTTAGAAATATTGACCTTTTATTTATTATTAAATTATTTTATATCAAATCAAATCAAATACATAAAATTAAGTGCTTTAACTTTTGGTTTAGCTATTTCTACTAAATTGACTGCAATTACTATTCTTCCTCTTTTTTTATTTATTTATTACCTTAAAAATACTTCCATTAAAAAATTTTTTGCAAACAAAAAAATTATTTTTATTTTTTTATTTTATAGTTTTCTAATCTATCTTGTTATTTCTTTATATGGCATATTAACAAATTTTAATGAATTTAGTAAAAGCATAATTTGCTATTATTATAACCTGCTTTCTTCGCCAAAAGTTACTTTTATTATCCCTAAAATTTTAACTATTAAATCATTATATTTTTTTACACTACCAACCGGCTTATCTATATTTTTTTATATTATTTGTTTTATTTCATTTTTTTATTTTTTGTTTAATGCAAAATTTTATAAAAATAAACTTCTCTTAATATTATATTTCTATATCCTCATCTGGCTTGCTGGTGCATCTTTTTCTGCTCTTAATATGCTCATGCGTTTAATTACTTTAATTACTTTAGTTTCAATCTTAGCAATCATTTTTTTAAATTCTATTAAAAATGTAATAATTAAATCTCTAATTATATTTCTAATTTTTTTAAACCTTATTCTGGATAATTTTATTTTATTAAATTTTTATAAATCAGAAGATATAAGAATAACTTCTTCAAAATGGATTATTCAGAATATTCAACCATCAAAAAAAATTGGTATTATTACTTCTTTCCCTTATTGGTATTTTCCTGAAATTATTTTTACTGATTTTTTCTGGAATGAAAATAAAATTTATTCGTATGATACTGAAATAATAACCAATAAAAACTTTAATATTGATTATATAATAACTGCTAAAAATGAATTCCAAAAATTTAATATTCTTAATAATTTAACTGTAGCAGAATTATTTGATTTATTAAAAAAAAATAATTTTATACTAATTAAAAAATTTTCACCTGATTTATCAATTGGTAATTATAAAATAAGATATGAATCTGATTATTATCCTGCACCTAATATTTTTGTTTCTGATATTTTTATTTTTCAAAAAATTTTTATTGACGAAAAAAAATAAATTATTTATATGATTTTTATTTATTTATTTAAGGAGTTTTAATGAAATGAATGATTTAAGTATTAAATTTAATTATATTATTTTTTTCGGTATTTGTCTTGTTTTTATTGTTGTCCCATTAGCGTTTACTACTTATACTCAAAATATTGTTTTAATCAAGCCATCAGCACTTCATTTAATTTCTACTTTTATTTTCTTTATTTTTATTTTAGATTCTCTCCAAAAAAGAGAATTTATTATTTCTGATAATCAATTATCTTTACCAATTGTTGCATTTCTTATTATGGCTACTATCTCTGCTTATTATCATCCTTTTAAAAATTATCAGTTAGAAGAAATGGCGAATTTTACTTCTTATTTTTTAATTGCTATTTTAACTATTAAATATGTAAATTCAAGAAAACGATTAAAAATTATTATTGCTTTAATTTTCTTTATTGTTATTCTTTCAGTTGGATACGCTATTCTTCAATTACCTTTTGTTGATATGGACCCTGTTAATTGGGGTGGACAAAAACCGTATGTTTCTTTTTATGGTAATAAAAACTTTTTTGCTGGTGCTATGATTAATTTATTTCCTATTATTATGTCTTTTATTTTTCT
>DAONJL010000051.1:0-17606 GCA_035405645.1 bacterium | reverse complement strand
AAATTTGGATTAATCTTTGTCGGTCCTGAATGTAAAAAGATAATTAGAATTTGAATTTTAAAACTTTGATATTAAAAGCATAAGTTTCATTCTGGCGTTATTAATCAAAACAATTAAAGAGTTAACTTAAAAAATTATTTAAAAGATTAATACATTTCCATCAACTAATAAAAAGTCTTGACAAATATTTAATATAATTTAATAATTTTAAAAAAATAAAATGAGGTGATAAAAATTGTGGGATTATACTGAAAAAGTAAAAGAACATTTTTTAAATCCACGAAACAGTGGAAAAATTGATGACGCTAATGCAATTGGTGAAGTGGGAAATATTTCTTGTGGTGATGCTTTAAAATTATATTTGAAAATTGATGATAAAACAAAAAAAATTATTGATGCAAAATTCCAGACTTTTGGTTGTGCTTCTGCTATTGCTTCTTCTTCTGTGCTAACTGAATTAATTATAGGTAAAACAATAGAAGAAGCAGAAAAAATTACTAATAATGATATAGCAGAATATTTAGGCGGATTACCACCTGAAAAAATGCACTGTTCTGTAATGGGAATGGAAGCATTACAGGAAGCAATAAAAAATTATAGAGGCGAAAAAAAAGAAAAAGAAGTTCAAGAAAAAATAATTTGTAAATGCTTTAATATTTCAGAAGAAAAAATATTAAAAGCAATAAAAGAAAATAATTTAAAAACTGTTGATGATGTAACGCATTATACAAAAGCAGGTGGCGCATGCGGTAAATGCAAACCTGATATTCAAGTTATAATTGATAATTATTATAATTCATTAAAAGAACCACCACCAAAAAAGAAATTAACAACAATCCAGAAAATAAATTTAATCCAGCAAACAATAGAAAATGAAATAAAACCTTTATTAAGAGTTGATGGTGGTGATTTAGAATTATATGATATTGATAATAATAAAGTAATAATAAAATTACGCGGTACCTGTTCGAATTGCATATCTGCTAATTTCACATTAAAAGGATTTATAGAAAAAAAATTGCGAGAAATAGTTGACAATGATTTAATCGTGGAGGAAATAAAATGATTGATAAAGTAATTTATCTTGATAATAATGCAACAACAAAAGTTGATGATGAAGTAATAAAAGAAATGCTACCTTTTTTTTCAATTTATTATGGTAATCCTTCAAGTATTCATACTTTTGGTGGACAGATTGAAAAAGAAATAAAAAAAGCAAGAGAAAAAGTAGCGAAATTAATTGGTGCAGAACCAGAAGAAATAATATTTACATCTGGTGGCACAGAAAGCGATAATGCAGCAATATTATCTGCACTTGAAACACAACCAAAAAAAAATCATATTATAACAACCAAAGTAGAACATCCAGCAATATTAAGTTTATGTAATACATTAAAAAATCGAGGTTACAATATAACATATTTATCAGTTGATGCAGAAGGGCAAATAGATTTAACAGAATTAAAAAATGCCATCTCAGCACAAACTGCAATAATATCAATAATGTGGGCTAATAATGAAACTGGTGTTATTTTTCCAATTGAAGAAATATCAAAAATAGCAGCAGAAAAAGAAGTTTTATTTCATACTGATGCTGTGCAGGCAATCGGCAAAATTCCAATAAATGTTTCAGAATATAAAATTAATTTTTTAGCAGCATCAGGTCATAAATTTCACGCACCAAAAGGTATAGGTTTTTTATATATTAAAAAAGGCACAAGATTTAATCCTTTTATAATTGGTGGTCATCAAGAATATGGCAGAAGAGCAGGAACTCATAATGTGCCAGGAATAATTGGATTAGGCAAAGCAGCAGAATTAGCAGAAAAATATTTAGAAGAAGAAAATACAAAAGTAAAATATTTAAGAGACAAATTAGAGAAATCAATAATTGAAGAAATAAAAGATGTAAAATTAAATGGTGGTAAAAGTCCAAGGACACCAAATACATTAAATATAAGTTTTAAATATGTAGAAGGTGAAGCAATTTTATTACTATTAAATGAATATAATATTGCAGCTTCATCTGGTTCTGCTTGCACTACTGGTTCGCTTGAACCATCGCATGTATTAAGAGCAATGGGTGTTCCAGCAGAAGTTATTCATGGTTCAATTAGATTCAGTTTGTCAAGATATACAACAGAAGAAGAAATTAATTTTACAATTGAAAAATTAAAAATTATAATAAAAAGATTAAGAGATATATCACCTTTTACACCACATTAAAAAAATGGATAATATTGTTAAGAAAAAAAAGAAAATAAAGAAATATCCATTAAAACAAAAATTTGCAAGATTTGTTGATAAATATCCTTATTGGAAGTATTATATTGTTTTTTTTATTTTGGCAATTTTAATTACTATTTATATTTTACGATGTATGAAAAGTGTTCGATATAAATTTTAATGGAGGTGTGTTATGTCAATAAGAGAAGTTGTTGGAATAATAATGGGTGGTGGACAGGGCACAAGATTATTTCCATTGACAAAAGACCGTGCAAAACCAGCTGTTCCATTAGCAGGTAAATACCGTTTAATTGATATACCTATAAGTAATTGTATAAATTCAAATATAAAAAAAATTTTTGTATTAACACAATTTAATTCAGAATCATTACATAGACATATAAATATTACTTATAGGTTCGATATTTTTAGTGGTGGGTTTGTTGAAATATTAGCAGCAGAACAAACAACGGAATCAACCGAATGGTATCAAGGCACTGCTGATGCTGTTCGTCATAATTTAAAACATATTAAAAATATACCTTTTTCTTATGCTGTTATTTTATCAGGTGACCAATTATATCAATTAAATTTACAAGATTTAGTTCAGAAACATTTACAAAATAATGCTGATATTACAGTAGCATGTACGACAGTTGATAGAGAAAGTGCTAAAAGTTTTGGTATTATGAAAATAAATCAAAAAAGTAAAATATGCGAATTTGTTGAAAAACCGAAAGATGAAAAAATACTTGATAATTATTTTATTTCGAATGAAACTTTAATTACACATAATATAAAGCCTATTGGGAAAAATTATCTTGCTTCGATGGGAATTTATGTTTTTAATAGAAACACATTATTTGAAGTATTAAACAATGAAATGACAGATTTTGGGAAAGAAATTATTCCTGATTCAATTAAAAAATACGATGTTTACGCTTATTTATTTCAAGGCTACTGGGAAGATATTGGAACAATAAAAGCATTCTTTCAAGCAAATCTTGATTTAGTTTCTATTCTTCCAAAATTTAATTTTTTCTCAAGAAAATCACCTGTTTATACTCATCCAAGATTTTTACCGCCTACTAAAATTCATAATTCATATATTAATAATACAATTTGTTCAGAAGGTTCTTTAATTGAAAATTCAACCATAAATAATTCAATAATTGGAATTCGGTCAGTAATAAGAAAAAATTGCAAAATAAACCGAGCAATCATAATGGGCGCAGATTATTTTGATTTTGATGATAATAATAAAAATCAATATCCATTAGGAATTGGCGAAAACTCAATAATTGAAAATGCGATAATTGATAAAAATTCAAGAATAGGGAAAAATGTAGTAATTAAAAATATTAACAATGTTGAAAATTATGATGGTCCAAATTATTATATTCGTGATAATATTGTAATTATTACAAAAAATTCAGTAATACCTGATAATACTATTATTTAGTAGAAAGGAAAAATCAATTTGAAAAAAAATTTTTTATTTTTAATCTTTTCATTATTTTTATTTTTTATTTTATTGAGTTTAAATATTTTTAAATTAGATAATGAATTAAAAAATTATATAGAATTTTTTTTAATACTAATCTATTTTTTAATTTTTTTAAATTTCAATAAATCAGTTTCTATAGAATTATTAAAAGAAAAATTAATATTTCTTTTAATCATATTAGGAGTATTTACTTTATTCTTGCTAAAAAATGAAAATAAAAACATCTTTAATTTATCATTTTTTTTCACTATTTTAATTACTAATTATTTTTTCAAATATGAAAAAAAAGATTTAGTTAAAAGTAATTTTTCATTGCATAATAAACTACTTGATACGAGTTCAATTATTGATGGCAGAATTAAAGATATCTGTAAATGTAATTTTTTAGAAGGTGATATGCTTGTGCCAGTCTTTATTATAAATGAAATACAGGCTCTTGCTGATTCATCTGATTTTTTAAAACGGACAAGAGGCAGGCGCGGATTAGATATTTTAAATGAAATACAAACAGAATTAGGTGCAAAAGTAAAAATAATAAATGATGATTTTGAAAATATAAAAGAGATAGATTATAAATTAATTGAATTAGCAAAAAAATATAATGCTGATATAATTACAAATGATTTTAATCTTAATAAAATTGCTCAAATAGAAAATATTAAGGTATTGAATGTCAATGAATTATCAAATGCAATTAAACCAATTTTCTTACCAGGCGAAAAAATGAAAATTAAAATTATTAAAGAAGGAAAAGAAAATAATCAAGGTATTGGTTATTTAGATGATGGCACTATGATTGTTATTGATAATGCAAGGAAATATATAAATAATGTAGTTGAATTTGTTGTGACAAGTTCAATTCAAACTTCTGCTGGTCGAATGATTTTTGGTAAACTATTAAAAGATATAAAATGAATGCAGGAATAATAGTAGCAGCAGGATCTGCTAAACGTTTAAAATCTAAGATAAATAAGCCATATTTGAAATTAAATAATGATTACATTATAAATTTTTCATTAAAAAAATTTCTTCAATTTTCAAATATACAAGTTATTGTAATTGTTTATAGAAAAAAAGATAAAAATATCTTACAGCAAATTATAAAAAATTATAAAGAAAAAAAAATAATAATTACAGTTGGTGGTAAAGAACGATATAATTCTGTTTTTAATGGATTAAAAGTTTTACAAAATTATAAAATAGAAAAAGTATTTATTCACGATGCCGCCAGACCTTTTATATCTTTAAATCTCTTAAATAAATTATATAAATGTTCATTAAAAAATTCTGCTGTAGTGCCTGCATTAAAACCAGCTGATACTATTAAAGAAATATATAAAAATAAAATAGTTAAACAAACTGTTAATAGAAATAATTATCGTTTAATTCAGACACCACAAGTTTTTGATTATAATAAATTATTTAATATATATAAAAAAAACAAAGATTGGACAAATATAACTGATGATGCTGCTTTATTTGAAAAAGAAAAAGAAAAAGTAAAAATTATTAATGGCGAAAAATATAATATTAAAATAACTGATAAATTTGATTTATTATTAGCTCAAAAAATATGTGAATTATTATGAAAAAAAAAGTTTTAGTTGGAATTAGTGGTGGTATTGATTCTGCTTTTTCTGCTTATTTATTAAAAGAACAAGGTTATGATGTGAAAACTATAACAATGAAAATTTGGAATGATGAATTTAAAACTTTTAATTTTAAAAGTGCTTGTTTTGGTGCTGATGAAAAAGATGATTTAATTATGGCTAAAAAAATTGCAGATTTTCTTAATGTGCCGCATTATGTTATTGACTTATCAGTGAATTTTAAAAATGAAGTTTTAGAATATTTTAGAAAAGAATATTTATCCGGTCGCACGCCAAATCCCTGTATTTTATGCAATAAAAAAATAAAATTTTCTGCTTTAATTAAATCAGCAGAAAATTCAAATATAGAATTTGATTTTTTTGCAACTGGTCATTATGCTAATATTAAATTCGATGAAAAATCAAAAAGATATTTATTATATAAAGGTAAAGATATTTTAAAAGACCAATCTTATTTTTTGGCTTTACTATCACAGAATCAATTAGCAAAATTGATTTTTCCATTAGGTAATTATACAAAAGATGAAGTGCGAAATATAGTTAAAAAATTAAAATTCCCTTGTGCTGAAAGAAAAGAAAGTCAGGATTTTTTTTCTGGTGATTATGCTGAATTAATAGGCCAAACAAAAAAAGGAAAAATTGTAAATATTGAAGATGGAAAAATAATGGGTGAACATAATGGGATAATTAATTATACAGTAGGTCAAAGACAGGGTTTAAAAATTTCTTATAAAAAACCTTTATATGTTATAAAAATTGATGATAAAAAGAATATTATTTATGTAGGAACTGAAAAATTTTTATATAATGATGAACTGATAGCAAGCAATATAAATTGGATTGCTTTTGATAAATTAGAAAAAGAAATAAAAGCAAAAGCAAGAATAAGATACAAACACAAAGAAGCCGAAGCTATAATCACACCACTTAATGAAAATAAAATAAAAGTAAAATTTAGTGAATCACAGCGAGCAATAACACCAGGTCAATTTGTAGTTTTGTATGATAATGATTTTGTTTTAGGTGGCGGTATTATTAATTAAATCAGTTTTATCATTTTTCTTTTGATTTATTAACTCTACTTTTTTTCAAATAATGCTTTATATTTAATTGCATTGGTATAAATTTTTTCATTTCAATAAAATTTAATTTTTTATAAAAATTTTCTGCGCCTGGTTGTGCAATTAAAGAAATCCAATATATCTTTTTTTTGATTAAATATTTTAGCAAAGTTAATAATAAATTAATTCCAATTTTTTTATTTTGAAATTCTGGCAAAACAAAAACATCCTGAATATATGCATCAGCAATGCCATCAGAAATAACACGGGCAAAACCTATTATTTGATTATTGTAAGATGCAATTGCATAACAAAATGAACCTTCAAAAATTTTTTTAATATATTTAATTTTATTTATCTTTTTTAGTCCATCTTCTTTATACCACCAATTTGCTTTTTTGTATAATAAAAATATTTCATTAAAATTTATATCTTTTTTATTTATTTCAATTTTTACTTTTTTAATCATTTTATTCACCATATAATTTTAACCTAAACCAACATCCAGACTCATCATAATAGTAAAACCTAATATAGTACCAATTGTTGCAATATCACTATTTCCATTTATTTGTGATTCTGGTATCACTTCTTCTACAATAACATAAATCATAGCACCAGCAGCAAAAGCAAGAGCAAAAGGTAAAACTGGTTTCATATAAAAAACAGCAATAACACCAAATAAACCTGCAATTGGCTCAACCATTCCTGAAAGTTGACCATAAAAAAAACTTTTCTTTTTTGATAAACCTTCTCGAATTAATGGCACTGAGACAGCGATTCCTTCTGGAAAATTTTGTAAACCAATTCCAAGTGCAAGAGCTATTGCACCTGTTATATTTGCTGATTTTAATCCAATACTTGCTGCACCAAATGCCACGCCAATTGCTAATCCTTCTGGTATATTGTGAAGAGTAATTGCAAGAACTAATAATATACTTCTTTTCCATTTTGTTTTTATTCCTTCTACTTCATTATCAGCAAAACCTAAATGTAAATGCGGTAATAATTTATCTATAATTTTAATAAAAAAACCACCAGCAAGAAAACCAATTGAAACAACTAACCAGGCAATAAGATTATTTTGTTCTGCCATTTCAATCGCTGGTTCTAATAATGACCAATAACTTGCTGCAAGCATTACACCAGCAGCAAATCCAAGCATAGTATCAAGTAATTTCCGATTTATTGATTGAAATAAAAAAACAACAGCAGCACCAGCAGCAGTAATAAACCATGTAAATAAAGTCGCTAATAAAGTTTGTGTTATAGGATGAAATCCTGAAAAATAATTTTGCAACATTTATCTCACCTTTATTTGAATATCTCATTTTTAGATTTATACCAAAAGACCATATCTAAATGCGCTAATGGAATATTTATTTTTTTTGCAAATTTTTTCATTTTCTCTTCTATCTCCAAATATTTATTTTTTGTTAATGTTTTTGGTATATTTTCAATTAATTTGAATATTACTAAATTTCTTAAAATATGTCTATCTAAAATTGCAAAATTATCGCCAAGACCAATATTTCTCAAAAAATGGCTTGCTTCTTTATAACCAAGTCCTTTTATGTTTTTTATTAGCCATTCTCTTAATTCGTTTATTTTATCAAATTGATAATTAATTATTTTATAAATATTTTTTTCATCAATCAAAAATTTTCTGGCTAAAATTATATATTTTGCTTTATTATTCTTAAATCTGATTTTTTCTAATCTTTTTAAAATATCTAACTCTGAACCAGAAAACAATAAATCATATTTTATTAAATTTTCAATTGCATTCCAGCACAAATGAGCATTTGATTGTGGTGTTAATAAACAGAAACAAAGTTCAGTAAAAATTTTTCTTTCATCTTTTGTCTTAATAATTTTATAAAAATTTTCAAATTGTTCTTCTATCGTTTTTCTTATTTTTTTATAAAGATTATTTAATTCTTTTTCTTCTTTTTCCATTTTACAATTTTATACAAAATTGTTTTCTATTCTTCAAGCAAATATAAATATGCTTCTTCTTCTACTTCTGCTAATTTTAATAATTTTTCTGAAATACTTTTTTTATCCTGTTTTATTGCTGCTTTGCAAATATTTATTATAATATCACCTGCTTTTAAAAATAATTCACCTGCTTTTTTCCAATTTTCTATCTTATATTTTTTACCAAGTTCATTTAATACATTTGCTTTCCAAAAACGCATTCCATTACTTTTAGTAAAATCAAGTGGTAATTCTGGTGGTGTAGTGGCAAAAATTACTAAATGTTCAAATGCTTCTTTATCTTTCCAATCAACAATTTCATCTGCTAATTTTCTCATTGCTGGTATTCCAAAAATTTTAATACCCGGATGCAACATTTTATTTGCTCTATAAGAAAAACCTTTTCTTGCAATTTCAATTTCCGATGGCAAATTTTCTGGTAGATTAATAATTCTTATAGTATTTTTTTTACTCATACCCGGCACATTTACATTTAAAGCATATTCAAATTCTGTATATGATATTTTTTGTAAATTCGTGTTACTGCAATCATAAACATATACTACTTCTTCTTCATCATCATAACCAACTACTAAAACATAATGAATTGGTATATGTATTTTATGATATATATGTGAAAAATAAGGTAAATAAAACATATCAAGAGCCCCTGCAATTACTGGTTGTTCATTATTAATTGCTTCTTTTAATTTATCAATCATTTTTTTAAATGCTCTATTTTCAAAAATTATTTCTTTAAAACCAATAATCATGCTCAAATCTCTGAATAAATACTTAGTATTAGCACCCCAGAAAACCATTTGCGCAGGTTTTAAATTTTTTATTTTTAAATATGTAAATTCACCCATACCGCCAAGAATAGGTAATAAATAAAGAGAATAATCAGCACCTTTCCATAATAATATATCTTCTAATCCATTACTAAAACAAGTTGAATTACAAACTCTATGTTGTAAATTTATTATTTTTTTCACAATTTTTAGCCCTTTTATTTTATTTAAACATTTATTAAGATATGCTTATAATTAAAAATTGATTCTTAGTCCAGTTATTATTGAATGTTTATCATATTCGAGTTCTCTATTTGCAAAGGAATTTATGTTATAGGTAAAATTCAAATAAAATGTTGTGTTTATGACTCGATAATAACTATATTCAAAATTTAAAATAAAATTATGCTTTCTTGAATTTTGTGTTCTATTTGTTTGTTCACTTATATCTAATAAATAATCAAATCCACAATTTATATTTTCTTTTGAATAATTTAAATTTATTCGTCCATTTACATATCTATATATTGTTGCATTATATTTACTATATCGAAATTTCAGCATATTATTAAATAATAGATTTTTCATTATTTCAATATTTATTATATCTTCGCCTGCTTCAAAATATCTTGTATATTCTTTTTCTTCTAATATTTTATCTTTCTCTCTTTCTAAATTTATTCCAGCATAACATCGTAATTTTTTATTAAATAAATCATTTTTTATTTTTAAATTATATGAAATATTTTCTATATCTTTTGTTCTTTCCTCATCGCTTATTTTATTATATTCTTTTCTATATACTAATTGATTTGTTAATTGGAAATTTTTAATTTTGCTTTGTTCTTCATCTATCGTTATAAATGGTAAATAATTTAATTGAAATGAATATTCATTCAAATAATTTGTAGTTGTATCAGAACTATTTACATTATCATTTTGAATTTTAGCTGTTAAAAAATAATTAAATAAAGTAAAATTTTGATTACAGCCTAATAAAAATTGTTGCCTATCTGTTGTTAGCACACTATTTGCCGTATAATAATTTTTCCCTATTTTTGAATAATTAAAATAACCTATAAATTTTTCTTTTTTATATAAATTCTTTAATGATATTGCAGCATCTCTAACCCAATCATCACTAAAATATGTATTATTTGCATAATAAGAATTTATATATTCAAAATCTATCAAATAACTTTCACTTATTTTTATTTTACCTGTTGTCCCAAATAATAAGTTTTTTATTGGTTGTAATGAAGTATCATAACTTATACTATTTTTATCATCTTCAGTGTAGACATTTATTATTGTAAAATTATTTGAACTTGTTAAATTATTTGTTAATTTAAATCCAACATTATATCTTCTAAAATTTTGATGTTCTCTTGCTCTGCTTTCTCGTCCTAATATGAATTCTAATATTCGTCTATTTTCTGGATAATTGTATTTTACCTTCATTCCTTCATTTACATTATTAAATGTTAATGCACTAAAATTTGTATAGATATTTCCTAAATTTATTATTAAATTTTTATATTGATAATCTAAATTTATTCTTTCTAAATCTGCATTTTTATCATAACTTGTTGTCTTAGTTTCTATTTGACCTTTTATTACTCCTTTTTTTATTGGATAAATAAAACTTATATTTTCTTTTGTTGTAAATTTATTCTGTTGCTTTTTTTCTTCACCTGAATTTTCTAAACTACCACTTATATTTATATGTTCATTTTCAACTAATAGTGTTCCTCTGATTTCTTTCTTATATTCTACTTCTTCTTTTTTAAATATTCTGGATAATACCTCTTTCTGAACATTAGTTAATTCTATCTGTCGTTTTGTTAATATTATTTGAGCCTTTATACTTTCAAAATATTTATCTATATTTTTATATATATTTTCAATTGTTGTTTTTATTAATTCCTGTATTACTTCCTCTTCATTTCTTCCTAATTCTTTTGAATATTCTTCTGTAAAATATTTTATTTCACTATATAAGCCTGTATATTTATATAAACTTTTATTTGTTGTTATTTCTTTTAATTCATAATCTAACAATAATTCTATTCTTCGTTCTATTACTTTACCTTCTGTATTTTTATGCTCATCTACTATTTTGAAATCCTGTATTTTCCCGTTTAATTGAAATATTGCGGTCGGTGATAAATTGTATTTACCACTTTCTCTAAATGCTTCTTCTAAATAATGATGAATATATTGTTCAACTTTTTTTTCTTTTACTATTCGCTCTATTTGATTGACTAATGTAAAGTAATTTATGTTTATTTCTAATTTTTCTTCAACTCTTCTTTCTTCTTCTTTTTTTATTGGTGGATTTAATACATTTTTTCTTTTTTCTATTTCTTCTTTTATCTCTTTTATAATATTTTCACATACCTTATTTTTATTTATATCTAATAAATTAATCTTATCTATTATTTCTATTATTTCTTTTATTTCATTTGATTTTAAATATCTGATTCTTAATTTTACTGGAACATACTCATTAGCAAATTCTCGATATTGTTCGGTTTTTCCTAATAAATAAGTATAAATTATTTTTTCATTATAATTCTGAAAATTTATTTGCTGATTTTCTCTGAATTCTTCTAATTGTTTTTTTACTTCTTCTTTATCTTCATTTTTAAATAAATCTAAATATTTTTCTAATACTTCTATTGCATTTAATTTTGTTATAATGATTATTAAAAAAAATAATATAAAATATTTTTTAGAAATATTCATTTTATTTTTCGTCTCATTTCAAAATGGCGTTGAAGGTATTTGTGGAAAATATTTCATAAAAAATATGCCTGTTGGTTCTGATGTTATTTTCCACGCATCTCCTTTTTTTGTTATTCTAAATGTTATTTTTGCTTCTATATTCTTTATTTTTGCTATATCTGGAAAACTTATTGTCCTTTTTAGATTAAATTCTGCCTGTGCTAAATTTTCACTATAAATTGTGATTTTTAAATTTGTATAATTACAACTTATTGTGCTTGTCTTTTTAAAATAATTTGTTATGCTCGTTTTTATCTCATTATAATCTGTATAACCTTTATTATTGCCTATAAAATCTTCTGATATACATTCCATAAAACTATTTACATCATTATTTATTATTGCTGTTATTAATTTGGTTATCAATTCTTTTATTATTGCTTCATTTGTCCTATTATCATAAACTATTTTTTCTAATGGTGAAAAATAATTTTCTTCTTTTATTTCATTATTTATTAATTTTATTTTTAATTTGAATTTATACTCACTACTTGCTGCTGGAATAAATGAATATGTTATTACACTACTTGTTTGCTCTTTTGAATATGGTAATTCATTATATGTCTGTCCATCATTTACTGATAATAATATCTGGCTCACATTTTCTAAACCACTTATTTTAAAACTTATTTGAAATTTTCCATCAATTAAATTATCTTTATTCATATTCACTATTTTTTCTAATGTCTCTATACTTCTGTTATTTATCATTATTTCACTTATTTTTACTTCGCCAATTTCTATTTTTTTCTCTTCTTCTTTTTTTCCTTCTGATTTTATTGTAAATACATAATAATCGCCTTCTTTTACTTTTGATATTATCTCTCCATCATTATTTAATGCAACTACTAACCATAAATACTTTATATCAGTTTTTAAACTTTCTGCCAATTCTTCTGGACTTAATTCATATTTATTCTCAAACACCTGCTTGTAAAGGATAATATTATTTTCAGAGTATGGTGCTTTAATTAAATAAAATTGATAACTTATCGCACCTTTAAATTCTTCCCATTCAAATACTGGTTTCATTGTATTAATTTCTGAATTATTTGCTGGCGATAATCGCTTTACGCCTTCACTTATTATTATTATTTTCGGACTTTCTAATGCTTCCTGACTTAGCGGTGGAAATATTATTTCTTTCTGTTTGTATCTTATCTTTTTCTCAATTTGTTGTTGCTGCTGCGAAACTCTTGTACTTATTTCACTTATTTTTTTTTGTTCTTCTCTACCAATTATTTTTATTTCTGGTCCTTTATATTGTTGATAATTCAAATCAGGAAAATAAAAAATTCGCATACTGAATAATTTGCTTATTAGTAATATTATTATAAAAAAAATTATTTTTTCTTTTTTAAACATTTTTAATTACTCTGCTACTATTTTATATCTATGTAAATATTTCCCTGTTTCACTAAATAATACATTTACTTTATATATTTTTATTGTTGATACATCTTCGTCTTTTGAACTTGTTGTTTTCATCTCAATTGTCTTATATTCTTCTCCGGTTTCTTTATATAATATTAAATATACTTTCGCTGTTTTAACATCTATATTTTTCACTTTTACTAAATATTCGTATTCTTTGCCACTATCACTTTCTCGTAATAATGTGAATTTCTGGTCTATTATTTCTGGTTCTAATTCTATTGCGCTTTCTTTTATACTCTCTATTTTTTCTGTTAATTTATTTAAATCTTCTTCATTCATATTTACTGGTGGGGTTGGTATCTTCTTTTCTTCTATTATTGATTCCTGTTTCTCAAATAATTTTATTATATTTTCTGGATAATCTAAATTATATACTTCTACTGCGCCTTCTACTACCTGAACTTTTGTTTTATCTTGATGTTCTACATTAAAACTTGTTCCCCGCACGCCACATACTGCTACTGGTGTCTTAATTTGAAATATCGATTCTTTTTCTAATTTCTTTACTTTTGATAATGCTTCGCCATTTAATATTTTTAATGATATATTTTTTATTTCTTTTTCTGTTCCCTTTTTTACTTCTTTTATTTCGCTTTTTAATTCTTCCATTCGAACTTTACTATTTGCTCCAATCATTGTAAATGTATTATCATCTAATTTTAATCTAACTGATGATTTTTCGCCTGTTCTTATCATATCATTTTCAAATAATTTTGTTCCTATCTGTGCTGGAACCCATACTTCACCAATAAAACTTACCTCTACATTGCCTGTTATTTCAACTATTGATGCGCCATATTTTACTTCACTAAAAACAGAAAACGATAACACAAAAATAAAAATCATAACACCAATAAAACTTTTCATTTTTTACTTCCTCCTTTTATTAAAATTTAAAATTTCATTATACTTAATGTCATTCGATGTGTCAAACCTAAATCGCGATGTAATGTCATACCATATTCTATTTTTATCTTATTATGATTTATTGAAAGACCTCCTGTTATCTCTTTTGACTTACTTAAATATCCTGCCTGTATTCCGATTTTTTCACTTATCTCATAATCACCTCCTATCCTAAAATATTTCCCTTTTCGACTATCTATTTCTATTATTCCTGATATTGTTATTATATCTAATATTTTACCACTTATTCCACTTTCAATTATTATTGGTAAATCAACTTCTGCTGCACTTAATTGAATATTCTTTATTAATAAACTTCCTTTTATTTTTTTGTTATTATTTATCATCAATCCTATATCACTGCTTAAATTCGATATTGTATTTTCTTTTATTGTATCTCTTAAATATTTCATTTTCATTCCGATTGCTATTTTATCACTCAACTTTGTTGCTATTGCTATTTTTAAATTACTTAAACTTGCTTCAAATTCTTTACCTAATAATCTATCATTTACTGCCTCTCTTATTCCTGCTATCCGAAAATACGAATACCCTATTCCATAAGAAGATTTCATTGTTGCATTACAAAAATTTATTTCACCATAATCTATTCCTCCTACCTTTGAATAGATTGATGAATATGTTATATTTACATCCTGGAATATTAAATAATACAATCCTGCTGGATTATTGTTTAAACTATTGCCACTTTCTAATAAATTCAAATTTGTTTTTCCACTTGCCTGCCATCTTGCACTGCCTTCTAAATCCAATATCGCTCCATAATTTCCACTACCAGCTCTTATTGGCAAACTCATCAATATTATAAAAAATATTAAAATAATTTCTCTTTTCATTATTTCATTATAGCTAATTTATCTATTATTTTATTACTCCTGCTTCCAACCCTTGCTTCAATTATATAAATATATACTCCACGCTGAACTCTCTTTCCATCTTCATTTTTACAATCCCATATCCAATATGTTGGATTTTGTGCTTTATCTATTTCTTTTTCGATTACTTTTGCGCCACTCATATCATATATCTTAATTCTTATTTTATCTATACTTATATCATATATAAATTTTACATTACCATTGTTATCTGGTCCTGGATTTGGTGATACAAATATATTTTCTTTACTTAATGGGTCTCTATTTATCTTACTACTAAATTCTGGTTTGCACACAAATATAGTAAATAATCGCTGACTATTTTTTGTCTCATTATATTCATAATTATTTTTTTCTCTTAAATTTATTACTTCATTTGTTTTATTGTCTTTCAAATATACTTCATAATTCTCTGGTATATTTGCTATCCCATTTATCTCTATTTTTATCTCTTTATTTTCTCCATTATTTACTATTATATTCCATTCTTTAAAATCTATTATTGTCCCTTTTCTTATATCTGCTGTTAATTTCTTTTTATTAAATATAAAGCATTCCATTAACCCAGGCATTATTGGTGCTTTTGCTTTATCATATTTATCTTCTCCTTCTTCTGCTTCTGATTTTACGCCTATGCAATTTATTAAATCACCTGTTTTCTCGCCTCTTGCTGATATGTTTATTGTCCATTCCTCATTTTCTATGTTTCGTTTTGGTGCTAAATTTATTATATTATTTTCTGCATAAGAAAATTCTGAACTTAATTTTAATTTACATTTCGATTTTGCAAATAGCCAGAAACCATTCCAGTTCGGTATTTTTGGTTCTGTGATTATTTCATTTGGTCCCCAATAATATTCATTATCTTTATACCAATATACTGTATTTATTATATATCCTTCACTTTCTGCTTGATTTACACTTACTTCTTTTCCATTTGGATAAATTATTTTGCTACTTAACCAATCAATAGAATAGTAATAAGGAGAACCTAATAAATTCCACCCTTCTTCTAAATTTATTACAAAAGGTTCTTCAATGTAATCGCCATTATTTACTTTTAAATTTACTATCTGCGGTGATATAATAAAATATCCTTCCCCTCTTTTTAATTCTGTCGCTTCTTCAAATTTTCTGTTTATCAAATTATCTTCATTTAAAGGATTCCATCTATAAATATATTCTGGCACAAAATTATAAAAAACAGAAGCAATTGCTCCATTTAATGGCTCTTTATTTATCGCTATTAAGCGCCACTCTTTTGCTGCTATCGTTCGTTCATCCGTAAAAAATCCGATATATATCGGTTTTAAATTTCCATAACTTGCTTTTATTATATAAGCGCCTGTCTTATTTCCTATTTGTATAGCAAACTCACTTATTCCTTTATTATTTGTCGGATTTGCTATTATTGTTTCTCCACTTGCTTCTTTAGGTTTTTCAATTATTTCATATTTTATTTCTATTCCTTCTAATAAATTATCATTTATATCTTTTACTATTATTCCGTTATTTTCTGTTATTAGTTCATTTATTGAACATATATATTTTGCTTTATTCACTATTTCTATTTTCGCTGGGGATGTTGGTATTTTTTTATTATAAATTATATTAAATGTATCGCTCATAAATGAATTAAATTCTATTCCACCAATTATTCGCTTTGCAAGTAAATTTATCTTTATTATTCCTGTCTCACTTTCTTGCTTTATCTCTATTAATTCACTTATTATTGTATCCTTTGTTTCATTTATCTGGTATAAAATATTGTTTCTATATATTAAAACTGTGTCCTCTGCTTTATCTTTTAAAATTGTTATCTGAATTGTATATGCGCCAGTTGCGTAATTATTTTCAGGATAGATTATTCCTGGTGTCGGTATTCCGTAATTTACGGTAATTGTATCATATACAATTCTGTTAAAATTATCTATTAATCTTACCCAAACACTATCGCCTACTCCACTTAATAAAACTGTGCCACTAAAATTTCCACTATCAGATGTTAGTATTACCACACTGTTTTTTGTGCTGCCGCTATATATTTCTACACTATCTCCACTCTTACTATTATATGTCGTGCCGTTTATTGTTATCTGTTGTGTTGATGTATTATGTCCATCTGCTGGCAAAGTGATTTTTATTGTTGGCATTCCATAATAATTGACTGTTATTGTATCATAAGCCATTCCACCAAACCCATTTAATTTTACCCATACACTATCGCCTACTCCACTTAATAAAACTGTGCCACTAAAATTTCCACTATCAGATGTTAGTATTACCACACTGTTTTTTGTGCTGCCGCTATATATTTCTACACTATCTCCACTCTTACTATTATATGTCGTGCCGTTTATTGTTATCTGTTGTGTTGATGTATTATGTCCATCTGCTGGCAAAGT
>DAONJL010000050.1:0-18582 GCA_035405645.1 bacterium | reverse complement strand
TTACTTATTATTCGTAATGCTGCAAAGGGGTATACCATGTCTGGGATATTTTCTGTATTTAAGAAAAAAATTTATTGACATAAAAGAAAATTTATTGTAAAAATGAAAAAAATATAAAGAGAAAAAATTAAACAAAAAGGAGGAATATAAATGTCAATGGAAGCATTAGGAATGATTGAAACAAAAGGATTAGTTGCTTTAATTGAAGCATCAGATGCAATGGTAAAAGCAGCAAAAGTTGAATTAGTTGCTTATGAAAAAATCGGCGGTGGTTATGTTACATCATTAGTACGAGGCGATGTTGCAGCTTGTAAAGCAGCAACTGATGCAGGAGCAGCAGCAGCAGAAAAAGTAGGAGAATTAATAGCAGTTCATGTAATTCCACGACCACATGGTGATTTAGAAAAGGTATTTCCAATAGCATTAAAAAAGTAAAGCAAATTATTTAATAATTAAGGTGAAAAAATGATAATAGCAGAAGTGGTTGGCAATGTAGTTGCCACTCAAAAATTTCACCTACTAGATGGAAAAAAATTATTATTAGTTCAACCAATAACATTGGATGGTAAACCATCAGGTTCACCAAAAGTAGCAGTTGATTCTGTTGGTGCAGGAACAGGTGAAATTGTATTTGTAGTTGAAGGTTCGTCAGCAAGAATGGCAGTTCAGCCGGAAAATAAAGTGCCGGTTGATACTGCCATTATAGCAATTATTGATACAATAGAAAAAGATGGCCAGATAATATTTAGAAAAAATCCAGAAAAAATTGATAAATAATTAGTATAAAAAAATTTTTTATAAGGGGTTACGGCGATGGAATTAGGTTCTATTGATATAAAAAATATAATCGAAGAAGTAGTAAAAAGAGTTTCAGCAGAATTAAAAATGAGTTTTGGTGAATACAATGTAAATTATGAACCACAAGCAGGTAGATATGGAATTTTTGAAGATATGAATAAAGCAATAGAAGCAGCATATAATGCACAACAAGAGTTTGTAAAATTGTCATTAGAAGTAAGAAAAAAAATAATAGAAACAATGCGACAATATGCATTAGCAAATGTGAAAGTATTTTCAGAATTAGCAGTTGCAGAAACAAAAATGGGACGCGTCGCAGATAAGATAGCAAAAAATCAATTATCAATTTTAAAAACTCCAGGTGTAGAAGATATAGAATCAAAAGCATATACAGGAGACCATGGATTAACATTAGTAGAATATGCTCCGTATGGTGTAATTGGTTCTGTTACTCCATCGACAAATCCAAGTTCAACAGTAATAAATAATAGTATAAGTATGTTATCAGCAGGAAATTCAGTAGTTTTTAATCCACATCCTGCTGCGCGTAGAGTTAGTTTATTAGCAGTAGAAATATTAAATAAAGCAGTAATAGCAGCAGGTGGACCAGAAAATTTAATGACAACAGTTTTAAAGCCAACACTTGAAACAGGAAAAATATTATTTACTCATCCAAAAATTCGTGTATTAACAGTAACAGGCGGACCAGCAGTTGTTGCAGAAGCAATGAAATCTACAAAGAAAGTCATAGCAGCAGGTCCTGGTAATCCACCAGTTGTAGTAGATGAAACAGCAATAATACCACATGCTGCTAAAGCTATTGTTGATGGTGCTTCATTTGATAATAATGTATTATGCATAGCAGAAAAAGAAGTAATTGTAGTTCGCAGTGTTGCTGATGCATTATTATCAGAAATGCAAAAATATAATGCATATAAATTAACAACAGCACAAATAGATAAATTAACAGAAAAAATAATAGTTGAACCAGGCGACCATAAAACAGGAAAAGAACCAGTAGTAAATCGTGAATTAATTGGCAGAAATGCAAATGTTATAGCAAGACAAATTGGTCTTGATTTACCTGATTCAATTAGATTATTATATGGTGAAGTGCCAAATGACCATCCACTTATTTTCACAGAACAACTTATGCCAGTTCTGCCTGTCACACGAGTTCCTGATGTTGACAAAGCAATTGAATTAGCGTATGAAGCTGAATTACATAATTATCATACAGCACATATGCATTCATTAAATGTAGCAAATTTATCAAAAATGGCGAAAAAAATGAATGTATCAATATTTGTAAAAAATGCACCAAGTTATGCTGGTCTTGGTTTTTTAGGTGAAGGTTATACAACATTAACAATTGCTTCACCAACAGGCGAAGGTTTAACAAGTGCGAGGTCATTTACAAGAATGCGTCGTTGTGTTCTTGCTGATTATTTTAGAATTATTTAAAAAGGTGAAAATAATGGATAGAGAAGCATTAATAAAATTAATAAGTGAAGAGGTATTAAAAGAATTACGAAAATATAGTTTTCCAGTAATACAACCACAACATAATGTAATGAGTGAAAAAAAAGAGAGTATTCAATCACCCCCAAAAATAAATATTCCAAAAAATACAATAGAAATACCAAATAAAATAGTTTCAGAAAAATTATTAAAAGATATAGTTGATGAAAACACAAAAGAAGTAAAAATAAAAAAAGGTTCAATAATAACACCAGCAGCAAAAGATTATTTAACAAATCGAAGAATAAAAATAACAATAGAATAAAGCGTGTGAAAAAGTATGTTTATAGTAATTGGTGCAGACCACGGTGGCTTTAAATTAAAAGAAGAATTAAAAAAGCATTTAGTTGAAAGTGGCCATATAGTAAAAGATTATGGTACATATTCAACTGACCCTGTTGATTATCCTGATATAGCATTACTTGTAGCTCAGGCAGTATCAAATGGTTCGTGTGATAGAGGAATAATGATAGATGGCACTGGTATAGCATCAAGTATTGTTGCAAATAAATTAAAAAATGTTCGTGCAACAGCATGTCACGATGCTTTTACAGCAAATAGCGCAAGAGAACATAATGATTCAAATATGTTATGTTTAGGCGGTAGTTTATTAGCACCACCACTTGCAAAACAGATTGTTGATATTTGGTTAAAAACACCTTATGCAGGTGGCCGTCATCAAAAGCGAATAGATAAAATAAAAGAGATAGAAAAATTATATTTGAAATAGTAAAGAAAAGAATTATGAAATTAGGCAGAGTAATTGGTAGAACAGTTGCCACAAAAAAATATGAAAGAATGACAGGTTATAAATATTTATTAGTCCAGCCAGTTGATTTTGAATTAAAAGAGGAAGGTGAACCAACAATTGCTGTTGATGCTATTGGCGCTGGTGCTGGTGAAATAGTGATTTTAGCAAAAGGCGGCGAAGCAATGCTTGCCCTTGGTGACAACCCACCACCAATTGATAAAGCGTGTGTCGCTATTGTAGATAATATTTATTATTATAAAGATGCTTAATTAATGAAAAATCGATTTATTCTTTTTTTATTTTGTTTTTTATTTGTATTTTCTACTTTTTTATTTTCACTTCAAATTCAACCGCTTGTTTTCTTTTATACTAATGATATTCACGGCACAATTCAACCAATAAAATATTATGATGAAAATAAAAACATAATTTATATAGGTGGAGCACAAGCACTAAATTTTTATTTATCAAAAGAAATAGATGAATTAAAAAAGAAAGATATTCCTTATTTTATTTTTGATTGCGGTGATTTTTTTCAAGGCACGCCAGAAGGAATTTTATCAAATGGAAAAATAATGGTCGATTTAATGAATTATCTTAAATATGATTTATTGTCAATTGGCAATCACGAATTTGATTTAGGAATTGATAATTTAAATGAGTTAATTAATTATGCAAAGTTTGATTTTCTTTGTGCCAATTTAATAAATAAAGACAAAAAAATAAATTTAAAAACAAAGCCAAAAAAGACTTTAATAAAAAAAGGCATAAAAATAAATATAATAGGAATAATAACAAATGAATTATTTAAAGTTACAGGTGGTGAATTAGAAAATTATTTTGAATTAAAAGATATAAAAGAAACCATAGAAAAAAATAAAGATTTAAAAGCAGACTTAAATATTATATTAGGACATATAGAACCAGAACAATTAAATAATATATTAAATAATGTTTGGGGAATTGACATTGCTTTTTGTGGGCATAATCATATATCAATTGATACACCAATTCTTGTATCAAATACAAGAACAATAATATGTGAAAGTGGTTCAAAATTACAGAATTTAGGGAAATTAACAGTTTATTTTGATAAAGAAAAAAAACGAATTATTTATTATGAAAATAAATTAATTCAGTTAAAATATGATACAGAAATAATAAAGAAAGATGAAAAATTAGAAAAAGTATTAGAACCTTATGTAAAAGAAATAAATCAAAAAATGGAAGAAATAATTGGAGAGTGTGATACAGATTTAATTATTGATAAAAGTTCAGAATTTAGTTTGCTTGGACAATTTCTTACAGATATATTACGCGAGGAATGTAAAGTAGATATAGCAATTTATAATAGAACTGGTATTCGTGCAAATTTATTAAAAGGTGAAATAAAAGTAAGAGATATATATTCCATAGAACCATTTGGTAATACAGTTTATATTGTTTCATTAACAGGAAAAGAATTAAATGAAATGTTAAAATACGCATTTTCAAATTCATATACATATTTAGCATTATCAGGCATAGAATTTTATTTTTCACCTTCAAGCAATGAGTTAATAAAAAAAATATTAATAAATGGTGAAGAAATAAAATTTGATAAAATATATAAAATAGCAGCACCAAGTTTTATTGCGCTTGGTGGTGATGGTCATTTTGTATTTAAAGAATGTAAAGAAAAATATGATACAGGCAATTTAATTCGTGATATATATATAAATTATATAAAAAAGAAAAAACTTATAAAATTAGAAACAAAGAAAAATATTTTTATAGAATAGTTATGTATCAAAGAAAAGATAAACCAGTATTAAGTTATTCAAAAATTGAAATTTATAGTCTTTGTCCACTAAAATACAAATATCAATATATAGATGCGTTTGCAAGTAAATTTAAAAAAGAACAACCTTACTTTAGTTTAGGTGAAAGTATTCATACAACATTATATGATTTTTTTAAATTACCAAAAGAGAAAAGAACATTTGAAAATTTAAAAAATCTATTGAAAAAAAATTGGATAAGAGCAGGATATAAAGATTCAATTGAAGAACGAGATTATGCACATAAAGGTTTGAATATACTTACAAATTTTTATAATACTTTTGATATAATGGCAGAACCATTATTTTTAGAGAAAAATTTTAGTATAGATTTTGGGAAATTTAAATTATGGGGAAAAATTGATAGAATAGATAAAATAAATGGCAATGAAAAAGAATTAGAAATAATTGATTATAAAACGAGTAATTATTTACCATCGATAGAAGAAGTAAAAAATGATATGCAATTATTATTATATGGTGTTGCAATTAAAAAAGAATTCAATATTATACCTGCAAAATTTTCTTTAATCTTTTTACAACACTGTGAAAAATTAAGTGTTTCATTTAGTGAAGAGGATTTAATTTCAATGGAAGAATACATAAAAAATATTTTTGACCAAATTGAGAGTGATAAAAAATTTGCTCCAAATAAGAATAATTTATGTTATTATTGTGAATTCGCAGAAATATGTCCAGTAATGAATCCTTTAATATCAGATGAAATTCAAGAAACAAATGTATCTGGAAATGTAGAATTAGATAGCAAAGTTAAATTGGAAAGAATAATTTATGAAAAAGAAAAAGCAGTTGAAAATTTATATTTATTAAATAATGCAATTCAAGAATTTACAAAGTATTTAGAAAAAGAAATTTTATTAAAAAAAATTATTGAGATTATTGTTAGTATAATTGATTCAAAATATGGAATGATTTTGATTTTTGATGATAATCAATTAAATATATTTTATTCAATGTATTTAAAAGAGAATGATAAGAAATTATTATTTGATTTTATTAAAGAAGAAATAAAAACATTAAATAAAATAAAAATAATTGAACGAGATAACAGTATTGATATTTTCAGGTTATTAAGAATAGAACAATTAATACTTTTACCTTTAAAAGTAGAAGAAGAAAATAAAGCAATAATAGTAATCACAGAAAAAAGTAATGGTTTAAAACTAAATGAAAATGAGATAATATTTTTAAATACACTAATAACACAAGCATCAACAGCACTTAAAAATGCATTATTGTATGAACTTGCAACAACTGATGGTTTAACAAGGTTATATATTCGTAGACATTTTATTAATAGATTAAAAGAAGAAATGTCCAGAACTTTAAGATATAAATTATCACTTTCATTAATAATGCTTGATATTGACCATTTTAAAAAATTTAATGATACTTATGGTCATCAAATTGGCGATTTAGTTTTAAAACAATTTGCAATAATTTTAAAAAATTCGACACGTGATATTGATATTGTTGGTAGATATGGAGGCGAAGAATTTATAATTGCTTTGCCTGATACGAATATAGAAGGTGCAAAAATAGTTGCAGAACGAATTAGACAAAATGTTGCGAATTATGAATTTAGTGGTTATGCAGAACCATTAAAAGTAACAACAAGTCTTGGTTTAACTGAATTTAAAGAAGATGATAATGATGAAACATTAATAAAACGTGCGGACGATGCATTATATCAAGCAAAAGCAAATGGTAGAAATAGATATGAAATAAATCTTTAATATTTTACTTCATAACTTCTTTTCAAAAAAATAATTTAATAATTGACAAATTAAATATTAATTTAATAAAATAAAACAATAAAAAAAAAATTAAAAAAGGTGATGATATGAATAAAATAAATGTAAATTATGATCCAACAAAAAAGGCAGCACCAAATCAAAATATAGAAGAAGAATTAGTTAGTCGATATAAATTAGAAAATATGTATTTAAAAAAACAATTAGAAGAAAAAGAAAAAGAATTAGAAGAGAAGAATAAGTTAATAGGTAAATTAAATAAACAAATAATTGAGCGCGATCAATATATTGAGAGAATATCAACAGAATTTAAACAAAAAGAATATGAAATAATGAAACAGTATGAAAATATAGAAAAGTTAATAGAACCAGTTCAACCACAGGAAGAAAAGCAGTCATTACTTGTTCGTTTATTGAATTATCTTGATATAAAAATAAGTTATATATAAAATGAAATTTGGTCTTCATTTATCAATAAGCGGGGGAATAGAAAATAGCATAATAAAAGCAAAAGAATTAAATTGTGATACATTTCAAATATTTGTTAGCAATCCACGAGCATGGGCAGAAAAATATTTAGAAAATGAAGAAATAGAAAAATTTCAAATAACATTAAAAAATTCTGGAATAAATGAATTTGTAATACATATGCCTTATTTACCAAATTTAGCTTCGCCTGATGCAATCTCATATAAAAAATCAATTAACATATTTATAAAAAATTTGCATTATACAAAATTATTAAATGCAAAATTTTTAGTGATACATCCTGGAAATAGTCTGGATAGTTCAGAAGAACAAGCAATTAATCGTGTAAGTAATGCAATAAATGTTGGTTTATCACATAGTGTAAGTAATTCAATAGTTTTAATAGAAACTACATCAGGTCAAGGCACAGAAATTGGATTTACTTTTAAGCAAATAGGTGAAATAATAAAAAGAGTAAAGAATAAAAAGAGAATAGGAATATGTATTGATACAGCACATATTTTTGCTGCTGGTTATACTTTTGCTTCTCAAAAAGAATTAGAAAAAATAACAAATGAAATAGATTATTATATTGGTTTTGATAAAGTGTTTTTAATTCATTTAAATGATGCAAAAGTAAAAGAAGGTTCTTATATAGATAGACATCAACATTTAGGTGAAGGCACAATAGGATTAAATAACTTGAAACGATTTTTAAAGTATGATAAATTTTCCAATCAATTATGTATTCTTGAAACTCCAAAAGAATCTGATGAAGATGATAAGAAGAATTTAGCAATAGCAAGAAAATTATTTTATGAATAAAAGAATTATTATTTCATTTATTTTGATTATTCTATTAAGGATTTTTTTATTTTCAGAAAATAAAAAAGAGAAATTAGAAATTATTCATTCTGATACAGTAGAAGTAATTTTTAAAGAAGGCAAGGAAGAGAAAATAAATTTTATTGGTAATAATGAATTAAGGTATTTAAATCAATTATTAAAAAGTGAATATTTAGTATATAATAAAAATGAAAATACAATTCATTCAGAAGAAGAAGTTTATATAACAAGTGAAGAATATCAAATGAAAGCAGAAAGATTTAAAATAAATTTAATTACAGAAGATTTGTATTTAACAAATAGTTCTGGCGAATATTTGCCCTGGTATTATAAAGCAGAAAAAGTTGAAGTTAAAAAGAGAGAGGAATATATTTTAGAAAAAGGATATTTTACATCTTGTAATGAAGTAAATCCACACTTTAGATTTGTTTTTAAAAAAATCAGATTTATAAAAAATGATAAATTATTAGGATATAATATGTTTTTTTATATAGGAAAAATTCCTATTTTTTATCTACCTTATTTCAGAAAAAATTTAAAATATTCACCGTGGAGTTATACAATTGGATATAGTAATACTCGTGGTTTATTTATGAAAAATAGATATGATATTTATCATAAAGATAAAATTAATTTTCAAGTATTATTAGATTTATATACAAAAGCAGGAATAGGAACAGGATTAAAATATGAACAAAATGATGATACAACATTATCAAATATTTTAGGTTATCATATAAATGAAAAAATAAATAAAGAAAAAAATGAACGATATAAAATAGAAGGAAATTATTCAAGAAAAATAAATCAGCAAATAATTTTTACTTCTTTATTTAATTATTATTCGGACGCTAATATAAATCAGAGTTATTCTTCTGATTACAATTATCTAACAAGATATAGTGATATAAAAGCAACATTAGTTAAATATAGTGAAAAAGATTTAATGCAATTTTATTATACTCGTCATTCAGAACGAGATATTACAAGAAATAAATATAAATTGAAAGAAGAAAATAAACCAGCATTTTATTATTTTAGAAATTATCAAGCAATAAAAAATTTTATCTATAATTATTCTTTTGATTATAGAAATGAATACGATTATTTAAAAGATAAGTATAATTCAAAAATTAATTTAGCAAATAATTTTATGTTCAAACAAATAATAAATAAAAATTTTAATCTGTTATTTATTTTATCAAACAATGTTTATTATAACTCAGAGAGCGAAACAGATAGTTTTAAAAGAATTACAGATAAAATAAGTTCAGGTATAAATTTTAAATACTATCTGAATTTGAATAATTTCATAATAACTCAATATAATTTTCAGAAAAGAATGAATAATATAAATAAATTTCCGTATGATTATAAAGGCATAGAAAATAATAACATAAAAGTATCATATAATTATTTAACAAATAATTCTTTTATTCGTATAGGAACAGGCTATGATTTTCGTGAATATGAAAATGAAACAACAAAAAATGAAAATAAAAAAATGAATATTGAAGGTAAAGTTGAATATTCAAATAAAAATATAAAATTATATGAAGAAATAAATTATTCAGTTGAAGAGAAATGTGTAAATAAAAATTATTTAGGTTTTGAATATAATGAGAAAGATTTATTCTCTTATTCAGGCATAATAAATTATTATGATAATACATATAAAAAATTAAATATAATAAATAAGTTTAACATCGCAATAGGAAAATATTTTACGCCAAAAAAAGATAAAGACTATATATTAAGTTATTATGACCGCATAGATTTAAAAGCAAGAAAATTAAAAGAAAATTATATAAGTCTGGAAAAAAGGTTACATTGTTTCACTCTTAAATTACAATACAAGAAATATCTCACAGATGAAAGAGAATATTATTTAATATTTTATATAAATGATATTGAAGCAAAAAATGTAAGTGTATTATATAATTCAAAAGATAAAGGCATCAAATTAAAATCTGATTTTTAAAAAATATTTTTTATTTTTTACATTTTTTCAGGAGCAGATACACCAATTAAATTTAATATAATTTTAATTATATAATGAACTGCTTTAATTAAAATATATCTTGCAAATTTTAAATCATCAGGTGCATCAATTACACGACATTCAGTATAAAAAGCGTGGAATTTTGCAGCAAGTTCTTCAACATACATTATTATATGATGTGGTTCTAATGAGATAGTAATAGAAGATAAAACATCTTCAAAATCAAGCAAATGTTTAATTAAATCAATTTCCAGATGATGATTCAGAATTGATAAGTCAATATTATCTGGATTAAAATTTGATAAATTTATTTTTTCAAGAATACTTGAAATTCTTGCACAACTATATTGAACATAATAAACAGGATTATTTTGAGATTGTTCTTTTGCAAGTGTTAAATCAAAATCTAAATGACTTGATGGACTTCGTCTTAAAAAGAAATATCTTGCAGCATCCACACCAACTTCTTCAATTAAATCATCTAAATTTATTAGTTCACCTGCTCGTTTACTCATTTTAACTTTTTTCCCTTCACGAAAGAGATTTACCTGTTGTAAAATAATTATTTTTAATGATTTTTCAGATTTGCCAAATGCTTTAACAGCAGATAAAATACGATTAATATAGCCGTGATGGTCTGGTCCTAAAATATTTATAAGTAAATCAAAACCACGATCATATTTATTTTTATGATAAGCAATATCAGGTAATAAATAAGTCCATTCACCATCACTTTTAATTAGAACGCGGTCTTTATCATCAAAGAAGTTTGTAGAACGAAACCAGAATGCATTATCTTTTTCATAAACAAGATTTTGTTCTTGAAGAAATTTATATATTTTTTCAACTTCACCACTTTCTCTTAATTTTTTTTCACTAAAAAAATTATCAAAATTAACACGATAATTTTTTAATGTATTTTGCTGCCACGCAAGCATTTTACTTACAGCATAATTTTTAAATAATTCAACATCAAAATTATTTATATATTTTGAACCATATTCATTATTAAATTTTATAGCAAATTCTTTTATATATTCTCCTTGATAACATTCAGGTGGAAATTCAATATCTGATTGATATAATTGTAAATATCGTAAAAATAAAGACCTGGCTAAAATTTCAACCTGATTACCAGCATCATTAACATAAAATTCACTTTTACAATCATAGCCACAATAATTAAAAATATTAACAAAAGTGCTGCCTGTTGCTGCTGCTCTTGCAGATACAACATTTAATGGTCCGGTTGGATTGGCTGAAACATATTCAATTAATACTCGTTCTTTATCTTTTTTTTCTTTATAACCATATCTTTCTTTTTGTTTATAAATTTCAAATAATTGTTTATATAAAAAATTTTTTTTAATAAAAATATTTATAAAGCCAGGATTTGCAATTTCAAATTTTTCAATATAATCAGGTAATTCAATTTTTTTAATTATTTCATCAGCAATAAGCATTGGCGATTTTTTTAAATGTTTTGCTAAAATCATTGCAACATTTATTGCGTAATCACCAAATTTTTCGAATTTAGTTTTTTCTGTTTTAAAAATAATTTGTTCAAGATTTAAGTCTGGATATAATAATTTTAAATTATTAAAAAAATAATTATGAATTTTACTTATCATAAAATCACCTATAAATAATAATATAAAACTTGCAATAAAATAAAATGTATTATAAAATTTGTCAAAATCTTTTATAATAAAATTTTTTAATTATGGAAATAAAAAAATTTTTAGATTTTTATCATTGGGAAAATTTATTATCTAATAATAAATTTATTCTTTTTATTATTATTATTGTTGTTTGCTGGTTATTTATAAAAAGTTGTTCATACATTTTATATTTAACAATCTCAAATTTAAAAACAAGATATGTATTAAAAAAATTAGTAAATTATTTAATTATTTTTTTGTGCATATTAGTTGGTTTAAAAATCTGGCTAAAAGAAATTAAATCATATTCAATATATTTAGGTATATTATCAGCAGCATTTGCAATTGTTTTGAAAGATCCAATTTCTGATATTGCAGGCTGGTTTTTTTTAATCTGGAAAAAACCATTTAAAGTTGGTGATAGAATTCAGATTGATAATTTTATTGGTGATGTAATTGACATTAAAATGTTTAAATTTTTAATTCTTGAAGTTGGCGGTTGGTGTGGTGATGAACAAAGCACAGGAAGAATAATTTATATTCCAAATAGTAAAATATTAAATTCACTAATTGTTAATTATACACAGGGATTTCATTATATCTGGAATGAGATACCTGTATTAATAACATTTGAAAGTAATTGGAAAAAAGCAAAAGAAATATTACAAAAAATTGCTGAAAATTATGCAGAACATAAAAAAGCAGAAATAGAAAAAAAATTAAATGAAGCAAATAAAAAATTTTTTATATTTTACAAAAATTTAACTCCAACAGTATATACAAGCGTCAAAGATTCAGGTGTTTTATTAACTATTAGATATTTATGTAGTCCACGAAATAAAAGAAATAGTGCTCAACAAATCTGGGAAGAAATATTAGAAGAATTTAAGAAACATAATGATATTGATTTTGCATATCCAACTTAAAGATTTTATAATAATCTTTTAGAAGGTAAGAAAAAAGAAGACACATAAAAATGTTTTAATGAAAGAAATAAACTTATTATTTGAATCAACACTTCAAAAAGGAGAAAATAAAAATTCTTATTTTTTTACAAATCCAATTGATTCTATAATAGTAAAAAATTCCAGGGAAATTCTTATTGCTTTCGATAAAATTAATTTATTAAGTAAGAAATATTATCTTGCTGGTTTTATATCTTATGAAACAGGTTATTATTTTTTAGAAGAACAATTAAATGAAACAAATTTTGAATTTCCATTAATTTGTTTTTTTGTATTTGATAAAATTAATATTTTGAAAACAAAAAAGGAAAAAGAAAAAATCTATGAATATTTATTTGCAAATGAAAAAGAAAAAAATTATAAAATAACAAAAATAAAATTAACTGAAGGCAAGAATGATTATTTTAAGAAATTAAAAAAAATTAAAGAATATATTTATAAAGGTGAAACATATCAAGTAAATTATAGCATTAAATATTATTTTAATTTTTTTGGTAATGCATTTAAATTTTATGAAGAATTAAAATTAAATCAACAGGTAAATTATTCAGCATATCTTGATTTTGATTCATTTAAAATATTATCATTTTCTCCAGAATTATTTTTTAAAAAGACAGAGAATAAAATTTATTTAAAACCAATGAAAGGAACAATAAAGCGAGGTAGAAATTTAGAAGAAGATAGATATATGAGAATAAAGTTAAAAAGTTCAGAAAAAGAAAAAGCAGAAAATTTAATGATTGTAGATTTATTAAGAAATGATGTTGGACAACTCTCATTAATAGGTAGTGTAAAAGTAGATAAATTGTTTTCAATTGAAAAATATAAAACAATATTTCAAATGACATCAAGTATATCAGCATTATTAAAAGATGAAATAAATTATTATGATATTTTTAAAGCATTATTTCCATCAGGTTCAGTTACTGGTGCACCAAAAATAAGAACAATGGAAATAATCAAAGAACTTGAAAAAGAAAATAGAAATATATATTGTGGTTCAATTGGAATAATTTTTCCAGATAATCAAGCAATTTTTAATGTAGCGATAAGAACATTATTATTAAATAAAAATAAAGGTGAAATAGGAATTGGTAGCGGAATTACTTATGATTCAATAATTGAAGATGAGTTTGATGAATGTATTTTAAAAGCAGAATTTTTAAAAAATAAAAATGTAAAATTTAAAATAATTGAGACAATTTTATGGTATAAAAAATATTATTTTTTAGAAGAGCATTTAATCCGCTTAAAAAAATCAGCAAAATATTTTGATTATCATTATTCCCAAAATAAAATAAAAGAAAGATTAATACAAATATCCAGATTATTTCAAAAGAGAAAAAGATATAAAGTAAGAATTTTATTAAGTGAAGATAATTTTGATATTTATTTTGAAGAATTAATAATTGATAAAAGAGAAAAATTTATAACAATATCCAAAAAACGAACAAATACAAAAAATATTTTTTTATATCACAAAACAACGAACCGAGAACTTTATAATAAGGAATTTAATAAATACAGAAAGAAAGGTTTTTATGATGTTTTATTTATGAATGAAAAAGATGAAATAACAGAAGGAACATTTAATAATGTAATAATTGAGAAAAATAATAAAATAATAACACCACCAATCGAATGTGGTTTATTAAATGGAATTTATAGAGAATATTTAATTAAGAAAAAAAGAATAAAAGAAGAAATAATAAAATATAATGATTTAAAAAATGCAGAAAAAATATATTTATGTAATTCTGTTCGTGGTTTAGTTGAGGTCTTATTAAGGTAATTATTTAAGATTTTAATTAAGAAAGCAATAAAAAATAAATAAATTAAAATTAATTGACAAAAGGAAAAAAATAAATAAAAATAAAAAATATGAAAATAAAATTAAAGAAACCATTAATCTCATATTTATGTATTCATGGACATTTTTATCAACCACCGCGTGAGAATCCTTGGATTGATGTAATAGAAAATCAAATATCAGCATATCCATTTCATAATTGGAATGAACGAATTACTTATGAATGTTATTTACCAAATTGTTATTCAAAAGTAGTAGATAATGAAGGAAAAATATTTCATATAGTTAATAATTTTGAATTTATAAATTTTAACATAGGACCTACATTATTTGCTTATTTTGAAAAAAATTTTCCAGAAGTTTATAAAAAGATAATAGAAGCAGATAAAAGAAGTAGAGATAATAATAATGGTTTTGGCAATGCAATAGCACAGGTATATAATCATATAATTTTGCCGCTTGCTAAAAAAAGAGATAAAATAACACAAATAAAATGGGGTCTGGAAGAATTTGAATATCGCTTTCGAAGAAAAGCAGAAAGTATATGGTTATCAGAAACAGCAATAGATAATGAAACTGTTGATTTACTAATAAATTTTGGCTTAAAATACATAATTTTATCACCAACACAGGCTGCTCGCTATCGAAAGATAGGAACAAAAGAATGGCAATCAGCAAACGAAAAACCAATACCAACACATAGAGCATATAGAATTTTTAAAAAAGATGAGACAGGTGAGAAAATAAAAGAAAAATATATAGATGTATTTTTCTATAATGGTAAGATAGCAAGTGAGATAAGTTTTGGAAATATATTATCTAATGCAGAATGGTTAGCAAATGAAATAATAAATAATATAAATAAAGAAGCAGGACCAACACAAATCATAAGTATAGCGACAGATGGCGAAGTATATGGTCATCATCGTAAATTTGCAGATATGTGTTTAGCTTCATTAATAAAACATTATGCCCCTGAAAAAGGTTTAAAGATGGTAAATTTTTCAAATTATTTATATATGTATCCACCAGAATGGGAAGTAGAATTATCACCTGGTCCGGAAGGTCTTGGCACAAGTTGGAGTTGTGCTCATGGTGTTGCAAGATGGTATAGAGATTGTGGTTGTAATACTGGTGGACAACCAGGCTGGAATCAAAAATGGCGCACACCAATACGCGAAGCATTTGATAAATTAAATGAAAGTGTAGCAGAATTATTTGAATTTGAAGGGAAAAAATATTTTAAAAATATATGGCAGGCAAGAGATGATTATATAAAATTAATACTTGATTCAAGCCCTGAAAATAAACAAAAATTTTTAGATGAACATTTACATAGTCAACATCTATTAAAAGAAAAATCAAATGCTTTAAGATTACTTGAAATTCAGAAATATGCTCAATTTATGTTCACAAGTTGTGGTTGGTTTTTTTCTGAATTAAGTGGCATAGAAGTATTACAGAATTTAAAATATGCTGCAAAAGTAATAACATTAGCATCACATTTTGACGAATTTATTTTATCTATTGATTTTTATGAATTACTTGAAAAAGCAAAAAGCAATGTAAATCCAGAAATAACAGGCAGAAAATTATATCAGGAAATATTTAAATCATCTTTATATAATGAATATAATATAATTAATGAATTTGCACATAAATGTTTATTTTTAAAATTTGTAAAAGAAGATGATTTATATAAATACAAATTAGAAATATTGGAATCAAAACTACAAACATTTAATTCAAATAAACATTTGCTATGTAAAATAAGATTAATAAAAAAATCAATAGAAGAAGAAAAATATTTTTTAGTCTATTTAATTTATGAAACAATAAATAAAAGCGAATGCTATATAATGGAAGTAATGAAAGAATTCAAATTTGAAAAATGCCCACAAATAATGAAATGGCTAAATAATCCAGAAAATAATCAGGATTTAATTCATATATTTCCAAAGAAAAAATTTAGCATATCAGATATATTATTTGATACAAGATTAAAATTAGCAAAGATAATATTTGCAGAAAGAAATAAAGAATTAGAAAAAATATATAAACAAATATATGATGAAAATCAAGATTTTATCAATTTTTCAAGAAGTTTAAATTTACAATTACCACAAGAATTAAAGATAATAACAGAAAGTGTTTTAAAAAATCAGATAAAATCATTATTATTAGAATTTCAAAAAACAAATGATTATAAATTGTTAACAGAAATATATAATCTTGTTTCAAATATTTTATATAGTAATTTAAACATAGAGAGTGAAAGTTTAAAAATAATATTTCAATCAACAATTCATCAAAATTTAATCGAGTATATTAAAGATGATATAAATAATGAAGTTTTAAATAAAATTTTACAAATATTATTAGATATAACAAATATTTTAAAAATAGGCTTAAATTTTATTGAGATAAATGATACAATTGCCGAGAAGATTGATGAGATATATAATAAATTACATCAAAATGAATTTGATGATCAAAAATTAGAAGTTTGGAAAATATATATTGATTTATTTCATAAGTTTAATTTTAATGTAGATAAATTAAAAAAATTAATAAAAGAAAAATCAAATAATAATCAATAAATCACCAGTAAAATAATTATGATTGATTTAACAAATTTATTAATAATAAAATCAGATGGCACAATTAAACAAATAAATCCTTTTAATAAGACAGAAGTATGGACAGTTCCCGAGCGTGGGAAAAGACCTTTTGATAATAATAAAAAGATTACAAAAAATTTGATAAATTCTAATAGTTTAAAGAATTGTCCATTTTGTCCGCATAATTATTTAATGACACCACCTGAACATTTGCGTGTTATAAAAGAAAATGAGAATTACAAATATATCTTTAATGTTAATGTAAATGAAATAAATAAAACTATTGCAGAATTTAGATTAATACCAAATTTATTTGAAATTATAACATATAATTATTGGGTAAAAAATTATAATTTAAAATTGACAAAAGAGCAGCAAATGGCAATGGAAAGTTACATATCAATATCAGAAGGATTTGAACATATTATAAATATTATTAATTATAAATTAACCAAAATGGGCTATTCAGATGAAGAAATAATGTCAATGTCAAAGCGACAGAAATTAAAAGATGCAGAAAGTTTTTTTGGTGGAACTCATAAAATAATTATTGTTAAAAAACATTATATTGATAATGCAAAATATGAAGATGAATTATTTTCGACAAAGTATTTATCAACTGAAGAACATTATCAATATTTTAAATTAACAATTTATTCAATGGAACAAATATATAAATCAAATCAATATGTTCGTTATGTATCAGTATTTCAAAATTGGCTACCTGATGCTGGCGCGTCAATAGAACATTTACATAAACAATTAGTTGGAATAGATGAATGGGGAACATCAATTGAAAATGAAATAAGATTAGTAAAAGAAAATCCAAATATATATAATGAAGCAGCATTAAATATGGCAATATATAATAATCTTGTTATTGCTGAAAATGATTGTGCTATTGCTTTTGCTGATATTGGACATATTTATCCAACAATTGCTATTTATTCAAAATCACAAAATATAAGACCTTTTCAACATACTGATGATGAAATACGATTATTTAGTAATCTTGTTCATTCTATTCATTCTGCTTTTGAACATTATATACCAACAAATGAAGAATGGTTTTATACTCCGCTTGATGCTGTTTATCCAATGCCCTGGCATATACTAATAAAATTAAGAATGAATAATCCTGCTGGTTTTGAAGGCGGAACAAAAATTTATATAAATCCAATTTCACCATTTAAGTTAAGAGATCAGATTGTAACAAAATTATTTAAATTACGCGAGAATGGGCAAATTGATAGAAATATTAGAATAGCAGAAGAATGTCAATTAAAAATAAATTCATTAAAATATGTAAGAAATTTTCAAACACTCTGGAATTTTTAAATATAATATGAAACCAATAGCAATTGATTTAAGTAATTTTGAAGAAATAATAAAAGGTGGCGGAGTTTATGTAGATAAAACTTATTTTATCTATAAAATTATTTCTTCAATAAGTAAATATTATTTTTTATCAAGACCGAGGCGTTTCGGGAAATCACTAACAGTAAGCACATTAAAAGCAATATTTGAAGGGAAGCGAGAATTAT